>NZ_JBWKPO010000005.1:0-491713 GCF_059418285.1 Sphingomonas sp. GW821-FHT09B04
AACGGCTTGAGCGACGCGCCAACATCCGGCCAGAAATACCCGATCCCCACACCCGCCGCGATCGCGATCAGCACCTGCACGTACAGCTGGCCGTACCACGCCGTCCGGCGCGGATGCGGGTCCGCCGCATAGTCGAGTGCGATCGCCATTCAGTCCTCCCGTCGCGCCCTGTCGGCGTCGATTATTCCATGCCGCTCAGGGCACGCCGGGGTTATCCTTCCAACGCAAGCCGAACTCAAAGATCGGCTTAATGGATTGAAATTAATATATATTCTGGAGGATCAATGGCCAAGAACATGTGGAAATATGCACATATATCACCCCGAATGTGTGGTAATCCGCACAAATGAGTGGCGTCACCCGATCGACCCGGAGTCTCGTGCTGCTGGCCATTGCTGGCGCGGTGCTGCTGGCGGTGGTCTCGATCCTCGCCTTTCGTATCGCCCAGCAACAGGCGGTGTCTTCGACCGATCGTACGGCCGCACAGCTGGCGCGCGACAATGCCGGGCTGTTCGCAAGTGAGTTGCAGAAGTTCCGGCTGCTGCCGCTGGTGCTCGCCGAATACCCCGATGTCCGCGCAATGCTGGAGACGCGTGACGAAGCGATTGTCGAGCGGATCAACGCGCGGCTCGAACTGCTCGCCGCCAGCACCGACGCCGCGGCGATCTATGTCCTGACCGCGCAGGGGCGCACGGTCGCAGCGAGCAACTACCGGCTGCCGGCGAGCTTCGTTGGACAGGATTACGGCTTCCGCCCCTATTTCCAGGGCGCGATCCGCGATGGCGACGCCGAACTGTTCGCGCTCGGCACGGTGAGCGGACGCCCGGGTCTCTACCTTGCGCGCCGCATTGGCGATGCCGCGCGGCCGCTTGGTGTGATCGTCGTCAAGATCGAGTTCGAAGCGATGCAGTCTGCCTGGGCGCGTCAGCAGGGCAAGACGATCGTCACCGACGGGCATGGCGTAGTGATCGTGACCAGCGAGCCGGCCTGGCGGTTCGCGACGATCGGCCAGCTCGACGCAAGCAGCCGCGCCGCGATCCGCGCAACGCGCCAATATGGCAATCTGCCGCTGACACCGCTGCCGTTCACGATCACGGACGGCGCTGCACGGATGGGCGATGACAGCAGCCGCGTCGCATCGACCGCTCTACCCCTTGCGGGTGCGCAGCTGCGGGTGCTCTATCCGCTCGATCCGGCGATGCGCAGCGCCAACGCCAATGCGCGACTGGTGTCGCTGGGCGCGCTCGCGCTGATCGCCGGAGCCCTGCTGCTGCTGTGGCGGACGCGCGAGCGGCGGCTGATCCAGATCGCGGCGCAACGCGCTCTGGAGGGCCAGGTCGTCGAGCGCACCGCGGAACTGCGCGATGCGAATGCCCGGCTGGTCGCCGAAAGCGCCGAGCTGGCGCGCACCGACCAACGCTATCGCGCCGCGCGCGAGGAGCTGGCGCAGGCCAATCGGCTCGGCTCGCTGGGGCAGATCACCGCGGGCGTCGCGCACGAGATCAACCAGCCGGTCGCCGCGATCCGCGGCTTCGCCGAGAATGCGCAGGGCTTCCTTGCCAGGGGCGACGCCGCGCGTGCCGAAGGCAACCTGTCGCGCATCGTCGAGCTGACCCAGCGGATCGGCACGATCACCGCCGAGCTGCGCAACTTCGCGCGGAGGCGCACGCCCGAGACCGGCCCGGTCGATGTCGATGCGGTGATCGAATCGACACTGCTGCTGATCGGCGACCGCGTGCGCGCGCAAGGCGTGGTGCTCGAGCGAACCGGGCCGGTCGGCCTGCACGTCACCGCCGATCGCGTGCGACTGGAGCAGATATTGATCAACCTGATCCAGAACGCGCTCGACGCGCTCGCGGGACGGGAGGGCGCGGTGATCCGCATCGCCACCCATCGTACGGCTGACGGCATCGAGATCGATGTTGCGGACAACGGACCCGGCGTGCCACCCGACATTGCCGACGAACTATTCATGCCGTTCGTCACCGGCCGCACCGAAGGCCTAGGCCTCGGTCTGCCGATCGCGCGCAACATCGCGCGCGACTTTGGCGGAGAGCTGAGCCTCACCGACCCGGCGCTGGACGGCGCGGCGTTCCGCCTGTCGCTCCCGGAAGCCGCGCATGGCTGAGCCGCTCGTCCTGTTCGTCGACGACGATGCGGCGATGCGCGAGGCGAATGTCCAGACGCTCGAGCTGGCGGGGATCGCCGTGCGTCCCTTCGCCAGCGCGCAGGCGGCCTTGGGCGCGATCCGGCCCGACTTCGACGGTGCAGTTGTCACCGATATCCGCATGCCCGGCATGGACGGCCTTCAATTCTTCGAGCGCATCCGCACGATCGATCCCGAAATCCCCGTGATCCTGATCACCGGCCACGGCGACGTGCCAATGGCGGTGCGCGCGTTGCAGGATGGCGCTTTCGACTTCCTCGCCAAGCCCTTTGCCGCCGGGCACCTCGCCGCGTCCGCAAGCAAGGCGCTCGCGGCGCGCGCGCTGGTACTCGACAATCGCCGCCTGCGTGAAGCTGTAGCGGCCCGGGTCGAGAGTCCGCTGATCGGCGACAGCCCGGCGATGGTTCGGCTGCGCGAGACGATCGCGCAGGTCGCGCGCGCCGATATCGACGTGCTGATCGAGGGGGAGACGGGCACTGGCAAGGAATTGGTCGCGGCGATGCTCCATCGCGGATCGCCCCGCAGCGCGCGCGCCTTCGTCGCGGTCAGTTGCGCGGCGCTGCCCGAGGCGCATGCTGAGATCGAGTTGCTCGGCCATGCCGCTGATGCGGTGCCCAATGGTCGCTTCGCGCGCACCGGCCGGATTGAGGCATCGAACCGCGGCACTCTGTTCCTCGACGATATCGACGGAATGCCGCTCCCGGTGCAGTCGCGGCTGCTGCGCGTGATCGAGGAGCGTGAGGTGCAACCGCTCGGCGAGCAACGGCCGATCCCACTCGACCTGCGCGTGATCGCGTCGGTCAAGCCGGGGCTGGAGATGCTGATCGAGCAGGGAGCATTTCGCCGCGACCTCTATTTTCGTCTCAACGTGGTGCGGCTGTCGCTGCCGCCACTGCGCGAGCGTCGGGCGGATATCGCACCCTTGTTCTCTGCATTCGTCCACGAGGCCACGGCGCAGACCGGACGAGCCGATTTCCGGATTACCGATGCGGTGCGTCGTCACCTTATCGAGCACGACTGGCCGGGCAATGTGCGCGAGTTGCGCAATTTCGCGTTCAGTGCCGCACTCGGCCTGAGCGAGCCGGAGATGTGGGCAGCGGCGGAGCAGGGGCTGGTCGAGCGCGTGCGTGCCTATGAAGAGATGCTGCTGCGTGAGGCGCTTCAAGCCGCGAACGGCCGTGTCGGGCGCGCGATGGAATTGCTGCGCGTTCCCCGCAAGACGCTGTACGACAAGATGAGCCGCGCGGGAATTACGCCTTCGACCTATCGGACGGGTAGCCCCCGCAATCGCCCGGATTGATCGCCGAGCAGGAGAGGGGCGTCGCCGTTCCCGCCTCGGACCGGGATTTGCGCGCTGGGCTATTGCCTATCAGGGTCTCCAATCCCCGCATGGTTGCTATCAGAATCGGGATGGTATTTTCGTATCAGACATCGATTGCGATGAGCCACTCTTTCTAGAATTGGAATTAATCTGATTAAAACCAATTGTTTAATTGCAAAACTTTCTTCTGTTGCAATCGCCGCTCATTGCGACGAATGTTCTAATTAGAGAATGTGGTGGGCCGGACAAAAAATGGCTTAACCGCGCCGTGCAATATGTGCCGGGGGCATAGGGGAGTTTTCCATGTTGAATCAGAAGCTTCGGTTCGCAGTGCTCCTCCTGGCGAGCGGGGCTGCGCAGCCGCTCTGGGCGCAGAGTGAGCCCGCCGCGCAGGCAGGGACTTATGACGTCGTGATTGCCAATGGCCGCGTGATGGATCCTGAAAGCGGGCGCGACGAAATCGCCAATGTCGGGATCAACGGCCGCGGTGTCGCGATCATCACTACCGCGAAGCTGAAAGGGCGCCGCATCATCGATGCGACCAACCTGGTGGTCGCGCCCGGTTTCGTCGATCTCCACGCCCATGGGCAGAACCCCAAGGGAGAATATTATCAGGTCCTCGACGGCGTCACGACTGCGATCGATGCGGAGGGCGGAGCGATGCCGATTGCGCCCTTCATCGCCGCGCTTTCGGGCAAGGCGCTGGTCAATTTCGGCGCGACGGCATCGCACCAGTGCGCGCGGCGGGAAGTGATCGCCAATGCGCCGTGCCAGGGCCATGGCGCAATCAATCCGGATGGCGGGGCGGCGAGTGACCGCCGCGCCTATACCGCGCCCGCCACGCCGGAGCAGCAGCGCGCCATCGTCGCCGCGCTCGATCGCGAGGTCGCGGCCGGCGCGCTCGGCTATGGCCTCGGCATCGAGTACACGCCGGGTGCAGGGCGCAGCGAGATCTACGACATTTTCAAGGCCGCGGCGGTGACGCGCGCGCCGGTCTTCGTCCATGTTCGCAGCCGCCCGCTCGATCCGGCGCCGGGCGTGCCGATCGCGGTGGTGCAGGAAGTGATCGCCAACGCAGCGGTAACCGGCGCCGCGCTCCAGATCGTCCATCTCCATTCGACCGGCTTGCGCGACACGCCGACCCTGATCGACATGGTGAAGCGTGCGCGCCAGCGCGGGCTGGACATCACCTCTGAAGCCTATCCCTACACCGCGGGCAGCACGCATATCGGATCCGAATTCTTCCGCGATGGCTGGCAGGAGCGTTCGGGCATCAGCTTTGGCGATCTGCAATGGCCCGCGACCGGCGAGCGGCTGACCCGGGAAAGCTTCGAACGCTATCGCCGCGAGCAACCCAATTCCGCGGTCGTGGTGCACATGATCCCAGAGAATGTGGTCGACACGATCATCGCCGAACCCGAAATCTCGATCGCGTCGGACGGAATGCCCTGGGTCACGTCGGGCGAGCATCCGCGCGGCGCCGGCACCTATGGCCGTGTGCTCGGCCGCTATGTCCGCGAGCGCAAGACGCTGGGGCTGATGACGGCGCTGCGCAAGATGGCGCTGATGCCTGCGCAGCGGCTGGAGGCCGTCTCGCCGCAAATGGCGAAGAAGGGCAGGGTGAAGGTCGGCGCCGATGCGGATATCACCATCTTTGATCCCGCCACCGTGGCGGACGTCGCAACCTTCGAGAAGCCGATGCAGGCGTCGGTTGGCATCCGCCATGTGCTGGTCAACGGCCAGCCCGTAGTGCGCGATGGCAAGCTGGTGGAGAAGGTCTTCCCCGGTGAGCCAATCATGGGGATGGCGAAGGCGCCCTGACCTCAAAGTGCCAAGCCGTCCGTTAGGCGAGTGGTGCCTCAGCCCTCGGGGCCAGGCAGCAGGTCGAAATGGCCGGGCGTATATTGGAGGTAGACTGGCTCGGTGCCGGTATTGGCGGTGAATTCGGTCCAACCGTTCACCTCGTCGTCCATCACGATATGGACTTGCGGATCGAAACCGCCCAGCAGTTCGGCGAGTACGCGGCGCACCTCGGCTGCGACCAGCCCGCCGGCATCGATGTCCTGACCGACGTTCCGAAGGCCCTGTGCAGCAAGGTGTATCTGCACCGTATCGACCATGTCCTCGATCTCACCGTTGCCGATATAACCCAGTCGGGCCGCCGCGGTCACCAGGCTACGGATATAACAGGCGAAGCCGCGGCCGTTGATGGGGATGGGCTCACCATAGGGCGCCGCGACCGGTTCGCGGATCAGCGAGTTGAGCGGCGCCCCTTGGCTGGATTCGGTCACCTCGCCCACCAGCACCTGCAGCAGGGCCTTGATGTCCAGCGGCTCCGAGGACGGGGCGCCTTCGCCCTTCATCGGGGTCGGTTCGAAGCCGAAGGATTTGGGGCCGGTGCGATAGACCAGCTTGGCGCCCTGCTGGCCGGCCATTCTCATCGCCGCCTCGATCGCCCGGATCTCGGAATGCATGGCGAGATAGTTGGAGAGCAGCGCCTCGACGAAGACGCGCTCGTCGGTGCCGGGGGCGGTATCTTGCAGTGCCGTCTTGAACGCAGCGAAGATATCTTCCGACAGCCCATATTTCTCGGCAAAGACTGGTTTGTAGTCCTTGCTGAAATCGGGAAATTTGGCGGTCATCTGCTTCTTTACGCGGCCGGGCCCAAGCATGCCTTCGAACGGCGATTCGCGCTCGGGCAGGATGACTTGGGCGATGTTGATACGGTTCTGGCGCTGCAGTTCGATCAATTGTTCAGGGCCACTCTCGTCGTAATCCGTCAAGGGATGCAGCGAGACGTACATCCGCCCCGAATAGGGATGCCTGGGCGTTCCCATATCATTGTAGCCGGGCTCCAGGATCTGGTGTTCATGACCCGAATAGGGCTTGAGCCCATAGGCATAGCGCGCCGCATGGGTGGGCACGTCGCCGGTGGAGACCTTGGGATTTGCGGCGTTGGTCAGGCCCTCGAACAGCGGATCCAGCGGGCTTTGCTCTTCGTCTTCTCCGCGGCCCAGCTTCTCGGCGAGCGCGGTGTGATAGGCGTCATAGTCCTGGCTGTAGAAGTGGGTGCTGATATCGGACATGGAAGTGGGTACGAAATTGTCCGTCGCCCGCCCCACCGCCACGCGCGCGTCTTCCTGCGGCGGCTGGCTGCGCAAGGCCAGGAGCGCCTCACGAATGCGCTGGGCTTCGTAAGTGACGAGGCCCTGATAGGTGTTGAGATCGGCCTGCCGGCCGGCACCGTAAAGATAATAATAGCCCGCCGTGCTCAACGGCCCATCGGCGAGCGCGGAGGAGGAAAACACAGGCCGGTTGGTTTCATCCAGGCCGCGATGCTGAGCCCGGCTGCGCTGGTTGAAGGTGGCGCGCGAATAGAACAGGCCGCGATACTGCGCGACGACGAATCTCGACGGCACGATCTGTTCGGCCAGCGCAATCGGCACGCCCAGATCGAGCAGCGCGTTCAACTGCGCCAGATCGAGGGTTTGCTGCGGGCTCGGCTTGACGGGCAGCTTGGCGCGGTCGCCTACGGTCACGCTGGGATGGCGAAATTTGGTTTCCTTGCGGAATAGGGTTTCCTTGGCTGGCCGCTTGCCCCCTTCGAACATGGCGGCGCGCATCGCCTCCCCGCGCGTTGGCAGTTTTTTGGCCTTTTCTTTGCTGCCGGTCTTCCTGACCCGGCTCTTCACGGCCATCGCCTTGCCCAGTTCCGTCAGCCGCTTCCTGACCAAATGCGGCTTGAGCAAGCCCGCTTCGCGCTTCAGCCGATGCGTGGTGGCCGCGAGGCGGTCTTCGGATTCGCCATAGGAATCGTCATCTTCGGTATCGCTGCCGTTGGTATCGGTGCCCGAACCGTCATCCTCGCTGTCGCTGAATTGGGGCGCCTCGAACTCGTCCTCGCTTCCGGCCTCTTCCTCTTCGCCGAGATCCATCCTCGACGGCCAGGCGCGCGAGTGGGCATGTTCGCCCAGAATGGCGCGCCGCTCGCGATCGTGGGGCGCGCCACGCACCCGCAACTGATGATGGAGCTCTTCCAGTTCCTCCTTCGTGTAATCGGCCTCGTCCACCCCGGTGCGGAATTCGTCCAGCTCCTCGTCGGAAATTTCAGGGATGTCACTGGACCCTCGCACATCCTCGTCGCCCAGGCGCAGCGGCTGGCCGCGGACGATGCCGTCTTGCCAGTCATAGACCCCGTGCATGTTCACATGCAGCTGCGCGTTCAGCCAACGGTACAAATCCGTCGGCTCATCCGACGCATCGATTTGGTAGAACGTCTCCAACAGGTCGGGCCGCACCTCGGCGACATACTCTTCGACTGCATCGATCTCGCGGTCATGAGGCGCATCGAAATAGCGTTGCACCGGGCCGCCGGCCGCCTGCGCCCCGGTAGAGGGGCCGCCGGAGGCCGGCGCCAGCGGTGTTTGCAGCGCGCGGGCGCCCATGACATCGGCTTCGTGCTCCAGCCCCGCATCGTCGTTGAGCGCGACACCCTTGAGCTGCGTCGTCGGCGCGACGCGACCCTGCAATTGCTGCGCGGCGTGCCAGGCCTCATGCGGAAGATGCCGTTCCTGTCCCGGACCGACATGGATATCGCTGCCTTGCGTGAAGGCCGGGGCCCGCAACTGCGCCGGACGGGCGGAATTGTAATGGACGCGCACGCCATCAAGGCTGGTGCCCGAGAGATGCTCCACGCCCGCTTTCAACCGGTCGGGCAAGCCCGTCCGGTTCGTGAGCGTGGACGCGCCGCTGTCGGCCATCCGCTGCGCTGCCTGCCCCGACAGGGCGTCAGACAGTTTCGCCTGCGCGACAACGGACGGCGCGCCGTCGAGCTTTGCCTGCAGGCTCTGGTTTGCCTGCACTCTGGGATTTCGGTTGAGATCGCGGGCCTGGGCCGCGAGCGGGGTGGCGAATTGAAGCGCGGCCGCGCCGCGACCGGCCGGTTCGCCCTGCGCGAGCCGTGCGGGCCTCTCACTCTCGGACCTCATTTGCTGCGTCATCGAAGCTCTTTCGGTCAGGCTGCTCATTGATCCATTCCCGATGAACAATGCACCATCTTGATCACAAAGCAAAACGCGAGCGCATCTGCCAATGCGCGTTCGATTGAATTCATATTGACTTATGGGTGCAATGATAAACGGGGCGCTAAGTTCATGGCGAACGATTTGTTCACGAAATAAAGTGGCGATGAACAGTATTTTCTATTGTCGACCCAGAATCCTGCCCATATGTGTACAGCGTAACGGGGGCTTGTGTCAGTATTGTTGATCCCCGGCTCCAGCATTATCCGGACCTGAGGGGGCTCCTATGGACATGCCTGATCCAGTCACGCCGCTTACGCCAGCCGAGCAGGCGTTCGTCGCTAAACTCAATGCCACATGGACCCGCGAACAGGTGCTTACCCGCCTGAGAACCGACCTCCAGACCGCAGTCGAGATCGAACTCGCGACGATCCCGATCTATCTCTACACTTATTACTCACTTGTCCGGAACAATGAGAGCGGCGAGACGATCAGCGACGCCCAGCTTTTCGCTAACAAGGCGGGCGGCATCATCATGAGCGTGGCGGTGGAGGAAATGCTCCACATGTCGCTCTCGTCCAACATCCTGTGGTCGATGGGGGTGATGCCTCAGCTCTACGGCAAGGCGCCGGGCGTTTATCCGACCGGGCTTCCCTATCATAATCCGCAGGGGCCGGCCGGCCCGGACGGCAAGACCGCGGTGCTGATTCCGCTGGGTAAGCTGAGCTTCGAGCAGCTTTGGCACTTCCTCCAGATCGAGTATCCCGAGCAGTGGAACGCCCCGCCGCAGGACAGCGACTGGGATACGATCGGACAATTCTATTCGTACATCCGATGCCTGCTGAACACGCAGTTTCTGGACGATTCGGACTTCCAGCGTGGCTCGGTCGACAACGCGATCCAGCCCTATAATTACTCACCGAACAACGTCGACACCGTCTATCCTTCCGCCGGTTTCGATCCGTGGAAGCCTGCGCCGCCGGCGACGGTGACCTGGGCCGATCCGGTACAGGGCGCGGCGGCCGCGGCGGTCTATCCCGACTATGCCGACAGCCATGCGGGCCAGACCCAGCTGGTCGCGATCCGGTCGATTCAGGATGCCGCAACCGCGATCGACACGATCTGCGATCAGGGAGAGGGCGTGCCGATCCCGGATATCGGTCCCAGTCCTTATGACGATCCGTCGAAGGACGAGGAATCGCACTATGTGAAGTTCCTGACGCTTCAGGCGCAGTTCGCGGACTATGCGGGCACCACGGAAGTGCGCCCGCCACAGCCACCCGCGCCGACGGACGTGATCCAGCCCGCCACCGATAGCCAGACGCTCCTCGATGCGGGGGTGCTGGTGAACATGCCCGACAGCCCGCTCGCGGCGAGCTATCCCGAATATTATGTCGATATCGCCAACTTCTGCAGCGCATGCTTCCAGTACATGCTGGTGATGACCGAGACGGTCTATCTGGTCCCGCCCGAGAAGCAGAAGGTCTTCTTCAACGAAGGGCTGCACCGATCGATGATCTGGGTGCTCGACAAATATATCCGCACGATCCGTCAGATCCCGATCACGGCCGGCGTCTATGCGGGCACGATGATGGGTCCGACCTTCGAAAATGTGTCGCTTGGGGATCGGGTTGTGTCGTTCCAGGGACTGACCGACTTCGGCAACAAGGCAATCGCATCGGCCAATGCGCTGATCGCGCAGCTCGACGCCAGCGAAGTGGTCGAACATGTTCAGGCGCTGTTCGCGCCCGGTGGCACCACCGCCGAGGCGGTGAAGATCGAGAAGGAAGACAGCGACCTGATCGGCGTGCTCCAGAATGTCATCTACTATGTCGGCGTCGCGATCTCGAAGACCGGCACCAACAATGTCCCGATGCACCTGCCCGATGTCGGTCCGTATTGGACCGCCGCCCAGCAACGCTGACGCCCAAGCGAGAGGAACGACCCATGG
The DNA here is from genome assembly GCF_059418285.1 of Sphingomonas sp. GW821-FHT09B04. Classification (NCBI taxonomy): domain Bacteria; kingdom Pseudomonadati; phylum Pseudomonadota; class Alphaproteobacteria; order Sphingomonadales; family Sphingomonadaceae; genus Sphingomonas; species Sphingomonas sp. GW821-FHT09B04. The sequence continues at coordinate 10,461 of NZ_JBWKPO010000005.1, forward strand.
CATCCTGCTCCACTCCGACCCCGTCGCCGGCGCCCGCGCCAGGTGTTCCGGTGCCGACCCCTTATCCCTATGCCGCCGAACCCGCCTTTCCGGGGCCAGGTGTGATCGGCCCGCAGCCCGAGGGCCTGCCGCTCCACGCCTGTATGGGGCTGAACGCCTGCGCGGGATCGGATCGCTTCGGCATGTTCGGCGCCCCGGGACGTGCGCCCAATGCCTGTGCCGGGCAGGGTTATTGTTCGACCGGCACCGACCATACCTGCCACGTCCAGAACGAGTGCAAAGGGCAGGGCGGCTGCGGCCTCTATGGCACGGGCGAGGAGATGAACAATCCCGGCGCCAATGATTGCCGCTCGCAGGGGTCGTGTGCCACGCCGATCAATGCTGAGCGCTTCAGCACCAACGGGCCGAACCAGGGGCAGAGTGTCTGGCTGCGCGCGCGGGCGGTGTTCGAGGCGAATTGGGAGACGACGCGGCTGGAACTGCTCGCGGCACAGGCGCTGCAGAAGGTCGGTTCCGGCCAACCGCTCCCGGCCGCGCTCGGCGGCGCGCCGGCGGCCTTTGCGGCGACCGGACCCACTTATCTGTGGATCTCGGACGACAATAACGAGCGCGGCAATATGACCGCCTGCGGATCGAGCGGGATGAGCGGCGCCGGTGGCTGCAGCTGAGGATTCACTGGCGGGCCTGCCCCGGCTTGGGTTGGGACTTGGCCTGCGCAACGTCCATTTCGATGCGATCCTGTCGGGCGAACCGCGCGACCTGTGGTTCGAAGCGATCTCCGAGAACTTCATGGACTCGGGCGGGCGGCCGCGCGCGATCATCCGCGCGGTCGCCGAACGCTATCCGATCGTCCTCCACGGCGTCTCGCTGTCGATCGGCAGCACCGACCCGCTCGACATCGCGTACCTGACATCGCTCAAGCGGCTGGCGGATGAGGTCCGCCCGGCCTGGGTCAGCGACCACCTCTGCTGGACCGGCGTGAACGGGCATAATTCGCACGACCTGTTGCCGATGCCGCTGACCGAGGAGAGCCTCGCTCATGTCGTCGCGCGAGTGCTCCAGGTGCAGGACATGCTCGAGCGCCCGCTGATCCTCGAAAACCCCAGCTCCTATGTCCGTTTTGCCCAGTCGACGATGGACGAACCGGCTTTCCTCCGCGCGCTGGCCGATCAGACCGGCTGCGGGCTGCTCCTCGACGTCAACAATGTCTATGTCAGCTGCTTCAATGCCGGCACCGATCCGGTTGCCTATCTCGAGGCATTCCCATGCGACCGCGTCGTCCAGATGCACCTGGCCGGACATCAGGATTTCGGCACGCACCTGATCGACACGCATGATCGCCCGGTGCGTCCCGAGGTGTGGGAGCTGTTCCATATCGCCTGGGCGCGGACAGGCGGTGCCTCGACCCTGCTCGAATGGGACGATCATATTCCCGGCTTCGACGATTGCCTCGCCGAGCTGCGCAAGGCGGAGCGCTACATGGTGGGCGACGGCACGCTGATTGATGGCTGCGTGCAGGCACCGGACGGCGAGGGCGTTTCCAACCCGGTCGGTTTCATCATCCCGCGCGCGATGGATAGCGTGATGGAGCATGCGGCGTGACGGCGTTGGCGGGCGCACAGTGCCGGATGCACGCGGCGTTGATCGATCCCCGTGCCGATCCCAGCGCGGCGCAGGAGCTGTTCGAAGCCGACGGCAGGCTCGGTGCGGTTGGAGGGTTGGCGGTCTATCAGCGTGGCTATTTCCTGCGCATCGCCGCCTGCATGCGCGAGCAGTTCCCGGCGCTGTGCCACGCGCTCGGTCGCGCGCTGTTCGACGATTTCGTCGCCGATTACATCCGCGACTGTCCACCAGAGCGGCATACATTGTACGATCTTGGCCGCCGCTTTTCGGACTGGATGGAAGCGAACTGCCCCGATCCGCAAGCGCGTGAAGCATGGGTGGATTTCATGATCGATCTCGCCCGTTTCGAGTATCTGGCGTTCACGATGTTCGATGCCGAGGGCAATGAGGGACGCGCCTTTGCTACGGTCGATACCGCGGACAGCGCCTTGCGCCTTCAGCCTGCTTTCGCGTTGGGCAGCTATCGTTTCCCTGTCGCCGGCTATTACCACGCCGTGCGTCGCGGTGAGGCGCCATCGCTGCCGATGCTGGCGCCTTGCCACATTGCCCTGGTTCGCAGCGATTATGTCACCCGCACCGTGCCGCTGAGTGAACCGCAGCACGGCCTTCTCGCAGCGATGCTGGCGGGAAGCGGTGTCGAGGCGGCGCTCGCAAATGTCTCGGCATGCTACGGGCTCGATCCGCGGGAGGCGGACCGGATATGGCGCGGCGCGCAGGGCAGCCGCGAGCGCTGGATCGAATGGGGCTTCTTCGTCGCCGCCAATCTGTGACCTGAAACGAACGGCGGAACGGGAGGAGTCTAATCGCGCCGGCGCTTCGTGTCCCCAACACGCAGCCCAAGCGCAGCGCCAGAATGCGATTGCTTTGGGCGGAACAGCGGGCAACAAGCTGGCAACCTTAGGAGATTGATATGCGCGGTACCCTTGCGTTGCTGTTGGCCTTGCCACTTGTTCAGGCGAACGCTCCGGGACCCGTATCGGCGCCATCTGCGCAAGCTCAGGCCCAGGACGCGGCGTTGCTTCGATTTCTGGATCAGGCGTTCGACGAGCAGATTCGCCTGAGCCCGGAGGCGCAGACGCAATTGGGGTTCAAGACGGACTATGACCGTCTGGACGACCGCACGGATGCTGCGGCCATACGTGGCCGGGACCTTGCCGAACGGCAACTCCGGGATATGCGCGCGCGGTTCAAGCCGGAGCAGCTCGGCGAAAGCGCGCGCGTCAGCTTCCGCCTCTTCGAATATGAGGTCGAGCGCGGCCGCGAGTCGTTCCGGTTCCGTCAATTGCGCTTCCCGGTATCGACGACGGGTAGCCCCGCCGGTGCCATTCCGGTGTTGCTGATCAACAACCACAAGGTCGACAGCGTTGCGGACGCCGAAGCCTATATCGCGCGGCTGCGCGATACCGAGCGCGTGATGCGCGAGGTTGCCGCGACGATGCGCCGACAGGCGGCCGCCGGGATCGTGCCGAACAAGGTCAATTTCGCACCGGCACGCGCCGATGCGCAGAAGGTGGTCACGGGGGCACCGTTCGATACGGGTCCGGATTCGACGCTGATGGCAGACTTCGCCAAGAAGGTCGCGGCGCTGGATGCGCCGGCCGCCGCGAAGGAAGCGCTACTCGGCAAGGCACGCGCAGCCCTGACCGGACCGTTCCGCACCGGTTATGGCGTGCTGATCGCGGCGATCGACGAGATCGAACCCAAGTCCAGGGGCAATTTCGGGGCCTGGAGCCTGCCCGACGGCGCCGCCTATTATGCTGACCGGCTCAAGACCTCGACCACGACGAACCTGACCGCCGACCAGATCCACGAGCTTGGCCTGAAGCAGGTTGCCGCGATCCGGACCGAGATGGAGGGGATCAAGCGCGAGGTCGGTTTCGAGGGAACGCTGGCGCAGTTCTTCGACCACATCCGCACCGATCCGAAGTTCAAATATGCGAACACCGAAGCCGGGCGCGAGGAATATCTTCGCGATGCACGGGCGGTGGTCGCATCCGCGATGGCGGCGGCGCCCCGTTATTTCCATGTCTTGCCCAAGGCACCGCTTGAAGTGCGCGCGGTCGAGAAATGGCGCGAAGGGACGGCGTCGACCGCCTTCTACAACCCGCCATCGGCAGACGGTAAGCGTCCTGGCATTTATTACGTCAACCTCGTCGACATGAACCAGACCCAGAAGGTTCAGGTCGCAGGCATCGCCGTCCATGAGGGCGCGCCCGGCCACCATTTCCAGATTGCGCGCCAGCAGGAGCTGGCCGGCATCCCCAAGTTCCGCAAGTTCGGCGGTTACGGCGCCTATATGGAGGGCTGGGGGCTCTATACCGAGCGCCTGGGCGACGAGATGGGCCTGTACAAGGGCCCATATGATCGGTTCGGCATGCTGTCGCTTCAGGTGTGGCGGGCAATCCGGCTGGTGCTGGATACCGGCATCCATTCGAAGCGGTGGACGCGCGAACAGGCGATCGCGTATTTCCGCGAGAACAGCTCGGTATCCGACACCGATATCGCGCGCGAGGTCGACCGCTACTTCAACTGGCCGGGGCAGGCGACGAGCTACATGGTCGGCCAGCTCAGGATTGCGGCGCTCCGCGCGCGGGCAGAGAAGGCGCTCGGGCCGCGCTTCGACATTCGCGATTTCCACGAAGCGGTGCTGAGCCAGGGCGCGCTGCCGCTCGACATCCTCGAGGAGCAGGTTGACCGCTACATCGCCGCAAAGCGCAGCTGAGGCGTCTCGGCGAGGCGAACCATAACGCTGAAGCGGCCGGTCAGGAAACGGGCTCAACCGCAGTTCATTTCCTGTCCGGCCGCTGCTAGATGCGGGCGGTGAGCGATGTACCGATCCGCAAGATCATCCATATCGACATGGATGCCTTCTTCGCCTCGGTCGAACAGCGCGATCAGCCGGAACTTCGCGGAAGGCCCGTCGCGGTCGGTTATGCGGGACCGCGCGGGGTCGTCGCGGCGGCCAGCTATGAAGCGCGCGCGTTCGGTGTGCGTTCGGCCTTACCCTCGGTGACCGCATTGCGGCGCTGCGCGGAGCTGGTGTTCGTGCCGCCTCGCTTCGAGGTCTATCGTTCGGTTTCGGCGCAGATCCACGCGATCTTCGCCGACTATACCGACCTCATCCAGCCGCTTTCGCTCGACGAGGCCTATCTCGACGTCACCGCCAATCGGCGCGGCATTGCCACCGCCTGGGCGACAGCGAAGGAGATCCGTGCCCGGATCCTCGAGGAGACCGGGCTCACCGCCTCCGCCGGCATTTCGTATAATCGGTTCCTCGCCAAGCTCGCCTCGGATCATCGCAAGCCCAATGGCCAGTTCGCCGTCACCCCCGATATGGGCGAAGCCTGGGTCGAAGGGCTGCCGGTGGCGAGGTTCCATGGCGTCGGGCCGGTGACGGCAGCCAAGATGAAGCGGCTCGGTATCGAGACCGGCGCGGACCTCAAGGCGCGGTCGCTTGAATTTCTGGCGGCGCATTTCGGGAGCGCGGCGGAGTGGTATTACGGCATCGCACGCGGGATCGACGAGCGGCCGGTCAATCCCAATCGCGAGCGTAAGTCGTCAGGTTCGGAGACGACCTTCGATCGCGACCTCAGCGACCCGGAAGCGATCGAGGCCGGTTTGCTGCGGATGGCCGACGATGTGGCCGCCTGGTGCGACGCCCGGCAGATGTTCGGGCGGACCGTCACGATCAAGGTCAAATTCGCCGATTTCCGGCAGGCGACGCGCAGCCGGACATGCGCGCAGCCGGTTCGCGACGGAGTCTTGTTGCGCCGCACGAGTTTGGAACTGATCCGTCTTCTCTATCCGCTGGATCAGGGGATCCGGCTGGTTGGCGTCACCGTGTCCAACTTTGATCGGCCCGCGAACGAGGCGATGCCGTTGTTCGATCATGCTGACAATGTCCCGTGATCAGGACGCCAGTTCCTGCGCGTGGAGTGATAATGACCGCGCGATAGCGATCCCTTGGCACCCGGCCCGCATAAGGATATCGATCAGGTCGTGCCTACTCGCTGCCCAAGAGCCGGGTGGGCGTTCTCCCATCCATCGGGAATCCGGAGATCAAGCCGCCAGCCTTCGCCCGATTTGGAACGGATGGCCGCATCCGTGGCGCCTGCAATCCGGAGTTTCTGGCGGACATTGTGCACGTGAACATCCACCACGCGCTCCGATCTCCCACGGCGCGCTCCGTATAGGCGTTCGAGTATCGCTTCCCGCGATACCGCCGACGGCATCTGTTCCCACAGCAGTTCGACGACCTGAAATTCGCGCTGGGTGAGCGAGACCTGGCGTCGTCCGATGCGGACCTCACGCTTGATCGGGTCGAGGCGGAAGGGAAAAGTGCGTGTCGTCGTCTCCGTCGAGCCCATTCCGGTGCCGGCTACTTCCTGGCCTGCTGCCAGCAGGCGAACGATCTCCGCTTGATGAAGATCGAGCAGCATCTGCACGTCCTCGCGCCCGCGCGTTTCGGACAGCGCGGCGATCAGACCGGTGAGCTCGCCGATGTCCGTGGTCAGATCAGCGACCAGTTCGCGCATGCGTGCGACACGTTCTGCGCACGCGTCGAGCTTGTCTTCCAGCATTTGCTGCATGCCCGCACTCACAATCGATCTCCAGAAAGCCGTAATCAGCATTGGCGAGTAGTATAAAGTACGAATGTAATTATTGGCAGGCAAGATTTCTTGAAAAAATAATATCAGCCTTAACCGAGCGGCGGGCAATATAGTTAAGGTCTGGTTAACTACATCGGTCTGTTCATTATTATGTATTGGGATGTAGTTGGTGCCAAGGAACCGTGGAGTTTTTACCATGAAGCGCGCATCAAGTCTTGGTATCGCAATGTGCGCAGCTGCGCTGTCTTCCGTGCCCGCATATGCGACGGGAATGGATGCTCAATCGTCAGGTAGTGTCACGATCACGGTCAACATTCCGCCTTTCGCGGCAGGCCTCGCCGCGCAGGCGGAAGGCGCGGTGGGTCTTTGGACGATGATCGACGATCAATCGACGTTGATGGTGAAGTTGCCTGACTCGGTCAGCAGCGCGGGTGGCGAAGTCGAGGCGGCGGTGTTTACGCCCGCCAGTGCGCCCTTCAGCGTTTCCGTCGCCAATCCGGGTATGAAAGTCGCGTCACTTCAAAGCACGGCGAGCAACGGCCTGATCCGTCATGGTTTTACGCTACGGCATACGGGGTTCATGGCGCCGGCGGGCGTGTCGCCAGAGGGCTCCGCGACGCTGGTCATTGCAGCCGTTTGAGATTCTGATCCGCTAATCTGACACGCTGACAATAGCGGGCGTCGTTGACTCCCGCACCGGCCATCTCGATGACGCCGCGTCCCAATCGGACCGGGTTCGGTCGATTTGGGCGAAGGGGGATTTCTGAAGTGAGGCGTGCGGTCGTTGCCTTTTGCGTATTGGCGGGTGCTGGGTTCTTGCCGGCCTCGGCGTCGGCGCAGCTTGCGATCGATCGTCTCTGGGTCGACTTCGAGCCCGGGATGGCCAATCGTTCGGATCTGGTGATCCGCAACGAGAGCGCTGACCGTTATTACATCACGGTTAGCCCCGTCGAAGTCGTGTCGCCCGGCGCGGTGGACGAGCAGCGCGTAGAGAAGAGCGATCCCGAACAGCTCGGCCTGTTGGTCTCGCCGAACCGGCTGGTCATCGATCCGGGTGGGATGCGCGCAATCCGCATCGTTTCGCTCAACGAGACCGTTTCCGTCGATCGCGTCTATCGCATTCGGGTTACCCCACAGGTGGGCGAAATTCAGGCCGGGGATCCGGGCGCCGAGGCGCGCGGCATGACGGTAAAGTTGCTCACAGCCTATGATGTGCTGGTCACGATACGTCCGCCCAAGCCCGAGGCTGGGATTACCGCGACGCGTGCCGGGAATGAGGTTACGATTCGCAATGGGGGCAATAGCAACACGCTGTTGTTCGACGGGGTCGCCTGTGCGCCCGCAACAGTGTCGGGCGCTGCCGAGGCCTGTGAGGATATCGGTGCCAGGCGCCTGTACCCGGCGAATGAGTGGAAAATCACACTCAAGGATCCGAACGCCAAGTTGAAATTCAAGGAGCGCCGCTACGCTTCGTCAGAGCCGCGTGAAATAAACTTCTAGTACTAAGTAATGTGAACAAAAAGATTGGGTGGCCGAATGAAGATTCGCGCCGCCCATTCTTGTTTTTACGCGTTAACTATTAAATTGATGGTTAATGACGGTGTAATTGATCTTAACCGCTGTTGACGTGTCTTAACAAAATATTTACCCAGCCAACTTGAGACCGCTAATTTCAGCGCCGTCTGGTTAAGAACTGGGGATTCAAATGAAGAAGATTCTTTGCGCGTCCGCGCTCGCTATGGCCGTCATTGCTTCGCCTGCTTTCGCGCAGGACGGCAGCCTGAGCTCGACAAGCAGCTCGGCTGAAGTCGATATCTCGACCACGATTCCGAAGCTCGTGCGGATCTCGGGTCTGCAGGACATCACCCTGACCGCGAGCGCAACGGATCTGGCCAACACCAGCGGCGCCTACAACCGTGGCCAGACCTTCTGCGTCTATTCGAATGACACGATGGCCGGCCTCTATAAGCTCAGCGTCAACGGCCAGGCCGGCGCCGAGCTGAACACCGGTGAGGCGAAGTATTCGCTGAGCGGCCCTGAGGGTCAGACCCTCTCGTTCGCGCTGTGGACCTCGGACGTCGCTTCGAACGTCTATGGTGGCGGCACTGCGACTCCGGGCGTCGCCAAGTCGTTCAAGACCACCTCGGGTGGCCAGGCGCGCACGACGACTCTGAACTGCAACGGCACTGAGAACGCGTCGATGAACGTTCGTTTCAGCAACGCGCGCATCCTTGCAGCCGTGGCGGGCACCTACACCGGCACCCTGACCTTCGTCGTCGAGGCGCTGTGATGTGAGCACGGCGGGGGCGACGTGCCCCCGCCGCTGCTTTTAGTTTGGGGGGAGGATAATTGTGTCGAGCAGGGTCATCCTGATTGCGTCAGGAATCGCGTTGGCGGCGTCGCCAGTCGCCATGGCCCAGATCGCGCCTTCGCAGGTTGATGCGTCCGCTTCGCCGGCCGCCGCGATCCGCATTTTCTCCAGCGACGGCCGCGTCGCGCGCCGCAGCTTCGATCTCATCAACGGTACCGCGACCACCCTATGCGTCGCCAGCACCACCGGGCGCTATCGGTTGCGCGTGACCAGCCTTTCGGGCGGCACGATGCGCGGCGCCGACGCCGGGTCGGCGCTCAGCTACCGGCTCAGGTTCCGCGACGCCACCGGCGCCGAGCAGATCAAGCAGATGGACGGTGTTGAAGTCGTGTTCGAGGGACGGTCGCCCGGTTACGCGGATTGCTCGCGCGGGGCGAACGCGTTTCTGCTGGTCGACAGCCCTGACCAGAATCTGGCGGGGCCCGTCGCTGGCACTTATGCCGATCGCCTCAGCCTGAGCGTCGAGCCGCTTTGACAAAGGGGCGAGGGTACATGCCGGGGGGCAAACGATATCGCGACATCAGCTGGGCAAGCGGCTGGGCGCTCGCGATCGCGCTCGCGTCGCATGCAGCCGCGCAGACGCAGCCGCCGGCTGTCGATCCGGTGCCAGCGCAGCTCACGCCATCTCCCCCACCGGCAACTGTCGTTCGAACCGGTGTTCCGGCTGGCTTCGATGATCTGGGCGCCTCGGTCAGCACGCTCTTCGACCTGACGTTCCAGGATCGCCGCGTCGGTTCCTTCGCCGGGCGGCTGGAGAATGGCACGTTCGTGTTCGAGGACCCCGCTGCGGTGACCGCGGCGCTGGGCGATGCAGTTGATACGGCCGGGGTGATCCAGTTCCTGTCGCAGCCGCTGTTAGCCAACGAGCAGTTTCGCTGCCGCCCTGGCCAGCTCGCCATTAGCGGGTGCGGCATCCTTCCGCAGGGCGGGTCCGGCGTCATCGTCAATGCGGATAATTTCGGCGTCACGCTGTTCATCCCGCGAGAGCTTTTGCGCAGCCGGGTGGTGGAAGTGCGTGAGCTGGGCGCACCGATGTCCGGTCCGTCGCTGATCCAGAATGTGCGCTTCTCGGCCGCCTCAGTTGAGGGCAATGAGCTGAGCTATGGTGGCACGCTGTCGACCTTCGCCAGTATCGGGCGGACCGCTCTCGTCGCGCAGACGACCGTAAGCAGCTTCAACGGACTGCGCAGCGAGGAAGCTTATGTCCAGCATCTGTGGGGCGAGCGGCGTGCGGCGGGCGGCTTGCTGCAGGACTACCAGACGCTCACGCTCAACAGCTATCGCATGCTCGGCGCCGAGTTCGGCTCCTTCTATGGTACGCTGATTGACCCGGCAAACGATCTGGCGACGCCGATCGAAGTATTGCTGCCCAAGCGTGCGCAGGTTGAAATCTATCGTTTCGGTGTGCTTGTCACCAGCGGACTCTATGATGCCGGGCTCCAACTCATCGACACGCGCTCGCTGCCCGACGGCACTTACGAAATCCGCGTCGTGGTGCGCGATGGCGGACAGATATTGCTCGATCAGGTGCGGCCATTCTCGCGTATGAACAGCGCGCTGCCGCCGGGCAAACTAGGCTTTCGCGTGCGTGCCGGCCGGCGCGTGCGCGACAGTGTCTTCTCCTCCGGATCTGCCGGACAGGATGATGGCTTCCTGCCAAAGGTGACCGACGAATTCGTCGTCTCGGGCGCGCTGCAGCGCCGGTTCGGCAGATCACTGCTTGGCGGCCTGACCGCGACCAGCTTCGGCTCCCGTCTGTTCGGCGAGGCAACGCTTGAGGTCAGCCAGGGCCGCATTAGCGGGCTGGCAGGCGTCGGCGGCGGCTCGGGCGGCGCCTATTCGATCGTGCTGGGCGGCAATGTCCAGTTCGCGCGGATCAGCGCGAATGTATCGGCGCGCCGTATGCGCGGGGGTGACGATCTTGTCGGGATTCCGGGCCTGACCCGCCCCGATCGCTATCAACCCTTTTTCCGCAGTCAGGATACGGTGTTCGGATCGGTCCAGGGCATCGTCCTGGGTGGCTCGCTCAACCTGACCGGAAGCTATACCCGTGCGACGAGGCTGCCGACGCGCTATACCGCCGGTCTGCAATATACCCGGCAGGTTCGGATGCCGATGATCGGCAGTGCGTTGCTGACTGCCGGATTCGCCCGCTCCGACTTCGATACCCGTTTCGGCGTCTCGGTATCGTTCTTCCGCCGGATCGATCGCAAGACCACCGGGTCCTTCGCGATGGGTGGCCAATATGTGTCCGAGTCAGGTCCGGACGGCGCGCGCCGTGGCTTCTCGCCGGTCGCCGACGCATCGATCGCGCGGACCGAGCAGTGGGGCTCGACCGACATCATCGGCGAGCTGGGTGCGTCGACCGATGCGGATTCGAACCTTGCGGTTGCGCGTGTCCGCGCGCTTTCCAACCTCGGAACCGCAGATGTCGCCGCGCAATGGCAATCGCGCGCCTCGGGCGGCGGAAGCGCATGGACCTATCAGCTCAACGGTGAAACCGGATTTGCGATTGGTGGTGGCGCGATGAAGGCCGGTCTTCGCACGCCGGCTGACGCAATGGTGATGCTCGACATCGGTCGCGTGCGGCAACTCGACGGCGCTCCGGCGGATTCTGATTCAGGCGAATCGAGCAGCGGCAGTGCCAGCACAGGCGGCGGCGCACCGGTCGCCGATGGCGGCTATCGCGTGATGATCGACGGCCGCCCGGCGGACTTCATCGAACCTGGGTCAAGGGTCGCGATCGGGGTCCAGCCGCTGCGTGAATATACCGTCTCCCTCCGGCCGGAGGGCGCGCCGCAGTTCGACCTCGATACTACGCAACGCAAGGTCGTCGTCTATCCTGGCAACGTCGTACGCGTGCGGTTCGAGGCCCAGCGCGTGGTCAGCATGTTCGGCCAGGTCGTGGACGCGAACGGCCGCGGGTTGGGGTCTGCAAGGGTTGAGGCCGGCACCGATGTCGTCACCGCCGACGATCGCGGCTACTTCACGATTACTGCGCCGCTGTCGGCGACGATGACCATTCGGAACAAGTCGGGCGAGCTTTGCGCCCAGCGCGCGCTTGAGACGCTCGCCGACACGACCCAGCCATCACTGCTCTATCGCTTCGGGCGGATCGCCTGTGGTCAGCCAGGCACAGCCGCGCAGAAATCTCCGGGCGCTGCCCGCGACATCGCGGAATCAGTGGCTCCGCTCGATAAATTGCAGAGTGAGCGGCCGACACGGCCCGCAAATCCCCGCACCAGTCAGCTTCGCGCACCATCATCGCACGTCGCTGAGCTGATCCAGCTTGCCAAAGCAGATTTGGAGCGTCTGGATCAGCTATTGGCATCCCGTCCTGTAACAAATGGGGCGTAGCGGCGCTGCGGGGCTGTTGATCCGAAACGCTGCTGCCAGATCGCCAGCATCGAATCCATCGCGGAACTCGAAAGGCCGCCTATCGATGGGGACCTGCCATCACCGGAATCGGCACGGCTGATCCCCATCGCTTCGGTCAGCGCTTTAGCAGCATCTCTGCGTTTTCGAACGGCAGGCCCTGATCGTCGATCGGCCGGCGCGCGGTTTCGACAAAGCCGAGAGACCGGTAGAAGGCGCATGCGCGCGCATTGGCAGTGTAGACTTCGAGGCGAAGTTGCTCATTGGTCTCCAGTGCGCGGGTGATGAGGTGGCGGCCAATGCCGGCACCCTGATGGCGGGGCGAGACGAACAACCCGCCGATAAAATCATCGATCAGACTGATGAAGCCTGCGGGCTCGCCGCATCGCATCGCAACCAGCGTCTCGGCTTGCGGTAGGTAGATGGTTTCGACGAGGGTACGCTGCTCGCGCAGGCGTGCTTCACCGATGAATGCGTGCGCGTGCCGCGATGCGTCGAACCAGATCGCCGACAGGGCTTCCATGTCCGCGGTCTCATAGCCGCGGATCACCAGATCCATTTGTTCCATGGTATTTCCCGAAAACAGAATATGCGTAGAAAAACGGCGCCGGAAAGCACCGTGCAATCGCCGCGATATGCGGCCTGATGATCAGCTTCTGCGCATCAAACTCCTGTTTCTGGCTTGCGAGATGGCGCGAGCGGTCGCGAAGATCAAGCCCGCTCGCGCCATCTCTATTCTGTCATCCCGCCCCGACCAGCGCGGCATGGATCTCGATTCCGGCAGCGATCCATGCGCGGCGCGCTTCCGCGCCGGCTTCCTCGGCTTCGACCAGACCACGTTCGGCGTCGATCTGGTCGATCCGGCTTGCCGCGCCCCGTGCGAAGCGGTCGCCGACCAGCTTCAGGCGCTGGCGTGCATGCTCTACCGCGTTCGTCGCGGGGCCCTGACGGTTCTGGGCAGAGAAGGAGGCCGCCAGCGCCGTCGCGAGATCGCGCTGGGCCGTGATCGATGCCTTGACGTACATCGCCTCGGCTTCGGCGGCTTCGGCCGCGGCACCGTCTGCACGGGCACGCGACTTTCCGCCGTCGAAGATCGCGCCCTCCAGCCGGATTCCCGGAATGAGGCTGAAGCCGGGGTTCTTGAGGAAGCTCGCGAGCGTCAGATTGCCCCCCTGTCCGCCGAGGCTCAGTACGACTCTGGGGCGGGCGTTGCGGATTTCGCCGAGCCGCCGTGAATCCGCCGCCTCGAGCCGCGCCGCCGCGGCCATGACATCGGGTCTGGCCTCCAGCTGGTCGAGGGCGATCGTGGCCGGCTGGAAGCGCTGCAACGCACCGAGCGTGCGGGGCGCATCGAAGCCGTCGACCGAGCTAAGTCCTGCCAGCGCCAGCAGGCGCAGGCGGGTCGCTTCGCGCTCGTTGGCGACGGTCAGACGCTCGTCGGCCAGACGTGCGAGCGCGGTGTCGCGCGCGAGCACCTCGTCCTGCGCGGCATAGCCAGCGGTGATGCGGCGTTGCGCAAGGATGCGCCCTTCGCGCTCCATCGACTGGCGGCGTTCGATGCGCGCCAGCCGGTCGTCCGCTGCGACGAGTGCAAGCCAGCCGCGTGCGAGGTCCGCTGCCAATACCGCCCGGGCGGCTTCGACATCGTGCCCCGCTGCCTGGGCTTCGGCGCGTGCGAAGCCCACTGCTGCGTTCACGGCTCCCCAGAGATCGGGAGTCCAGCTCGCAGTTGCGCCGAGGTCGACGCCGCGGGCATGGCGATCGCCACCAGCGATCGAGCGCTGCCAGCCGGCGGTGCCGTCGACCGTGGGAAGCCTTCCGCCCTGTTCGAGACGGACTGCAGCATCGCGCGCCGCGGCGCGGGCGAGGGCGGCCTTGACGTCGAGCGACCCCAGATCGGCGCGCTCGAGAAAGGCCATGAAGGCGGGGTCGCCCAGATCATAGCTCCAGCCGCGTGGTGTCTGGGTCTTGAGATCGGCAATGTGCATGATCCGGCCGGCACCGGCTGCGTCCGGGAAGCTGGCGCAGGCGGGCAAAGCGAGCGCGATCCCGAGCAGCGCGAAGGTCGCGACGTGGCTCATTTGAGCACCCGCACCTGGACGCGCTGACCGATACGGAGCGCCTGACCGTTCTGAACATAGACGACCATCTCGATCACGCGCGTGTCCTGGCGCTCGTTGGGGTCGTCGCTGGCGAGCTTGCGTGCGCCAAAAACCTCGCCGAGGCGCGATACCTTGCCCTCGAACGCCTGCTTGTCATCATAGTCGAGCAGGATGCGTGCGCGCTGGCCGGGGCGGACGCTCGTCACGAATTGTTCGTCGAGCTCGGCACGAACGATGCGCTCGGTTTCGGGCGCCAGCAGGAAGAGCTCGGTGACGTTGAACGTCGAGGCGCCGTCGCCCGGCTTGGCGGAGCGGCGGACGATCCGGCCATCGAGCGGCGCGCGGATACGTCGTGCCTCGATCTCGAAAAGTTCGCGCCGGAGCTTTTCCCGAGCGACTCCAATTGCGGCGGCGGCTGTCGCGAGTTCTCCGCGCTGAACGCGCGCCTCGTCGCGCGCCTTGTCCGCATCCTGCACTGGAACCGCATTGGTCGACGCGAGACTGGCGAGTCGCTTTGCCTCGCGATCGGCAGCCTGTGTCCGCGCCTGTGCGATCGTCTGGCGTGCCTGCGCCTCAGCAAGGTCGGCGCGTGCCTGGGCAACGCCCAGTTCCGCCTGGCGCGTGTCGATCTGCGCCAGTATCTGGCCCTTCTTCACGCGGTCACCTTCCTCGACGAAGACCGCCTGAATCAGGCCTTCGCGCTGCGCGGCGAGGCGGATGACCCCGCCTTCGACATCGATCTTGCCCTTGGCGATTGCCACGACATTGCGTGGCGCGGTGGTTGCCACGGCAGGCACGTCGACCTCACCGCAGCCGTTCAGGACGGTCGCGGAGAGCAGCAGCAGGCCCAGGCGCGGGGAAATAGAGCGGATAGACATGATCAATGTATCTCGTTCTGAACGGAGGATTGGGGGGCGGGGCGCTCGTCGCCGATGATCCGACCATCCTCCATGCGGATGATCCGGTCGGCGAAGCCGAGCAGCCGGGGGTCGTGGGTAACGCACAGGACTGCGGCGCCTTGATTGTGTGCAATGTCGCGCAGCAGCGCGATCACCGCATGGCCATTCTGGGAGTCGAGCGCGCTGGTGGGTTCATCGGCGAACAGGATGCGCGGTTCCTTGGCGAGCGCGCGCGCGATTGCGACGCGCTGCTTTTCGCCGCCCGACAATTCGAACGGCCGCAGCTTCATACGGGGACCAAGTCCGACGGCCGCGAGCGCGGCCCGTGCGCGTTCCATCGCCGCGCCCGGCTTCACCTTCATGCATTGCAGCACATAGGCGACCTGCTCTTCCGCGGTGAGCGCGTTGAACAGGTTGAAGCCCTGAAAGACGAACCCGGTGTTCTCGAGCCGGAACGCATCGCGCGCGCTGGCTTTCATCTGCGACAGCGGCGCGCCCAGTGCGTGAACCTCGCCTTGATCGGGCGGGGTCAACCCCGACAGGATCGCAAGCAGCGTGCTCTTGCCGCAGCCCGACGGCCCCACGACCAGCGTTAATTCGCCGGGCATGATCGAGACACTGACCCCGAACAGGATCTGCGTGCGGACCTGGCCGACCGTATAGGATTTGCTGATCGCGCGCGCATCGATCGCGATCGCCACATCGGGTTTGGTCATGAAGTTCACCGGAGCAACGCGGCCGGATCGGCCTTGGAGAGCTGGCTCAGCGCAACGAAGCCCGACAGGATCGCAACGCAGAGAACGAGTGCACCGCATCCCGCAGTGATCGGCAGCGAAATCGTGACCGGGATATAGGCGAGTTGGGCGAGCCACAGGATCAGGGCAGACAGGATACCGGCGATCACCAGGCCTACGATCCCGACCCACAGCGCCTGTTGCAGCACGACGCTGCGCAGGTGGCTACCGGGTGCGCCGAGCGCGCGCAGCGTCGCGAATTCACGGATCGACGCGGCGACCGCTGCCATCAGCGTCTGGCTGGTAATGACGATCGCGACGATGACCGCGACGAGCGAGGAGAGGCCGAACGCGGTGCCCATACCCGATTCGAACAACCAGTAGTTGGTCGAACGGTCGGCAAAATCCTTTGCGGTCCACGCCTCATAGCGAGCGGTCACGCCCTTGGGGGAAAGCGCTTCCTTGACCTTGGCGGGATCGGCCCCGGCGCGCAGCTTGACGAGGTAATAGGCGACGTCGTCGGTATGCTGGAGGCCCGGATCGAGATGCCGCGCTGTGCTGAGCGAGGAGATGACGTTGACGCTCCCGATGCCGCGCAACCCTTCAGTGAAGCCGGCGACATGGACCTTCTTGCCGTTGATCTCGGCATGCGATCCGATCGCGACGCCCAGTTTCGCGCGGTCCGCTATATCGACGAGTACCGCGCCGGGCATCTTGAGCCGCTCGCGCAGGTCGGGGGAGACGGTGTGCGCAAAGGTGAGCGAGCCGGGGCGGGGATCGATGCCGGCAAGGACGACGCTGACGTCCCCCGCGCCGGGCCGCGACCGCCAGACCCCGCCTGCCCAGGAAAAGGGCTCCGTGCGATCGACATCGGGGTGCATCCGAGCGAAGGATTCGGTGCGGTTGGAGATGTAGCGCCCCTGGTCGACACTGGGCGTGCCCGGAAACCCGACCCAGAGTTCGGCATCGGACTTCTCGATATAGACCGCGACCGTGGCGAAGATGCCGACGGCAAGCGCCGCCTGGATCACGAGCAGGATGCCTGAAAAGGCGATCGCGAAGATCGCGGGCGCAAAGCGGCGCCATTCGTGCAGGATGGATTTGCGGGCGAGCGATATCATGACCGTGCCGATGGCGGCGGTTCATGGAGCTACGCCCCGCGAAACGTGGAGGCGATGTGGAGCGTGCCCTCAATGGGGCAGGCGAACCTCGAAACAGGCGCCGCCGCCCTCGCGCGGTGCGGCGGAAGCCCGGCCGCCATGCGCCTCGGCGATGGCCTTCACCACGGCAAGGCCAAGCCCGGTGCCGCCGGAATCGCGCGACCTGGAATCGTCGGCACGCCAGAAACGCTGGAACAGGCGTTCCGCGTCTTCGGCGGCAATGCCAGGGCCCTGATCGAGCACACGCAGAAATGCCCCGTTGCCGTCGGAGCCCGTCTCGACCCTTACAACACCCCCCGATGCGGCGTAGCGCCGTGCATTGTCGAGCAGCGCGAGGAGGATTTGACGCAAGCGCGCGCCATCGGCGGCCAGTCGGACCGGGTTCAGATCGCGTTCCGCAACCATGCCCGCGCCGGTCAGTTCTCCATTGAACGCGTCGATCGTCCGGTCGGCCTCGAATGCGAGATCGATCATCGTCGGGCGCATCACCAGCCGGCCGGACATGGCCAGGCTCAATGTCCGTAGATCCTCAATGATCTGGGCGAGGGCATTGGTCTGGAAGATCAGGCCCTCGATCCCCTTCGCATCGGGGGCGAACACGCCGTCCGCCATGCCCTGAAGCCGGCCGCGCAACACGGTCAGCGGGGTGCGCAGCTCATGCGCAATCGCAGCGATGCTCTCGCGCATTTCGCGTTCGGACCGTTCCATCTCGCGTGCCATCATGTTGAAGTCGGCCATCAACTGATGCGTTTCGCCCGCACCGTTCCCGGTCACGGCAACTCTGACGGTTCGGTCTCCCGCTGCCACGCGTCGGGCGGCGGCCGCGACCCGATGCACCGGATCGCTGATCCGCGCTGCGAACCAGCGGCCCGCGATAATGCCGACCAGCAGTGCGACCACGCCGAGCACGGTCACCGCGATCAGTTCCTGAAATTCAAAGCTCGCTTCCCATCCCCGATAGGCGTTGAGGAGAGCTTCCAGATCCGCCTGCGACGGCAGCTGGTTGTTGTCGACCAGTTCCTGCGCGCGTCGTGCGTCCGCCGGGAGGCTGCTGACGAACAGGTCGATCGACCAGACATAGAAGGTCAGCATGCCGCCGAGCATCACGACGACGGAAAGAAAGGCGACGACCGTCATTGCCGCAGTCAGCTGGGTCGTGAGCCGGGCCCGGCGTCTGCGATGCCTCGCGCGCCCGATCATCCCGCCCAGTCCGGCAAGGCTGGTCGGACTGGGTCGACCCTTCCGGTGTGTCTGCGCCGCTATGTCAGTCGTCATCCGGTCCTGCGCTTTCCGTTCATCGGTAGAAGTCCCTGCGTCGGCCTGCGCCGGGCGCCCATCAACTCTCGACCGACTCTCGACGCGCGGGTCGTGATTGTCGGCGCGCGCTGCACCCGCGGCTGGCGTCTTGCGAGGAGTTGTGCGTGCAGATGCAAAGGCGATGGTGGCTCGGTTTTGTCGGCCTGATCGGATTTTACAAGGTGCCGGACATGGTCCTCGCCTGGCACGGCCGCGAGAGCGCGTGGGAATTTCTTTCGCTCGGGTGGTTTCTTTGGCTGCTCTACTTCGTCCCCGAATTGCGCCGCGATATCTGACGCGTTGCGAAGATCTTTAGCGCATGGCCGATCCGCGCGCAGGGCGGCGGCGCGGCTCATGGCGGCAGCAAACGATAGCCGATACCCCGTACGCCCCCCAGCAGATCGTCGGCACCTGCCATAAGCAGCTTACGGCGAAGGTTACTCACATGACTATCGACGGTGCGTTCGAGCGCTTCGCTTTCGGGCATGCAGGCGTCGAGCAGTTCGCCGCGTGAAAAAGCTTTGGTCGGCGCTCGCATCATGTGCGCGAGCAGCTTGAATTCGGTTGAGGTCAGGTTGAGGAGCTGCCGCCGGTCTGCGACCAGCACATAGGCAGCGTGCGCAGCGCCATCGAGCTCAAGCGGTCCGTGGCGGACGAGCGCGTCCTGGCTCATTCGGCCGCGCCGCAAAATGGCCTTTGCCCGTTCGACAACCTCGAGCGGATTGAAGGGTTTCACGACATAATCGTCCGCGCCCAGCCGGAGCGCCGACAGCTTGTCGAGGTCTTCGGTAAGGGCGGTCGCCATGATTACCGGCGTTCCGCCGCGGCGACGGACTTCAGCAAGAACTGCAAAGCCATCAGCCTTTGGCAGCTTGACGTCGAGGACCATCAGGTCTGGCGCAAGCATCAAATGATGCTGCAACCCGATTTCGCCGTTGGCCGCGGTCACGGTGCG
Source organism: Sphingomonas sp. GW821-FHT09B04 (assembly GCF_059418285.1). Taxonomy (NCBI): domain Bacteria; kingdom Pseudomonadati; phylum Pseudomonadota; class Alphaproteobacteria; order Sphingomonadales; family Sphingomonadaceae; genus Sphingomonas; species Sphingomonas sp. GW821-FHT09B04. The sequence goes on from NZ_JBWKPO010000005.1 coordinate 29,586, forward strand.
GAATCCGTCGCGCGTAAAATAGGCATCGAGGATCGAGGCGATTTCCGGCTCGTCCTCGACAATCAGCACTAATGCACTTTCCACGTTCGACTCCCTTTCAGGATGCTTCACTGCCCTGAAGTCGAGATTAAGTGAACCAATTGTGGAGAGTTGATGGAGGCGCCCTGCGGATGCGCATGCCGGCATCCCATCCGGCCGGGACGATATCGTTCCGGCCGGAATGACAGCGATCAGGCTATCATGGGCCGTGTTTCGCCGCCCCACAGTAGGGATGCGGGGCGGCGAAACCTCAGAAGCGCATCACGCCGCCGAGCAGGAAGCGGTCGCGCTTGACTTCGTCGTTGAACTTCACGCGATCATACTCGCCACGGATGGCGAACTGGGGGGTGAGCGCGACTTCGGCGCCGCCGCCGAACAGGAACCCGCTTTCCTTGATCTTGGTGGTGACCGGCTTGGCGCCGATCGCCGTCGGGGTCGCGGTCAGATCGAAATGCTGGCGGGCCCAGCCGGCCTTGCCGAACACGAGGACGTTGTTGAACGCATAGCCGACGCGTCCCGTTGCGTCGAACGTGCGGCCGGGATTGACCTTGACGTTGGTTGCGCCGACCTTCTGAGTGAAGGTCTTGCCGCCGCCGCCCAGACCCAGCTCGACGCCGAGCACGATGTTGCTGTCGGTTTGAATGTCGTAGCCGGCATAGCCGCGCCAATCGAAGCTCTTCTTGGAAACGTCCAGCTCGGCTTTCTCACCTGCGACCGGCTTGTCGATGCTCGTACGGCTGATGCCCGCCGACGCGCCGACCTTGAACCCGTTGAAGGGCTTGTCCGAAGAATCTTGGGCATGCGCGGTCCCAGCGGCGACAAGCGCCATCCCGCAAAGGAGGGATTTGATCTTCATGTGAAACTCCAAAGCACTGCGGTCTTGATCGACCGGGAGAGTGCATCTGGCGCGGTATTGTGGAGCTATGGTGGAGGTCGTGCCGACGCTGGGTCGAGTCCGGGCGATCCACAATATCTCCATCCTTCACAGACAATGCCTGCACCAAACCGGCCCACCCCAAGGAGACATGATCGGGACAGCGAACAGCGAGGCAATATGGCGGCGTATCTGATGGAGCGGGCGCATGATCCGCTATGGTCGCGCAGCTCGGGCTTGCGCGTTGCCCTGTTCTCCGGAAATTACGACTGCGTTCGGGACGGCGCCAATCAGGCGCTCAACCGGCTCGTAGGCCACCTTCTCCACGAGGAAGGCGCGGCAGTGCGCGTCTACTCGCCGGTTGCGTCGGAACCGGCGTTCAATTCGGTCGGCGATGTGGTGCCCGTCCGATCGCTCGCGATTCCAGGGCGCGATGAGTACCGGGTCGCGCTCGGCCTTCCAGCGAAAATCAAGCGCGACATCCGGGCGTTCGCACCCGACATCGTGCATCTGTCCGCGCCCGACTGGCTCGGCTGGAGCGCGCAACGTTTCGCGCGTGAGCTTGGTGTTCCGGTCGTGAGCAGCTTGCACACGCGCTTCGAGACCTATCTGGACTATTATGGGCTCCGATGGTTGCGGGGGCCGGCCGAGCGCTATCTGGGCCGCTTCTACGGGGGGTGCGATCATGTGCTCGCGCCGACCGAAGCGATCGCCAGCGATTTCCGCAGATCGGGACTGGGCGGCCGCGTCTCGGTCTGGGGACGGGGTGTCGATCATGACCAGTTCAACCCTGGATGGCGCAGCACGGCGTGGCGACGTGAATGGGGCTATGCGCCCGACGAGGTCGTGCCGCTGTTCTTCGGACGCCTCGTACGCGAAAAGGGGATTGGCCTCTTTGCCGATGTGATCCGCGGCATGCGTGAGCGCGGATACCCACTGCGACCGCTGATTGTGGGGGAGGGGCCGGCACGGGACTGGTTCGCAGACCAGCTTCCGGAGGCGCAATTCCTCGGGCATCTTACTGGCGAGCGGCTCGGCACGGCGATCGCGAGTGCAGATATCCTGATTAACCCGTCGGTCACCGAGGCTTTCGGGAACGTCAATCTCGAAGCAATGGCGTCCGGGATTCCGATTATTTCGGCACGGGTCGACAGCGCCACCGCGCTGATCGAACACGATATCTCGGGGATACTCGTGCAACCCGATGATGTGACAAGCTATGTCGATGCGCTGGAACGGCTCGTCCTTTCGCGCTCGGCCCGTGTGGCGCTTGGAACAGCTGCTTCGCGGCGCGCGCTGGCCTATGACTGGCACGGGCAGCTTTCGTCGGTTGCGAAGGTGTATGCTGCATGCCTCGACCGGAAGCGGCGAAGTTCAGGGGCATGCGTCCGGCCCGTCCTCGCTGGCGCGGCCTAGAACGGGCGATCCGCCTCGATCATCCGCCGTGCGACCTCAGACGGCAAGATCACGGACGCGATAGCCATAGCGTTCGTCCAGTCCGAGTTCGCGGATCGCCCGGATCCCTGCCGACAGCGCAGCGGCGTCGAGCCCACGCAACGGCTTGCGCAGGCTGCCCACGGGCAGACTGCACGCCTGCATCAGCGACTTCACCGCGACCGGATTGATCGCGGAATAATTGAAATGCATCAGCGGCAGCAGCGCCAGATATTGCTCGCGAAAACGGGTTGCGTCACCCTCGCTGCGCCACGGCGCTGACAGCGTCGCCATCTCGGCAGGTGCGAGGTTGCCGGTCATGTTGGCGGTGCCGTGTCCGCCCAGCGCCATCGTCGGCACCACCAGCCCGAGATTGGGGGAGTCGCAGCACATCACCGACACGTCGGGACGTGCAGCGAGGATGCGACCGACCTGACCGACGCGTGCGGTCGATTCCTTGTGAACGACGATGTTCGGATGCGCGAACAGGCGCAGCAGCTGCGTCCAGTCGAGGTCGGTCTTCACCCGCGGCGGGTTGTTGTAGATGCCGAGCGGCAGATCGGTGGCGTCCGCCACTTCGAGGTAGAATTCGACGATGTCGGCCTCGGGCGCGCAGATATAGGGCGGTGGCGCGATGATCGCGCCGTCGGCGCCGTTCGCTGCGGCGAAGCGGACATTGTCGATCACCTGATCGGTCGTGGGGCCGCTGCAGCCGTAGAAGAAGAACATGTCGGCGGGGCGCAGCTTCACCGTCTCGACGATCAGGCGCTTCTTCTCCTCAGGGGTCAGCAGCGTCGGCTCGCCGGTCGATCCCATGAACAGCACCGCGCGGGTGCCATGGTCGCCAAGGTGACGGATCAGCGTGCGGAACGCGCCGAAGTCGATCGCTCCCCTTGAATCGAACGGCGTCACGGTCGCCACGAACGAACCTTCGATCCGCATCTTCGCCATCTATGTGTTCCTTGCCCTCTGGATTGTCCCAGGCCCTTCCAGCTACGACGGGCAAGCCGCACCGATCCGCCATGTCCGACTGGCGGAAATGCGCGCGCCGGGCGTCGTTCCGGGCAGGAGGAGGGCAGGCATGGGGATGAAGCGCACCGGGAAGGCGATGGTGGCAGTGCTGGCCGGCGCGATGCTGTGTTCGGCGGCACCGCAGCGGGGCGTGCCGCCGGCGGGGGAGGGGCTGATCGCACTCAAGGCGGCGCGGCTGTTCGACGCCACAAGCGAACGCCTGCGCGACGACGCGGTGGTACTGGTTCGTGACGGCCGCATCGTCGGCGTCGGGAACTCTGCCGACATCCCGACGGGCACGCAGGTGATCGACCTGGGCGACGCGACACTGCTGCCCGGCTTCATCGACGCGCATTCGCACCTGACGCTCGAATCCGACGCCGACTATTACCGCCACGTCTTCAAACAGATGATGCGCACGCAGAGTGAGCAGGCCTTTTATGCCGGTGCCAACGCAAAGCTGACGCTCGATGCAGGCTTCACCACCGTCCGCCATGTCGGCGCGCGTTATTTCATCGATATCGGCCTGCGCAACGCAATCAATGCGGGCCTCACGCCCGGTCCGCGTATTCTCGCCTCGGGCAACCCGATCACTGCGCGCGGTGGAAGCTGCGACCAGCCGCCATTTCCCGCCGAGCGGGTCGCGCCCAAGACTGCGATCGATGGCGTCTGTTCGGGCGGCGCCGAATGTCGCGAGGCGGTGCGCCACCAGATGAACAACGGCGCTGACGCGATCAAGATCTGCGTCTCCGGCGGGGTATTGTCGTGGGATCCGGTCGACGTGCCGCAGCTGACGCGCGAGGAGATCACGGCAGCTGTCGAGGAAGCGCACAACTGGGGCCGCAAGGTCGCGGCGCACGCCCATGGCGACACCGCCGCGCGGATCGCGATCGAGGCCGGGGTGGATTCGATCGAGCATGGCAGCTTCCTGAGCGAGGCGACGCTCAGGCTGATGAAGGCCAAGGGCGTGTTCCTGGTGCCGACCTGCACCGCGATCGACTGGGTCGAGACCCATTCGGGCAACTATCCGCCCAGCATCGCGGAGAAGGCGATCACCGCATCGAAGGCGCATCACGACATGCTGCGCATGGCGATCCGCATCGGCGTGCCGATCGCCGCGGGCACCGACATGAGCGTGGTCGACAAGGGGCATGGCAAAAACGCGATCGAGATGGTGCTGCTGACCCGCTACGGGATGCGGCCGGCCACGGCGCTGATCGCCGGCACGCGCGAGGCTGCGCGCCTGCTTGGCATCGCCGAGCGCGTGGGAACGATCGAGACCGGCAAGGACGCTGACATCGTCGCGGTCGCCGGCAATCCGCTCGCGGACATCGCCGCGACGCAGGCACCGGTGCTGGTGATGCAGCGCGGACGGATCGTCATGCAAAAAACCCGCTGACCGACTGGTGGAAACCGCGACCGCATCCATCCTTCCTGTGAGGGATGGTTTTGCGAGGGGGATGCGCGTGTTCGGTCTGAGTTCGGCAATCGGCAGAGTATGGCGCACGATCGCCGCGCTCATTGTGGTCACGCTGGCACTTCCCGCCGCGGCGCAGCTCAATTTCTCGGTCCAGCTTCCGGTCGATGCCGGCGGCCCGGTGACGGGCCGGCTGATCGTGGTTGCCGCGGGCACTGATGTCGCCGAACCGCGCACCGCGATCGGCATGCTCGGCCCGCCGTCCTTCGCAGTCAATGTCGACGCGATGAAGCCTGGCGCGAGCGTCACTGTCGGACAGAATTCGATCGGCTATCCGATCGACCTCAAGAGCCTGCCACCGGGCGAGTATAACGTTCAGGCGGTGCTGATCCGTTATGTCCAGACAAAACGGTCGGACGGCCACACGCTGTGGGTCCCCGCGCCCAATCAGGCGCGCGCGCCCGCCTATCTCAGCGGCGGCAACCTGTTCAGCAAGGTCGCCAAGGTTCGCATCTCGCCGATCGCGAGCGCGCCGATCGCGCTCTCGCTGACCGAGACGATCCCGCCCCCCGCGGCGCCGGTCGAGACGCCCTGGCTCAAGCATGTCCGCATCAAGAGCAAGGTTCTGTCGGACTTCTGGGGGATGCCGATGACGATCGGCGCGACGGTGCTGTTGCCCAAGGGATTCGACGCCAATCCCAACGCGCGCTACCCGGCGGTCTATGCGCTTAGCCATGGCGACATCCCGTTCGGCTTCACCACCGATGTGAGCACCGATACCCCGCGGGCGCGCGAACGCGCCGCCGACGGTGCGCTGGAGACCGGCTATCAATTCTACAAGGATTGGGACGGCGAGGGGATGCCGCGCTTCGTTGCGATCACGCTCGAACAGTACAGCCCCTATTTCTTCGAATCCTACGTCCTCAACTCGGCCAATAACGGCCCGTGGGGCGACGCCATCACCAAGGAGCTGATGCCGTATCTGGAGAAGAAGTTCCGGCTGATCGACCAGTCCTATGGCCGGATCGTCGAGGGCGCTTCGACCGGGGGGTGGGAGTCGCTCGCGCTCCAGCTCCACTATCCCGACATGTTCGGCGGTGCGTGGATCTTCAATCCCGACCCGATCGACTTCACCCGCTGGGGCGTCGCCGACATCTACCGCGAACCGAACATGTTCGAATATCGCGTGAGCGAGTGGCAGACTGCCGAGCGGCCGTTCCGCCGGACGCGCGAGGGACTGCCCGGCCTGTCGATGCGCGATCTGTCCAAGCTCGAGCTGATGCTGGGCGATCGCGGCCGCGGCTTCTATCAGCTCGCTGTCTGGCAATCGACCTATGGGCCGACAGACAAGGATGGCTATCCGCGCGCACTGTTCGATCCGCTGACTGGCGTGATCGACCGCGAGGTCGCCGAATATTATCGCACCAACGGCTTCGACCTGACTCATTACGCGAAGACGAACTGGGCGAAGCTCGCGCCGAAGCTGTCGGGCAAGCTCAACTTCTTCGCCGGCGAGCAGGACGAATTCTTCCTCAACCTCGGCGTCTACAAGTTCGAGGAAATGGTGCGCGAGGTCGGCGGCGCCAACTATCCGATCCGCTTCGAATATGGCCGGCCGAAAAAGGGCCATAACTGGCACCACACCGACTGGACCGGCGTGATCAAGGAGATGGGCGCGCATGTGCGCAAGAATGCTCCCGCCGGTGCGCGGGTGGCCGACTGGAACTATTGAGGGAGATCGAGCGATGAAGGCACCCTCTTGGAAAATGGCGGTGGCGATCGGCACCGCGCTCGGCATCGGTACGCTGCTTCCTGGCGGATGGGCGGTCGCCACCTCGACCCCCGCGGCGAAGGCGCGGGTCGCGACCTTCGACGAGATCAATGTCGGCCGCGTCAACATCGTCGAGCCGAACGGCAAGTACCGGTTGGTCCTCTCGAACAAGCCGCGCTTTCCGGGCCTGTTCATGGACGGCAAGGAGTATAAGCACCACAACCGCGATCAGGGCGGGATGCTGTTCTTCAACGACGATGGCGACGAAGTCGGCGGCATGGGCTTCGGCAACCGCGTTCGCGACGGCAAGAATTCGGCCAGCGCGACGATGATGTTCGACCAGTATAAACAGGATCAGACCGTGGGGATGGTCTACTCCGAAAACGACCGCAAGCGTGTGGCCGGGCTTCGTGTCTGGGATCGCCCCGACGCGTCGATCCAGCCGCTGATGGAGATGAGCGACCGCGCCTCGCGCGAACCGACCGAAGCGGGCAAGGCGAAGATCCGCGAGGAGATGATGGCGCACGCCAAAGCCAATGGCGGGGGCGGCGCGGAACGCTTCTTTGCAGGTAAGCAGTTGGAGGAGGCGGTCGTCCGGCTTGCCGACAAGCAGGGGCGTCCGCGGCTGGTGATGAAGGTTGGCGACGACGGCCTGCCGGTGATCGAGTTTCTGGGCGAGGACGGCAAGGTGGTGAAACGCATCACGCAATAGGCGCTTCCCGAAGACTGTAAGCAGCTGGCGTGGCGGGTGCTTCGGTATCCGCGCGCTATTTTCGTGTATTATCAGTATTTTACTTTGGCATTATTTAGTTTTTGTGACGGTTTGTTCTTGACGTCGGGCCGGTTTGCTGATGCTCTGCCGGAATGGACCATCAGGCCCGCCTTCTCTGGTTTGCACGCGAAGTGCTCCCGCATGAGGGGGATGTGCGGCACTGGCTTGCCGGCCGCATTCGCGGGTTGACCTCATGCGAGCTCGATGAGGTGATCCAGGAGGCTTATGCCCGGATCTGGACGGTCGATGTCGAGCGCATCGTCAGCGGGCGCGCCTATCTGTTCGTCACTGCCCGCCATATCGTCGGCGAGCATGTCCGCCGGTCGCGGATCGTTTCGATCGAGCTGGTGGCGGATTTCGAGTCGCTGAACATCGTGGATGATGAGATCGGCGCGTTTCGCCGGCTGAGTGGTCAGCAGGAACTGGCGCGGCTGCACGCCGCGATCACGACCTTGCCGCCCAAATGCCGGCAGGCGTTCCAGCTCAAGAAATTCGAGGAGTTGTCGCAACGTGAGATCGCCGGGCGTATGGGCATCTCGGAAAGCACGGTCGAGAAGCACCTCGCGAAGGCGCTGCGGCTGTTGATGGAAGCGATGAAGGCGCCACAGACAGGCGCGGAGGATGAAGAGCGTGGCAAGCGTAGGTTCTGGGGATTCGGATAACGCCGAGTCGCGCGCTGCCGCCTGGGTCATCCGTTCTTCTGAAGGTCCGCTAACCGCTGAAGACCAGCAGGCGCTCGACCAGTGGCTGGCGAGCGACACGCGGAACCTTGGGGCATGGGTGAAGGCGCAGGCGGCGTGGCTCGACGTCGATCGGCTGGTCGCGCTGGACACCGGCACGGCGAACGAGCCGGTGCGCGTCACCAAACCGCTGCCGTGGCGCAAGATGGCGATCGCCGCATCGGTGCTGTTCGCGATCGGAATCGGAGTCATTGCGGAGGACCGGCTGCCCGGCCGGATCGAGACGGCGCGCGGCGAAGTGCGCCGCGTCGCGCTCGATGACGGGTCGACGCTGTTCCTCAACGGCGACACGCTGCTTCAGGTGCGCTTCTCCGACGGCCAGCGCCGCATTGTGCTGCGCCGGGGCGAAGCGTCGTTCAAAGTGGCACACGATGCCGCGCGGCCCTTCGTGGTCGACGCGGGGAACGTCTCGGCGCGCGCGGTCGGCACTGACTTTACGGTCGGCAAGGCGACGGACGGCGACATCGCGGTGACCGTGGCCGAGGGGCGCGTGAAGGTGACCGATGCCGAACGCGGGGCGCCGCGCCAAATCGTGCTCGACCGCGACGAACAGTTCGTGGCCGCGACGATCGGCCCACGCCGCGCGCGGCTGGACCCGCGCGAGGTTCAGCGTCAGCAGGCCTGGCGCAGCGGCCAGCTCGTCTTCCGCGGCCAGATGCTCGCCAGCGCTGCGGCCGAGGTCAATCGCCACGCGGTCAAGCCGGTGGTGATCAACGATTCCTCGCTGGGCCGCGCCGAATTCATCGGCGTGTTCCGCGTTGGTGATTCCCGTGCCTTCGCCAACGCCGCCGCGGCGGCCTTCAACGGCGAGGTGAGCGAGACACCCGACGCCTTCGTCCTCGCGCGCAGACAAAACTCCCCCTCGCACTAAGATCGGTTGCCGCTACGGCGGCGGAACGATTTTGATCCGGAGTGGGGGATTTCTCGCATCCACCCCTCTCTTCCCCATGAGGCCGGATAACCGGCGATTAGGGGGAGACAGCCAATGGGCGAGCAGCGGAAAGTGCGGAGCGGAGCGCGGGCCATGTTTCTGGCCGGAGCGGCGATTGCCAGCCTCGGCACCGGCATGGTGGCGACGCCTGCCTGGGCGCAGGCGGCGCGGCAATATTCGGTCCCGGCAGGCGATGCGGGCGATGCGGTGCAGACCATCGCGCAGCAATCCGGTCTTCAGGTCATCGCCCCAGCGGCGGATCTGGCGGGTGTGCGCACCCATGCGATCAAGGGCAGCTTCAGTGCGGTCGAAGCGCTGCGACGCATGTTCGCGGGGACCGGCCTTGAGGTCGTCCAAACCGCCGGTGGCGCGGTGATGGTTCGCCGTGCCGCGGCGGCGCAGACGGAGCAGGAAGCTCCAGTCCCAGCGGCGAGCGAGGACGTCGTCGTCACCGGATCGCGTATCCTGCGGCCCGGGTTCGACACGCTGCAGGCTGCGACCTCGACCGATGCCGAGGAGATCGAACGGCGCAGCTATACCAACGTGCTCGAAGCGTTGCAGGACACGCCGGGTTTTGCGCCCGCGGCGTCGAGTCAGATCGGTACCAGCCAGGGCACGCTCGGCATCGCGCAGAGCTTCGCCAATTTCTTCGGGCTGGGTTCGCAGCGCACGCTAAGCCTCGTCAACGGTCGCCGCTTTGTGTCGTCGAACACTGTGTCGGGTTCGGGCGGCTCGACCTCGCCGGGTTCGCAGGTCGATCTCAATCTCATCCCGGTCGGGCTGATCGAGCGCGTCGAGACCGTCGCGATCGGCGGCGCGCCGGTCTATGGCTCAGACGCGATCGCCGGCACCGTCAACGTCATCCTCAAGGAGAATTTCGAGGGCTTCCAGCTCACGGGCCAGAACAGCATCAGCAGCCGCGGCGATGCCGCGAACCAGATGGTGCGCGCGCTGGTCGGCAAGAATTTTGCAGGCGGGCGCGGCAACATCGTGCTCGGCGCCGAATATGTCCGTCAGGAAGGCATGGTGCTCGGGCGCCGCTTTCCGTTCCGCTTCCTCACTCCATCGGGCAACAGCAATCCAAGCGATGGCATCTCCTCGCTGATGGTAGTCGACGAACTTCGCTATGCGCCGCTGACCGATGGCGGTCTGCCGTACACCGCGGGCGCGCCGATGGCCGCCACCTATATCCGCGATGCCGCAGGTAACCCGCTGCAATTCGGAACCAATGGCGATCTCGTGCCCTTCAACGTCGGAGCGCCGTTTTTCGGCTCGGCTATCTCGGGAATTCCGGTTTACGCCAGTGGCGGGGACGGGATGAATCCAGCAAAGCATACCAGCCTGTTGTCGCCGAATGAGCGATACCTGTTCAACCTCAACGCCAATTTCGACGTGACCGACAGCGTCAACTTTTTCGTCGAGGGCTCCTATGCTCATACCAGCGGCACGAAGCTGTCCGATCTGTTCCAATTCGCAGCCCCGGGTATCCTGGGCGGACCGGCGATCAACATCAGCGTGAACAACCCGTTCCTTACGCCTCAGGCGCGCGCGACCCTGGCGGCGAACGGCATCACCAATACGTTTCGGCTCAATCGCAACTTCAACGATATCGTCGACCGTTTCCCGGCCAATTCCACCTTCGACGTCTTTCGCATCGTCGCCGGGCTGAAGGGCGACCTCAAGATTGGCGGCGAAGCCTGGAACTGGGATATTTCGTACAATTACGGGCGAAGCCGCAATCGTACCGAGTTCAACTCGATCAACCTTACCCGGCTCCAGAATGCGATCAACGCGACGAGCACCACGACCTGTGCGGTCGGAGGAAGCTGCGTGCCAATCAATATCTTCGGCGAAGGCGCGGCCAGCGACGCGGCGGTCAACTATGTGCTCGACCGCGGCGTGGGCATCAGCAAAAACTCGATGGGGGTGTTTTCCGCGAACATGGGTGGCGCATTGCCGTTCGGCATTGGCGGGCCGATCTCGATCGGTATCGGCTATGAGCACCGGCGTGAGGCGGGGTCGTTCGACGGCGACGCTATCCTCAATGGCGGCTTGACGCTGCTGGGTGGAGCGATTGCTTACCCCGACGCGGCCGAAGGCAGTTTCAACACCGATGAATTCTATGGCGAAGCCGTCGTTCCGCTGATCAGCGACGCGATGAATGTGCCGCTGGTCAAGTCGCTCCAGGCCGAGGGTTCGATCCGCTATGTCGACCATTCAGTCTCGGGCGGCGACATCACCTGGTCGGGCGGTGCGCGGATGCAGACGCGCCTCGACGGGCTGACCTTGCGCGGCGTCTATACCCGCGCGATCCGCAACCCGTCGCTGGTGGAGCTGTTCCTCAACACCACGCCGGTGGCACGCAGAGGCGACGACGTGTGCGCCGCCAGCCGCGTTGCTGCCGGACCCAATCCCAGTGTCCGCCTTGCCAACTGCACCGCGGCGCTCGCTGCTGTTGGGGGACCGGTGCCCGGCCAGTTCCTCCCGACCACCAACGGCGCATCACCTTTCGGCCAGGTCGGCGGAAATCGCGATCTGGAGAATGAGAAGGCGCGTTCATGGTCGCTGGGTCTCGTTTATCAGCCGCCGTCGATCCGCAACCTACGGCTGTCGATCGATTACAGCCGCATCCGGCTCGCGAACGCGATCTCGCGCTTCGATCTCGGCACTGCGCAGGCGGCTTGCTACGATAGCCCGAACTTCCCGAACGAGACCGCCTGCCAGGCGTTCCGTCGCCTGAATGTGGCGGAAGCGGCGGCACAGAGCGCGGCGACGGGACGGCAACGCATCGCGGGCGATCTCGCCGATGGCTATCAGGAAACCTATTATAACAGCGCCCTGCTCGACTTTGCGGGGATCATCGGCGAGATCAACTACGCCTTCGCCGTGCCGAACGTTGCGGGTACCGAACCGGGCCAGCTGCGGCTGGGGCTCAAGGCCTTCTACATCGACTATTTCCGGAACCAGACTTCTGGCGGGTCGCCGGTGATCGAGGGGGCGGGGACCGTTGGTTCGCCGCGCTGGGACGTCAACGGCCGGATCGGTTACAGTTTCGATCCGTTCGACTGGGATGTGCAGGTGCTGTGGAGCAGCAAGACCGTCAACAGCCGGACCGCGACGATTGAGAACACGCCGATCAACGACTATCCGGCCTACACGTTGGTCAACACGACCTTCAGCGCCAAGGTCACCGAAAACTTATCACTGCAGTTCACGGTTCGCAACCTGTTCGACCGCGCAGTCCCGTATCCGGCGACGGTGACACGCTCGTTCGGGGTGTACGATCCGATCGGGCGGACCTTCACGGCGCGCGCGGCGGTGTCGTTCTGATGCGGGCAGGTCTGATCGCTGCCGCACTTCTGCTTGCTCTGCCCGCCGCCAACGCGGCGGAGCAGACCAAACGCTATACGATCGAGCAGTTGATGGCGGCGGAAACGTTCGGCGGCATCTCCTTCTCGCCCGACGACCAGCTGCTGCTGACCACCAGCAACCGCACCGGCATAGCCAATCTCTATACGGTGCCGGTGGCGGGCGGGCCGATGCAGCAGCTCACCCATTCGACCAAGGAGACGGTCAACGCGATCGGCTTTTTCCCCGACGACCGCCGCATCCTCTATTCGAGCGATCAAGGCGGTAACGAGCTTGCGCATATCTATGTGCGTGAGCTCGACGGCAGCGTGCGCGACACGACGCCGGGGACCAAGCATGTCGCGCGCTTCGTCGAATGGGCCAAGGATGGGAAATCCTTCTTCGTCCAGACCAACGAACGCGATCCGCGCTATTTCGACCTCTATGAGATCACGACCGACGGCTATGTGAAGACACTGCTGTTCGAGAACGACAAGGCCTATCAGATCCGCGCCGTCAGCGCCGATCGCCGCTATGTCGCGATGAGCCGCATCCACGACAACGCCAACAAGCGCGTCTATGTCTATGACCGTACTGCTAAGGCGCTGCGCGAGGTCACCGCCGGATCGACCCCGGTGTCGGGCGAGCCCGAGACCTTCGCACAGACCGGGTCGACCCTCTACTTCACCACCGACGATGGCGGCGAGTTCACCAAGCTCGCCCGGGTCGATCTTGCGACCGGGCGGCGTGAGACGATCTTCGCGCCCAAATGGGACGTATCCGGCGCCGCCCTCAGCCGCGACGGCCGCACGATCGTCGCGACGGTGAATGAGGATGCGCGCGGCCGGCCCTATCTGTTCGACGCCACGACGCTCAAGTCGATCCCGCTCGCCGATCCGGCGCCGGGGGCGAGCGTCGGTCTGCGCCTCGGCAACCGTGGAGCGATCGCGGCGATCTCGCTGACCAACGGTGCGACGCCGGGCGATATCGCGATCCTCGATCTCAAGACCGGCAAGCGCCGTCCGCTGCTCAACGCGCAGGCGCCCGGCGTCGCGCAGGGCGATCTCGTCCCCGGCAAGATGGTCCGCTTCGCCTCCTATGACGGGGTTCAGGTGCCGGGCGTGCTCTATGTGCCGCACGACGTCAGGCCCGGCGACAAGCGGCCGGCGGTGATCCATGTCCATGGCGGCCCCGGCGACGAGAGCCGGATCGGCTACCGCCCGCTGATGCAGTATCTGACCAACGGCGGTTATGTCGTGTTCGAGATCAACAATCGCGGCAGCTCGGGTTCGGGCCGCACCTTCTACCATATGGACGACAAGAAGCACGGCGACGCCGATCTCGACGATGTCGTCGCGGCGAAGAAGATGCTGGTCGCCACCGGTTTCGTCGACGGCGACAAGATCGCGATCGAGGGGCAGAGCTATGGCGGCTACATGACGCTCGCAGGGCTCGCTTTCCGGCCGAAGGAGTTTGCGGCGGGGGTCGACATCTACGGCGTGTCGAACTGGCTGCGGCTGCTCAGGAACACCCCGCCATGGTGGGAGGATCTGCGCCGCCTTCTCTATACCGAGGTCGGCGATCCGGCGACCGACGAGGCTTATCTGACCAAGATCTCGCCGGTGTTCCATGCCGACCGGATCGAGCGGCCCTTGCTCGTGCTTCAGGGGGCGAACGATCCCCGCGTGCTGCCGATCGAGTCCGAGGATATCGTCGCCAAGGTCAAGGCGCGCGGCGTTCCGGTCGAGTATATCTCCTTCCCCGATGAGGGGCATGGCTTCCGCAAGAAGGCCAACCAGATGGTCGCCTATCGCGCGATCCGCGACTTTCTCGACAGGCATGTCGCCAGGCGTGGCGACGATCCGGATGCGGCGCGCGGCGGCCTGCCGATCGGCGAATGAGCGGCCCGACGATGAGCCGGCGGGCGCTGCTCGCCGGCAGCGCCGCGCTCGCCGCATGGCCGGCTGCGGCGGCGGCATCGGGTGAGGCCGCGCGGCTCGACGCGTTCTTCGAGGCGTCGTTCCGCAAGCGCATCGCTCGCAATCCGCTCAGCCAGTCGGGGCTCGGCATCAAGGACGGACAGAGCCTTTGGCCCGATCCGGGCGATGGGCGTGCCGTCGAGGATGCGGCAATCCTGCGCGCTGAACTCGCCGAGCTGGCACGGTTCGATACAAGCGCGCTCGATCCCGAGCGCCAGATCAGCGTGCGGTTGTTCGACTATGCGGGGAAACAGGCGCTGACCGCGCATCGCTGGCGCGGCAATCGCTATCCGGTGTGTCAGATGCGCGGGCCGCAGCGCGTCATTCCGCAGACGCTGATCAACAACCATGCGATCGCCGACCGCGCGGATGCGCAGGCCTATGTCGCGCGGCTGCGCGGTGTGAAGCCCTATCTGGAAGCGATTGTCGGCGGGCTCGACACGCAGGCTGCGGCAGGGGTGCTGCCGCCCAATTTTTCCTACCCGCTGGTGATCGGCAATTGCGCGGCGCTGATCCGCGGTGCGCCGTTCGGCGGTACCGGAGACAGCCCGATCCTTGCCGATTTCCGCGAGAAGGTGGGCAAGCTTGCGATTACGGAGGGGGAGCGCGCACGGCTGGTACAGGATGCCGAGGCGGCGATGCGTGACGGCTTCGGCCCTGGGTTCCAGACGCTAATCGCGTGGCTCGAACGAAGCCAGGCACGCATGGCGGGCAACGACGGGGTGTGGAGTCTGCCCGAAGGCGACGCCTATTACCGCGCCGCGCTCGAGCTGGAGACGACGTTGCCGCTTACCCCGCAGGAGGTGCATCGCACCGGGCTGGAGGAAGTCGCGCGTCTGCATGCGGCAATGCGCGCGGTCATGGCCCGGTCAGGTTTCACCGGATCGCTGACCGATTTCTTCGCGTTCGTCGGCAAGGACGATCGCTTCTATTTCCCGAATACTCCAGCGGGCAGGGCCGCCTATCTCGACGCGATGCGCGGGCATATCGCGGCGGTCGAGGCCCGGCTGGGAGAGGTGATGACGCGCGTCCCCAAGGCGGGGATGATCGTCAAGCCGGTCGAGCCGTGGCTCGAACGCTCGGCCGCGACCGCGGGCTATTTTGCACCCGCGCCCGATGGGTCGCGGCCGGGAATCCTCTACGTCAACACCGTCGAGATGCGGAACCTGCCCAAATATGAGCTGTCCGCGCTCGCCTTTCACGAGGGCGTTCCTGGGCACCATCTCGAACGCGCGGTCAGCCAGGAGCTGGCGCATCTGCCCGCCTTCCGGCGGCAGGGCGGCTACACTGCCTATAGCGAGGGCTGGGCGCTCTACGCCGAGCAACTGCCTTATGCGATGGGTCTCTACACCGATCCCTATCAGGAATTCGGCCAGCTCTCGCAGGAGTTGATGCGCGCTGGGCGGCTTGTCGTCGATACCGGGCTGCATCATCTGCGCTGGAGTCGCGAGCGCGCGATTGACTGGCTGGTCGCCAACACGCCGGGTAGCCGCGCCGATCATGTGACGGCGGTGCAGCGCTACATCGTCACGCCGGGGCAGGCGACGGCGTACGAGATCGGCAAGCTCAAGATGGTCGGGCTGCGCGAGCGCGCGGAGAAGACTCTCGGGCGCGGCTACGACCTCCGGCGTTTCAACGATGCGTTGCTGGGCAGCGGACCGCTGCCGCTCTCCCTGCTCGATGAAGTGATGACGCGCTGGATCGCGAATGGAGGCAAGGCATGACGGTAACGCGCCGCGGGATGATGGGCGCGCTCGCCGCGGTGGCGGTGCCGCTGCCCGCCTGGGCGCTTACGGAGAACGAGGACGCTCGGCTCGATGCCTTTTTCGAGCGCGTGTGGCAGCGCGGGATTGACCGCAATCCGGTGCGCCAGTCGCAGCTCGGCATCAAGCGCGATCAGGACAAATGGAACGATGTCAGCGAGGCGTTCGCGATCGAGAATCTCGAGCTGCTGAAGCAGGATCTTGTGGTGCTCGCCGGGTTCGATCGGGCGAAACTGTCGCCGCAGGCGCGGATCAGCGTACGGATGTTCGAGGACGATGGCCGCAAGGCGGTGGCGCGCTTCGCCTTGCGCCGCGACGACTATCTCATGACCCAGATGGGCGGGATGCACACGCGCGTGCCGGTCACCCTGCTCAACGCGCATAACATCGCGGATCGCGCCGATGCCGAAGCCTATTGCGCGCGGATCGAGCGCGTGGGGCCGCTGATTGATCAGGTAGTGACGGAACTGGCGCGACAGGAGGCTGCGGGGGTCTCGCCGCCGCGCTTCGTCTACCGACTGGTGATCGAGCCGAGCGAGAATATGCTCAAGGGCCGCCCGTTCGACACCACCGGGGTCGACTGCCCGATCCTCGCTGATTTACGCGCGAAGCTGGCGAAGGCGAACATTGCCGATGCCGAGGCACTGGTCGCACGGGCGCAAGCCGGGCTCAATGGACCGTTCGCTGCGGGCTACCGCAAACTGATTGCGCATCTGCGTGCGGCCGAGGCGAAAGCGGACACGCGCGACGGGGTTTGGAAGCTGCCGCGCGGGGACGCCTTCTATCGCCAGCAGCTCGAAAACTACACCTCGCTGCCGCTGACAGCTGAGACAATCTACGAGCTGGGCCTGACGCAAGTCGCGCGCATCCATCGCGAGATGAGCGCGATCATGCGCAAGGTCGGCTTCGCCGGCACGCTCCAGGCATTCTTCGAGCATGTCCGCACCGATCCGCGCTTCTTCTATCCGCAGACCGACGCCGGCAAGGCCGCCTATGTCGCCGATGCCGAACGGCTGCTCGCCGAGATACACGGGCGGCAAAGCGAGATGTTCACGATCATCCCAAAGGCACCGGTTGTAGTGCGTCCGGTTGAGGCATGGCGCGAGAAGTCCGCGGCCAAGGCCTTCTACGCCAACCCGCCGCAGGACGGATCGCGCCCCGGGGTGTTCTACATCAACCTCTACGACATGAAGGCGCAGCCCAAATGGCAACTTGCAGCGACGCTCTATCACGAGGCGATTCCGGGCCATCACATCGAGACCTGCGTCGCGCATGACATGGCCGGGCTGCCCAAGTTCCGCCGTTTCGCGAGCGAGACGGCGTTCAGTGAGGGCTGGGGCCTCTATTCGGAGCGGCTACCCAAGGAACTCGGACTCTATGCCGATCCCTATGACGATTTCGGGCGCCTCTCGCTCGAACTGATGCGCGCGTGCCGGCTGGTGGTCGACACCGGCATCCACGCCAAACGCTGGAGCCGCGAGCGCGCGGTTGCCTACATGGATGCGAACATGCCGAGCAGCAACTACGACAACCAGCGCGAAATCGACCGCTACATCGTCCTGCCGGGTCAGGCCTGCTCCTATTATGTCGGGATGCGCAAGATCCTCGAACTGCGCGAGCGGGCAAAGGCGAAGCTGGGCGCAAGGTTCGACATTCGCGGCTTCCACGACACCATTTTGGGCAACGGGCCGCTGCCACTGCCGATTCTGGAGGAACAGGTCGATAGCTGGATCGCACGCGGGGGAGTTCGTTGATGGCACGCAATTCAATCAGCCTGATGGGGCTGCTGCTTGCGAGTGCGGCCCATGCCGAAGCGCCGCACTATGACATGAAGGCCAAGTTCGATCCGGATGGAGCGCTGCACGCCGATGTCACCGTGACGCTGACCGAAGCGTTGCCGGAAAAGGCATTCCTGCTTTCGAAGCGCTTCACGCTCGAGCCGATGCAGCTGCCGCAGGGCGTGACGATGGCGAGCGAGCCATCGGCCTCGCCAATGCCTGACCTCGTCAAATACAGCTTCCGCTTCGACCGTCCGAGTGCGCAGCCGCGCAAGCTGCGCTTTCGCTATGCGGGGCCGATCGCAACGGCGAACGACAGCGGTAACCCGCCGCTGCGGCCCGAAGGCTATGAGCTGTTCATCGATCATATGTGGTTCCCGGTCGGCGCCGATATCCAGACGCGCTTCACGGTCGATGCGACGATCGACGGCCTTGCGCCCGATCTGATCGTGGTCGCGCAGGGCGATGTCACGCGGACCCCGACCGGCGCGCATATCCGCCGCAACTTCGTCGATGTCGATCTGCCGATGGTGGCGATGCGCGGCCTCAAGCGCGCCTACGCCCATGGTGTCGAATTCTATGCCCGCGATCTCGATACGCGACTGTCCGGCTTCTACGTCAAGCATGCCGAGGGCGCGGCACGCTATTTCGAGGCGATGTTCGGTCCGCTGCCGCGCAAGGTGCGGATCGCGCAGGTCTGGCGGCCCAAGTCGCTGGGCTATGCCCGGACGGCCTATACCGTCGTGTCCGAGGGCGGCCGTAGCGGGCCCGACGTCGCCGAGATCAACCCGGCCGCCTATGTCGCGCACGAGATCTCGCACGCCTGGTGGATGCTCGCCAGCCCGTTGACCGACGATTTCTGGTTGGTTGAATCGACCGCTTCCTACATGGCGCAGCGCTATCGCGAGGCGGCGTTCGGGGTTGCTGAGGCCGAGAAGGCGCTCGCCGAGCTGCGCAAGGCCGCGGCGACCGCGGGAGCGGTGATGGGGCATGGCCGCCCGAACCGCGTTCAGCTCTATGCCAAGGGGCCGGTGCTGCTGGTCGATCTCGAGCGGCGGATCGGGCGTCCGGCAATGGATCGGCTGATGGCCATCATGGCGCGTGAGCCGGTGCACACCACCGCGATCTTCCTCAAGCATTTGACCGCGATCGGCGGGGCCGATGCCGCGCGTGACTTCAAGGCGGCGCTGCACGCCGCCTGAGCTTCAGTGGCTGGGCGGTCCGTAGAGCCGCTCCGCCCGCCGGCGCAGCAGCTCGGCGCTCCCCAGCAGCAGTGTGGAGGCGATCACCAGCAGCGTCGCCGCCGCGGTAATCGCCGGGCTGATCTGCTCGCGCACCCCTTCGAACATCTGGATCGGCAGCGTGCGCTGTTCGGGTCCGGCGAGGAACAAGGTAACGACGGTCTCGTCGAACGAGGTCATGAACGCGAACACCGCCCCTGCGGCTACGCCGGGTGCAATCAGCGGCAGCAGCACACGAAGCAGGACGGTCGTCGGGCGCGCGCCAAGACTGGCTCCCGCGCGCAGCAACGACCCGTCGAAGCCGTGGAGCGAGGCCGCGACCACGATCACCACGAATGGCGCCGCCAAGACGGTGTGTGCAATGATCAGTCCGACGAAACTGTTCGTGAGGCCGATGGGCGCGAACAGGAAGTAGAAGGCGATCGCGACGACGATCACCGGTACCACCAGCGGCGCGCCGAGCAGGGCGACGACCAGTGGCCGTGCGCGCGACTTCAAATTGACCAGGCCGATCGCGGCGAGCGTGCCGAGCGGGGTCGCGATCGCGGTGGTCGCGCCGGCGATGATCAGGCTGTTGGCGAAGGACCGCGTCCAGTCCGGCGATGTCGCCAGCATCCGGTACCAGCGCAGCGACAGCCCGCTCTCGGGGAAGACGAGGAAGCTGGTCGGGTTGAACGACATCGGCACGATCGCGAGGATCGGCAACAGCAGGAAGGCGAGGACGAGCCCCGCAAACCCGATCAGCGCGATGCGGGCTGCGTGTTCGCCGCGGGAAGCCGGCGCGCTCATATGGGGCGCCATCCGGAGACGGTGCGCCCGAGGATCAGCACGGCGCCGAGCGGGAGGACCAGCAGGATGCTGAGCGCCGCGGCCATGCCCCAGTTGAGCGAGCGGTTGGTGTAGAAGGCGATCGATGCGCTCACCATCTGGTCCGCGCCGCCGCCGACCAGCGCCGGGGTGACGTAATAGCCGAGCGCCAGCGTGAACACGATCACCGCGCCCGCGATCACGCCCGGCAGCGTCTGGGGGAAATAGACGCGGACAAAGGCGGAGACCGGCCCTGCGCCGAGCGAGCGCGCCGCACGCAGCGTGTCGGGCGGCACCTGCCGCATCACGCCGTAGAGCGGCAGGATGAAGAACGGCAGCAGCACATGCGTCATGGCGATATACACTCCGGTCCGGCTGTAGAGCAGCGGCAACGGCGCCTGCGCGAGCCCAAGCGACTGGATCAGCCCGTTCACCACTCCGTTGGTCTGCAGCAGCACGACCCAGGCAGTGGTCCGCACCAGCGTTGAGGTCCAGAAGGGGAGCAGGACAATGATCAACAGAGGGTTGGCGAGCTTTGGCGGGGCGCTCGCGACCATGTAGGCGACAGGGTAGCCGAGGATGACGCAGAGCAGGGCGACGATCGCGCTGATCTTGAAGGTGCGTAGCAGAATCTCGACGAAGACGGCCTGCTCGGAAGGAACGCTGACGATCCGTCCGTCGGCATCGACGCGGCGATCGAGGGCTGCCCAGATGTAGAAGCTGCTCGACGGCCCGCTGGCGTGACGCATCGCCGACCAGGTCGCCCGATCGCCCCAGCGGGAATCGATCCGGGCGAGGTCGGCGACGGAGCGGCCGTCCGCACCTTGATCGAGCCGCGCTGCGGTCGCGAAGATCAGGCTGCGCGAGCCGACAATGTCATAGTTCAGACGGTTGGCGACCCGATTGATCGTCCCGGCGCGCCGCGCTGCGCGCATCTCGCCTGCAGCGGTCGCCGCAGCCGTGTCAGAAGGAAGGCCTGCACCGTCCCATGCGCGCAAGGCTTCCGCGGTGCGTGGCATCACGGCGGGCAGCTCTTGCTCGCTCACCCCGCGCATCAGCATCATTGCGACCGGTGCGGCGAAGGCGACGAGCAGCGTGAGGAGAAGCGGCGCGAGCAGCGCGAACGGCCACAACCGCCTCACTGCGCGACCCAGGCATTGAAGCGCTGTGTCAGCTCGTCGCCATATTCGACCCAGAAATCGCCATCGAGCTTGAGCGCGCGCTTCATGTTCTCGGGCTCGGTTGCAGTATTTTCGCGCCAGCGCGGCTCAATCGCGTCCTGCGCCGCACGGTTGGTGAGACCCGTCGGCATGATCCGCGCGAGGTTCATCTGATTTTCGGGCCGCGTCGCGAAGCGGATGAACTGCATCGCTTCGGCCTTGCGCGGGCTGTTCTTGAGGATCGCCCAATAATCAACGGCATAGATGTTGCCATTCCATTGCAGCTTGAAGTTGCGCTTCTCGTCGCGATTGGCGACGACGAGGCGGCCGGGGCTGGTGACCGACATGACTACTTCGCCCGAGCCGAGCAGGTCGGGGACTTGCGCCACCGACGACCACCACACGACATGCGGCTTGAGCTCGTCGAGCTTGCGGAAGGCGCGATCGACCCCGGCGCGGGTGCGCAGCTGCGGATAGATTTGTGCGGCCGGCACGCCATCGGCCATCAGCGCGATTTCGAGCGCATATTTGGGCGTCTTGCGAATGCCGCGCTTGCCGGGGAAACGGCGGACATCCCAGAAATCGGCCCAGCTCTGTGGGCCTGCGCCGGCGATGCGGTCGCCGTCATAGCCGATCAGATAGGACCAGAGTTGCGACCCGACGCCGCAGGTGTTGACCGCGGCGTCGGTGAACGCTGCGCGCCCGCCGAGCGCGGCCCAATCGAGCGGCTCGAACAGACCCTCTTCGCAGCCGAGGATGATCTCCTCTGTCTCAGCCTGGACCACGTCCCAGCTGGTGTCCCCGCCCAATACCTTGGTGCGGATCACTCCGATCCCGCCGTGCCAGCTATCCTCGCGCACCGTGATGCCGGTCGACTTGCTGAAGGGCGCGACCAGCGCCTGACGATCGGCCGCCTGCGAGCTGCCGCCCCAGCCGACCACGGTCAGCGGGCGAGGCTCTTCTGTGCTGCCGCACCCGGCCAGCGCCAGTAGCGCGGCAAGACCGGCGAACCATGTTCCAAACCCCCTTGGAATCATCAATTTGCCCCTTCCACAGCGTCTTTTTGAGCGAAGGCGAACGCGCTGTCGACTGTCCAGCCGAGCGCAATCTGGTCGTCGCGAACGGCTCCCGGTGAGCGCGCCGTAACCTGTCCGCCGCCCGGCAGCCGCGCATAGATGCGCGTATGGTCGCCCAGATAGAGACGGTCTTCCACCACCGCATCGAAGCGGTTGGCGAGCGCGCCGGCTTGTTGGCCGGTCTGCACTGCTTCGGGGCGGACAGTGACGATGGCTCGGTCACCCGCAGCCAGGCCGTTGCTCGCACGGGCGCAGACCTTCGCCCCGCCTGCAATCTCGACCGTGCAGCGATCGTTGCTGCGTTCGACCACCACGCCGTCGAGGCGGTTGTTCTCGCCGATAAAGCCCGCGACGAAGGCGTTGGCCGGCATGTCGTAGATCGCGCGCGGCGTATCGACCTGTTGCAGCCGCCCACCCGCGAACACTGCGATCCGATCGCTCATCGCCAGTGCCTCCGCCTGATCGTGGGTGACATAGATCACGGTGATGCCGGTGCGGCGCTGGATCTGCTTGATTTCGACCTGAAGCTTTTCGCGCAGCTGGCGGTCGAGTGCGCCGAGCGGCTCGTCCATCAGCACCACATCGGGGTCGAAGATCAGTGCGCGGGCGAGCGCCACGCGCTGCTGCTGACCGCCCGAGATGGTATTGATGCGGCGATTGCCGAAACCCTCGAGATTGACGAGGGCCAGCGCCTCGTCGATCCGCGCATTGGCCGCGGCACCGCGGATGCCGCGTACGGCGAGCGGGAAGGCGAGGTTGCTGGCGACCGACATGTGCGGGAACAGCGCATAATTCTGAAACACGACGCCCATGTTGCGACGATGCGGCGGCTTGTCGGCGAGCGAGGCACCGCCAAGGCGGATGTCCCCCGCGCTCGCGCGTTCGAACCCGGCGAGCATCATCAATGTGGTGGTCTTACCCGACCCTGATGGTCCGAGCAGCGTCAGGAACTCACCCCGGCGCACGACCAGATCGAGGTCCGCGACTGCCCAATGCGTGCCGTCATAGGTCTTGCCGACGCCACTGAGCTCGACCAGCGCGGAATCGATGGCGCTGCTCACCGCGCGGTCATCGCGCGATAGACCTGCGCCAGACGGACGATGCCGGCGTCGATCATGTCCGGAGTGGCGAAGCTGTAGGAGAGCCGGACGTGGTTGCGCGGCGGCGCGCGGTTGCCGGTGCTGGCGCCCGCGAAGAAGCGGCTTCCGGCGATCAGGTTGATCCCGGCCGTTTCGGCATCGGCGGCGAGCCGGTCGCCGTCGATATGCACGGGCAGGGTGAGCCACAAATAGTAGCCGCCATCGGGTACCTGGATTCGGATTTCGGGCAGTTCGCGGGTGAGTGCCGCGAGCATCCGGTCGCGGCGCAGGCGATAGGCGTCGCGAACGCGGGCGACATGTTCGTCGAACGCGGGCGAACGCCCGAACTCGTAGAGGATTCGCTGGATCAATGCCGACGAGCCGCCCTCTGCCTTGAGCCGGATCAGTCGCGCGATGATCGCGGGATCGGCGGCGACCCAGCCCATTCGCAGCCCCGGCGCGACGAGCTTGGAGAAGGTGCCGACGTGAAGCACGATGCCGTGCGGGTCGAGCGCCTTGAGCGAAGGAATGGCCTCGCCCTCGAAGCGCACGCGGCGATAGGGCGTGTCTTCAATGATCGCGATGCCATGGCGCGCGGCAAGATCGACGAGCGCGCGGCGGCGATGGAGCGGCATCGTCACGCCGCTGGGGTTATGGAAATCGGCGACATTGTAGATCAGCTTGGGCGGCGGCAGACCTTCGGCCGCGCGCCGGGCAAGCGTTGCTTCGAGTTCGTCGATGCGGATGCCGGCTTCGTCCTGCCCGATCTCGATGAACTCGACGCCATAGACACCGAAGATCGGGATCGCAGTGAAGTACATCGGTGCGGTGACGACGATCGCGTCGCCTTCGTCGAGCAGAAGGCGGGAAATGAGGTCGAGGCCGTTCTTGGCGCCGTTGACGATCAGCAGGTTCTGCGCGCTCAGCGAGCAGCCGTCGCGGTTCATGAGTTCGGCGATCCATTCGCGCAGGAGCGGCTGCCCCTGACCTGCCGAATATTGCAGCGTCTCGCCACGATGTGCGTTGAGCGCGATCTCCGCGAACGGGGTCAGATCGGGCAGCAGATCAGGCGCGGCAAAGCCCGAATCGAATGCGATGACGCCATCATCGAGTTCGGACGGAAAATGCGACCCCGGAAACACGGTCGAAAGCCCCGCCGCGCGGCGTGCAAGACGTAGATCAGCCACCCCTTCTCCATTCTTTTCGCAACCCGCATTCGTCGCGAGCGGCCCCGATTGGAAGGATGGTCGGCGCCCGCAAATCCGCCATTCGATTGAGGGGCTGGGGGATTTTCGGGACCGGGTCATCGTTGTTTTGAAAGGGGGAGCATGATGCCGGCTGAGGCTATGCGAGGTTGGACGATATTGATGCTGTCGCCGCTGCTCGTTGCAGCGGCGGAGCTGCCGCGCGGGCTCGATCCGCGCGCGGTGCCCGATCCGTTTCCGAGCACCTATGTCCCGGCGCTGTCGGGGCCGCTCGCAATCGTCGGCGCGACATTGCTGACCGGGACCGGCGCCGAGATTGCTGATGCCACGCTGCTGATGCGCGACGGTAAGGTCGAGGCGGTCGGGCAGGGGTTGGTGCCGCCGCCGGGCTATGCGGTGATCGACGCGCGCGGAAAATGGGTGACGCCCGGGGTGATCGACGCGCATTCGCATCTCGGCGCTTCGGGCTCGCCGTCGACCGCTGCGCATGACGACACCAATGAGGCGACCGCGCCCAACGCCGCCGAAGCGTGGATAGAGCATTCGGTGTGGCCGCAGGACCCCAAATTCCGCCTCGCGCGGGCGGCGGGCGTGACCACGCTGCAATTGCTGCCGGGATCGGCCAATCTGTTCGGCGGGCGATCGGTGACGGTGCGCAATGTGCCGGCGACCAGCGTGCAGGCAATGAAACTGCCCGGTGCGCCGCATGGCCTGAAGATGGCGTGCGGAGAGAACCCCAAGGCGACCTTCGGTGGGCGCGGGCGGGCACCGGCGACGCGGATGGGCAATGTCGCGGGTTATCGCACCGCGTGGATCGCCGCGGCAGACTATGCTCGGCGCTGGGACGCCTGGCGCGCAAAGGGGGCAGGGGAGCCGCCGCGCCGTGATCTGCAGCTCGATACGCTGACGGGGGTGCTGAAGGGCGAGATCCTGATCCAGAACCATTGCTATCGCGCCGACGAGATGACGGTGATGATCGATATCGCACGTGAGTTCGGTTTCCGCATCGCTGCGTTCCACCACGCCAGCGAGGCGTACAAGATCGCGTCGCTGCTCGCGCGCGAGGACATCTGCATCGCGACCTGGGCCGAGGCGTGGGGCGCCAAGATGGAATCGTTCGACGGGATCGAGGAGAATGCCGCGATGATCGAGGCGGCGGGCGGCTGTGCGGTGCTGCATTCGGACGATGGGCTGCTCGGCCAGCGCCTCAATCAGGAGGCCGGGATTGCGATGGCCGCGGGCCGCGCATCGGGTCTGAAGATCGATCGCGGGACTGCGATCAAGTGGATTACGCTCAACCCTGCCAGGGCGATCGGGATCGACCGGCTGACCGGCTCGCTCGAGCCTGGCAAGGCGGGCGATGTCGTGCTGTGGAACGCCGATCCGCTCAGCGTCTATGCGCTCGCCGAGCGGGTGTGGATCGACGGTGCGCTGATGTGGGACCGGGCCGATCCGGCAATGCAGGCGCAGCAGCGCAGCGACATGATGCTCGGCCAGCCGGAGGTGACGCGATGATCGGGCGCAGGAGTGCGTTTCTCGCCTTTCTGATGGCGGCGCCTGCGGCTGCGCAGGACGTCGCGATCGTCAATGCGCGCGTGCTGAGCATGGGGCCGGCGGGCGAGATTTCGCGCGGCACGGTGGTGATCCGTGCGGGGCGGATCGTCGCGGTCGGCACCGGGATCTCGCTGCCGCCGGGCGCGCAGGTGGTCGATGCGGCCGGTCGGGTGGTGACGCCGGGTTTCGTCGCGCCTTACACGACATTGGGGCTGGTCGAGGCGCGATCGGTCGCGGGGACGGACGACCGCGCGTCGATCAGTCCGGCGATCAGCGCGGCGCTCGACGCCGGGGACGGGCTCAATCCGGATTCGGTGCTGATCCCGGTGGCGCGGTTGGGCGGGATCACGCGCTCGATCGTCGTGCCCGGCTATGCCCGCAGCGGGCCGCGCGAGCTGCTGTTCGCGGGGCAGGCGGCGGCGGTGCAGTTTGGCGTGGGCGGGACGATGCTCACCCGGCGCGGGGTGGCGATGGTCCTTGCCATGGGTGAGGATGGCGCGGAGCGCGGCGGCGGATCGCGCGGTGCTGCGCTTGCGCTGCTGCGGGCTTCGCTCGACGAGGTGCGCCTCTATGCGCGGCGGCGCGCGGATTATGAGCAAGGCGCGATGCCGCCATTGTCGCTGTCGCGCGCGGATCTTGAGGCGCTGGTGCCGCTGGTCGAGGGGCGGATGCCACTGCTGGTCACGGTCAACCGCGCGTCGGACATCAGGGAGATGCTGGACCTTGCCCGCGCTCAGGGGCTGAGGCTGATCCTTGAGGGCGCGGCCGAGGGATGGCGTGTCGCGCCGGAGATCGCCGCGGCGAAGGTGCCCGTGCTGCTGACCCCGATCGAAAATGTTCCGGCAAGTTTCGAGATGCTCGGCGCGACGCTGACCAATGCGCGGCGGCTGCATGCCGCGGGCGTGACGATCGCGTTCGAACCCAACGGCCCTCAGCGCGAGCGCGAGCTGCGCCAGAATGCGGGCAACGCTGTCGCCGAAGGATTGCCGCACGCCGCGGCACTGGCGGCGATCACGATCAACCCGGCACGGATCTTCGGCCTTGCCGATCGCATCGGCTCCCTCGAGCCGGGTAAGGACGGCGACGTCGTGCTGTGGGATGGCGATCCGCTCGAGACCACCACGCGGCCGGTGGCGATCTATATCCGCGGTGTCGCCCAGCCGATGACCTCGCGCCAGACCGAACTCAGAGACCGTTATCTAACCCAGTTGAGGAGGGCACAATGAAGATCGATCCAAGTAAATTGCTGATGGTCTATTCGGCGGTGCTGACGGTGGGCGCCGTCGGTATGATGAGTACGGGCGGCGCGGTCGCGCAATCGGGCGGCGCCACGAGTGGTAAGGCCTCGTTCGACACGATCGACGTCAAGCGGATCAACGTCCGCGAGGACGATGGCACGCTGCGCATGATCGTCTCCAATACCAGCCGCTCGCCGGGCATCATCATGCGCGGCAAGGAGCGCCCGCATCCCGGCGGCAACCGCGGCGCCGGCATCATCTTCTACAACAACGAAGGCAGCGAGAATGGCGGGCTGACCTTCAGCGGCCAGCGCGGCCCTGACGGCAAGGCATCGGGCAGCGGGCATCTGAGCTTCGACCAATATGAGCAGGATCAGGTGATCCAGCTCACCCAGAGCGAGCATGACGGGAATCGTTTCGCGGCGATGATCGTCAACGACCGGCCTGACGCGCCGCTCGATTTCGACACCGCCGAACGCGTCTCGAAGATGCCGGCGGGGCCCGAGAAGGATGCCGTGCTGGCCAAGCTGCGCGCCGAAGGATGGGGTGGAAGGCAGCGCTTCTATGCGGGGAAGAGCCGCGACAAGAGTTCGGCTGTGGCGCTGAGTGACGGACTGGGGAGGCCGCGCCTGATGCTGCGGGTTGCGCATGATGGCGCTGCCTCGATCGAGTTCATGGACGAGAAGGGCAAGGTGGTGCGGACGCTGTCGCCGACGCCGTAGGACGGATCGGCACGTTACCTGATCCTCCCCCGCGACGGGGGAGGATCATTTCCGGGCCATACCATATCGCCGGGTCTAGGGCGCGATCAGCCCGCCGGCGTCCGTGACCTCAAGCGCCGGATACTTCGCCTTGAGCGCAGGCAGCCAGACCTTGCTGTCGCCCACCACCAGCACCACCGCCCGCTTGGGGTCGAGGCGTTGCGCGGCTCCGGCCAGCGCCGTTTCACTCACCATGGGTGCGGCGCCGAGCTCGCTGCGCGCGAGCGACAGCGGCGCGCCGGTCGCGACCAGATCGGCAAGATAGTCGCCGAGGCTGGCGGTGCGATCGGTGCGGGTGGTGAGGCCGCGCGCGACCAGATCGCCGCGTTCGGCGATCGCGGCAGCATTCGGCGGCTCGATCGCAAGCCGCGCGAACTGCGCGAGAACGAGATCGACCACCTCGGGCGCGGATTCGGTCTTGGTCTGGGTCGCGGCCATCACATAGCCGGCGCCGCGCCGCATATCGATCTGGCTGCCCGCGCCATAGCTGAGCCCGCGCTTCTCGCGGATCTCCTTGCCCAGCCAGCCGCCCGATCCGCCGCCAATGACGGCATTGGCGACCTGAAGCGCGCGATGGTCGCCAGCGACGCGCGGACCGACCGGCAGCATCGCGACCACCGCGGTCTGCGCGACGCCGGGCAGGTCGACGGCGACGATCCGCGGCTTGGGATCGGGAATGGCGGGAAGGGGAACAGAAACGCCGCCCTGCCACGCGCCGAATGCGGCCTGCGCAAGCGCGGACACGGCGCGCGGGTCGAGCGGCCCCGTCACCACCAGCGTCGCGGTGCGCGGCCCCCAGGCGGCGCGCGCGGCGGTGATGTCGGTGGCATCGACCGCCGCGAGCGATGCCGGGGTGGCGACGCCGCCATAGGGGCTGCCGCCCGCCACGGCCGCGGGAAGCAGCCGCAGCGCGAGCTGGACCGGCTGGCGTTCGCTCACCGTGATCGCGTCGGCCAGCCGGCGGCGTTCGCGATCGAGTTCGGCGGTGTCGCTGGCCGGGCGCAGCATGACATCGGCCATCAGTCCCGCCGCGGCTTCGGCATTGGCGGCCGGAACGGTCATCCGCAGGATCGTGGCGTCGGGGGTCGCGCTCGCCGCCATGCGTGCGCCGAGGCGGTCGAGCGCGGCACCGAACGCAGCGGCGTCGCGCCCGCCCGCGCCGCGCAGCATCAGCGCGGCGGTGAGGTCGGCGCGGCCGGCATGGCCTGCGGGGTCGCTCGAATCCCCGCCCGGCATCACCAGTTCGAGCGTGATCAACGGCAGATCAGTGGACTGAGCGCTGACGAGGCTCAGGCCGTTGGCGAGCTTGCCCTCGGTGATGGCGGGCGGCTGGCGGCGTTGCGGCCCGGGGCCGGGCGGCTGCTCGCGCTCCGCTGCGCTGGCGAAGCTGACCGGCGGGCGCGGCCGGGTCGGTACGTCCACGCCCATCGTGTCCACCGCATTGGGCGAGGTGTCGCCGGTATAGCCGGCCGGGCGCAGCGTTTCGTCCTGATAGCGGATCGTCACGCGGCGGCGGTCGGCGAGCCAGCGGGCGGCGATGCGCTGGACATCGGCCGGAGTCATCGTCCTGATCGCCGTCAGCCGCTTGTCCGCCATACCGGGATCGTCGGCCAGCGTTGCACCGTCGCCGATCAGCAGCGCACGTCCCTGCATCGTCTCACGCGCGGTCAGTGCGTCACCGAGCAGCGCGCTTTTGACCGCATCGAGTTCGGCTGCGCTCACCGGGCGGTCACGCAGCGCGGCAAACTCGATCGCCAGCGCGGCCTCGGCGTCGGCGAGCTTCGCGCCCTTCGCCAAGGTTGTGGTGATGGCATAGGCATGGCCGTCGCGGGTGAGGAAGTTGAATGCGCTGTTGCTTGCCGCAAGTCCCTTTTCGCTCACCAGCGCCCGATTGAGCCGGCCGGTTGCGCCGCGCGTGAGCAGCGCGTCGACCACGTCGAGCCCGGCGGAGTCCGCATCGGCGGCGGGCGGCGCGATCCAGGCGGTGACGATCGCGGGCAGCGGGACGTTGGGCGCATAGGCGTCGACCAGACGCGGCGCGGTGCGCTCAGGCTCGCGCACGGTTGGTACGGTGATCAGCGGCGCGGAGGGTTTGGGGACCGCGCCGAGATAGCGATCGGTCCACGTGTTCAGCTGGGCGGGGTCGAAATTGCCCGCGACCACCACGACCATGTTGTCGGGGCGATAAAAAGCCTCGTGGAAGGCACTGACCTCGGCAAAGGTGGCGCGATCGAGTTCCGCTGCGGTGCCGCCGATCGGGCGGGCATAGGGATGGGTGGTGAAGACGAAGCCGGGGATCAGGTGGTGCAGGATGCGGCCATAGGGCTGGGCGAAGATGCGCTGACGCAGTTCTTCCTTCACCACGTCGCGCTCGGAGGCGTATTGTTTCTCGTCGACGATCAGGTTCCGCAGCCGCTCGCCCTCCATCCACAACAGGCTCTCGAGCCGGTTGGCGGAAGCCGTTGTGGTGTACAGCGTGGTGTCGAACAGGGTGGTGGCGTTCGCCCCCTCGACGAAGCTCGACTGGAATGCGCTTACCCCCTGGGGCAGATTACGCGTGGGTTTGAACATCAGATGCTCGAACAGGTGCGCGAAGCCGCCGCGTCCCTTGGGATCGTCGCGCTGACCGGTCTTGTACCACACATAGACGCTGACCGAGGCCGCCTTGGGATCGCGATGCGCATAGACGGTCATGCCGTTAGTCAGCGTGCGCTTGGTGTAGGCGAGCGGCGGCACCGTGATCGGCCGGGCGGCGACGGGGGCCTGCTGCGCGATTGCCGCAGGCGGCACGAAGGCGGCCGTGGCGAGAAGTGCGGCCAGCATGATCTTCATGGTTTCCCCCTCAATTGTCGGGCCAGAGCGTCCCGAACAGGCGTGCGAAATTGCCGCCGAGAATCTTGTCGATGCGCCGCGCCGGATGGCCGCGCGCCGCGAGGTCGCGGCCGATGTCGAAGAACCGGTGCGGGCTGGTGTAGTCGGGGATCAGGTTGAGCACGTCGGGCGCTTCGCCCGGTGCCGCGATCCCGCGTTTGGCCCGGCTCTCATAGAATTCGCGCTGCGCGGCATAGGCCGCGGCATCGGTGCGCTGCGCGGTGAGCGAACCGTCGGTGCCGATGCCGACGTGCTCCTCGCCACAGACGTTCACGGCATGCTCGATATGGCGGATCAGGTCGTCCGCGCGCGGCTGGCCCGACGCGCGCAGGAACGGCATCAGGTAAATGCCGGCCACACCGCCCTTGTCGGCCATCGCGCGCAGCGTGGCGTCTGCGACGTTGCGCGGCACATCGTTGAGCGCACGGCAGCCGGTGTGGCTGATCGCCATCGGCCGGCTCGCCGCCGCGACCCCTTCGGCGATGGTGCGCGCGCCGCCATGGCTGAGGTCGAGCGCGATCTTCTGCGCC
Source organism: Sphingomonas sp. GW821-FHT09B04 (assembly GCF_059418285.1). NCBI lineage: Bacteria > Pseudomonadati > Pseudomonadota > Alphaproteobacteria > Sphingomonadales > Sphingomonadaceae > Sphingomonas > Sphingomonas sp. GW821-FHT09B04. Next base: position 60,965 of record NZ_JBWKPO010000005.1, read on the forward strand.
TCGATCTCGGCGATCACGCGGCGGCCATAGTCGGAGAGGCCGGCGTCTGCGCGTTCGATCGCGCCATCGCCGGCGAGGTTACGGGTGTTGTAGGTGAGCTGGATCATCCGCACGCCCGTCGTGCGGAACAGTGCGACATGGGCGAGGTCGCCCTCGAGCGGGCTGGTGTCCTGGAAGTTGCAGATGATCCCCAGCCGACCGCTGCGCTTCGCTTCGATGAGATCGGCGGCGGTGCGGACGAGGATCAGGAGTTTCGGGTGGTCGAGGCACATCTGCGCAACGCGTGCGACCTCGGCTACTGAATCGTGGAACTGGCCGGGGCCGCTGCCGACGCGGCCGACGGTCATGCTGATCGCGGTCATGCCCGCGGCTTGGATCGCGGCGATCACTTCTGGCGTCATGCGCTGCCCGCCGCCGGTCGAACCCTGCGCGTCGATCACCGTCGCGCGGGCATAGTCGCGCTCGTCCCAGCGCGGCGGCGCAGCACCGATCAGCGCACTTGCGGCGAACGCCGCACTGCCACCGAGGAACGTCCGCCGCGTCGTCACTCGCAGCGTCCACGGCGCGGGGCGAGACCGGCGGCGACCGCGAGCGCATCGCCGTCGAACAGCGTGCCCTGCTTGATCACCAGCGCTGCGCAGCGCACCGCGCCGATCCGGGCGAGCGGGTCGCCGTCGAGCAGCACGAGGTCGGCGCGCTTGCCCTTGGCGATCGACCCGGTGGTCGCATCGAGCTTCATCACCCGTGCTGCGCCGAGCGTCGCGTTGTAGAGAACATCGGCGGGGGAGAGACCCGCAGCAACGTGAAGCTCGAGCTCGCGCGAATAGAGCGTCGCACCGCCATCGGTGCCGTTGACCACCGGGACGCCGGCATCGTGGAGCCGCTTGAGCAGTTGCTGCATCCGCGTGAACGACGCGCGGTACTGGGTACGTTCTTCAATGGTCTTCGCGCGCCCACCAGCGCGTGCGCCACGCAGCGATGTCGCCGGCATCCGCGACGCCCAGGGCGTGGTCGCGCGGGCCATCTCGCCCTTCCAGCCGGTGAACATATTCTCGAAAGTGACCAGCGTGGGGTCGACCACGGTGCCGGCCGCCTTGAGCCGCGCGACGAATTCGCGGGCGGCGGGGCCGTCGGGGTCGATCTCATGGCCGCGGGTATAGGCGTCGATGAAGCGCGACGGGGTCTGGCTGCGCGCCAGCACTTCGGGACCCAAGAAGCTCAGCAGCCACATATTGCCATGCTGTATCTCGTCATAGCCGAGCGCGACGGCGTCCGTGGCGGTCAGGCCGGAGGGCAGGTGCCCGCCGACGCGCATCGCTTTGGCATGCGCGCGGGCGATCGCGGCACGCGCGGCCTCGACGGGGATCGAGCTGTAGAGTTTGACCATCGGATAGCCGAGCGCGGCGAAGCGATCGACCTCGGCCTCGGCTTCGGCCGGGGTGGTCACCAGCGATTTGGTGGGGCCGGCAAAGGGGCCGCGCCCGTCGATCAGCCCGGCCTTGAGCACATGCGGGCCGAGCAGCACGCCGCTGTCGAACTGATCGGTGATCTGCTTGAGCGGCACCGGGTCATTACCGAGATCGCGGGCGGTGGTGACCCCGGCGGCGAGCGCCATCACCCCCTCCTCGGACCCGAGCACATGGACGTGCATGTCCCACATCCCCGGGATCAGCACGCGCCCGCGCGCGTCGATCACCCTTGCGCCGGCGGGTGCCGCAATGCTGCCATCGGCGCCGACCGCTGCGATCGTGTTGCCGCGGACGAGCACGCTGGTGCCGGGCCGCAGCGCTCGCGTCTCGGCATCGAACAGCCGCGCGCCCGTGATCAGCACCCCGGCCGGGTTGTTCTGCGTCAGCCGCTTGGCGGTCGCACGCGCCGCTTGCTGGAACGCGTCGGCCTCGGCGGCGAGCAATGCCGTCTGTTCGGCTTCATGACCTTCGCGGATCACGCCGATCCAGTTGCTGCCACTGGCGAAGAGCTGGCGATCGCCGTCAAGCCAGATGCCCGAAGGCGACATGCCGAGCCCGTCGATCGCATAGAGCGTCGCCGTCCCGCCGCCGGCGATCGGACGTGTGGCGAGGCTGCGGATTGACGCTTCGCCGAATGGAAGCAGCTTGAGCTTGCGTCCGGGCGCGGCAAGCAGGGCGCGGGCGAGCATCGCGGTCGCTTCGGCATCGCCCTCATTGGCGACATAATAGCCGCCAGCCGGAGCGCTGCCCTGATCGACTGCGCTCGTCCAGGTCGCGCGATCGCGGGTGACGGAGAAAGTCTCGGCGGTCGCAATGCGGCGATAGTCGGTGCCGGAGATTGCGATGTGGACGGGGGCACCGCGTGCGTCGACGCGCACCACCGTCTCGAGATCGGGCCCGCGTCCGCGGTCGCGAAAGGAATAGACTGAGCGCCGCTCTCCCGCTGCGGTTTCGTTCACCCGCAAGCTGCCCTTGGCGGCGCCCGACATGAGGACGGTGTAGCGCTGCTCGGCGGGAGGTGTGGTGCCCGCAAGGCAGAGAGCTGCTCCGACTAGAAGGAGCAATCGCGGCGGAAGAATATGTCCTGGCATCCCCATCACGATGGATGGGGCGCAGGTTTCCGCCATATGGCGGGACGGTACCAGGAATGTGAGCCTCGACCGCCGGCGCGCGCAGGTTCTACTCTGCGGTAGCTTCCTCGCTGTACAGGTTGATCAGCGAGTCCATCAGACCATCGTCGGCGCTGGAACAGACGCCGAGCACCACTGCCTCGTCGCAATTCTCGCCGGTGAGGTAGGCGTGGCCCATGTTCGAATCGATGTAGATCGATTCATTTTCCTCGAGCGTGACCGGATCGTAGAACTCGGTGTGGACGACGACCCGACCGCTGACCACGAAGATGAATTCCTCGCCCGAATGGCGAACGAGTTCGCCGAACTCCGCGACCGATTTGGCGCGGATCCGGGTAAGGACCGGGATCATCCGCTTCCGGCGCAGCTCGGTGCACAGATAATAATAGTCGTAGTTGCTGGTGTTGACCCGGATCGCGCGCTCGAGCTGGCCGAGGCTGCGGCGTGCGGTCACTTGGGGGTCGGGCGCTTCGACATTCTCCGCGAACAATTCGGACATGCGGATGTTGAGACGCTGGCTGAGCTGGAGCAGCTTGTCATAGGTAAGGGTGAGCCGGTCGTGCTCGACCTTGGACAAGGTCGAGACGGGGATGCCGCTGTGTTCGCTCATTTGCTTGAGCGTCCAGCCGTTGCTCGCGCGCAGGTTCTTGAGCAACGTACCAAGTGTTGGTTGCACTGGCTTCATGCGATGCTGCTCTGCTGTTTGCACCGAATTGGCAGCTCTGTAGACAAGATCATTGTATCTCGGTCAGGATGATATCTTATTGTATCGGATGGCAGATTAGCCACTACCGGCCAGCGATGCAATCGAGCGGCCGGACCGGCGGGACGGAACAGCCTGACGATCGCGTCGCCGTTCCCGCTCGGCCAGCGCTGCCATATTCCAATCTCGATGCTCAGTTCTTCGTCGCGCGCGATTCGCGGTTCTGGATCGCCGGTTCGATCCACTCCAGGGTTGAAGGACAGCGTTTCGCCGGAATCGAAGGTTCCGGCGCATCGTTCTGCGCCGGGGCGGTGCAGGCGGCAAATTACGGACATTGTTCGTTGCGATCCCGGCTATCCTCACGGAAGCGAGGGGAGGCTGATATGGCCACGACTCATATCTTCGGCGCGACGTGCGAGGGTTCGGGCGGGCAATCCCGCAGAACAGCGGAGCGCTCCCTTCAACGCGCCATGCGATCTTGCGCGCTGTTCGACCAGTAAACGCGCGCCGTTGGACCAGTAAACGGTCGCGCGCGGACACGGTACGCCGCGGTTATTTCGGCCTTTTTCGAGCGACGTCGCAGTCATCGGCGCAGCGGATCGGGCTATGATCGCCTCGCTATCTGTATGACTGTTTGCATCGTCAGCGGTCCATTTTGAACCCTGCTTGACAATTATCCAATCGGGATCATGATGTCCTAATTAGGATTGGATTCTCTGCTATCAGACTGCCCCATCGCTCGCCTTCAAAGGGCGGGGCGTGGAGGGCGGCGCAAGGGGAGGCATAAATGCGTTCAAAGACAATAGTTGCAGGCTTCGTAGCACTCCTGGGGGCGTTCATCGCGGTGCCCGCACTGACCCAGCAGGGGCCTGGGCCTGCCGCGAAGGTTGCCATCGTGCCGGCGGGAGCGGCTCCTGTGGCCCCCGTGACTTCCCCGAGCGTTCCGCAACTCACGCGTTCCGATGTCGATGCCTGGCTTGATGGGTTCATGCCCTACGCTTTGCGGCGCGGTGACGTCGCCGGCGCCGTAGTCGTCGTGGTCAAGGACGGGCAGGTGCTTACCCAACGCGGGTTCGGCTATTCCGATGTGGCAAAGCGCACGCCCGTCGATCCCGAGACTACGCTGTTCCGCCCCGGCTCGGTCTCCAAGCTCTTCACCTGGACCGCGGTGATGCAGCTGGTCGAGCAGGGGAAGCTCAACCTCGACGCTGATGTGAACCAGTATCTCGACTTCAAGATCCCCCCGCGTGACGGCAAGCCGATCACGCTGCGCAATATCATGACGCACACGCCGGGGTTCGAGGAAGCGATCGAAGGGCTGATCTTCTCCAATCCCCAGGCGATCAAGCCTTTGGGCGAGGTGCTCAAGCGCTGGACACCCGCACGGATCTTTGCACCGGGCGTGACGCCTGCCTATTCCAACTACGCGACCGCGCTGGCGGGCTATATCGTCGAACGGACGTCGGGCATGCCGTTCGACGACTATATCGACCGCAACGTCCTTGGCCGTATTGGCATGACGAAGTCGAGCTTCCGTCAGCCGCTGCCCGCCAACCTCCAGCCGCTGATGTCGAAAGGCTATGCGCTCGGTTCGGGCAAGCCCGAGCCCTATGAGCTGATCAGCCACGCACCCGCGGGCAGCCTTGCTTCCCCCGGCGCAGACATGGCGAAGTTCATGATCGCGCATCTGAACGCTGGTGGGGCATTGCTGAAGCCCGAAACTGCAAAGCTCATGCACGAAACCAAGCTCGATATTCTTCCGCCGCTCAACCGGATGGCGCTGGGTTTCTACGAGCAGAACATCAACGGGCTGCCCGTTGTCGCGCATGGCGGCGATACGCAATGGTTCCACAGCGATCTGCTGCTGTTCACCAGCAAGAATGTCGGCATCTATATTTCGATGAACAGCGCGGGCAAGGACGGCGTCAGCGGTCCGCTGCGCGCAGCAGTTTTCGAGCAGTTCGCCGACCGCTATTTCCCCGCGGCGAACACCGACGGGCGGGTCGATGCGAAGACCGCGGCCGAGCATGCGCGGATGATGGTGGGAACCTATATTTCGAGCCGGCGCGCGGACACGAGCTTCATGCGCGGGCTCGAACTGGCGGGCCAGTTCAAGATCGGGCTCGACGCGCAGGGCGGATTGCTGATCGACGCTGTGCCCGCACTGGGCGGGGCGCCGCGCAAATGGGTGGAGATCGCGCCTTTTGTCTGGCGCGACGCCCATGGGCATGAGCGCTTCGCGGCCAAGGTGGAGAATGGCAAGGTCGTCCGTGTGAGCTTCGATGCGGTGTCGGCGATCATGGTCTGGGACCGTGCGCCCTGGTATCGCTCGACCGCGTGGATCACCCCCGCGCTGCTCCTTAGCCTCGCCGCTCTCGCCGTGACGGCACTCGCCTGGCCGATCGCCGCGATCGTCCGCCGCCGCTATGGTGCGAAGCTCGCGCTGGTCGGGCATGATCGAATGGCGTACCGTCTGGTCCGCGGCCTTTCCGCCGCTGCGGTGCTGACCCTGATCGGCTGGGTCTTCGCGCTCATCACGATGATGTCGAACCTCGAGAATCTGGATGGCAGCTTCGATCCGGTGATCTGGCTCCTTCAGATCGCGAGCGTCGTGGTGTTCTTCGGGCTGCTCGCCGCCGCAGGCTGGAATGCCTGGCTGGCCTGGAAGGGGAAGCGCGGCTGGGGTTCGCGGGTCTGGAGCGTCGTGCTGGTACTCGCAGCGTTCGTCACGCTGTGGACGGCATTGGTGTTCAAGCTGATCAGCTTCGGAACATCCTACTGACCTGAAACTGGGCCGCGCTTCCGGCGAAGCGCGGCCATTTCATTCGATCATTGCCCGATCGGGCACCGTTTTGACGGGGCTGCTTTCGGCAGCGGGTACGGCGTGATCGGCGGGACAGCCGCCGGCGCAACAGGAATGATGGAGAGGACGTTATGCGTTTGTGGAAGACAGCTTTGGCTGGCGCGCTCGCGCTCGTCGCAGGACCGGCGTTGACGCGACAGGCGCCTGCACCGGCAAAGCCGGCGGCAGCGGCGCCCGTTGCGGCCGCCCCTGCGGTGACGGGCGCGCCGCAGCTCACGCGCGCCGATGTCGATGCCTGGCTCGACGGCTATATGCCCTATGCGCTCAACCGCGGCGACATCGCGGGTGCGGTCGTCGTGGTGGTCAAGGACGGACAGGTGCTCAGCCAGCGCGGCTTCGGTTATGCGGATGTCGCAAAGAAGAAGCCCGTCGATCCCGACAATACGCTGTTCCGCCCCGGCTCGGTGTCCAAGCTCTTCACCTGGACCGCGGTGATGCAGCTCGTCGAGCAGGGCAAACTCAATCTCGACGCGGATGTGAACCAGTATCTCGATTTCAAGATTCCTCCCCGCGACGGCAAGCCGGTCACGCTGCGCAATATCCTGACGCACACCGCGGGGTTCGAGGAATCGGCGCGCGGCAATTTCAGCTACAATCCCAAGGGGCCGCCGCCGCTGGGCGATGTGCTGAAGGCGCAAAGGCCTGAGCGTATCTTCGCGCCGGGCACGACGCCTGCCTATTCGAACCACGCCACCGCGATTGCGGGCCATATCGTTGCACGCGTCTCGGGAATGTCGTTCGACGACTATCTTGACCGCAACATCTTCGGCCGGCTGGGCATGACCAAGTCGAGCTTCCGCCAGCCGCTCCCCGCGAACCTTCAGCCGTTGATGTCCAGGGGATATCAGCTGGGTTCGGGTGAGCCCACACCGTTTGAGATGGTCGCGGTCGGCCCCGCGGGCAGCCTCTCGGCGACAGGCGCCGATATGGCCAGGTTCATGATCGCGCACCTCAATCAGGGCGGTGCGCTGCTTCGGCCCGAAACTGCACGACAGATGCATGAGACGAAGCTCACCATTATCCCTGCGGTCAATCGCATGGCGCTCGGCTTTTACGAGCAGAATGTGAACGGCCACTCGGTGATCGGCCATGGTGGCGATACGCTGCTGTTCCACAGCTATCTGTGGATCTTCCCCGGCGACAATGTCGGGGTGTTCGTCTCGATGAACAGCGGCGGCAAGGACGGTGCGACCGGCGCGATCCGCGATGCGCTGCTCTCCGATTTCGCCGATCGCTATTTTCCTGCCGCGAACACCGATGGCCGCGTCGATGCAAAGACCGCAGCCGAACATGCCCGGATGATGGTCGGCACCTACAATAATTCGCGCCGCATGGAGACCAACTTCCTCAAGGTCATGGAGCTTGCGGGTGGACAGGTGAAGATCACGCTCGATGACAAGGGCGGCATCGTTTTCGGCATGATCCCGGGCCTTGGCGGGCAGGAACGCAAATGGGTCGAGATCGCGCCCTTCGTCTGGCGCGATCAGGACAGCAAGCAGCGGCTCGCGGCGAAAGTGGTCGACGGCAAGGTGGTTGCGTTCAGCATCGACATGATCTCGCCCTTCATGGTGTTCGAGCCGGTTCCGGCATCCGAGTCCTCGGCATGGCTGACCCCGGCGCTGCTGCTCAGCCTGCTGGCGCTTGCGGGGACGGCGCTGGCCTGGCCGATCGCCGCGATCGTCCGCCGCCGCTTCGGTGTGACACTGGCGCTCAGCGGCAAGGCGCTGAAGGCGCATCGGCTGACACGGGGCCTCGCCGCGCTCGCGGTGGCGGTGATCATCGGCTGGATGGTGCTGATCAGCGCGATGATGGCCGACTTCACGCTACTCGGTGGACAACTCGATTGGGCCCTGATCCTCCTCCAGACCCTGAGCCTCTTCGGCTTTGTCGGGCTTGTCGCGGCTGCGGGCTGGAATGCCTGGCTGGTCTGGCAGGAGAAGCGCGGCTGGCTCGCGCGGATCTGGAGTGTCGTGCTCGTGCTCGCCGCGCTGGTGCTGCTCTGGGTCGGCTGGGCCTTCCACCTGATCGGTTTCAACCTCGTCTACTGATCCGACGGGAGAGGATCGGCAATGAATGTGCGTTCCAGGCCCTCGCTCGACGTTGCGGTCGACCCGCAGCGGGAGCGTTACGGCCTGGTGCGCCGGGGCGATCCGGGGCGCAAGGGCGGGTGCCCGAAGGCATACCGGATGTTCCGCGTTTGACGTTCCCCAGTCGGGCAACGGCGCCCCGATTGGCTTCAAATAGAATGAATAGGGGAGAGGATAATGGATCTGGAATCTAAGCTTTCGCGGCGGCAGATCGTGCGTGGCGCCACGGCCGCCGCCGTCACCGCGACTGCCTTTCCGATGATCAGTTTCGGCCAGTACCGGCCGAACCCGGCCTCGTCCAAGCTCTACTCCAAACGCGCGGTGGATCTCGTCCGCCAATCGCTGGTGATCGACATGCTGGCGCCGCTCAAGCTGGACTTCCGCCCCGAATATTATGCTGCGCCGCTAAGCGAGAAGGATGCGGCCGATTTCCGGGCGAGCGGCATAACCGGGCTTCACAATGCGGTGGGGATGGGCGGTCCGGATGCTTATGCCGAGACGCTCTCATGGATCGCCGCCTGGCAGGGCTTTGCCGCGCGGAACAGCCATGTCTTTACGCTGGTCGACAAGGCGGCGGACCTCGATCGCGCCAAGAAGGACGGCAAGTGTGCGGTCATCATGGGGCTCCAGAATTCGGAACATTTCCGGACGGCCAGCGATGTCAGGCACTTCTACCAGATCGGGCAGCGCTGCTCGCAGCTGACCTATAACAGCCAGAACATGATCGGGTCGGGGAGTACCGACCGTATCGACGGCGGGATCAGCGACTATGGGGTATCGATCATCAAGGCGATGAACGATGTCGGCATGCTGATCGATGTGTCGCATTGCGGCGATCGCACCACGCTCGACGCCATTGCGCTTTCGCCCAAGCCGATCGCGATCACGCACAGCAACTGCCGTGCGCTCACCGATCATCCGCGGCTCAAGACCGATGAAGCGATCAAGGCGCTGGGCGCCCGGGGCGGGGTGATGGGGATCACCGGCGTCCGCATGTTCGTGAGCGCGAAGGAGCCGACAACGATCGCGAATATGGTCGATCACATTGACCATGTCGTGAAGCTGATCGGCGTGGATCATGTCGGCATCGGCTCGGACGCCGACCTCAATGGCTATGACGACATGCCCGCGGATCAGTACAAGATGCTGAAGGCAGGGTATAAATCGAGCTACGCCTTTCGCGACAAGATCGACACCGACGGCTTCGATCATCCGCTGAAAACCTATGATCTCGCCGAGGAACTGATCCGGCGCAAATACTCGGACGCCAATATTCAGGCGATCCTGGGCGGTAACTTTCGACGCTTGCTGGGAGAGACCTGGGGCTGAACTCCAGGCGCAACACGCAGAGGGGACACGACATCATGAAACGGAACTCACGCGGCATGCTTGCCGCCACGACCGCGCTTTGCCTGCTGACTTCCACGGGGGCCGCATGGGGGCAGCAATCGTCATCGCCGCCGGCGGAAGCGGACGGCCCCGATGTCATCGTCGTCACCGCGCAGAAGCGCAGCGAGAACCTTCAGGACGTGCCTATCTCGATCAGTGTCGTGGGCGGCGAACGGCTGCAGGAGACCGGGGCGAGTCAGCTAACCGATTTCGGAGCCTATGTGCCCGGTCTTCAGGTCGACAGTTCGGGCACGCCGGGCCAGTCGACCATTTCGCTGCGCGGCATTGCGCCGATCGGACCGAGCGCCACGGTGGGTACTTATGTCGACGATGCGCCGGTGGGGTCCAGCTCGCTCTATGCGAGGGCTTCGGCCTTCGCCCTCGACCTGCTGCCCTATGATATTGAGCGGATAGAGGTGCTGCGTGGTCCGCAAGGTACGCTCTACGGCGCAAGCTCGATCGGCGGCCTGCTCAAATATGTGACCGTGACGCCAAGCGTGACCGATTTCTCGGGCAAGGCCGGCGGCGAGGTGTTCGGTATCCGGCATGCCGGTGAGGCGGGCTATGCGGGTCAGGCGATGGTGAATGTGCCGCTGGTCACCGACAGGCTGGGCCTCACCGCAAGCTATGCCTATCGCAAGACGCCGGGCTATGTGGACAGCGTGGTCACCGGCGAGCGTGGCCAGAACGACTATCGCCAGCAGGGCGCGCGCATCGCGTTGCTCTGGCAGGCGAGCGACGATTTTTCCGTCGCGCTCTCCGGGCTTTGGCAGGAAATCGAAGCCGAAGGCAATGGGTCTGTCGTCGAGGACATCGTAACCGGTAAACGTATCGGTAACGGCTTCTCCAACAACAATTATCTCGACGAGCCCTTTACCAAAAGCCTCTATTATTTCGCGGGCACGCTCAAAAATGATTTCGGCTTTGCCGCGCTGAGTTCGACGACCACCTATAGCCGGGTCAAGACATCACAAACCTCGGATGCGAGCCGTATCTTCGGCGTGCTGTTTCCTTTGTTCGGCCAGCCTGCGCCCGGGCTCGCGCCGTTCAACATCACCCTCGACCTGAAAAAGGTGACGCAGGAGGTGCGGCTGACCTCGCCCTCCGGCGGTCGTTTCGAATGGCTGCTCGGCGGCTTCTTCACCAACGAGGTCAGCGGCAACAAACAGATTGTCCGTGCCTATGACATGGCCGGGGCGCCGATCGCGGGGCTGGATCCGCTCGCAATCGCTGAGCTGCCAACACGGTATCGCGAGTTCGCCGCGTTCGCCAACGCGACCTACAAGTTCAGCGACCGGTTCGACATCACGGCCGGGCTGCGCTGGGCACGTAATACCCAGCGCTACCGTCAAATCAGTGTTGGGGCGGTCGTGCCGACTGCGAACAATCCCGGCAGCTCTGCGGAAAGCGTCCTCACCTACAGCGTCAGTCCGCGGTTCCATTTGACCGACGACACGATGCTCTATGCGCGCGTCGCCAGCGGCTATCGCCCGGGAGGGCCCAATGCGACGCTGCCGGGCGTTACGCCCACAGTGGCTTCGGATTCGCTGACCAACTACGAGATCGGTCTTAAGACGATCCTGTTCGACCGCACACTCACACTCGATCTGGCGGCCTTCTACATGGATTGGAAGGACCTTCAGATGACGGTCGATTTCAACGGCGTAAGCGGGCTGGCCAATGCCGGTTCCGCCCGGAGCCAGGGGTTTGAGGCAACCATCGGCTGGCGGCCGGTCAGAGGGCTGCAGCTCGGTATCAACGGTGCCTTCACCGACGCTAAGCTTACCAGCGACACCCCGGTTGCCGTCGGTGGCCTCAACGGGGACAGGCTGCCGCGCATCCCCAAATGGAGCGGATCGCTGACCGCCGAGTACAGCTTTGCGGTCGGCGGTGACGCCCAGGCCAAACTGGGGGGAGGGCTGCGTCATACGGGACAACGCGTTTCGAGCTTTGAAGGGGTGCCCGCTGTAACCAACCCGGTCGTTGCGGATGCCTATACCGCGCTCGACCTCAATGCCGGAATCACCTTTGACGAACGCTGGTCGTTGCGCCTCTATGCGCGCAACCTCACCGATACCGATGCCGCGGTCACACGCGATGTCCAGACCGACGGCCTTGGCCGGCGTGCCTTCATCCGTACGACACCGCTCCAGCCCCGCACCATCGGGTTGGCGCTCGATCTCTCGTTCTGACTTCGATTTCTGGAATTATTACAATATAATTCAGTGTGTTACATTCTATGTATTCAGCACGCGTACAGTATTTCCGGGCTAGTTCTGGTCCGTCGCCCACATTCCTGTGGGCGGAGCAGAAAGCGTACCATGTATCGACTATTGAAAGGCATCGGCTCCGCCGTGGCGGCGGAGGCGATGCCGCTGCGTCGCAGCAATACCCCGCAGCCTCGCACGGAATGGTTTGGATCGTTGAAGGGCAGGAGCGCAGTGATGACGCGTGCGGTTCTCAAACTGGCTTCGGGCCTTGGAGCCGCAATCCTGTTCACCGCCGCGACTTCGACCGCGATGGCACAGGCCCGCGCGGGATCCGAAGCGGCAGACGATGAGATCAAGCCCGCAATGACCGGCGCGGCGCGGATGGCCGCGGAAGGTGGCGCCGATACGATGATGGCCTCGTCGCGCTGGTGGGGCCGCGGTGACGACGACGATTATGACTATGACGGTCGCTATGGCTATCGCAAGGCGGTGACGCGCTGCGCGGACAAGGCGCGCGAGCGCGGTGCTCGCCATGGCAAGGCGCGGATCACCGAGATCACGCATATCGAACGCGTGCGCCGCGGCTATCGTGTCGAGGGACGCATCCGCATCGATACGGCGTCGGGCCGCGATTGGGACGATCAGGACCGGAATTCCGGCCGCGAATATGGCACGTTCTTCTGCCAGACCCGGCAGGATTCGATCCGCTGGATCGACCTCTACGGATTCGACGACTGAGCATTTTCCCGCGCCTGACCTGTGCAATCGCGCAGGTTCGGCGCGGGCCGGTGGCCTCAGCGCCGCTGTTCCTGGGTCGTCCGCGACCATTCGGCAAGGCGCCCTTGCTGCTTGATCGTCTTGAGACACACGACGGTCGAGAGCCGGTGCACCCCGGGAAGCTTGGAAAGCTCGTGCCGCAGAAGGTCGTCGAGATGATCGACCGACCGGGCAAAGACCTTGAGCATATAGTCGCTGTCGCCCGCCGTCGTATGGCATTCGCTGACCGCAGGATGCGCCATCACCGCCGCCTCGAACTCCGCATGCGCGTCGAGGCTGATCCGCACTTCGACATAGCTCTGCACCTCAAGCCCCAGCGCGGCCGGGTTAAGGCAGGCCGCATATCCTTGAATGATTCCCCGTTCTTCGAGGCTTCTGACCCGCGACCAGCAAGGCGATTTGGACAGGCCGACCGTCTCGCCCAGTTCCGCAAAGGACTGGCGCCCGTTCTGCTCCAGCGCCGTCACAATCTTCCAGTCAAGCTTGTCCATTGCGTTGTCCTCGATCGATTGCCGTCACTTGAAATCGGGCTGCAATTCGGGGTGCGCAGCGGCGAAAGCCGGTAGCGCGCGCGCTGCCTCGACCACCGCCAGCGTTCGGGGATAGGCGCTCAGATCGACATTATAGCGCTCGGCATTGTAGACCTGCGGTACCGTATAGCAGTCGGCAATCGTCGGCGTGTCGCCGAACGCGAACCTGCCGCCATCGCGCGCAATCAGGGTTTCGAGCGCGCCGAAGCCCTCATGAATCCAATGCGCGATCCAGTCCTTTACCTGCGAATTGTCGGCACCGAACTGACTGCGGATGCGCGTGAGGACCCGCAGATTGTTGAGCGGGTGGATATCGCACCCGATGAGCGCTGCGATCGCGCGAACCTTCGCGGCAGCATCCGGGCAGGCCGGAAGCAAAGGCGGGTGAGGCCATTTCGCCTCGATCCATTCGAGGATGGCGGGGCTTTCGATTAGAATTTGGCGCTCATGTTCGAGCGCCGGAACCAGCCCGTGCGGCGCAATGGCGAGATAGGCGGGGTCATGCTGCGCACCCGTGCGAAGATCGTGCGGCGCCTGCCGAAAGGCGATGCCTTTGAAGCCGAGTGCGATGCGCACCCGATACGCAGCGCTGGAGCGCCAATAGCCGTGGAGTACGGTGTCGCTCATATCAACTCTCCCTTGGCGGCTGTCCTGGGGCGCCATTTCTCTCCTCTATGCACGCACCTTGGGGCGAGTGCCACAAATTGTGCGCAAGCCGTTTTGCCTTGATTCGAGATTCCCGCGCTTTGCGCAGGAAATTCCGCGTTTGCGAAGGACGTTTATGGCTCTGATGCGATTTGCAGTGGAACATCGTTCTTCAGCGCGCCTGCCGAAGGGCTAAGAAACGGACAATGTTTTTCGGCAACGAACCTATCCTTTGCGCAGGGCAGTGGAGACCAACGTGGCCGCGAAACATATCTTCGACACACCACCGGAGGGTGTGGCGTCGGACTGGACGATGCCGCAGAATTGGCAAAGCTTCACGCAAGCACAGCATGCGACCTGGCGCACCTTGTTCGACCAGCAATCCGCCGCGCTTTCGGGCTATGCCTGCAAGGATTTTCTGCGCGGCCTCGATATCCTGCGCTCAGTCGAACCCGGCGTTCCTGACTTTGCGCAGCTGAACCGTCGGCTGACCCCGGCGACGGGGTGGGAGATCGTTGCGGTTCCCGGCTGGATTCCGAATGACGCCTTTTTCGAGCATCTTGCGAACAAGCGTTTCCCCGCCGCCAATTTCCTCCGCCCGCCCGAGCAGCTCGGCTACAGCGAAGAGCCGGACATGTTTCACGACATATTCGGCCACGTCCCGATGCTCACCAATCCGGCCTTTTCGGACTTTCTGGTGGCCTATGGTCAGGCGGGGCTGCGCGCGGAGGGGCTGGGTGCGGCTGATTTCCTCGGGCGGCTATGGCTCTACACGACCGAGTTCGGTCTGGTGGTCGAGAATGGCGAGTTGCGCGCCTTCGGCGGCGGCCTGCTTTCCAGCTATGCCGAAACGCTCCGTTCGCTCACCTCGCCGGAGCCGAAGCGGGTCTGGCTGGATATCGGGCGGGTGATGCGCACCACCTATCACTTCGACGAATTTCAGCGCATCTATTTCGTCGTCGAGAGTTTCGAGGACCTGCTGCGGGCAACCGAGGAAACCGATTTTTCGGCCATCTATCGGAGGATTTCGGATGAAACCCCGCTTGAGCCTGACGCCGCCTATGCTGGCGACCGTTTCTATCAAGGTGCGCTGCAACCGGTGCGCCCCGGGCCGGCCTTCATGAATCAGGGGGCCGCGTAATGATCAGGCAGAGTCGCGACGGCGGAACCGACATCTTCGAGACCGAGATCGATGGCGAGACGATTCAGTGGGACAATGGGCTGACCTATGCCCGTCATCTCCAGACCGCGCAGCTGCTCTCGGCGCAGGTGCCGGTGTCGGACAAGCCCGACGAACTGCTCTTCATCATCATGCACCAGACGATGGAATTGTGGATCAAGCTGGTGCTCCACGAAGCCAGGCTGGTCGTAGAGGCGATCCGCGCCGACCGGCTGGAGCTGGCCGGGAAGGGACTCGACCGGATCGCGACAATCCAGCGCCACATGATCCACAGCTGGGAGGTTCTCGCGACGCTCACGCCGTACGACTTCCTGACCTTTCGCGGCTTCCTGCGCCGCGCCTCCGGGTTCCAGTCGCAGCAATATCGCGAACTCGAATATCTGCTTGGCAACAAGCGCGGCGATATGATGATCGTTCATAAGGATGATGCCGCCGCGATGGCGCGGCTTCGCGCTGCCTTCGAGGCGCCGTCGCTCTATGATGAACTGCTCCAGCTTCTGGCGCGGCGCGGGTTCGACATTCCGGCGGACCGGTTGGAGCGCGACTGGACCCAGCCCTATGAGGCGTCGGAAGGCGTCGAGAAGGCGTGGCTGGCGATCTACACCGACCCCGACCGGCACTGGGATCTCTACACGCTCGCCGAGAAGATCACTGCGCTTGAATATTATTTCCAGGAATGGCGCTTCAAACACATGAAGACCGTCGCGCGCGTCATCGGGCACAAGCCCGGGACGGGTGGATCGTCGGGCGTCAATTATCTCGTCAAGGCGCTCAGCCTCAGCTTCTTCCCCGAACTCTGGTCGATGCGGACCGAGATGGCCGCACCGCGTGAGGGTGGTGATTATGCCGAAGGGAAGGGCGCATGAGCCGGATCTGGGATATTTCGCAGCCGCTCCACGCCGCGGTGCCGGTGTGGCCGGGCGAACCCGCTTTCGCGCTCCACAGCCATGCCGTGATCGGCGATGGCTGCCCGGTCAATGTCGGGGGCATGTCCACGCCGCTGCATGCGGGAACGCATGGCGACGCGCCGCTGCACTATGCCAAGGACGGCGCATCGTCCGCCGATTGTGATCTCGATGCCTATATCGGGCCATGCGTGCTGCTCGATGTCCGCCACGCGCGCGAACGTGTCGAGATCGGCGATATCGACTGGGATGCGGTCGAGGGTGCGACGCGCGTCTTGCTGCGGACCTATGAGCATTTTCCGCACGAGCAGTGGGACAGCGATTTCACCGCGATCGCCAGCGAGGTGATCGAACGGCTGGGGACGGCGGGCGTTCGGCTGATCGGCACCGATGCCGCCTCGCTCGACCCCGAACAGTCGAAGACGCTCGACGCGCATCAGGCGGTCAAGGCAGCCGATATGCGGATATTGGAAGGGCTCGTCCTCGATGACGTACTGCCCGGCACCTACGAACTCATCGCGCTGCCGCTCCGCATCGTCGGCGCCGACGCCAGTCCCGTACGCGCGATCCTGAGGGAACTTGCATGACCGATACGATCCTCGCCCCCGATGTGGCGGTGCTAGACGCCGCCGACCCGCTCGCGCATTTCCGCGAACGTTTTCGCCTGCGCGATGGGCTGATCTACCTCGACGGTAATTCGCTCGGCGCCTTGCCCAAAGCGACGGGCGACCGGCTCGCAGAAGTGATCGGCAGCGAATGGGGCGAAGGGCTCATCACCTCGTGGCTCGGTGCCGAATGGTCGACCGCGCCGCGGCGCATCGGTGACAAGATCGGGCGGCTGATCGGCGCGAACCCCGGGGAGATCGTCGCGACCGATTCGACTTCGGTGAATATCTTCAAGGCGCTGACCGCCGCGCTTTCGCTGCGCCGCGATCGGACGGTGATCCTGTCGGAAGCGACCAACTTCCCGACCGACGTCTATATGATGCAGGGCATCGAGGCGTTTTCGGGCGGGCGCATCAAGGCGATGACCGTTGCGCCTGACGATGTCGTCGGTGCCCTGAACGAAGACGTCGCGGTGCTGCTGCTGACGCAGGTCCATTACAAATCTGGCCGCGTGCGCGATATGGCGGCAATCACCCGGCGCGCGCACGAAGTCGGCGCGCTCGTCGTCTGGGATCTGAGCCATAGCGCGGGAGCGATTCCGGTCGATCTCAACGGCGCCAACGCCGATTTCGCGATCGGTTGCGGCTATAAGTTCCTCAACGGCGGTCCCGGTGCGCCGGCCTTTCTGTTCGCGGCGGCGCGGCATCATGCCGCAACACCGGTGCTGTCCGGCTGGTTCGGCCATGCCCGGCCCTTCGATTTCGAGGAAGACTATGATCCCGCCGCCGGGATCGAACGCTTCCAGTGCGGTACCCCGCCCGTGCTCGGGCTGTCCGCGCTTGAGGTGGGGATCGACCTGATCCTCGAAGCCGACATGGCCGAGCTGCGCCGCAAGTCGCTCGCGCTCGGCGATCTGTTCATCGATCGCATGCAGCCGCTGTGCGACGCCTATGGTTTTGAGCTGGTGAGCATGAGGGATCATGCGGAGCGCGGCAGCCAGGTCTCCTATGCGCACCCGCACGGGTATCAGATCGTGCAGGCGCTCAAGGAATATGACGTGATCGCCGACTTCCGCACGCCCGACATACTGCGCTTCGGGCTGACGCCGCTTTACTTGCGCTATCAGGACATCGTCGACACGGTCGAGCGGCTCGAAAAGGTCTGCGCCACGCGCGCATGGGACAAGCCACAATATCATCAGCGGGCGGCAGTGACATGAGCGGCGCGTCGGCACCCTTCCTGCCCAAATCGCGCGTCGCCGCGGTTCAGGCCGCGCCCGTGTTTCTCGATACCGCGCGAACGGTGGACAAGGCGTGTGCGCTGATCGCCGAGGCCGCGGGCAATGGCGCGCAGCTCGTAGCCTTCCCCGAAGTTTTCGTGTCCGCCTATCCCTATTGGAACTGGCTGATGACCCCGATCGAGGGGGCTGAATGGCACGAGCGCCTTTATCGCGCATCGGTGCTTGTTGACGGTCCCGAGGTTGCCGCGCTTTGCGACGCCGCGCGCGACCATGGCTGTACGGTCGTGATCGGGATCAACGAGCGCGATCCGGTCAGCGTCGGCACGCTTTACAACACCAACCTGATCATCGGCGCCGACGGAAGCCTGCTCGGGCGGCACCGCAAGCTGGTCCCGACCTGGGCCGAGAAGCTGACCTGGGCCGGCGGCGACGGCAATTCAATCCGCGTCTACGACACGCCGGTCGGGCCGCTCGGCACGCTCGCCTGCGGTGAGAATACCAACACGCTCGCGCGTTTCGCGCTGCTGTCGCAGGGTGAACTCGTCCATGTCGCCAACTACATCGCGCTGCCCGTCGCGCCGGCGTCCTACAATATGGCCGAAGCGATCAAGATCCGCGCGACCGCGCACAGCTTCGAGGGCAAGGTCTTCACCATCGTCGCCTGCTCGACGGTGAGCGCGGAAATCATCGACGCGATGTCGGCGGACCGACCGGCGAACCGCGACTTGCTGACGCGGCCGAACAGCGCCTTTTCGGGCGTGATCGACCCGCACGGCAATCTGGTGGGTGAGGCGCTGATCGATGAAGAGGGCATCGTCTATGCCGACATCGACCTGGGCGAGTGCATTCGGCCCAAGCTGATGCACGACATCATCGGCGGCTATAACCGCTTCGACATCTTCAACCTGACGGTCGACCGGACTCCCCGCGCACCGGCTGTGTTTGTCGACGTGCCGCAGCCGATCGATCCCGACGAGGAGGCATCGTCATGACGGGCAATCGCACGACCATCGACCCACGCGACGATGTGCTCGGGCGCGCGCGCGTCACCGACACGCCCGAGCTTGAAGCCTTTTACGGGGAGCTTGCCGGGCGCAACGCCGGCGCGTTCTGGAAGCGCGCGAATGCGATCGAGCCGTGGGAGCCTGAGACGCGCTATCGCCCGACGCTGTGGCGGTACACCGATATGCGCGACATGTGCCTGCGCGCGCTCGATCTGGTGAAGCCGGAAGAGGCGGGGCGCCGCGTCGTGACCTTGCTCAATGACAGCGATGCGGGGCGCGAGAATGTCGCGGTGTGCGGCTGGCTGTTCAGCGGGATGCAGGCGATGCGCCCGGGTGAGGTTACGCCCGCGCACCGCCACACCGCTTCGGCGCACCGCTTCATCATGGAGGGGAAGGGCGCCTATACCGTCGTCGATGGGCACCACATCACGCTGGGCGCCAATGATTATGTGCTGACCCCGAACGGCGCATGGCACGACCATGGCGTCGTCGCCGGGGGCGAGGTGTCGATCTGGCAGGACGGGCTCGACATCCCGCTGATGAACTGCATGGAGACCAATTTCTACGCGGTCTATGACAAGCCCGCGCAGACCGCGGCGTTTCCCGTGGACGACCTGCCACTGACCTATGGCGGTGCGGCGCTGCGGCCCGAAGGCGTGCCCGCGTGGGAGAAACCCTATTCACCGGTAATGGTCTATCGCTGGGAAGCGACGCGCGACGCGCTGTGGAATCTCGCCAAGGTTTCCGAAGGCACCCCCTTCGATGGCTATATGGTTCGCTACTCGAACCCGCTCACGGGTGGCTGGGCGCTCCAGACGATGGGCGCACATATGCAGATGCTCAAGCCCGGCTTTCGCGGCAAGGCGCACCGCCATACCGGCAACGTCGTGTACAATGTCGCGAACGGGCGGGGCTATTCGATCATTGGCGGCAAGCGCTTCGACTGGGGGACGCACGACATCTTCTGCGTGCCGGCCTGGACCTGGCACGAGCATGTCAATCTGGATCCATCCGAAGAGGCCTTCCTCTTCTCGTTCAACGATTTCCCCGTGATGGAGGCGCTCGGCGTCCGGATCGAGGAACCCTATTCCGAAAATGGCGGCCACCAACCCGCCTGACTTGCAGACAGGATAGACTATGCGCTTCGTGACTTATCGCACGGTGGAGACCGAGCCACGGCTGGGCCTTCTCCACGACGGGCTTGTGATTGACGTCGAGTATTTCGGCGATGCGATCGGGCATGACCTGCCCTCCACGATGCTCGATTTCATCGATCTGGGGCCGGTCGCGATCCGCTTTCTTCAGGAGGCTGTCGCGACGGCGACCACCGCCGACCTGATCGGCACCTCGCTTCCCGTAGGCAACGTTGCTTTGCTCGCGCCGATCCCGCGCCCGCGCAAGAACATCTTCGGCATCGGACTCAACTATACCGAGCATGTCGCCGAATCCGCGCGTTCGCTCGACACGTCGAACGAACTGCCGCAGCAGCCAGTAATCTTCTCGAAGCCGCCGACTGCAGTGGTCGCGTGGAACGATCCGATCCGTCACAATGCGAAGGTGACGCAGCAGCTCGACTGGGAAACCGAGCTCGCGGTGATCATCGGCAGCACCGCGCGCCATGTCGCCGAGGGTGATGCGCTCAACCATGTGTTCGGCTACACCGTGATCAACGACGTATCGGCGCGCGATTGCCGCCGCTCGGGACAATGGATCGTGTCGAAGGGGCAGGACAGCTTCGCACCGATGGGCCCGTGCATCGTCACCGCTGACGAGATCGGCGACCCGCACAATCTCGATATCCGGACCCATGTGAACGGCGTCGAGAAGCAGAACAGCAACACCCGATTCATGCTGTTCAACGTCAATCAACTGATCGCCGATATCTCCAGCGTGATGACGCTCGAGCCTGGCGACATCATTGCGACTGGGACGCCCGCGGGCGTCGGGGCGGGCCGCACGCCGCAGGAGTTCATGTGGCCGGGCGATGTCGTCGAATGCACCGTCGAGGGCATCGGCACACTGCGCAACCCGATCATCGCGGTCTGAGGGAGCTCAGCATGACACGACCCATCCGCATCGGGCAGATCGTGCCCAGTTCGAACGTCACGATGGAAACCGAGATTCCCGCGCTGCTCCGTGCGCGCGAGGCGATCGCGCCCGAACGCTTCACCTTCCACTCGTCGCGTATGCGGATGAAGAAGGTGACGAAGGAAGAGCTCGCGGCGATGGACGCCGATTCCGATCGGTGCGCGCTCGAGCTTTCCGACGCTTCGGTCGATGTGCTCGGCTATGCCTGCCTCGTTGCGATCATGAGCATGGGGCAGGGGTATCACCGAATCTCCGAGGCGCGTCTCCACCAGCGTACCGTCGAGAATGGCCATCCGGCGCCGGTTGTGACGAGCGCGGGGGCGCTGATCGAGGGGCTGAACATATTGGGTGCGAAGCGCATCGCGCTCGTCGCGCCCTATATGAAGCCGCTGACTCAAATGGTGGTATCCTACATCGAGGATGAAGGGATCACGGTCGCTGACTGGCTTGCGCTCGAAATCCCCGACAATCTCGAGGTTGCGGCGCAGGATCCCGCCAATCTGCTCCAGCACTACAAGAAGTTGGATCTCACCGGCATCGACGCGCTCGTTCTGTCGGCGTGCGTGCAGATGCCGTCGCTTCCCTCGATCCAGAAGATTGAGGACGCGATTGGCCTGCCGGTAGTGTCCGCCGCGATCTGCACCGCGCACCAGATGCTGACGAGGCTCAATCTTTCGACAGATATTCCTGGTGCCGGGGCACTGCTTTCGGGGCGCTATTGAACCCCGGAGCGACAACCTGCCTATTGAGCGCAACGCGGTTTATCAACGGATCGCCACGATCGGTTGGTGGCCGCGTATTGCCACTGCTTCCGCGGTTTGAGGTGCTGGACTCGGTTAACCAGCGGCGGCTCTATTGCCCTCCATATTTCCATCAAGAACGATAGCTCGGACTGCAGATGCTGGCAGCGGACCGAGTGTCGCGGCACGTTCCCGCACCGGCCCGCTGCCTCTCTTTCTGGTCAATCGGTTTGCACATGTCCTTCCGCTGTCATCACGATCGGCTGGTCATCCGCCAGCGCGACTGACATCACCGATTTTCCGACCTGATCACCGGCACCATCGAAGGTCAGTGTAACTGCCTGCCGGTTGCCGGTCTTGTCCTTCAGCGTTGCAGTTACACTTGCCCATGCCCCGCTGGTTTGAAGCACGCCGATATGCTCGGTCATCCAGATGCGCCCCGTCCGGGTATCGGTCAGGTTGATCGAACCGCTGGCAGTGCGCGCGCCTGTATGCTGCGTGAGGTCGAACTTCACGACAACGCTGGAAGACCGCGCGGTGGCAGCGAGCCGGCGTGTTGCCGTGGCGGGCGTCATCCGGCGGCTGGGCATATGGGCGTCACGGCGCAACACGGCGCCGGCTTTGGTCCCGGTCGCCTTGCCATCGGCAAGCGCGACAGCGCCGTTGACGAGAACGTGCCGCATCCCTTCGGGCAGCCGCGTTGGCGCCTCGAACGTGGCATGATCGCGGATCGTGGCCGGATCGAATATGGCGAGATCGGCACGCATGCCAGGGGCGATCCGTCCGCGATCGACCGCGCCGATGATAGCGGCGGGCAGCGCGGTCAGTTTTCGCACCGCGTCCGTCAGGGTGATCGCGCCGGTATCGCGAACATAGTGCCCCAGTATCTTCGGGAAGCTGCCATAATAACGCGGATGTCCCCGATTTTGGAGTGTCGCTCCGCAATCGCACGCAACCGCAGTATCGGGATATTTGAGGAATGCGATGACATCGGATTCGGCGCCAAAGGTCATGTTCGCGTAGGTCAGCGGATCGCGTTCGAGCGTGCGCAGCACGGCTTCGCCTGCGCGGACATTTTCAGCTGCCATGATATCCGTCAGCTTCTTACCGAGCTGCGGCAACGCGATGCCTTCGGCCCCGCCCAGCCTTGTCGCCATTGCATATTCTGCGGCCTCGACAAGTTGCGGGCGAATCTTCGGATCCCTGAACCGTGCCAGCATCGCCTCGCTGCCCCCGTCCGCCGCCCAGCCGGGCACCAGAAAGGCCTGCAGCAACGTCTGGCCCGCGAGGTAGGGATAGATATCGATCGCTGTCCAATTGTTCCGAGCACCGGCGGCGGTGACCATTTCGAGCACCTTTGCCGCCTGTCCGCGTTCCTTTCCGGCACTCTTGATGTGCGTAATGACCGGGGTCAGTCCTGCGGCACTTCCGATTGCGATGGTTTCTTCCATCCCCTTGTAGGAGCTGAGGTTGTCTTCGGGACGAAGCCGGTCGTGATTGGGAAAATTGGTCCGCCAGGGCGCCGCGGCGGACAGGATCGCAACGACCTCCTCGGGTTTTGCGTAGTAGGCCGGGCGATAATCGAGGCCGGATGCGACACCCCAGGCCCCGGCGGCGAGGTTCCTTTCCAGAACGCTGCGCATGGCTGCGATCTGCGCCGCGCTCGGCCGCACGTCCCGCTCGCCCATGGCATCCTGCCAGATGGCGTTGAAGCCGATATAGGCGCCGATATTCTCGGCCAGCCCCTTTGCGGCATAGCTGGAAAGCTCTGCGGCGATATCGACACTGCCGCTGCCATCGGCATTGATGATTTCGGTCGTGACGCCCTGGACGAGCATGTTCGCTGCGGTCGAAACCGCTTCGGGCTCGGCATGGCTGTGGATGTTGATGAAGCCGGGCGCCACAACCAGGCCTGTGGCATCGATCGTTCGGGTGATCTTGCCTCGCCCAATCTCGCCCACGGCGACGATGCGGCCATTGGCGATCGCAATATCGCCACGAAACCCTTCAAGGCCGCTGCCATCGATGATGGTGCCGTTCCGGACAACAATGTCGTAGGTCGGAGTGTCCTCCGACGCGTCGGCGACAGGAACGGCTGAGAGGGCAATGGTCGACCACAAGACCCCGCGCATGATCCGATGCCGACCCGAGATATTCCCTGTGTTCATCGATCGCTCCTGACCGTTCACTGCTTCGAAAATGGGCGCGCCCGGACGAAGCATCCGGGCGCGCACCGAACGCTCCGCTAGAATTTCGCGCGGACACCGACATGGAATTTGCGGCCAACCACGTCGTAGTGCGCGGCATTGGTAGCCGTGTTGGAAATGAAGTTGAGCGGGGCGACAGGCGGATCCCTGTCGAGCAGATTGTCTATGCCCGCATAGAGCTGAGCCTCATGGCCCAGCAGCGCCTGAAGATCATATCTCACCGACAGATCCACATAAGCTACCGCCCCGATACGATTGTCCTTTGCGGACAATTGTTCCGGACCATAGGTCGCGTTGTAGACGCCGCTCCCGATATAACGGAGCTGACTGAAAAGCCCGACGCGGCCGATATCGAAGTTGGCGCTGAAGGTCGCCTTGAAATCGGGCGATCCGAAGCCGGTGGAGGTCGGGCCGACTTCACCCGCGACATCGACCGGCACACCGCCGGTTGGCGCGATTTTCTTGTCGATCAGATAGCTTGCGACAAGGCCCAGCGAGAGCTTTCCGCTTCCCAGCGGGAGCGAATAGCGCGCGTCGAAATCGACGCCCTGCACCTGAAAGCTGCCGAGATTGAGATTTTGGTTCCTGACCGAAAGGATTGTCTTGTTGGCGCCGAAGCTGATGAGCGAGCAGAGATCCTGCGCGCCCTTGAAGCAGCGATCGGCGATATCCTGCGCGCCCAATGCTCCGATCGCGTTCTTCAGCCGGATGTCATACCAGTCGATCGACGCCTTGAAGCGCCCGGACGTCAACACCACGCCAGCAGTCTTCGTCAGTGCCCGCTCTTCGCTAAGGTTGGGATTGCCCGAAAGCGGAACCTGAACGAACTCGATATTGCCGGTGAAGGGATTTGCCACATTCTCGAACAACAACACCGATTTCACGAACGTTTCGCCGATGCTCGGTGCGCGGATGTCGCGCGAAATCGTTCCGCGAAAGCGGACCTCCTCGATCGGCGCAAAGACCAGCCCGGCCTTCCAGGTGACGACATTGCCGACTGTGCTGTAGTCGGTGAGCCGCACCGCTCCGTTGAAATCGAGCTTCTGCGCACCTGCGAGGATCGGGACGGCAACCTCGGCATAGCCTTCGGTGACGTCATATTTGCCGTGAAGCGGCTGCGCGTTGACGATGAGGAATTCGCTGTTCGCATTGGGCGCGTTGACCGTGCGATCAAGCGTCTCCCGGCGATGCTCGATACCGAACGACGTCTGGATCGGTCCCGCCCAGCCCTGAAGCAATTCGCCGCTCAGATTGGCTGCAATGACGGTCTGCCGGATCTTTGTGTCCGATGTTCCCGTACCGGTGACATAGGCGATCGCAGCAGCGCTCGGGGAACCCTTGCCGAACAGATTGATCGGGGCGCAACCCGGAGCGCCATTAGCCCCGCCGAGATTGGCGCGGCATATGATCTGGCCGCTTGATGGATCGCGTATCGCATCGGCTGCGAACACCAGCCTGGCGGGCAGCAGGTTGTTGGGTTGATCGTTCGAAAAATCGGTGCGACCATGCTGAACCGATGCGTCCCACGTCCAGGACGAGCCGAGCGACCCGCGTAGTCCGCCGACGAAGCGCATTGTTTCGTTGACCGAAACTGAGGTGATCGGCGGAAATTCCTCAAAGGTCCGGAACAGCGCAAACGGTTCGTTCAGTGCGGCGATGCTTGCTGGCAGGAATGGGTTGTCTGGTTGGATGACGGTGCGGCCGAAACTGAAAGCATCGACCAGCGCGCCGCGCGACTTGGATCGTGCAAAGCTCGCTTCACCGAAAAGCGTAACACCATCGGCTATTTCATAGCGCGCAGCGCCTAGAAAGTTGAAACGCTCGGTGGGGATCAGCAACGCGACGCGATCGGCAAGGCGCGAGCCGCTGCCCCCGACCATGTGGCTGCCGCCAATCTGCCCCAGTTCGCGCGGACGCGCGGTGCCGTCGGGAAAGAATTCGAGATTGCCGGTCTGCCCGGCCCCCGGCAGCGTCACACCATTGGGTGACGCAAGAAACAGCACTGCATTATCGCGGATGATGTAGCGCGGAATGCCGTCCTTGTCGCCCGTATCCGCCGGGTTTTCGAGCAGGGCCGGGCTTTTGCGCTGCCAGGCGCGCGCGCGTCCGGCGGGAATACCCTTGTTGCGATCATAATCGGCAGCCAGAAGGATATGCCCCCGGCCCCCGCCAAAATTGCTCCCGAAAACGCCCGAAAGGCGGAAATTCTCTGCATCCCCGTGCGTCGTCTGGCCATATTGGGCGTTGAACTTCATGCCCTCGATCTTGTCGTCGAAGACGAGGTTGACGACCCCTGAAATCGCGTCCGATCCCCATGCCGCCGACGCGCCGCCTGTCACGACCTCGACGCGAGCGATTGCGAGCGATGGCACGGCGTTGAGATCGATGTTCTCGAACTCGTCAAAGGGGGTGCCGCGTCTGCCGTTGATGAGGACAAGATTGCGGTTGGTGCCGAGCCCCCGCAAGTCGATTGCGTTCACACCGTTCTGGCGGCTGTTGAGATTTGAGGAGCTGGGGGTGATCGTTCCCGTGACCGCGGGAAGTTCGTTGATGACGTTAGCAATGTTCGTCGAACCGCGCTGATCGATCAGATCCGCACCGATCGCGAGCATCGGGGTCGGGGCCTCGAAATTGGCATCCTTGATGCGTGTCGCTGTAACGGTAACTTCACTGACCGTACCTTCTGGATCAGCTTCGGAAGATGTCTCGACCTGTGCCATGGCAGGCATCGCGAGAACGAGCAGCGCAACACTGGGCGTAAGGGAAATTTTCCCAATAAAAGCCATCAACATCCTCCTATTTTTGTTTCTATATTTATGTAATTTATTGTCCATCGAGGGATGGTTTATTCGAATCTATTATGACTATCGGTAGATTGGTGTGCTATTGATTTGACGCGACGATACGAGTCGCATGCCTATGCTCAGGAATCTCCCCAACCCGTGCGTATTGCGTCTTTCTCGATTCGTATCATTTCATACTAAGATTCTCCTAATTGGAAAGTTTTTTATCCTAATCAGGACATGTGTGCTGATTTAGACATTCGCGAGCGCTCTAGGCGCCCTCATGCGGCGCTGATCGGAGCGGCGGTGAAAGCGGTTGGCGGCGTGCATGCGGACGTCGCCCATGACCAGCGGCAAGCGGAGCGCCGTGTGCTCAAAAACGACGCAGTCCGGGCCAGTCGAACCTTCAGAAGTGCGCTTTTGTGCTGTTTTTCAGGGGCAGGAGCCGAATCATGAGGATTCGGTGGTGCCGGATGCAGGAATCGAACCCGCGACCTTCGGTTTACAAAACCGCTGCTCTACCAGCTGAGCTAATCCGGCATCCAGCCGAAACCCGCAGAAATCTGCGGGTTTTCCGCTTGTCGCGATTGACTTGATATTCGTCAAGGGGCTCTGGGGGCAATCTCAGGGGCAATGGTTGTCCGAAGATCTCATCAAGCTGACTGGGCTGCTGCTGCGGCGGCGTGTGGGCGGCCTGCCATTTCTCACGCAACATCGGCAGATCGACATCAACGCATCGGCGTACCGTGAGGTTAAAAATATGGCCCGGCAATCTGCCGGGCCGGAGGAGGGGGGAGCAGTTGCTGAAAGCTGCTCTTTGGACGCGCTATCGGGCAAGCGCCCGACGCTCAAACGGAAGAAGATCGAATATGGGGCGAAGCAGTGGATGAAGTTCGCGGGCACTAGATCTGTGGTTCGCGCCTTGCCAGAAACTCGTCATGGCCTTTGATCGTCAGATCGCGGCTACCGGAACTGGGAAGGTATTGTCATGGCTTAACCTGTCACCGGAGGTAGACGCCCGCTTTCAGTTTTCAGGGCGAGCCAGATTTGGAACGGTCAGCGCACGCCGCTCAAGTTCCACACCAAGCCGCTCGAACTCGGCGGTACCTTCGTCTATCGACGTGCTTGCGATGGCGTCGATCAGGGCTCGACCCGGGATCAAGGCGAGTAACTGTCCGATCACTTGCTCGAGCAGTTGGGCGATTGCCGGGCTCTCGGGGGAGATGGCTTGTTGCGCGATCGCAAGATCGGTCAACTGGTCACTCACTATGTCAAGCCAATAGGGGCGAGCCAGCTGAGCTGCGCCCGTGGGCCAGGGACAGGGAAGTGCTGGAATTGGGCCGGTCTTTACGACTGGCGCAGATCGGTCCCTCCATGTCTGCCGCCGCTGGATCGCGCGGACCGCATTCTGAAGCGCTTGCTCGATCTCCTCGGACCGTGGCTCACATAGGAGTGCGGCGCCGCTGCCCAGTATCGGGCCCAGGAAATCGAGATGTGTGATCGGACACACAAGGATGACCTCGCTTCCCTTGCGCCGGTGCGCGGCAGCAAACTCAAGGAGTGAGGCAGCGCACACTTCTGCCAGCCCGTTGGTATCTGCCAGCAGCAAGGCGCTCGCTGCGAGTGCGTCCGGATCCGTCAGGACAGTCTCGGCTGTCGTCATCTCCGCATCGAACTCGCGGAGCACCAGGCCTTGATAATTGGTTCTGCGGCACGTTGGGGCAATGATAAGCGCGGAAGGGCGTTCGCGCCGTGTTGCACCGCTCACGAAAGTCAAAGAGTTCATCCAATCCTCCAGCGCGGCGCCTTGCGTCGGGTTGGAGGAATTGCAGAGCTATTTCATGTCCAGAATGGAGGCAATGTCTGTACTAGGAGCCGAGCTTGCCGCTGCGAGGGGGAGTAACCGCAAGACTGGTTCCGGATCCGAATGGATCGTGGGCGGGAGATAGCGCTCGATCCATTTTTCAAGCCGGAGGGCGAGCTCGGGCACAATGTGAAGATACGCTCGGCGACGATCCGTAGGGTCGTTTTCGCGCACCAACGATCCTTCATCAACCAACTTCTCGATCCAGCGCAATGCTGTTGTCGGTGGCACATTGGCCGCTATGCACGCGCTGCTGATCGATACATTGCGTCCGACGCATCGTGAAGCGAAGAGGTCGAGCAGTATGTCCCAAGCCGGGTCGGCAAACCAGCTATCGTCGAGGATGTGGCTGCGTGCGCGCCGCGCGAGGAGATAGCTGCGGACACGTTGACCGAGTTCGCTTGCCCGATAGCTTCCCAGTGAATTCTTTATCGAAGAGGTACTGCTAGGCGAAGAAGCCGGAGCATTTGAATTCAGGCCGAGCGCGGCACATTGCGCAGCAATCTGGCTGAGCCTGCAGGCGATCTGCTCGAGTGCACGCGGGTCAGCGCCATCGATGCGCCCTGTGTCGAGGTTCGGGTACATCACTGATCCCCGCTTGCCGGTCGAGCATGACGCCGATCGCCAATGTCAGTAGCATCGGAACCGACCACAGGCTTTGCAGCAGGAAGTAGAGCTTGGGCGCAAAGCCTGGCGCGAGCGCGCTTGCAAGATGCGAGACCACAGCGACGAGGTGAAAGCCGGTGAACCACATCGGAAACCAGCGGCTCGACCATAATACTACCCACATGAGTGCAGCCAGCAACGCAAGGTCGACGATGAGCGCCGGCAAGTGCGGGTCGGACCATGCCTTGGGATCTCGTGTCGCCAGTGAGGTTGCGGCAACGGCCGCGACATAGATGAGAGCGATCGCGCGCCCCGACTTGCCGCCGAACAGCGCTGCGAAGCCGCAGCACAATAACGTCAGAGCCCAGAATGAAAGCGCCACGAGCATAAGGTTCGCCGAGCATCGCGGCGCCTCCTTCGTCAAGTGTTATTGATTGGCAGACTGCAGCGAGGTGCCAAGGCTTGCCCCCGTGAAGAACTCCGGCATGGTCGTCTCGACCGCAGGCAAGCCGTTGGGACAGCCTGTTGCGAACTCGCGCTGGTTGCTCTTGTTCTTGATAAGGGTGAGGCAAGAGATGAGTTGCCGCAGATCCTCGCGGCTCTCGACGATCTTGTCGCCGTGCGCGAGGATTCGCGAATAGAGGTCCTGGCTCACATTGATCGGCAGGTCAGACTCCGTCACACCTTCGATCACAGATGCCAGCATATGGGCATGGGCGAGCAGCGTCTGGTCGGTTGCCCGGAGCAAGGCGCGGGTATCACCTACAACGACTGTCACCGCACTTTTGGAAATATGATGCATAGCTCTCCCCTTTGACGGAAGCGCATCCGCGCTTACCGCCCCTCAATCAGTTACGTTGTGGTCGGGTGGGCTAGCGAAACATCCACAGCAGAACTGCGATCCCGATGGTCAGGATCATCAGAACTGAAAGGCCAAGGACTGCAACACGGAGAATTGCGAAGATCTTGGCTTCTGCTGTGAGATTGTTGAGCGACCCTCCCATTGGCGGGACCATCCGTTGCCACCCGTGGCTTGCCGGTCCCGACACGGCATTGACTGCCGCGCCGGGCGGGGCTTCGGCAAGCGGCTGCGGCTGACTAGTCAATGGCTGATCAGCTTCCGCAGCGGTGAGCATGCGGGCCGCCTCCGCGCGGCTCTCGACCTGAAGTGTGTCGAGCGCAGCGCGGACATGGTTGTCAACGGTTGCGGGACTGATCCCGATCTTTCGTCCGATTTCCTTTGAGGTATAGCCGTGTGCAACGAGACGCAGGCAATCCTTCTGACGCTCCGTCAGGCGCTCGATCGACCGCCGGTCATAGGCTGGATTGGAGTCTGCTTCATCAGACGCCATGATGGAATGGCCGCGCGGCCCTGCTTGATCGAGATGCGCGGGAGATACCCCGGCTCTCGCTGGACCTCAAACTACGCATTTACCATTCCCCCATTCCCGGCGCGTCCTAACCCACCCACGCCGATATTCCCCAACGGGATAATATGATTGGCGATCGACCGGACAGTGCGCCAAAGCCGTCGCTGCCCCAGATACTATGCCTCGACAGGCCGCGACCCGCTCCGCATTTGGTAGCCTCCCGGCCCATAGCCAGCCGCAGGATCGCTGCGCACTTTGGCGTTGTCCTTTGCTGCTCGCTCCGGGGCCCGCGCGGGCGCGTCCGACTCGGGCAGGAAGGTGCGAAGGTTGGCACGAACATGCCCAATATGGTTAGGTTTACATCGATGCCGGAGCAATCGAGTCCGATAAACCCTGTCCGAATTGGATGTGTCAGGGTGCGTCTATCCGCGATCGCGGATAGACATCGACTTCTATCGGAGGGCGAGATGATCCAAGTCCTGGAAGTCGCTTATCATCGCAATGGCTGTGCCGGCGAACCCTTCTATGCAGTACGATTTGCCGATGGCAGGATCCGCTTGCTCGCACTGGTATTCGAGCGGCCCGATCGCATTGTTGTGATTGACCCGGTCAAGGCCGCCGATACGGTCGCGCCCGAAGAGAATAGCTGGCGCGGAGATATCTACGAGGTTGCTCTGCGGAAAGCGATCGTTCGATTTGAAGTCGCACGCACAATGCGAGCCGCACCTGCCGGCGGGTCCGCCGCGCTTCACTAGGCCGGAAACAGGCGTGCACCTTACTTAGCTGCGTTCGATCCGCTCGACATAGGGGAGACTGCACCCCAATCCCCCCCCCGATGTGACGCGATGCCCCGTCAGCATTTGAACGTGTTTGCCGAGGCGCAGGGCTCTGCCGGACTGGCGGACGGCAGAGCAATCGCTTGCCTCAACCGGCCTCCATTGCCCGCGCGCTCGACAGAGAAGGCCTGATATCGGTGATAGCGGGATCAATGGCCGCGAGGCAATCCGGTCTGCTGGGCGCGCCCGTAGTGCCTTCGGCCCAAACCCCGCGTTCTATCGAGATTACTCGAGCTTGGAACGCTCCCAGTCTGCCAGCAAACCGGCGAGCACCTCGAGCGGCATCGATCCCGACAGCACCACATCGTGCCAGTCCTTGAGGTTGAAGCGCGACCCCAGATTGGCGCGAGATCGCGCCAGGAGCCGCTTCAATTCGGTATGGCCGATCTTGTACCCACAGGCCTGGCCAGGCAGGACGCAGTAGCGGTCGACCTCGCCTTGCGCCGTGATCTGGGGAACGCCGACGGTTGCGACCATATAGTCGGTTGCCTGCCGCCGGCCCCAGCCCATCGCGTGAATGCCGGTATCCGCCACGATCCGCGCAGCGCGCAGCAGCAAAGCCTGTTGCAGCCCGACCCGTCCGAGGGGATTGCGTTCATAAAGCCCAGCTTCCTCGGCAAGCTCCTCGGCATAGAGCGCCCAGCCTTCGGTATAGGCCGCGAAGTAGAAATGCTGGTTTATAGCGGGGACGTCTCCCATTTGCTGGGTCATCGCCGCGTTCCAGAGATGCCCGGGAATAGCTTCGTGGAAGACGAGGGTGGGAAGCGAATACTTCGGCCAGGCCGATGTGTCGCGTAGGTTGATGTAGAATGCCCCCGGGCGCGCGCCGTCGAGGCTGCCAGGCATTGCATAGGCCGCAACCGCACCCAGTTCGTTGGCCACGGGAATGCGGCGGATTTCGATGGGCGATTCCGGCGGGTTATTGAAATAGGCGGGCATTCTTGTGCGGGCCTCAGCGAGGAGCCGCTCCAGGTACGCTAGGATCTGTGTACGGCCCGTATCGTCATTGGCATAGCTTTGCGCCGGATGCCGGTTGAGCATGGTGAGGCGTTCGGCGACGCTGCCGTGCGTCATGCCCTGCGCACGAAGTATCGTGTTGATCTTGGCACTTAGCTCCGTGACCTGCGCGAGCCCGGCCCGGTGTATCTCTTCCATTGGAGCCCGTGTCGTCACATGCATTCTGAGCGCAGCGGCATAGAAATCCGCGCCGCCGGGACGCCGCCCCAGTGAGGCTTCCGCTGTCGCCCGTTGCCGAAGGTGCACAAGCAGCGCGCGCTGTCGGTCGAGTGCGGCCGCGAGCGGTCCTTTGACCAGCTGAGCGGCGCGTCGGCCCCAATCCCCAGCCAAGCGGCGTTCCGCCGTTTGCCGGGCGAGCGAGGTGACCAGATCCGATTGGTCGCCTCGTTGCGCGCGGAGCCTGTCAGTTTGTGCAATCGTCAGGTCGAGAACGAAATCCGGCGGGATGATGCCGCGCACGCCATCGGCCTCGACCATGTCGCATTCGGTCGCGATCAGCCGGCCGAAGTCTTCGAGCCGCTGCAGATAGGCCTCGGCATCCTGTGTGGTCTGGATCCGGTGCTGTCGCTTCAGGAAGTCGGGGACGTTTTGATAGCTGCCGGTGATCTGGTTGAGGACATAGGGCGTCGGCCAATTGTCGATCGTGCCGAAGCCGGTTGCATCGAGTTCGGCGGCACGCTCCGCCGCCCAGATGATGGTATCGAGATAATAGGGCTCAGTACCGCTCAAGCTTGGCCGATCGAACCCGCGCAACAGGGGAAGTGCGTCGACCAGCGCCTGCTGGGCGCCGAGGCGCTCGTCCGGCCCCGAGCTCTTGAGGCGTGAGCTGAGCGGATGACGCTCACCCATATCGAGACCAAGCGCGGTCGCGATCGCGGGATCACGATGCATCATCTGGTCGAACGTACTGTCAAGCAGGGCGCGAAGCGGACTCCGTTCCGTATCGGCCTGCTCGGGGGGCACCGCAAGGGCTGAACGGCCGGAGACGAACACAGCGAGTGCGGCGACAGAGGTCAGGAACTGGCGGCGATCCGTCATGCTACTTCTCCCAGCCTGGCGCAGATAGACTTTCCGCCTATGGCTACGACGACCCGGACAAGAAAATCCCGCAGTGGGCTGACAGTTCAGCCCTGCATGAACTCAAGCGCTGGAATGCCGTATCGAGCTGCACATATTCCTCACCTACATTCTACTGGGCGTGATCAGGTCGCTCGTCGGCGTTTGCGCCCGGACGCTAGTGCATGCCGCTTACCGCCGACGGATCGCGCGCCAGAAGTGACCGCAGCTTCATCCGCGCTTTGCGCGCTTGAGCCGGCGCGCATTGCCTGTCGCGGTGCGATGCAGAGGTGAGAGGGCTTCCTTGCCCAGCCGCGCACTCGCGCTGATCGCGCCCAAGGTATATTCCGACGATTGCGTCGCCAACGCGGAGGCCTCGTGAAAGGTTGGCAATTTGCCCGACATCAACATCAACCCGACGCGCTGCATCTGGACCGTCCAGGCGTGATGCATCGCCAGCGAGTCCCGCGTAATGGCGCGAGCGCTTCGGCTGAAGGCGTCGATCTTCTCTGGTACCATGCGGGCGAACTCGGCGAAGTCGGCATCGAGCGGGGCGCTCGCGGCGTCGCGCATCTTGCCGCTGCGCGCGGCGATCACCCACTGAGAGGCTTGCAGCGTTTCGAAACCGCGCAGCCAGTTGGACTGCATGTCGAGCCCGGCCGCGAACATGCGCGACGAGGCAGTGAAGGGATCGATCATCTTGTTCTCCAACTGCGTCACAGAATTCAGGCGAGGGTCCGGACCGAGGGTTCGCGCTCATAGAAGCGCTGGCTGGCCGCGTTGATGAATGCGGAATCCAGCCCGGTGATCCCCGCGTCGGGGACGACGCCGGCTTTGTCGAGCAATGGCTTGGCCGCGTCGCTGGCGCCAATCGCCTTGAGATGGGCAAAGGCGTTCATAACGAACTCGACCGCGGCGCCTTCCTTCAGCAGCGCCGAGCAGCCCGCCTCCGACAAGGCGATTGCCACTGCATCGAAGATCTGGCTCGGTGAACCGGCAAGCTGGCCATCCGCTTTCTGCACAGACCCGTCCGAGAGCTCGGCGCCCCCGATTTTCGGCGCAACGATCACCGGCTTTCCCTTGGCCTTCTTGACCGCTGCGACGACCGCCGACAATTCACCGGCGTCGGTGCCGTCCGCGATCAGGATGCCCACCGCCCGGCCTTCCAGCGTGGCTTTCATGTTCTTGTGGATCGACAGCGCGTCGGATGGTGGCATATCGATTGGCGCCTTGGCTGCTTGTGCCTTTGCCGGCAGCGGAATGCCAAGGCCGTCCGCGACGCGCTTGGCGAGGTCTTCGTCGACATTGCGCAGATTGGCGACCATCCGCCCGGGCACCTGATCGAGCAAGCCGACCTTCGAAAGCTCGAATACGAAGGACGAGGCGATATGCGCCTGCTCGTTCTTGGTCTGCGAACGGTAGAACAACCGGGCCTGGCTGTAATGGTCGGCGAACGTTTCGGCGCGGATCCGCAGCTTCTCGCCGGTCTCGCCATCGCCGGTTGATGCTGTCGAAGTGGTAAAGCCGAGCGCCGGGGATTCGCGCGGCCCACCTTCTTCTCCATGCGCCGCCAGGCTGTTGGGTTCGTAGTTGGCGCGTCCCTTGGGCACCATCATCTGCATCTGCCCGTCGCGCTGGAAGTTCTGGAACGGACAGCGTGGTGAATTGACCGGGATCTGGTGGAAGTTCGCGGTCCCGAGCCGCGACTTCTGCGTGTCGAGGTAAGAGAACAGCCGGCCCTGGAGCAGCGGATCGTTCGAAAAATCGATGCCGGGCACGATATTTCCCGGACAGAAGGCGACCTGTTCGATCTCGGCGAAGAAATTGTCGACATTGCGGTCGAGCACCAGCCGGCCGATGATGCGCACGGGCACATCCTCTTCCGGTATCAACTTTGTCGCGTCGAGCACGTCATAGGGCTGGGCATCGGCGAAGGCCTTGTCGAAAACCTGGATACCGAGCTCCCATTCGGGGAAGTTACCGGTATCGATCGCCTCGAACAGGTCACGGCGGTGGTAGTCGTTGTCGGCTGCCTGCAACTTCAGCGCCTCGTCCCAGATGGTGGATTGCAGGCCGAGCTTGGGCTTCCAGTGGAACTTCACAAAAAGTGTGTCGCCGGCTTCATTGACCAGCAGGAAGGTGTGAACGCCAAAGCCTTCAATGGTGCGCAGCGAGCGCGGCAAGGTGCGGTCCGACATCGCCCACATCAGCATATGGGTCGTTTCCGGCATCAGCGATGCCCAGTCCCAGAAAGTATCATGGGCGCTGCCGGCCTGGGGATAGCCGCGGTCGGCCTCCATCTTCACCGCATGGACGAGATCGGGAAACTTCATCGCATCCTGGATGAAGAAGACGGGGATGTTATTGCCGACCAGATCCCAATTGCCCTCGGTCGTGTAGAATTTAACGGCAAAGCCGCGAACATCGCGGGGCGTGTCGACCGAGCCGGCGCCGCCCGCGACAGTCGAGAAACGGACGAACACTTCGGTCCGTTCGCCCTTGCGGAACAGCGCGGCCTTGCTGAGGTTCGCGATGTCATCGGTCGCCTCGAAATAGCCATGAGCGCCGGTTCCGCGCGCATGGACGATCCGTTCGGGAATGCGCTCGTGATCGAAGTGGAAGATCTTCTCACGGAGGACGAAATCCTCGAGCAGGGTCGGTCCGCGTGCGCCCGACTTCAGGCTGTTCTGATTGTCGGAGACGGCGATGCCCTGATTGGTGGTCAGGATCGCGATTGCCTCGGCGCCGGCATCCGCGATCTGATGAGTTTCGCCCCCGGACGAATTGCCGGCGCGTTTGGATGTCTTGCTCATGGCGGACTCCCTATAAATTGAGCATGCGCGCAGCCGCCCATCTCCGGGCGACCGCGTTGAAGATGAACCGTCTCAGGCGACCGGTTCGCCGAGCTCGATCTCGATCGGCTTAAGTGTTCGCGCGGTCGGGATCGGCAAGCCGTTCGCATTGAACTGTGCCTTCAGCTCGTCCTTGCGTGCCGCCATCTCCGCGCCGAGTGCTACGAGATCGACGTCGCTCGCGCGTGCCTGTGCGAACATGCCGTCCTTGGGCATCTCTTCTTCATGGACATGGTGCTCGATCTCTTCGGAAAGCACCGTCACCTTGGCCTCGAAGAAGTTCTCACCCGGCTCGCTCGCCATGATCTGGCCGATCAGCAGCTTGGCGCCGTCATGCTCGACATAGGATTCGTCGAGCAGGTCGCTCTCGATCTTTCCCTTGAGCGCTGGATAGAAGAGCTCCTCCTCAATGATCGTATGGATGACGAGTTCGGTGCAGATCTCGGTTGCCAACGATTTCTGCTTTGCTTTCGAGCTGGTCGCTTCGAACTGATCGAACAGATCCTCGACGGTGCGATGGTCCGCCTTGAGAAGGGCGATCGCGTCTGTTGCCTTGTTGGCCATGGAATGGTGCCTTTGCGGGGGAAGCCAAGGCAGCAAAGTCCTGCCTCTTCCTCTTCAACGCGCCAGATGCACTTAGGGCACTGTTGCGGATCATTCTCACGCAGGCCGCCTCGATCGCCGTTTGAGATGGATTCGATTTTCGGAGGTGCCATGGACATCGCATCCAATACCGGTCGCGAGGGTTCAGTCGATGCGAGGAGGCGCATGCAATGCCCGCGATGAACTGCCTGATCATTGGCGGCGGCCCTGCCGGGTTGACCGCCGCGATCTATCTGGCGCGCTTTCACCTCGGCGTGGTTGTGATCGACGCCGGAGACAGCCGGGCGAACCTGATTCCGCGCACACGCAACCATGCGGGATTTCCGGAAGGCATTTCGGGGGTGGATTTGCTGGCGCGCATGCGCGCGCAGGCGCAGCTTTATGGCGTCGACATCCGCACGGAGCGCGTTGATCGCCTTACGCAGACCGACGACGGCTTTGTCGCGAACACCGAAGCGGGAACGTTGCGCGCGCGCTTGGTGCTGCTGGCCACCGGGGTCGTCAATCGGCGCCCTTCGATGATCAGCGATAGCGATCATGCCCGCGCGCTTGCGGGCGGGCAGCTACGCTATTGTCCGATCTGCGACGCATACGAGGTCACGGATCGCCGGATCGCGGTGCTCGGCACGGGAGAACGTGGATTCAACGAAGCCAGCTTCCTGCGCAGCTACAGCGCGGACGTGACGCTGGTAGCGCCGGAAGGCGGGCACGATCTGTCTCCAAGGCAGCGCCAAGCATTGGCCGAGGCTGGCATCGCTATCGCGGCGGTGTGCGACGCGATCGAACTGATCGAAGGACAGGGGGTCACGCTCCATGTCGATGGCGTTTCGATGACATTTGACACGCTCTATCCGGCGCTTGGCTCGGATATTCGTTCGGAGCTAGCCGCGCAGGTCGGCGCCCATCGCTCGCAGGATGGTTGCCTGACGGTTGACGCGCATCAGCGGACGAGCGTTGTGGGCCTCTATGCGGCGGGGGATGTCGTGCTCGGACTCGATCAGATCAGCCATGCGATGGGCGAGGGGGGCGTCGCCGCAACGACGATGCGTAATGACTTGGCCTGTCAGGAAGTGCTGCATCGCGCTGCAAGATAATACTGGTTACTGGCGGATAGCTGGCGGCCTCCTTCAGATTCTACCGGGTTTCGTTCCAGAGCCCGTGAGCCGTCATCAAGCCGCAGGCGAGGAAACACAAGGGAGTGCTGTGACCTTCGTCGACGAATGGCGAGGTCCGACTGTCCGCTCGCAAATTGGTCAGACTGGCATCGGCCCAGCAACTGTCATCCTCCATTTAACCGTTGATGATCGTCCCGCCATTAGGATGGAGCACCTGCCCCGACATGTAGCTCGCATCTTCGCAGGCGAGGAACAGGAAGCTGGGGGCGACCTCATTGGGCTGGCCGGGGCGACCCATCGGGGTGTTCTCGCCGAAATTCTCGAGCTTTTCAGGGCTGGCCCCGCCGCATGGGTTGAGCGGGGTCCAGATCGGTCCGGGCGCGACTGCATTCACGCGAACGCCCTTTTCGACCAGATTTTCCGACAGGGAGCGGGTGAAGGCGGTGATCGCCCCCTTGGTGCTCGAATAGTCGAGCAGTTCCTTCGACCCCTGGTACATCGTCACGCTGGTACAGTTGATGATCGAACTTCCCTCACCCAGATGTTCCGCCGCCGCCTGCACCAGATAGAACATGCCGAAGATGTTGGTCTGAAAGGTGCGCTGGAGCTGCTCCTCGGTGATGTCGCGAAT
The DNA here is from genome assembly GCF_059418285.1 of Sphingomonas sp. GW821-FHT09B04. Taxonomy (NCBI): domain Bacteria; kingdom Pseudomonadati; phylum Pseudomonadota; class Alphaproteobacteria; order Sphingomonadales; family Sphingomonadaceae; genus Sphingomonas; species Sphingomonas sp. GW821-FHT09B04. Next base: position 99,471 of record NZ_JBWKPO010000005.1, read on the forward strand.
GTCCTTGTCGGGATGCTGCTCGCCGGTGTTGTTGACGAGGATATCGAGCCGACCGAACACCTCGATCACCTGTTCAACCGCGCGGTCGCACATCTTCTTCGATCCGACATCGGCCTTGATCGTGATCGCGCGGCGGCCTTCGGCCTCAACGATCGCCTTGGTGTCCGCCGCGTCCTTGTCCTCGAGCAGATAGAGGATGCCGATATCGGCGCCCTCGCGCGCGAACAGTGCGGCGACTGCGCGGCCGATGCCGCTGTCGGCGCCGGTGATCAGGGCGACGTTGCCCGTAAGCCGCCCTGAGCCGGGGTAGCGCGGATGCCAGTCGGGTTTCGGATCTAGCTTGTGCTCGTCGCCGGGCAACGCGTCCTCATGGATCATCTCAGCGGTATCGGTCATCGGCTTCTCTCCGCTGGCCCCCGCACAAGAACCGGTGGGCGTGGCACGGGGTTCCCGGCAACCTTCCGGTGGCTGGGCGGTTTCCCCCGCGTCATGGTTACGATCCGATCCGCGTCCGGCTACCCCGACGGCATCGCCTCGGCGGATGCCGATGGGCGCGGCGCACGGCTCAACTGGGTTTCGCTCGCGGTGCTGGCTGCGGTCATGCTGGCCGCGCTGCTCGGCGCATTCGGCGGCGGCAAGGCACGCAGCGTCGCCGCCATTGCCCCCGCGGCGCGGCTCGAAGTCCACACTCCGCGCGTGCTGCGCAACGGGATGATCTTCGAGACGCGTATCCACATGACTGCCAGGGCACCGGTAGCCAATGCGGTCATCGTAATTCCCGCGTCGCTGTGGCGCGACATGACAGTCAACACGATGATCCCCGCGCCGTCCGAGGAGAGGGCCGAAAAGGGCGCGTTCCGCTTCAGCTATGGAGCGATGAAGCCCGGCGACACGCTCGACATCAAGATCGATGGGCAGATCAACCCACCGCTGTTCGCGGGCAATGCAGGCAGCATCGCGCTGTACGACGGCGATCGGCCGCTGACGCATGTGCCGATCGACATCACAGTGCTACCCTGATGGATATCGTGCTGCGCGCTACGGTAATGTTCGCGATCCTGTTCGGTCTGCTGCGGCTGATGGGAAAGCGCGAACTGGGGCAGATGACCCCGTTCGAGCTGGTTATGCTGGTGGTAGTCGGGGACCTGATCCAGCAGGGGATCACGCATAATGATTTTAGCCTGACCGGCGCGACATTGGCGATCTCTACCTTCGCGTTCTGGACGGTAGTTCTCGGTTGGGCCGTGTATCTATCGCCGCGCGCGCAGCGCCTGATCGAAGGAACCCCGCGCGTGCTGGTTCGCAATGGCGCACTGGTTGAGGCCAATCTGCGCCGCGATCGGCTTACCCGAGCCGAGATCGAGTCCGAAATGCGGCTGGCAGGCATTGCTCATCTGGAGAAGGTCGCTTGGGCGATCCTCGAACCGGAAGGGAAAATAAGCTTCGTTCGGCGTGATGACGACGACATCGTTCGTCCAGATGATCCAGTGACCTAGTGGGTCCTGAAAACACTGCCGGTATCGAAATCCAGGCTTGGTTGGCGGCCGACTACGATAGCGAATTCGCCTGTAGAAGCGGACCTCGCTCTTCCTTTTCCAAGTCGTTGAGCCACCTAAACTCCGGACGCAACCTCCCTGTCATTGAAAGCGGTACGGGTCGAAACACGCGGCATCCGGATCTGACCGACCGATCAGCGATAGCGCCAGAATCTCGCTTGCCAATGCTGCGAACGCGATGCCGTTGCCGCCAAACCCCGCGCTCAGCCAAACGCGCGATAAGGTCGCAGCAGCACCGATCGCCGGCAAGCCGTCAGGCGAGTTTCCGAACATCGCTGCCCAGCGACGATCAATCGTAAGTGATTCTTCGAGGCCGAGCAGTGCCGCGGCCCGCTGCGCGAGAATTGACGTCCGTTCCGAGATCTCGCGATTCCGGCGGGCCGGGTTGAATGTCTCAATATCTTCACCGCCGACAATAATTCGCCCGTCTCGGCTGGTGCGAAGATACAGATAGGGATCGGAAGCTTCCCATATCATCGCGTGCTCGCGCCACAGCGAACCCGTGCCCGGCGATGTCGCCATGACGAAGGTAGAGAGCAGCCTGAACGCGGGTGGCAGCAAGAGCGGAGCGCGTTCGTACCCGCCAGCGAAGATGGCATGGCGCGCGCTGATCCGCTCGCCATTATCCAGTATGAGCGCAACGGCGCTCGTTTCGGTCTCAATTGCAGCGACGTCGCACGGCCAACTGATCGTGGCACCTCTCTCGATTGCACAATTCAACAAGCCCAGAGTCAGAGCGACCGGGTCGACTTCGAAACCACCACCCGATACCAGTCCAGTACGCGGCGCGATGCCGAAGTTCGCCGCGATCGCCTCAGCCGACATGAGGTCAGTCGGCAGCCCAGCCCGTACATGAAACGCTGCCTCCTCAGCCAGTCCGCTTGGATCGAGCGTCTTGCCCGCAAGATAGATGGTCGGACGGTCTGCCCGAAAGCAGGCTATGCCGATGTCGTCGATCCGATCGGCGAACGCGCGGGTCGCTTCGTAAACGCGCCGCCAACGCCTTCTCGCTTCGGCTTCCCCCAGTCTGGCGGCAAGATCCCGCATGGGCACATCCATCGCCCACATGACTTGCGCGGTTGAAGCAGCGGTGCTGCCATGGGCGGGGGGACGACGATCAAACAGCGCTACTTTGTGTCCGTCAGCCGATAATCGCTCGGCGAGAACGCACCCCATGATACCGGCGCCGATGATCGCCACGTCGCAGTACGGCGGTGCCGGAACGCTGGGCGGAATGGAATACTCTTCTTCGTCCCACGCGGGATTGCCGCCGCGGAGGTCGTGCTGTTCACTCAACGGCATGAGCAGAGCGATGAAAGGCGGGATGTCATGTCACGATGTCCAGTCGATAGGGGAGGCACAGGCCGGCCGCGCTACGATAGACGCCGCCCTTCGCAGGGCGGCGCCTGTACATGGCTAGAAGCGGGCGTTACTCGGCGCCGCTGCCTACCGGCGTGATCTTCGGCGGCTTGCCGTCCTCGGCCCTGCCTTCGTTTCGCAAGGCGCGGCCTTCCTCAGCCCTTTTCTTTGCCTCGGGGCTATCGCCGTGCTCGTTCAGTTCCTCTTCCACATATCCAGCGGCTTCTTTAAGTTTGCCTTTGACACTCATTGATCTTCTCCGTGAATGTTTCCGCCTCCATCCGCGAAAACTTAACACCCTCAATCGTTTAGTGTTCCACGGAGTCGCCATGAGAAGCGTGGCGGACCCGGATCGCAGGCCGGCAAAGCAACAGCGTGAAAGGCGTGATCGGCCTGATGCGGTCGATGACCGCGACCTAGCGCGCGGTCCGCGCTGCGATCGGGCTTGGGAGTGATCCGGACGATCCGCGCGACAATTCTCGCCGGCAGCTTCTATTTCGGCGCGACGCAAGATCGCTTCGGCTATCCCCACTACTGCTGTCACTGGCCGTCGTCATGCTCAACTCATGCCCGACGGGCGAACGACGGTGGTGCGGGGCCATGAGCAAACTCCAATCGACTGACCGCGGAGGCCTTCGAGGTTGAGCGCCGTCAGAAAAGCTGATCAATACAACATAGGTGATAGACGACTTCGCCGACTGCGTCATAGCAATCAATGTCATTGTGGTGCCGGAACAGTCTCTCCCAATGTGCGTAGTGCAGGCTTGTGAACGACGGAGATGGAGTGGCCAGTTCAGCGGTTGAAACGACCGGTAGTGACAAAGTCTTTCTCGCCGGTGGTGGAGAGATGGGTGAGCGGATCGCTGCTTTCGACTGGTCGACTACGTCGCTCGGTCCGATCGCGCACTGGTCCCGGAGCTTGTGCGCGATCGTCGCCTTCGTCATCCATTGCCCCGTCCCTTTGGTGATGCTGTGGGGCGAAGAAGGCATCATGATCTACAATGACGGCTATTCGGTTTTCGCTGCCGATAATCACCCTCGCTTGCTCGGCTGCGAGGTACGTGACGGCTGGCCCGAGGTTGCTGATTTCAACGACAATGTAATGAAGGTCGGCCTCGCCGGAGGGACGCTCGCCTACAAGGACCATGTCCTCAGCCTCAATCGGACCGGCAGGTTCGAGGATGTCTGGCTCAACCTCGATTATTCGCCCGTCTATGAGGATGACGGCCGTCCCGCCGGCGTGCTCGCGGTGGTGGTCGAGACCACCGATGCTGTGAAGGCTGCCAACGCGCTGCGCGAAAGCGAGGCCAGGCTGCGCTTCCTCGACGCGTTGGGCAAGCGCGCCGCGGCGTTGACGGATGCGGACGAGATCCTTGCGATCACGACCCGCATGGTCGGTGAGGAACTCGGCGTCTCCAATTGCGCCTATGCGGATATGGACGAGGATCAGGACGGCTTCACCATTCGCGGGGACTGGGCACGCAAGGGCTCGCCCTCCATCGTGGGCCATTACAGTCTCACCGATTTCGGCACACTTGCGGTACGCAATCTTCGTGCCGGCCTGCCGCTCGTCATCAACAACAATCTAGAAGAAATTGGCCCTGAGGAAGCGGCGAGCTTCCAGGCAATCGGGATCAGCGCGACGATCTGCATGCCGCTCGTCAAGGAAGGCCGACTGACCGCGTTGATGGCTATTCATCATGCTACACCGCATGACTGGACAGTCGAAGAACTGGCGACGATCCGCGAGGTCACCGAACGCAGCTGGGCGCATATCGAGCGCGTGGCTGCCGAGAATGAGCTCAGGCTCACGGCGGATCGTCTGCGCGATCTCAACGAAACCCTCGAAAGCCGCGTGAAGGAACGGACTGACGCCCTCACGCGCAGCCAGACCCAGTTCCGGCTGATGGTCCAGAGCGTGACCGACTATGCGATCTACATGCTCGATCCTGAAGGACTGGTATCGAGCTGGAACGCCGGTGCTGAGCGGATTAAGGGCTTTGCCCCGGGTGAAGTGATCGGGCGAGACTTCCGTACATTCTACCCGGAGGAGGATCGCGCGCGCGGAGAACCTGAACGCGCCCTTGAGACGGCGCGGCGCGAGGGGCGATTCTCCGCGGAAGGGTGGCGGCTACGCAAGGATGGCTCCCAGTTCCGCGCGAGCGTGGTCATCGATGCCATCCATGATGATGACGGGAAACTCATCGGGTTTGCCAAGATCACCCGCGATGTGACCGAGCGGGAAGATGCGCAGCGTGAGCTTGAACTCGCGCGGGAGGCGCTGTTCCAATCGCAGAAGATGGAAGCGATCGGCCAGCTGACGGGCGGAGTCGCCCACGATTTCAACAATCTTCTGACGGCGATTCTAAGCGGCCTCGAACTGTTGCGCAGGCGCGTGCCAGGGGAACCGCAGATCCTGAAGCTGCTCGACAATTCCACGCAAGCAGCGAAGCGTGGCGCGGCGCTCACGCAACGGATGCTTGCCTTTGCGCGTCGCCAGGAGCTGACCGCCGAGCGCGTGAACGTCCCCCGGCTCGTTGCCGGTATGACCGAGCTGTTGCAGAGTTCGTTGGGACCGTTGTTCCTGATTGAGACCAGCTTCTCCGCAGGGCTGGTGCCCGTCTCGACCGATATCAACCAGCTCGAAATGGCGCTGTTGAACTTGGCGGTGAACGCGCGGGATGCGATGCCGGGAGGTGGGCGCCTGTCGATACACGCCGACGAGCACCGTGTGGTGAAGGACGAGCTGGAGGATCTGGCGCCAGGCCTTTATGTCCGGCTGACCGTAGCCGATACTGGCAGCGGCATGGATGCGGACACGCTGCGCCGAGCTGCCGACCCCTTCTTCACCACCAAGGGGATCGGCAAGGGCACCGGTCTTGGCCTTTCGATGGTCCATGGCTTTGCCCGGCAGATGGGCGGCACCCTTCAACTCGAGAGTGAGCCGGGTAGGGGCACCAGCGTGCATCTCTGGCTCCGCTCGGACGAAGGCAGCCCAGCGGCGCAGACCGGTTCATCCGAGGAGCAAGAAGCGGTCGCCATCTCGCCGCGGATGATCCTCGCCGTCGACGATGATTCGCTGGTGCTGATGAATACCGCGATCATGATCGAGGACCTTGGTCATTGCGTGTTGGAGGCAACGTCGGGAGCGGAGGCGCTCGAAATCTATCGCACCCACCCGGAGATCGATCTGCTGATCACCGACCAGGCCATGCCGGGCATGACGGGTAGCGAGCTCATTGCCGAAATCAGGCGAGAGCGCTTCGAGCTGCCCGTCATCCTTGCGACCGGTTATGGCGAGACGCCCGGGGAGATCGGTTCGGCCGTTCATCGCCTTGGCAAGCCATTCGGGCAGGCTGAGCTCCGCCGCGCACTGGTCGCGGTTCTCGGCAGCAGCTGACACGTGAGCGAGGCAGCCGTCTCTTCAGGGCCATCTTCCTAACCGACGTCAGTCTTCTTGACTCGTGAGGAGCCTGCCCATCGTCAATGGGTGTGGCACAACGGTCCGATCGAGAGACCGGCACCGGCAAAAATGGTAGAATGGCCCAGCGGTAGTGGATTGAGATTGAAAGGCGACCGGGACGATATGAGGATCGCGGCCTGAAGGGCGATGAAGTGTTACGTAACAGATTGATAAATCTTACTGATCCAAATCAACTTGGCATCATCTTGTGGAACATGCGCCGTGCACAACCGGTTCTGTTGTGACGCGGGACACCACGGGAGACTCCGATGAACGACGAAAACAATTATCCCGGCCAGCAGGGCGGCGGGATCGAACAGCAGCCGGGTCAGGATGGTCAGGGGCAGCAGGATCAAGGCGGCCAGCGGCATGAAGATCCGGATGACCGCGGGCGCCAGCCCGAGCAGGAGCAGGAGCAAAGCGAAGGGCAGCGGGGTGATCGCACAGAAGGCGAGCGCGAGCGCGACTGAACGGCCCGATTGGAATAGCCCGTGCGGCCGCGTCCTTGGAAGCGGCCGCATTTCGTTCTGCAGATATCGCCCCGTCGGCGTCGGGATTATATCGCTTGGCCACGCGATAGGCTGTGGACGTCGGCGTGGTGCAGTTTGATCGAGTTTAATGAAGTCGGCCGACTCGAAGTTAATGTAGCGCCGTAGCCAGAGCTGGGGGACGTCTATGGAGAGGCAAGATGTCTGTCGATGATGTGACTTATTATCGCAAGCGTGCCCGGGAAGAACGAGAGAGAGCTCTTGTTTGCGAAGATTGTTCAGTGGTGCTGGCCCATCGGCGTCTGGCCGACGAATATGAACGTCGCGTCCAACAGCTGCAGATCGGGGACGGGATGAAATCAGCCCCTAACCCTTCGGCCGGGGCGCAAGCGCGTTCGCACCTTTTTCAGGCTTGATCGTCCCTAAACGGCGCGAGCGCTTGCAGTCTCTGTGCAACAAGATTGTGCAGCGATGTGCCGATAGCGGTTCGCGTTCGCTTCGGTTCCTTGAAAGCCCATGCAGTCATTGGGCCAAAGCGAGCTTCTCCTGGGGGAGGTGAAGGTAGCCGCTGTCAAAATCTGCTGCCGCGGCGAGGGATTTCCAGTCATTGATCGTGACTGAGCGCCGGGTGCGGCGGATGAGCCCCTCATTGGCGAGGCTCTTCAGCATCCGGTTTACATGGACCGGGGTTAGGCCGGTGCAGTCGGCCAGCTGCTCCTGACTCATCGGCAGTTCCCATTCCCTATGGCTGCCTAGGCCCGCCGCTTCGAGTCTCAGCGCATATTCGCACAAGAGGTGGGCCAATCGCGTCCGCGCGTCCCGGCGTCCGACATTGGTGATCCATTCCCGAAAGATCGAGCCGTCGACCAGCGTGTCGTACCATAGTGCTTTGCCGATCGCGGGTCGCTCGAAGGCAAGCTCGACGATCGCTTCGCGCGGAATGAAGGCAACCTGGGAAGCCGTCAGGATCTGGACATTGTGATCGGCTATGCCGAGCAGCGAATTTTGAAGATCGACGATATCGCCGCTCATATGAATGGAGAGGATTTGTCGGGCACCGTTGGCCGTGACCTTGTGGCGATAGCTCAGGCCGCTGATCATCACGCAGGACTGGGTCGGCTTGTCTCCTTCCCGAACGATATAATGATGCGCTTCGATCGTCTTCAGGGTGTAGGGAAGCGCAAGCATGGCGTCGCGCTCCTCATTATTCAGGAAGGCCCAGGAATCCATCTTTCGGACCCAAGAGGCTAGCGGAGCAACAGCCGGCATTCGTATCTCCCGTTGATGGCGGGAGCACAGCCGCTCTCAGTCGCCAGCAGGCCCAGCGGGCCAGCGATATTCGAAACCTAAGCTCCGCCCGATCGGCCTCCATAACATAGATTAGATATTCATCGTTCGACCGAGCGAGCCACAAATAGATCGGTAGTCGTCGCGCTTACACAGGCACGAGGTGCGGCGTGCTCAAGTGCGCTGCAGCCGCACCCCTTCGCTGCCGGAGCCGTATCGAGATCGGGGCTGGAATGGGCGCGACGGTAGCGCCGCAGTTCCTAAGATCGGACTGCATGACGTCGCCACAGCCGAACCAAGCCGGTCTGCCTGCCGTCCTTCCAATTCACGACCGGCACTTGGTAAGATCGAGCTCGGTGAACCCCAATTCATTTCCCTCGACAAGCCCGAAGTCGGCAAGGCGAGTATCTGCTGCGCCTCGCTGGCCTGATACGGGTGAAGTTCGCTGCGCGTCGGCGCTGAGCGGAGGACAGGTTTGTCGGTGTTTGTAGCCCGCGGTCGGGGCACTTGACACTGGATGCCGCAAGGACCGCTAAGGGCATGGTGAGGGGAAAATGTCGCAGGTGCGAGTTCTGGCCGCACCTGCGACGTGTCGGTCAAAGTTAGCGTACTCTACCACGACGCACGAGGTTGACGATCCCGAGCAGGACTACGGCTCCAAGAAGTGACACGAGGAACGAGGTGATCGTCAGTGGCGCACTATTGATCGAACCGCCGCTTATCAGCAAGCCGCCGACAAACGCTCCGACGATGCCGACGATGATATTGAGAAGGATGCCCTGCTGCGCGTCGGTGCGCATAATAATGCTAGCCAGCCAGCCAATGACACCGCCGACGATGATCCACACAATCAAACCCATTCTTGTTCTCCCATATGTCATTTGAAGATGATTTCCTGCGGGGTCGTCTTTCTCAGCGTTTGCCGCGCAATGTATTGAGAATGGCAAGGCCGATGACGCCTACGAGCGCCGCCGAAGCGAAGGGGCGCTCGCGCGCAAACTGCCGGGCTTTGTCGAGAAACGGGGCGCCGTCACTCGCCAGCGCTTCACGTGCCGCGCCAATGATCTTCTGCGTCTTTCCGTTCAACTGATCGATCAGGCCTTCACCCTGAAGAGACCGGTCACCGGTCACGTCACCGGCGGTTTCCTTAAGTTTACCAACAACATCACGACCTTCGCCTTCGAGGGTGTCTCGGTTCATTTGTCTAACTCCAAATTGCTTGGCCATAACGAGCAAATGAGGAAAAGGATCATCGTTGTATTTTTCCTGAGAGATCAGTTCCGCTGTGCGGAAAATGTAGCCGATAGGTGCCGAGATTGACGGCTCCCAAGCCAGGCGGAGCCGGGCAGGGGCCTAATGGCGCTATCAGAGTGCACGGCCTGTCATTTCGGAACCCGTGCCGCGTCTACATGTTGTGATAGGTCGAAAAGGAGGGCCTATGGCCGAACTCGACGAACCTACTCAGCTGCTGATCCAGTCCAACAAGGCTGATGTCATGACCGTCAAAACCCGTGACGGTGACAAGCTGGGATCGGTCTACGCTTTCATGATCAACAAACGCACTGGGGCGACGATCTACTCGATCCTCTCGATCGGTGGTTTTCTCGGTATCGGTAAGGCCTATTACCCAATCCCTTTCCAGCTTTTGCAGTTTGAACCAACCTCAGATGCCTATGTTGTGACGATTGACCGGCGTGTTCTTGAGGGCGGCCCGAGTTGGGCGGCCAATCCCCCAATCTTCGACCAAGCCTATGCCGACCGCGTCGCGAGCTACTACCAGGTCCCCCCACAAGATTTGTCAGTTGGTGGAGCTACAATGGGGGCGTCCGAGGCATAAGCAGGATCGCAGCGGACAGCGCTCGATCAGCGACTTGGGTTAGGGCGCATGGCGCAATGGCGGCCCTTGAGTTCTTGCTTACGCCCAAGGCAGCTGGCCTTCGTTTTCCTGCATCGCCGTCATCGTGGGGGCAGAGACTGGCGGTGAGCAATCTCACGCCATTCTCGCTGCTGTGCAGGGCTTCCAGCTAGTTGCTCGCGATCCCCTGGCTTCGCCTGTTCTTCGCCATGAGCAAGGCGGAAGCCGCATTAAATCAAGCATTTCTGGCGAGTTGGTCGGAACCGTAACGAGAGTCGCGCGCTGTTGCCGCAGGAGTGATCAATGGAAATGACCCCGTCTCAACACGCCGATACCGGCATTCGCGGCCTTGACGATGTGCTCGCTGGGGGCTTCGAACGAAGCCGGGCGTACCTCCTTGAAGGCAGCCCGGGCACGGGCAAGACGACGATTGCGCTGCAGTTCCTTATCGCGGGCGCCGCGGCCGGCGATCGTTGTCTCTATATTACGCTGTCCGAGACGGAGGACGAGCTGCGCGCCACGGCCACGTCACATGGCTGGCCATTGCAGGACATCGATATTTTCGAGCTTGTACCGCCCGAGAGTTTATTGGACGAGCAGCAGCAGCAGAGTCTGCTCTATTCGTCCGATCTTGAGCTTGGCGAGACAACGAAGCGGATCTTCGAAGCATTCGAACGGGTAAGTCCATCCCGGGTTGTCCTGGACAGCCTGTCGGAGATCCGGCTGCTGGCACAGAGTTCTTTGCGGTATCGCCGGCAGATCCTGGCGCTCAAGCATTACTTCGCGCGCAGCGGTGCGACCGTGCTCATGCTTGATGACCTGACCACCGATGCCAATGACAAAACGGTCCATTCCGTAGCGCACGGGGTCGTGCGACTGGAAGAGCTGGCACCGGAATATGGCGCGGAACGCCGGCGCATGCGCGTAATCAAATATCGTGGGCGACGCTTTCGCGGCGGCTATCACGATCTTGCCATTCATACGGGCGGAGTTCGTGTCTTCCCCCGCTTGGTGTCGAGCGAGCATCACCGCCACTTCGAGCGCGAAGTGATTGAAACGAATCTACCCGAATTCACCGCGCTGCTTGGTGGCGGGGTAGAGCGTGGATCGAGCGTCCTCATGCTGGGGCCGGCAGGCACCGGCAAGTCGCTGCTCTCGCTTACCTTCGTCAAGACTGCCATCGACCGTGGCGAGCGCGCGGCGATGTTCGTCTTCGATGAAGAGATCGGCCTGCTCATGCAGCGCGCGCGGGGCCTCGACATCGATCTTGAAGCAATGATCGATGCGGGCAATTTGGTGCTCGAACAGGTCGATGCCGCTGAACTCACGCCCGGTGAGTTTTCCACCCGCGTGCGCGAATGTGTCGAAACACATGGTGCGCGAACGATCGTGATCGACAGTCTAAATGGTTACCAGGCAGCGATGCCCGGAGAGCATGCGCTCGTCCTGCACGTCCACGAGCTGCTGCAATATCTTAACCGTCAGGGCGCGACCACCTTCCTGACCGTCGCGCAGCACGGTCTGGTTGGCGACATGAAGTCCCCGGTCGATATCACCTATCTCGCCGATACCGTCATCCTGTTGCGCTATTTTGAGGCCCTCGGACGCGTCCGACGGGCGATCTCGATAGTTAAGAAGCGCATGAGCGCACATGAGGATGTCATCCGTGAGTACAAGATCGGCCCGCAAGGTTTCACGCTCGGTCCGCCGCTGATCGGGTTTCAAGGAATTTTACGCGGTGTGCCTACCTTTGTCGGTGAAGCGGGTCAGCTAAAGTCCGACGAGGCGTGAAGCAGACGACAGTCTCTGAGCGGGTGCTGGTACTCGCACCGCGTGGACGCGACGCGTCGGTCGCGACAGCCATGCTTGCCGAAGCCGGGATCGAGGCAGAGGCGCATCGCTCGCTGCAAAGCATGATCGCGGGTCTTAAGTCTGGGGCTGGTTGCGTTCTGATAACGGAGGAGGCGCTTGCCACCGCCGATCTGCGGTCGCTTGTGGAGTGGCTGGCGAGCCAGGAAGAGTGGTCGGACTTGCCCTTCGTGCTGCTCACCAGTCGCGGTGGCGGCCTTGAGCGAAATCCGGCAGCCGCGCGCCATCTGGACGTACTTGGCAACGTCACCTTTCTCGAACGGCCCTTCCATCCCACGACATTGGTCAGCCTGGTGCAATCAGCGCTGCGCGGCCGCCGCCGGCAATATGAAGCGCGTGCTCGCTTGATCGAGTTGCGGGAGAGCGAAGAGCGTTACGCAACCTTGTTCCAGACGATGGATGAGGGCTTCTGTATCATCCGGTTCGTCGATGGGCGACATGGACCCAAGAGCGACTATGTGCATGTGCAGGCCAACCCCGCCTATGAGCATCATACGGGTATTTCGGACGTCGTCGGGCAAACCGTCCGGGAGATGGTCCCTGATGAGGCAGATGGGTGGGTCGATCGATATCGTGACGTTCTGATATCGGGCGAGCCGATCCGGTTTGAGCGCGAACTGGTCGCCACTGGGAGGCATCTTGAGCTTTCCGCATTCCGGGTCGAGCCGCGTGAACGCGATGAGGTCGCTGTCATTTTCCAGGACGTAACCGTGCGCAAACGCGCCGAGATTGCACTGCGTGAGTTGAACGAGACACTCGAACGGCGGGTAGAAGCGGCGGTGGCCGAACGGCAGGCCGCGGCTGAGCAGCTGCATGAAGCGCAAAAGCTGGAAACGATCGGTCAGCTGACGGGTGGGGTGGCCCATGACTTCAACAATCTGCTGACCCCGATCAGCGGCGCACTCGACCTTCTGAGCCGACGCTATGCAGGGCAAGACCCTCGTATGGCGCGGTTGATCGACGGCGCGTTGCAATCAGCTGAGCGTGCGCGCGTGCTGATCAGCCGCCTGCTTGGTTTTGCCCGGCGGCAGGCACTGGAGACCCGGGCAACCGATGTCTGCAGCTTGCTCACAGGTGTCCAGGATCTCGTAACCAGTTCGATTGGATCCTCCATCGCGCTCAACCTCGAGTGCCCGCAGGGATTGCCTGCGGCGCTCGCAGATCCCAACCAGCTCGAACTCGCAATACTGAATTTGAGTGTCAACGCGCGCGACGCGATGCCTCAAGGCGGTACGCTGACGATCGCTGCCTCGCAGGTACGAGTAGATGGGGAGGATGCGACCGGGCTCTCTGCCGGTGACTATGTGCGCATCACCGTGTCCGACACGGGCACCGGCATGGATGCTGGAACCCTCGCGCGCGCGATCGAGCCATTCTATTCGACCAAGGAGTTGGGCAAGGGAACGGGGCTTGGCCTATCGATGGTGCACGGCCTCGCTGGCCAATTGGGCGGGGCCTTCATCTTAACGAGCGAATTGGGGCAGGGCACGCAGGCCAATCTCCATCTGCCGATTGCCAGCGATCCGGCTAGGGCGAGCGATGTCTCATCAGACGCTCTCCCGCCGGGACTGTCCTCGCTCAACGTTCTGCTCGTGGATGATGAGGAGTTGGTTCGCGCAGGCACCGCTGAAATGCTGCGGGACCTGGGTCATGTCGTTCACGAGGCGGCGAGCGGCTCACAGGCGCTGAGTAAGCTGGTGGGAGGTCTCCCCATAGACCTTCTAATCACGGATTATATGATGCCCAGTATGAATGGCGCTGCGCTGGCGCGACGCGCTACCGGGCTCAAGCAAACCTTGCCGGTTCTCGTGATAACGGGATATGCGGGGGGTGATCTCAATATCGGTTTGCCGCAACTGACCAAACCATTTCGGCAAGCAGACCTTGCCCGCTCACTTCATCGGCTCTTTCCGCACGAAGCAATCGTCTAGCCGAGTTGTTCCAGCTGCGGTCAGTGCTGGCGCTCGAGCGTCTATGGGTTGCGATGGTTTCTGCCAGTTTGAAATGAGCAGCTAACTCACGGCTCTCAGCCGGGTGAGGCAGTCGGATGCTCCAGGCGAATGGTATCGAGCAGGTGTGGTATCGGGCAGGTGCTCGATCGCCGCATTCTCGCGTGGCGTACCGCTCGGTGTGACCTCCCAATTACAAAGCAAATAGCTGAGCGGGTCGCGCAGCTTGATTGGGCCAAGCGCGATCCGCCAGCGGCGCTGGGTGCCGCCCAGTTGTTTGACCAGGGTGGACACGACCAGATCCTGAAGCTGGCTTGCGAGCATGGCCGCCGCGCGGCTCGCGGTCTTGTGCGTGTACTGCCTTACTAGGTCGCTGAGCATCTCGATCAAGGAACGCTGATGCCCGTGTTGGAGCGGTACGAGGCTGATCCAAAACCGGCTACCTTAGTCTGGCGGCGTCTCGCCACTCGGTCGGACGCGTAAAACTGCTAGTGGATTATTTGAAGGGTCTGAAGGACTTGAAGGTTCTCAACGAGAAGCGACAAGTCGTGTCGTGAGGCATCTGGCTTATGTCGGCGGTCGCCCGCTGTGCTCATGCGCGCGACGAGCGTCCAGCGTCTGGCGAACTGATCTCACCTGGACAGGTACGGCCTGGCCCAGTCCACAACGTTCTCAACAAATATTGGCCGGGTGGCCGCCGCGTATGTCCAAGCCTCATGGCTAAAGGTGGCGGTGCATGCGACCCCACGCATGTTCTCACGCCCGGCTTATTATGCGTTCGCGTGGAGTTCACGCTTGCGCAAACATTCGAATTATTTTCGTATTATAATCTTCTTATAATCACTTCCGCCGCTAGGCTTGGTCGAGTCATGGCCATGACATTTCGCAACCAAGGAGAATTGCCATGAACCGCGAAAAGGAAGACGTGATCGAGCTCGGCGCTGTCAGCACCGAGACCAAGGGGGCCATCGAGGGTGGTCCCGACACCGAAGGCGCGCTGCAGCCGCGTAGCGGCCTCAGCGACGACTGAGCGCATCGGGCGCGTGCCGGTAAGCGGCGCGCGCCCTTTGCGAGCTTTCGCCATGTCACTGCGCCTGCGCGATGGCGTTTCCTGGTGCCTGTGCGCCGGACGCGCCGTCTTTCTCGACCTGGAACGCGACCGCTTCTTCTGCCTGTCGCCCGATCGGGATGCTGCGTTCCGAAGCTGGGCGCAAGGCGTGGAGCCTGGCGCCGCTCCAGCGTTTGAGCAGCTTTGCCAAAGCGGACTGCTCGTTCCCGATGCGAACGGAGGGCAGCTGCCTGCGCCGGCGACGCTGATCGAGGCGACCTGCGATCTGGCCATCGATCCGCGGGGCAAGGCGAGGCTTGGCGACATCGCGGGTGCGGTTCTTGCCCAATATCGCGCGTCCCGGCGGCTGCGCCGCCTGAGCTTGCAGGCGATCCTCGCTGCGTCCCGGGCAGCGCGCAGCATACCGACGGGCGATGCGATCGCGCGAGCGCGGTACCTAGCTGCCGCTTTCTCCGCGGCGGGCCTGCTTCTTCGCACCGCCGATCGCTGTCTGCCCCGCGCGATCGCGATGCGCGATCGATGCCATCGCGCCGGTATCGCTCCGGCGCTGGTCTTTGGGGTCCGGCGCGATCCCTTCGCGGCGCATTGCTGGGTCCAGCTCGAGGATGCAGTGCTCGTCGGGGATCTGGAACAGGTGCGGCTGTTCACTCCGATCCTGGTGGTGCCGTGAGGCCGCGCTATCTGCTTGCTGTCGCGCGGGGTCCAGCTGCCCCTGGTACGGCCGCTCGGCTCGCCGATGCGACCGGCCTCGACCGGGTTTTCGACAGCCATCCGCTGATCGCGCTCGCCAATCCGGCCTGTCGCTGCATCGGCGTGCCGGGGAGGGGGCTGGTCTTGGGGACGCTGTTTCGACGGCACGGGCCGCCGCGCCCGCTCGAGGCAGCGGACCTGTCGGATCCGGCGCAGCTGTTTGCCGATCGCGGCGGCACGCTGCTTGGGCGTTTCTGGGGCGGATATGTCGCGGCCCTTGCCGGCGCGGGCGCGGTGGAGATCCTGCGCGACCCTTCCGGCGCGCTTCCCTGCTATTATGCCGCGACACCCGCAATGACATTGCTGGCTTCCGAGGTCGAGCTGCTGCTGGCGAGCGGGCTGGTGCGTCCGGCGATCGACGCGCAGGCGCTGGCACGTCACCTCTGGCGCGGCAATCTTCCCACGTTCGAGACGGTGCTGGCCGGCGTTGCCGAGCTTCTCCCCGGCTTTGCGATCGAGATATCGGATCGCGAGCACACGCAGCGCCAACGCTGGTCGCCCTGGGACCACGTCCATGCCGCTGACGCAGAGCCAGTGGAGACCGCGGCGCGCCTGCGCCGCACCGTCAGCCAATGCGTGCTCGGCTGGACGGCCGGTCGCGGCCGGCTGCTGGTCAGCGTCTCGGGCGGGCTCGACTCTGCGATCGTCGCCGCGTGCCTTGCTGGCGGCGGCCGCGAGGCCCAGTGCCTTACCGTCTATGGCGACGATCCGAGCGGCGACGAGCGCGGCTATGCGCGCGAGCTCTGCGCGCATCTTCGAACCCCGTTGTCCGAGCAGCCCTACGCGCTCGAGGCGATCGATCTGGCCGTGCCGCTGGCGCCGCATCTGCCGCGTCCGATCGGCCGGACCCATGAACAGGCCTATGAGCGCGCGCATCTCGCGCTGGCGCGTGAGATCAATGCCAATGCGTTCGTGACCGGCAATGGCGGCGACAATGTCTTCGGCTATTCGCAATCGGCCGGTGCCATCGTCGATCGGCTGCGCAACGAGGGGCTTTCCTGCGGCGTGCTGAATACGCTCGGCGATGTCTGCCGCCAGACCGGCTGCGGCCCGCTAGAGGCGCTTGGCGCGACACTGCGGCTGTTGCGGCGGCGGCGCTATCGCTGGCGCGCGGTGCCGATGTTCCTCAACCCCGGCGTACGCGCGGCGCTGGCGCAGGAGTCGCTGACCCACCCTTGGCTCGATCAGCCAGGAACGGCCTTGCCCGGCAAGGCGGGGCATGTCGCGGCGCTCTTGCGTATCCAGCAGGTGCTCGAGCCAGGACGCAGCCGCCATGCGAGCGTGCTCCATCCGCTGCTCTCGCAGCCGATTGTCGAGGCCTGCCTTGCGATCCCGAGCTGGGCCTGGCGAACCGGCGGGATCGACCGTGCGGTTGCGCGCCAGGCCTTCGCGCAGGATTTGCCGCAAGCGATCACCCGGCGCCGCAGTAAGGGCGGTCCTGACGCCTTCTGCGCGCGGGTCGTCGAGCATCATCGCGCGCGCATTCGCGAACGGCTGCTGGACGGCCGGCTCGTCGGTTATGGCCTGCTCGATCGCGGCGCGATCGAGCAGGCGCTCCGCCACGGGCGGCCGACCACGAGCGACGAGAATGTCCGCATCCTCGACCTCATCGATACCGAAGCCTGGCTCGATAGTTGGGACACGCGGCTTGCCGCGCTCAGTGGGCCGGGCGAGCGCGCCTCGTGCGCCTGAGCTCGTCCCAGCGGCGGAGCTCCAACTGGCGTTCCGGCGCGGCCGAACGCCTATCCAGCAACCAATAGTCGAACCAGTCGAGCGCGCGGGTATAGGCGGCAAGCCGGTGCGCGGGCTGCCATTTGACATGGTGCTCTTGCGGAAAGACGAACAGGTCGACGGGCGCACCGGCTTCGCGAAGCGCGGAATAGCTTTCGAGCGCGCTCATCACCTCGTCGTCCGAGGATTGCATGAGGATCGGTGTCGCGATGCGCGCCGCATTGCGCGCGAGCGAGATCTGCGCCCAGAATTGATCGGCTGCCTGGCTGCGGTCGGTGGGCCCAGGATAGCCTATGCGCCGGAACTCGCGGGCTCCAATCAGGCCGACCCGCGTCGCGAGCATCGTGTCGATGCAGCAATTGCTGAGCGCTGCGGCCGCGACCCTCTCGCTGTGGAGCAGCGCGAACACGGCGGTCGAGGCGCCGTCGCTCATGCCGGTTACGCCGATCCGGGCCGGATCCGCGATCCCGCGCGCGACGGCGAGACGGATGCCGGCTTCGAGCGAAGCATGGATGCTGCGGCGATCGGCGAAGCCCTCAAGATCGCGGCGAGCGACCTCGACATAATCGGTATCGCCGCGCCGCCGTCCGATCGAGCGCGGCCGGCTGAAGCTCAGCACGGCATAGCCGCGGTTGGCGAACGCCTGGATCGGGTAATCGTCGCCCGTGCCGCCGCGCAGAAAACCGCGCGTGTCATATTGCACCACCACCAGCGGGTAGCGCGTGCCCGAGCGATAGCCGACCGGCAGCACCAGGTCAGCGATTGAGGGCAGGCCGAAGACGTTGGTGAGGTGGAGCCGTTCGGCTTTGCCCAAATGCAGTGCGTTGAGCTCGGGATTTGGGTCGAACAGGAGCTGGCGCTCGCCGGTCGCGGGATCGAGCCGCTCGAGCCGTCGCGGCGTCAGCGAACCTTCGATGAGACAGAGCAGCGTATCATTCAGCGGTACGCAATCGGCGAGCACATTGTCGGTAACGTAGAGACGGCGCGGGGTGCTGGATCCGGGCGTCCACTCATAGATCGCGGTCGATGCATCGGCCCAGCCGTCGCGTGCAAGAAACCGAACCCGCCCTTCGGCGGTCCACCAGGGGCGGCTCGCTTGCGCGCAAGTCTTAGCCGGGCAGGGGATCCTCCGTCCTTTCTCGTTCTCTGCGACCAGCTGGCCATGCCCGGGATTGAGTGTGCCGGCCTCTTGCTGGATCTGTGCACTCCGTCCGTCCTTGTTCCGCGCTTCGGTCCACAGGCCATCGCTGATATCGGTTGTGGAAAGAAGCGACGCTTCGGCTTTGCTTGCCTCGCGCACCGCCCCGGTTGCGAGATCCAGGACCGCCACGCTCTGGGCGATCGGCGCGGCGGGGAAGGGGCGGCTGCTCGCCGCCGGAGCGAAGCGCTCGTCATAGTGGAAGCCGGACAGGCCCTCGTGGTCGATTCCGGCGCGCGCTTCACCCAGCGCCGGCCGGCTGGTGAAGATCACCGACCGCCCATCGCGTGCGATCCGGAAATCCTCGACATCCGCTGGGGCATGCGTGAGGGGCTCACTACCGCTGCCATCGATTTGCGCGCGCCATAATTGGACCGCGCCTCCCTCACGCTTGAGGAAGGCGATCCAGCGTCCGTCGGGCGACCAGCGTGGCGTGATCGCCCTGGCGATGCCGGTAGGGAAGGCGGCCTTGCCGCGGAACATATGATCGACCCGGATCATCTCGCCGCCCTGATCGACGAGCCGCAGAGATCCGCTTGCGAGCTCGATCACCATCATCGCCAGGCAATAGTCGTTGCCTAGCGGATCGGCGCGACGCAGCTGGAATGCCGCATGCTTGCCGTCCGGTGAGAGCGTGATGAGCCGCGCACGCTGCGCGAACGGGTCCACCGGACCGATATCGCGCAGCCGGACCAGGTCGTCGGCGGTGAGGGCGCGCGACGAAGATGGGTGCGTCGGCGGTACAAGGCCAGCGCACGCGTCCTGTGGTGCCGCGCGGGCATCACCGGCGAAAGCGAGGAGCGCGATACTCGCGAGCAGGAACGGCGCGCTCATCACCATGTTTTGGTCACCGTCAGGCTGACGAAGCGGCCGAGCGGGGACTGATTAGTCGAATCGAACGGGATCTGCGCTGCGCTTGAGGTACGAATACGATCGGGCTTCGCGTTGAGCAGGTTGAGCGCTGAGAGGCGCAGCTCGAGACCCCGGAACGGCCCGCTTTGCGCGGTCGTCCGCACCGCTGCGCTCAAGTCGAGCGTGGTGAACGCGCCGACCCGAGCCGGCGTGGTGAAGCGATCATCGCGCGTGCCGCCGGCATGATTGACGAACCCCGAGAGTTGCACGCCGTCCTGTTCCCAGCTTGCCCCGCCGCGCGCGCGCCAGTGCGGTGGGGTGAAGATGAGCCCGGCACGTTCGAGCACCGCCTGGCCCGCGCTCAACTGGCGGTCCGCCTCGAGACGGCTCGCGGCCGCGGTAAGAAGCAGCCGTCCGGTGCCGATGTCGATCCTGTACTCGGCCTGGATGTCGACGCCGTGTGCACGCTCGCGCGCGGTGTTGCGCAGCGTCGTGTCGATGATCGCGGCGACTTGCGCGGGATCAAATGGTTGGCCGCTCTGGTTGCTGAGTCCGAGCGGCAAACTGGCAACGAGGTCGGCGACCTGGCTGGCCGAGGGCCTGAAGGTGATGAATTGCGCATAAGCGGGGTTGGCGAGAGCCGCGAAGAAGTCCGACACCGGCGAGGCGATCCGCCCGCGATAGTCGACATCGAACCAACTCGCCTCGATCCGCAAGCCCTCGACCGGCCGCAGCTCAAGCGTCGCCGTCCAGGTCGTCGCGCGCTCTGCAGCAAGGTCGGGGTTGCCACCGGTCAGCAACAGCACGGTCGTGCCGGTCGCGAGCGGCGGTACCGGCGGCGGCGCGAAGCGGGTACCGAGGAACAGCGCGCCGTCGCGGATCTGGTTCACCTGGTTCAGGGTGGGGATCTTGAACGACTTGCCCCAGCTGAGCTTCATCGTCACATCGCGGTGCGGCGCATAGACGAGGCCGAGCTTGGGTGTGGCGACCTCGTCGATTCCCGCATAATGCTCGTAGCGCAGCGCTGCGCTGAACCGCAGCGCCTCGATCAGCGGCAGGCGGTTGCGCGGACCCACCAGCGGCAGCGACACTTCGCCATACGCGAACAGGCTCTCGCGGCGCTCGGTGGCGTCGCGCGTCACCCGCACCGTGCCGCCCACCGTTTGCCTGGTATCTATGTCGAGCAAGAAGCTGCGATAGCCGCCGCCGATCGCGAGACGTGCGTCGCCGCCGGGAAACGCCATCAGCGGGCCTTCGGCATTGGCCTCGATATTGGTGAGCTGGTTCTCGTAGATGAGGCGCTGGGGCGTCTCGACCCCGCCGATGAAGCGGCGCGAGCGGATGTCGGTGCGGCTCTGCGCATGGGTGAGTTCGAGCGACGCTTCCCATTGCGCCGGGAGCGCGACGCGCAGGCTCGGCGTCACCGCGAACGAGCGCACGACCGGCCGGTTGACCAGCCCGTTGGTTAAGGCGTCGGTCGTGGCAAGGAACGCGTTTGCCTTGCGCATCCGCCGGTCAGCGAATTGCGCGTCGAGCTCGAAAGTCACGCCTTCGGCAATCCGCTGGTGGCCCGCCAGCACTGCGCTCCATTGCGATTGCTGTGCGATCAGCGTCTGCGAGCCATTGAGCGTGCGCGCATAGGCGCGGTCGATCGCGTCGATCGGCGTGTTGTGGCTATGGTCCGCGGCGACCATGAATCCACCCGAGTCCCAGCGCGCACCGGTCACCATGCCATATTGCTGTTGGAGGTTGCCGCCATCGGTCGAGGCGCCGAACCGCGCGCTCGTCTCGATCCCTTCATAGTCTCGCCGCAGTCGGATATTGACCACGCCGCCGACTGCGTCCGAGCCGTACAGTGCCGAGGCGCCATCGGCGATGACTTCGATCTGTTCGATTGCGGCGAGCGGGATCGCCGAAATGTCGACGCCCTGGGCGAGCGCGTCATAGGCAAGGCGATGGCCGTTGACGAGCGTCAGCGTCGCATCAGGCCCGAGGCCGCGCAGGTTGAGCGTCGTCGAGTTGTTGATGTTGCTTTGTCCGCCCTGGTCGCCGCCACCCGCGACCCCGGGGTTCTGCCCGCCGGTGAAGTTCTGCGGCACGATCCGCGAAAAGCCGACAAGATCGGTGATACCGGCTGCCTCGAGCGAACGTCGCGTGGCAACAATTACCGGCGACGGGCTGTCGGTGCCGCGGATGCGCGTGCCGGTCACAGTAACCTCGCCGTCCTGCGCAGAGCCGGCTTGCGTGGTGCGCGGGTCGTTGGCTGCCGGTGCCGGGTGCCGGATCAGTACTGCGCCCTCGCGTTGCTCGGCGACAAGGCCGCTGCCGGCGAGTGCCGCCCGCAGCGCTTGCTCGAGCGTCAACTGCCCGTTGAGCTCGGGCGCGCGGCGGCCCTGCACTGCGGCCGCGTCGAACAGGATCTCGCGCCCTGTCAGCCGGGCGATCGCCCGCAGTGTGTCGGCCAGTGATTGCGCGGGCAGGTCGTAGCGGGCGGTGGCTGCCTTGCCGGCCTCGGCGGCGGCGGGCAGGGGAGCGAGGGCCACGGCAAGAGCCGTGGCTGCAAACAGGCTCGCGCTGAGCGTCAATCTCGAAATCGTCATTGTCGTCCTCCCGTCGCCGGTCTGATGCCGGCGGCGAGGGGATTGACGCAGCGCGAGCCCGACTACGGGGGCGGCGCGGGAAAATTTCTTCGGTGAGTTCAGTCTGATCTCCCGGGCTTCACCGGGATCGGAAAGATTGTGAATGGCAGCAACTGGGCCGGCTGCAGCCAGTCAGCTCTTGGGCGAGGGATGGCGAAAGCGGACGTTGCCCGCGCTGAACGGTCTATTGACCTAGGTTGGGCCGCAAGCTGTCTGGCTGCTTTCGGGAGGCGAGTCCGAATAGCTGCTGTTCCTGGTATGGCCGGCCTTGAAGCACTTCGCATTCCGTCCAATCCTGCGCGCTCCTTGGGCAGGGGTGAGGGGCCGAACGCAGGACTGAAGGGTCAATCCCAGCTCAGTTAAACCTCTATAATAAGTATTAGGAATCAGACTCCGTTAACGATTTCCCGTGCATTTCGGAACCGCAACATTTCAGCGGGTACGTAGGGGAATCGCCTGATGCGCAGCAGCGGCCGTGTTTTCGCCGTGAGGATTGGCTCCCGCGTTCCGCATTGTCCCGCCGCGCGCCGCCCGCCGCCAGGCTGAGGCTGCACCTCTCATCCTCAGTCAGCCGGCTCCCGCGCGGAGCGCCCCCGAGCATCGGGCAAATCTATTCCAGGAGTATCAGTATGAGCGCGTCGTCGGACAGCAAGAGCGGCATCTCGCATTCCTTCGGCGGCAAGCGCCGGCTGCTGTCCGGCGCGGGGGGCGCGGCGCTCGCGCTCGCGCTGGTCCTGCCCTCCGCTGCGCTGGCGCGCGACTATACGGCGGGCACCGAGGCCGAGCTGCGCCAGGCGGTCCTCGACGCGAATGCGGATGGCGATGCGACCTCGACGATCACGCTGACCGGCAATATCGCGATCGCCGGATCGCTGCCGAACAGCACCAAGCCGCTTGTGATCAACACGGGCGCCTTTTCGACCAACGGTATGGCGCTCACCGGCATCGTGACCGTGATCGGCGCAGTCAACGGCAATGACGATATGCTTACCGGCAACGGTCAGGCCGGCCTGCGCCTGATCACCTTTGGTGGCCTGCCGACCACCGTCACGAACAACGCGACCGTCACCGGGGGCGATGGTACCAACAGCAGCGCCGATGGGCTCGGCGCCGAGATCCAGCACAACGGAAACCTGATCAACAACGGATCGATCACCGGCGGCAGCTCGGGGGGGCCGGGCTCCCTGAACGGCGGATTCGGCCTCCAGATGACCGGCACCGCGTCGGTGGTCAACAACGGCCTGATCCAGGGCGGCACCGGCATCGGCGTGACGGGCGGCCGCGGTGCCTTTATCGGCGTCAACCCCAGTGCCTCTCAGACCTTCACCAACAATGCGACGGGCGTGGTTCGGGGGGGTGAAGGCACCGGCGGCGCGCTGGGCGGCGTGGGCATCTTCGTCAATTTGATCCGCACCCCGATCATCAACCATGGCCTGATCGAGGGCGGCAACGGCGCGGCGGCGATTGTGAGCCGCCCGGAAACCAATATCATCAACAGCGGTATCATCCGGGCCGGCGCCGGCGGCACGGTGGCGATTGACGCGACGTTGTCCCCGCTCACACTGCTCGAACTGCAAGCGGGATCGAGCATCACCGGCCTCGTGCTTGCCAACGCGGGCGGCGCCTTCGCCCAGACGTTGCAGCTTGGCGGGACCGTCGATGCCAGCTTCGACATGTCGAGCGTCGGCGCGACCGCGCAATACCGGAATTTCAATCGTTTCGTGAAGGCCGGCACGAGCAGCTGGACGCTGACGGGCAATGCCAGCACGATGCCGGGAAGTGTCTGGGAGCTTCAGCAGGGCACGCTGGTGTTCGACAGCACCGCGACCGGCCAGATCGCAAACATACTTGGCAATGGCGCGCTGGTCTTCCAGCAAGACGGCAATCTGTCCGTCGGCAACCTCAACGGCGCCATCTCGGTCCTCCAGGGCGGGCCGGGCACGACGACGCTGGTCGGAAACAACCATAGCCTCGGCACGACGCTCACCGGCGGCAAGCTTTCGATCGGCGCGGAGAATGCGCTCGGAACCGGCGCGTTCACGATCAATGGCGGCACGCTCCAGTGGACCGGCGGAACTGGCTTCATTTCGCGGATAATCAACTGGGGTGCGAGCGGCGGCGAGTTCGAGGTCGCCACTGCCGGAACTCTGTCGATCGGGCTGCCGCTTCAGGGCGGCGGTGCGTTGATCAAGTCGGGTATCGGCCAGCTCACGCTGGTGGGGGACAACAGCTATACGGGCGGCACCACGATCGCTGCCGGCACGCTGAGCATCGGCAATGGCGGCACGACCGGTTCGGTCCTGGGCGACATCGTCAACAACAGCACGCTGACCTTCAACCGTTCGGATGCCTATACCTATGCCGGCGCCATTACCGGCACCGGTGGCCTCGCCAAGCCGAACACTGGGGCAATCACGCTCACCGGCCAGAACAATTATGGCGCCGGGACGACCATGTCCGGGGGACAGCTGCTCATCGCGGGGGGTGGAACGACCATATCCGGTGGCGCGACCTCGATCAACACCACCAGCGCTACCGGGGCTACGCTCGGTGTCGACGGGGCCGGTTCCGCCTACAGCACCGCCTCGATCACCGGATCGGCGACCCTCAACCGGAACATCACCGTAAGCGTCACCAATGGCGGCCATCTCACGGCCGCGTCCGGCGACATCTCGCTGCGGGCTTTGACCCTCACGGCTGCTTCGACCAACACGGGCCAGCTCATCGTCGATGGCGCAGGTTCGCACGCCGATGCGGCAGGCGGGCTGATACTCGCCAACTCGAGCACCACCAACGGCAAACTCACGATCAGTGCCGGCGGCACACTGACCACTGCGGGCGGGAGCACCATCGGCTTTTTGACCGGCAACACCCGCGGGACGCCAACGGCGACGATCACCGGCGCGGGCTCGAACTGGACGAGCACCGGCACACTGGGGATGAGCAATGGCGATTTCACTCTGGATCAGGGCGGTACGGCGAGCTTCACCAGCGCCACCTTCGGGTCGGGGGCGCTGCCGGCGAAGCTGACCGTCCTAGGCGCCGGCTCGCGCTTCGCCACCACCAGCGGCGATCTGGTGATCGGCTCTGGCAGCGGTACGGGCGAACTCGTGCTCAGCGCCGGAGGCGCGGTGAGCGTGACGGGATCGCTGGTTCTGGCCGACGCCGGCACCGCGACCGGCATCCTCAACATCGGCGGGGCTGAAGGTCAGGCCGCAGCCGCTGCGGGTACCCTGACAGCGTCGACGCTCAACCTTGGCAGCGCGACCGCGCGCGTCAACTTCAACCACACCGATCCGGACTTCACCTTCGCGGGCGCGATCACCGGCAGCGGCGCGCTCAACCAGCGGGCAGGCACGTCGATCCTGACCGGCGCCAGCACCTATTCCGGCGTTACGACGGTGAGCGGCGGGACGCTTCAGGTCGCCGCGGGCGGGCGAGTCAACGGCACCGCCAGTCTGAACCTGACCGGCGGGCAGATGGTCGTGGATGGCACGGGATCGCAGTTCGCGACCGCGGGGACGTCCACGCTCGGCACGGCTGGTCTGACGGTGCGCAATGGCGGGTCGGCGACGCTGGGCGCGCTGACTGTCGGCGACGGACTCGGCACGAACGCGACGCTCAACGTCATCGGCACGGGATCACAGCTGACCAGTACCGGCACCTTCTCGACTGCGCGATTCGGTACAGCGACGATCAACATCCTCGGCGGCGGCCGGATGACGACCACCACCGCGAGCACGCTGATCGGCGGCCAGTCCGCGACGAATGCCCGGGCTTTCGTGACGATTTCCGGAGCCGGTTCGGCGTGGGACGTCACCAATAGCCTGAACGCCCGTCGCGGAACGATCACCATCGCCGATGGGGGCCGCCTGACCTCGGGCTCGGCGGTGATCGGGGCCTATCTCGCCGGACTTAATGCACCCTCGTTCGCGATGACCGTGACCGGCACCGGCTCGCGCTTCGAAGCGGGCACGCTGACCATCGCCAATTCGGCTGCAAACGGCACCACCGGCTCGCTCACGATTGAAGAAGGCGGCACGGTCGCGGTCGGCGACGGCACCGGTACGCTGGTAATGGGGCCGGGGAGTGCGACGCTCAACATCGGTGCAGGCGGCGGCGCTGGGACGCTCGAAGCCGGGTCGGTGACCACCAGCGCGGGCAGCACGATCAATTTCAACCACGTCGATGCAGGGCATGTGTTCACAGCGGGCATTTCCGGAGCGGGTGCGATCAACCACCTCTCGGGCGTCACCAGTCTCACCGGCAACAGCGCAGGCTTCACCGGCCTGACTGCCGTGTCGGGCGGAACGCTGCGCGTGAACGGCACGCTCGGCGGCGCGGCCAGCGTTGTCAACGTGCTGAACGGCGGCCGGCTGGGCGGTGCGGGCACGATCGGCGGCAACGTCAACGTAACCGACGGCGTGCTGATGCCGGGCAACAGCCCGGGCACGCTCACGATTGCGGGCAACCTGACGCTCGCGGGCGCATCCCTGCTCGATTTCGAGTTCGGACAATCCAACGTGGTCGGCGGGCCGCTCAACGATCTGATCGATGTCGGCGGCAATTTGACGCTCGACGGCACGATCGACGTGACCGTGACGCCGGGCGGCAGCTTCGACGTCGGCGTGTACCGCATCATCAACTATGCCGGTTCGTTGACCAATAACGGCCTTGCGGTCGGCACGACGCCGTCGGGCGGCATTGTCGCCGTCCAGACCTCGATCGCCAATCAGGTCAATCTGGTGAATTTCGCTGGGGCCGACGTCAATTTCTGGGACGGCACCGGCGCGCGCGGCGATGGTAGCATCACCGGCGGCAGCGGTGTGTGGCAAGCGAGCAGCGGCAACGACAACTGGACCGTCGCCGACGGCAGCGTGAACAACGCCTATCCCAATGACGCCTTCGCAGTTTTCATGGCCGCGCCGGGCACGGTGACGGTCGATACCAGCCTGGGCGCGGTGAACGCGTCGGGCATGCAGTTCGCCAGCAATGGCTATACCCTCACCGGCGGCACGATCGGGCTGACCGGCGCACAGTCGGTGATCCGCGTCGGCGACGGCACCGCGCTTGGCGCAGGCTTCACCGCAACGATCGAGTCGAACCTGAGCGGTACGGGCGATCTGGTGAAGACCGATCTCGGCACCCTGGTGCTGAGCGGCGCCAGCAGCCTTGCGGGCGAGGCGATCGTGAAGGTTGGCGGGCTGCAGCTTGTCGGCGGCGGGACCCTCACCAGCCTGAACACGTTCATCGGCGGCGATGCCGGCGAGCAGGCCGTCCTCACCGTCACGGGCAGCAATGGCGGCGGCAATGCGTCGACCTGGACCACCGGCGGCCTGACGGTCGGCAATAGCGGAAGCGGCACGCTGAACGTCACCCAAGGCGGCCGAGTCGTGAGTGCGAGCGGTGGGATCGGGTACGACACCGGCGGCATCGGCGCGGCGCTGATCAACGGCACGGGTTCCGCCTGGCAGAATAGCGGGCGGATCACCGTCGGCCTGTTCGGCACCGGAACGCTGCGCATCGAGAACGGCGCTCAGGTTTCGAGTAACGACGGGATCGTCGGTGGCTCGGCACAGGGCGATACCGTCATCACGGGTCCGGGCAGTTCATGGACCAACACGACGCAGTTCACCGTCGGCAGCTTCGGCGCGGGCACGCTGCGCATCGAGAACGGTGCGAGCGTCACCAGCAATCAGGGCTATATCGGCGCCAACGCCGATGGCAGCGTCACCGTGACCGGTGCAGGATCGAACTGGCTGGTGAGCACATTCGGCCTCACGATCGGCAATCAGGGCAATGGTGCGCTCACGATCGAGAATGGCGGGCGCG
This sequence comes from Sphingomonas sp. GW821-FHT09B04, assembly GCF_059418285.1. NCBI lineage: Bacteria > Pseudomonadati > Pseudomonadota > Alphaproteobacteria > Sphingomonadales > Sphingomonadaceae > Sphingomonas > Sphingomonas sp. GW821-FHT09B04. The sequence goes on from NZ_JBWKPO010000005.1 coordinate 127,368, forward strand.
TCCAGGCCTTTGAAGCCGTGGCGCTCGGCCAGGCGGCGGGCGTCAACGCAACGCTGACAGTGCTGGGTAGCGCTGGCAATCGCGGGGTTCTGGAAACCAGCCAGATCCGCGCCGGTCTGGGGACGGTCAATGTCACGCTCGACGGCGGCGTGCTCCGCGCGACGCAGAATGCGAGCGATTTCTTCGACGACTTCGGCGCGCGTGACCTGACCTTCGGCGCGAACGGCGGTGTTATCGATACGAACGGCCACAATATCGGCATCGCGCCGCGCTTCGTCGGCACAGGCGGCCTGACCAAGGACGGCGCAGGCACGCTGACCCTGACCGGGAGCAACGCCTATGCGGGGGCGACCGGCATCCTCGCGGGGACGCTGCTGATCAACGGTAACCAGTCGGCGGCTACCGGCCTCACCAGCGTCGCCGCAGCGGCGGCACTGGGCGGCTTCGGCACGATCGGCGGTAGCGTCGACATGAGCGCAGGCGGCACGCTGACGCCCGGCAGCGGCGGCGCGGGCACGCTCACGATCAACGGGAACCTCGTGCTCGGCGGCGGCTCGCAACTCGCCTTCGCGTTCGGCCAAGCCAACACCGCGGGCGGCGCGCTCAACGATCTCGTCAATGTCGGCGGCAATCTGACGCTGGACGGTACGCTGAACGTCACGGTGCCAACGGGCGGAAACTTCGGCGTCGGCCTCTATCGCGTGTTCAACTATGGCGGCACGCTGACCAATAACGGGCTGGCGCTGGGCTCGCTGCCCGCGGGCGCGAACGCCTTTGTCCAGACTGCCATCGCCGGACAGGTCAATCTGATCAACACCGGTGGCGCGACGCTCAACTATTGGGACGGCGCGGCCGGCCCCAAGTTCGACAGCGTCATCAACGGCGGCAGCGGCATCTGGCAGAGCAGCGCAGGCAACGACAACTGGACCGATGCCGGCGGTGCGGTCAACGCCGGTTTCACCGATAATGCGGTCGCGATCTTCTCGGCCACAGCAGGCACGGTGACGGTCGATAACGGCCTCGGCGCCGTGAGCGCGAGTGGCATGCAGTTCGCCAGCGACGGCTATATCGTCACCGGGGACTCGGTGACGCTTACCGGCGCGCAGGCGGCGATCCGTGTCGGCGACGGCACCGCTGTTGGTGCCGGCTACACCACGACCATCGCCAGCGCGCTCACCGGCGTGAGCCAACTGGTCAAGATGGACAGCGGCACCCTCGTCCTGACCGGTACCAACAGCTATGCGGGCGGCACCCGGATCGATGGCGGTACGCTGCGCATCGGCAATGGCGGCACCGCCGGCAGCATCACCGGAGACATCGTCAACAACGCCGCGCTGGTGGTGAACCGCGCCAACACGATTACGCTTGGCGGCGCGATCTCCGGCACGGGGACGCTGACTCAGATCGGCGGCGGCACGCTGATCCTCACCGGCGCCAACAGCTATTCCGGCGGCACTACGATCGGCGGCAGCATTGTGCAGGTGTCGAGCGACGCCAATCTCGGCGACGTCGCCGGCGCGCTCTCGCTGCAGGGCGGTACGCTGCGGGCCGGCGCATCGTTCACGTCAAACCGCACGATCCTGCTCGGCGGTGGAAGCTCGAACCGGATCGACACGCAGGGCTTCGACGTCACGCTGAACGGAGCGGTCGGCAACGGCCCCGGCAACCAGCCGGGCAATTTCCTCGACAAGCTCGGCGCGGGCACGCTCACCCTGACCGCCGCCAACGGCTATGCCAACCGCACGCTCATCGCCGACGGCACGCTGGCGCTGGCGGGCGCGGGGACGATCGGCGCGGGCAACCTCATCGTCGCGCCGGGCACCGTCTTCGACATCTCGCAGACCAATGTCGGCGCGCGGATCGTCCAGCTCAACAGCGGCCCGGCGGGGACCATCGCGCTGGGATCGAAGGTGCTGACGCTCGGCCTCACGGCGTCGTTCAGCGACTGGTCGGGCACGATCACCGATGGCGGCATCGGTGGCGGCACCGGCGGCCGGGTCGTGATCACCGCGGCTGGCGGAGCGGTCCGCTTCTTCGAAGCCAACAGCTATACCGGCGGCACCACCATCGCGTCCGGAACCCTTGAGCTCAACGGCAACGGTTCGCTCCATGCCGGTGGCGCGTTGATCATCAATTCCGGCCTCTTCAACATTGCCGGCCTGGCCGGCGCAGGCACGACGATCGGCGATCTGTCGGGCTCGGGCAGCATCGCGCTTGGCGCCAAGTCGCTGACCCTCGGCACCAGCAATGATTCGACCTCCTTCGCTGTCATCTCGGGCAATGGCGGTTCGCTGGTAAAGGCGGGCACGGGCACGTTCACCATCGCCGGCGCCGCCATCCACACCGGCGGTACGACGATCAGCGCCGGTACGCTGCAGATCGGCAATGGCAGCGTGTCCGGTACCATCGCCGGCGACATCGCCAACAACGGCACGCTGGCGTTCAACCGTGTCGGCGAGCTCACCCTCGACGGCGTGATCTCCGGCACCGGTGCGGTCAACCAGATCGGAACCGGCACCACGATCCTGACCGCCGCCAACAACTATGCCGGAGCCACGACCGTCTCGGGCGGCACGCTGCGCATCAACGGCAACCAGTCGGCGGCGACCGGGCTTACCAGCGTCCTGAACGGCGCCACGCTGGGCGGCACCGGTACGATCGGCGGCAGCGTGACCGTCGCAGACGGCGGCACGCTCGCGCCGGGCAACAGCCCGGGGACGCTGACCATCGCGGGCAATCTTGCGCTTTCGGCCGGCTCGCGGCTCGCCTTCGAGTTCGGCCAGGCCAATCTGGCCGGCGGCGCGCTCAACGATCTGATCAATGTCGGCGGCAACCTGACGCTCGACGGCACGATCGACGTGACCCAGAGCGCAGGCGGCAGCTTCGGACCGGGTGTGTTCCGGATCATCAACTATGCCGGTGCGCTGACCAACAACGGCCTGTCGGTGGGGACGATGCCCGCGGGCAGTCAGGCCTTCGTTCAGACCGCGGTCGCCGGGCAGATCAACCTCGTCAACACCGCCGGCCTCACTTTGGGCTTCTGGGATGGCGCGGCCGGGCCCAAGAATGACGGCACGATTCAGGGCGGCGCGGGCATCTGGCGCTTAAGCGGCGGCGAGAACAACTGGACCGAGGTGTTCGGGACGGTCAACGCCGACTATGCGCAGGACAGCTTCGCGATCTTCTCGGGCATCGGCGCCACGGTCTCCATCGACAATGGCAACGGCAATGTCCGCGCGGCCGGCATGCAGTTCGCCGTCAACGGCTACACGCTCTCGGGCGGACCGCTGGAGCTGACCGGCGCGGACGCGTTGGTGCGGGTGGGTGACGGTGGCGCGGGCGACGCCGCAATCACTGCCACGATCGCTTCTGCGCTCACCGGCTCGGCGCGGTTGGTCAAGGACATGGGCGGCACCCTCGTCCTGACCGGGGCCAACAGCTATACCGGCGGCACTGCGATCAATGGCGGCACGCTCAGCATCGCCTCTGACGCCAATCTCGGCGCGGCCGCTGGCGGGCTCAGCTTCAACGGCGGCACGCTGCGCAACACCGTTGCCTTCGCTTCCGGCCGGGCCGTCGATCTCGTCGGTGCAGGCACCTTGTTCACCGACGCCGGCCTCGTCCTCAACGGAATCGTTTCCGGTGCAGCGGCGCTCGTCAAGGACGGCGCTGGCACGCTCATACTCACCGCCGACAACACGCATACCGGCGGTACGACGATCAGGACCGGCCTGCTGCAGCTCGGCGATGGCGGCACGACCGGAAGCATCGCTGGCACTGTCGTCAACAACGCCCGGTTCGCGATCAACCGTTCGAACGCGCTAACGCTGGCTGGCGCCATTTCGGGCAGCGGTGAGCTGCTTCAGACGGGTAGCGGCACCACCGTTCTGACCGCGGCCAATAGCTATACCGGCGCGACGCAGGTGTTGGCGGGCACGCTGCTGATCAACGGTAACCAGTTGGCTGCGACCGGCCTGACCAGTGTCGCAGCCAATGCGACGCTGGGTGGGACCGGCACGATCGGTGGCAGCGTGATGCTGGGCGACGGTACGCTGGCGCCGGGTGCGGGCGGCGCGGGCACGCTCACGATCAACGGCAACCTCGTCATGGCGGCGGGCTCGCGGCTGGCGGTCGATTTCGGTGCGGCCAATGCCGTGGGCAACGCGCTCAACGACGTCGTGAACGTCGGCGGAAACCTGACGCTCGACGGCACGCTCAACGTTGCGGTCACGCCGGGCGGAAGCTTCGACATCGGTCTCTACCGGGTCGCCAATTATGGCGGCGCGCTGACCAACAACGGGCTCGCGATCGGGACGATGCCGGCGGGCGCCGACCTGTTCGTCCAGACCGCGGTCGCCGGTCAGGTCAACCTCGTCAATACCGGGTCGGCCTTGCTCAACTTCTGGGACGGCGGGGCAGGGGCGAACAAGTTCAACAACATAATCGACGGCGGGAGCGGTACCTGGCGGACCGCGCTGGATGACAGCTGGACCGATGCGACCGGCGCGGTGAACGCGCCCTACGACAATGGCGCCTTCGCGGTCTTCGCCGGCACCGGAAGGACGGTCACGATCGACAACAGCCTCGGTGCGGTCACCGCCTCGGGCCTGCAGTTCGCGGCCAATGGCTACCGCATTCAGGGCGGTGCCCTGACGCTCACCGGACCGCAATCGGTGATCCGTGTCGGCGACGGTACCAGCGGCGGCAGTGCCTATACCGCAACGATCGATGCCGCGATCACCGGCAGCACCCAGCTGGTCAAGACCGATCTCGGCCAGCTCGTGCTGACCGGTACCAACAGCTATACCGGCGGCACCGCGATCAACGGCGGCACGATCCGCATCGCGAGCGACGCCAATCTCGGCGCGGCGACGGGCGCGCTGAGCTTCAACGGCGGCACGCTCAGCACTGCGTCGGACATCAGCTCGGCGCGGGCGATCGTGCTGGCGGGGCAGGGCGTCCTCGCCACCGATGCGGGAACGACGCTGACCCTGACCGGCGGCATCACCGGGACCGGCCAGCTCGGCAAGACCGGCTCCGGGACGCTGGTGCTGGCGGGCACCGGCAGCCACAGCGGCGGGATCGACGCGGTGCAGGGCTTGCTGCTCGTCAACGGCAACTTTGCCGCGGCGGCCGGCCCCGTGACCATCCGCAGCGGCGCGACGCTCGGGGGCACCGGCACGATCGGCGGGAACGTCAGTCTCGCCGGCACACTCACGCCGGGCGCGGGCGGTGCGGGGACGCTGACCATCAACGGCGACCTCAGCATCAGCCAGAGCGCAACGCTCGCCTATGAATTCGGCCAGGCCAATGTCGCAGGCGGCGGACTCAACGATCTGGTCAACATCGCCGGTAACCTCACGCTCGACGGCACGATCAACGTGACCGTCCCGACCGGCGGCAACTTCAGCGCCGGCATCTATCGCGTGTTCAACTATGGCGGCACGCTCACCAACAACGGGCTGTCGCTCGGCGTGATGCCCGCGGGCAGCAATGTCGGGGTGCAGACGGCGATCGCCGGACAGGTCAATCTGGTCAATTTCGCGGGTCTTGCGCTCAATTTCTGGGACGGCGCGGCCGGGCCGAAGAATAATAGCGTCGTCAATGGCGGCACCGGCGTCTGGCAGCATAGCAGCGGTAACGACAACTGGACCGAAGCCGCGGGTCTGGTGAACGCCGGCTATTCAGACGGCGCCTTCGCGGTGTTCGGCGGCACGGCCGGAACGGTCACGGTCGACAACAGCCTTGGTCAGGTCACGGCGGGCGGGATGCAGTTCGCCACCGGCGGCTACACAATCACCGGCGGCGGCATCGCCCTGACCGGCGGGCAGGCGTCGATCCGCGTGGGTGACGGCAGCACCGCGGGTGCGGGCTACACCGCCACGATCAACGCCGCGCTTTCGGGCGCGAGCGAGCTGGTCAAAACCGACGCCGGCACGCTCGTGCTGGGCGGCACGAACAGCTACACCGGCGGCACCCGGATCACCGGCGGCACGGTGCAGATCGCCAGCGACGTCAATCTTGGCGCGGCGACGGGCGGCGTGACGTTCGACGGTGGTACGCTGGCAAGCACCGCGACGCTCACCAGCGCGCGCAACGTCAATCTGCTGGGTGCGGCCACCCTGTCGACCGCGAACGGCACGACCTTCACGCTCAGCGGGGTGCTCAACGGTACAGGCGCCTTCACCAAGGCGGGCAGCGGTACGCTGGTGCTGACCGGCAGCAATGGGGGTTACACCGGCTCGACAAGCATCACCGGCGGTACGCTGGCGGTGATGGGTGCGTTCGGTGGCGCAGTCGATGTCCGTACCGGCACCCGGCTTGAGGGCATTGGTGCCGTCGGCTCGGTGACCAACGCCGGAACCGTGGGCCCCGGCCGTGACGGCTTCGGCACGCTGACCATCAATGGCGGCTATACCGGCGCCAACGGCACGCTTGCGATCGATGCTGAGCTTGGCGGTGACAGCGCGCGCGCCGACCGGCTGGTGGTCAATGGCGTGACGGCTGGCAATACGGTGGTTCGGGTCACCAATCAGGGTGGCCTTGGCGCGGCGACGGTCGACGGCATCAAGATCATCGACGTGACCGGCACATCGAACGGCGTGTTCACGCTCGGTAACAGCGACTATCTGTTTGAAGGCTCACCCGCGCTGATCGCCGGTGCCTATGGCTATCGTCTGTACAAGAACGGCGTCACCAGCCCCGCCGATGGTGACTGGTATCTCCGTTCGAGCCTGCTGCAGCAGCCCGAAATTCCGCTCTACCAACCCGGCGTGCCGGTCTACGAGGCCTATGGCCAGACGCTGTCGGCGTTCACTCAGCTCGGCACGATGCAGGAGCGGACCGGCAACCGCCAATGGGCGGAGGGCAATGCGCGGTCGTTCGGCATCTGGGGCCGTTCGGAGAATATGCGCGCCCGGCCCGAAGCGGTGCGCTCGACCAGCTTCACCGACGTCAATGTCGACAGCTGGAAGATCGAGCTTGGCGCGGATCAGGTGCTGAGCGAACGCGCCGACGGGGCGTCGCTCGTGCTCGGCGTCCTCGGCAGCTACGGCGAGGCCAGCGCAACCATCGCCTCGCCCTTCGGCAACGGCCGCATCAAGACCCAGGGCTATAGCGCGGGCGCAACGCTCAGCTGGTTCGGCCCGAAGGGCTTCTATGTCGACGGGCGTGCGCAGGTCAGCTGGTTCGACAGCAAGCTCACCTCCGCGGTGCTCGGCAAGCTCGCCGACGACAATAAGGGCACGGGGCAGGTCTATAGCATCGAGATCGGCAAGCGCGCGCCGATCGGCGGCGGACTTTCGGTCACCCCGCAGATCCAGACGGCCTATTCAACCGTGGGGTTCGATCGCTTCACCGATCCGAATGGCGCGGCGGTCTCATCGAAGCTGGGCGACAGCCTGAAGACGCGCTGGGGCATCTCGCTCGACCGTCAGGACGGGCGCAGCCATGTCTATGGCGTGGTCAATTTGAACTACGAATGGCTCGACGGCACGATCACCGATGTCTCGGGCACGCGGATCGCGCGCGAGAACCACCGGCTGTGGGGCGAGCTGGGGCTGGGCGGCAGCCTGAAGCTCGGCGGCAGGCTCACGCTCTACAGCGAGGTCTCGGCCGATACCGCGGTCAACGACTTCGGCAAAAGCTATACCCTCAAGGGGGTTGCGGGGGTTCGCATGGCGTTTTGAGGACCGGGGAATCCGGGGGCGGGTCTGGGCGAAAACCTACGGCCGAATCATCCAGTAGGCGCAAGGGAAGGCTGAGCCTATAGAAACGGCCCCCAGGATATCGGGCCAGCGATGACGAAGCACTCGGCTATCTTCGAACTATCAACGCCGCTTATCGGCGATGCCGTGAAAGCGCGCATGGCTGAACTCGACGGCGGGCAAGCAGAGCTCCGGCGCGGTTTGCCGAGAACTGAAAGCGCGGTGCGTGGCCGCGTATATTCGGGCCGCGCTCGCGATTCGCAGCCCAATACTGCTGCCATGGTGGGTACCCGAGAATCGTGCTGCCGGTCTTTAGTCAATGCGGCCGCGAACCGGAGGCGTGGCGCCGCTGCAGCCGCGTCCAAGAACTGACTTATCCAAAAGCCGCCATCTGGCGAACGGCAGCTTTCTAGGTGGCCGGTAGAAAGGCTGAACGACCGAAATGAGGGCGCTTAGCCGCCAAACGCTCGATTGCGACACCGATAGGCTCGTGCAGCTAATTTCGTGCTTTGGATAACCGTTCGCTCGGGAATAGCCGGTGTCAGCGACCCGGTCCGCGATATTGGGAATCGCTGACCTGCTCCATCCACGTCACTGACTGCCCGCCTTGGGCTTCGGCGATGGCCACGTGCGCCATGCTTTCGGTAGCGCCGGCGCCATGCCAATGCTTGACGCCCGGCGGAATCCAGACGAGGTCGCCGAGACCGATCTGCTGCACCGGGCCGCCCCAATGCTGGACTAGCCCGCTACCCGCGGTCACGATCAAGGTCTGGCCCAGCGGATGGCTGTGCCAGGCGGTCCGTGCACCCGGCGCGAAGGTCACAATGCCTCCACCGGCCCGCGCAGGAAGCGGGCGCTGGAAGCGCGTGGAGACCTGTACGGCGCCAGTGAAATTATCGCTAGCGCCGGCTGCAGCCGGCTGCGAGCCAGCCTTGGTCACGACCACAGCGCCGCCCGGCGCAGGGGATTTCACCTTTTGCGCATCATTCTCGGCGAAGACCTCACGTGCGACGCCCACAGCCGCGATCGCATTGGGCCAGCCCGAATAGAAAGCGAGCTGGGTGATTGTCTCGACCAGCTCGGCCTCGGTGGCCCCGTTCTGGCGCGCCAGCCGTATATGCGATCGGAGCTGCTCGGGACGATTGAGCGCGATAAGCGCGGAGACGGTGATTAGGCTGCGGTCACGCTTGGCAAGGCCGGGCCGTTCCCAGACATCGCCAAAGAGTACGTCATCGGTGAGTTCCGCGAGCTTGGGCGCGATGTCTCCCATGAGCTGCTGCGCGCGCGATTGCTGGGGCACCATCGAAGGGGTCTCCTGTGAGTACGCTTGGGCGGAGGCGCTAGCCATGCTGAGCAGCACCCCCGTGAAGGATGCAATTCCGGCTGTTCTCATGAGCAATTCCTTGGGGAGGGACACGGGCTGCGGATCTAGAGCGTCCGCGCGAAGAACGGCGTGAGCTGGCCCAGTGCGGCCTCGACATATTCGAGTACCCAATAGGTCTCGATGTGCGTGGCACCCTCGATCTTGAACAGCGCCTTGTCCGTCGTCCCCGCTGCCTTCGCAAAGGCCTCTTCGGTCATGTAGAGGCTGTCCGCCTTGCTGCCCGCAATCATCAGTAGCGGCTGGTCGATCAACTCGGTCTGGTCGGTGGCATCCCAGCGCATCAGGTCGAGCAGGCTGCTCGTCGTATATCTGAACGTCGAGTTGGGGTGCGCGTGCGTCCGCCAGTAATATTCATAGCCCTGCCGATACATCTCGAACGGAAGCGCGGCGATCTGCGCGTCGGTCATGTCGGCGTCACCGGAATAGAGCACCGCTCCGCCCGCCGCTTCCTGCGCGCGCGCAGCGGACGCCCGCCGCAAGCGCTCCTGGATGGTATCGAGCTGTGAGTCCGCAAAGCCATTACGGCGAACCCGGCCCGAATTGAACATGCTGAGGGTCGCGACAGACTTGAAGCGCTTGTCGGCCTTCGCTGCCGCCAGCGAATATCCGCCGCCGCCGCAAATACCGAGCAGGCCAAGGCGCGCGACATCGACACCGGGGTAGCTGGCGATGAGGTCCGCGGCGCCGTGAATGTCTTCGATGCGGTTGGCGGGCTTATCCAGGCTGCGCGGCTCGCCGCCGCTCGCCCCCTGATAGGCGGCGTCCATCGCAATGGTGATATAGCCGCCCTTGCTGGCGAGATGCTGGGCATACAGCCCCGCGACCTGCTCTTTCACGCCACCATTGGGGTGCGCCACGACGATGGCCGGGTATTTCTTCGCCGGATCATAGCCCGCCGGCGTGTAGATATTGGCTGCGATATCGAGGCCGTGGAGCTTGTATGTCACCGGCTGCACGTTGACCTTGCTGGGCTCGTTTTCGGTGATCGCGCCCCGATAGACGGGACTGAACGAACGGATTCCGGGTTCTGCCGCACTGGCCATCATCGGCACTCCTGTTGCTGCAAATGAAACGGCGAACGCGGAGACTGCGAGGATCTCGCGCCGCTGTTTGTCGACGATTTCACCGGCCATTGGACTTCCGATCCCTGCTGCGTCCGGAGGACAGCGCTCGCGGCTCAGCCAGTTTCTTCTCCGCGAGGAATTTCGACACCTGATCCGCGATCTCGAGATTGTTCAGATCCGACATCATGAAGTGCGTGTTCCCGCGAATGCCGATCTCGGGGAGATGGACGAGCCGCGCGTCGCCGCCGCGTTTGTTGATGGCGTCGACCCAGAGCCGCGCCATCGCGAGCCGTACTCGCCAATTATCCTGTCCGCGCTCGGCGGTCGGCTCGACCGGGAAATTGTCGCCATAATAGATGACGATCGGGATACGGGTGAGCTTCTCGAAATCGGCCGATGATACTGCTTCAGGCGACAGGATACCGGCCGCACTCGGCATGGCCGCGGGACGCTCGCCTTCCGGGAAGATGAATCCGCTGCCCGGCTCGAAGGCGACGATCGCCTTGACGTTTGGGTTCCGGATCGCGGTCAGCCAGCCAGGACCGCTGCCTTGCGAGTGGGTGAAAAGGATGGCCGGCCCCGACCTGTCGAACAGCGCCGACATCGCATCCGCAATCATACGGGCATCATAAGGGCCGGTGTTCGGCGTCACCGAGCGAAGGAACTGATCGAGCGTCGCGGGTGCGCGATCGAACTGCACGCTCTTGAAATAGTCTGGCCATTTTCCCAGCCGGAACTGGTCGAAGAAAAGCTGATCGTTGGGCGTCGGTTCGATCGTGGTCGCGACGCTGCTGTTACCCGCACGTCCCCTGCGCGGCTGATCGACCAGATAGACGGGAAAGCCACGGCGCAGGAACAGCGTCTGGAAACCTTCGCGGCCGTCCGGGGTCGTCTCCCAGCTGCGCGCCGACTGAAAGGCGCCATGCAGCATGATGATCGGTAGCGCCTTGGGATTCTGCGGCACCTGATAGAAGGCATAGAGATGATCGCCGTGGAGCGTCTGCCCTGCGGCGGTCGGCCTGTTGTTATCGTAGGTGCCGGGCGTGGTCGCCACGACGCCGCCAACGACGAAGCTGCCTTGCTCCGCGATAACCAGCGGTTCGGCTCGGGACGTCTGGCTCGTGGCGCCGGGCGCGGCTGCAACACCGCAGCAGGCCAGAAATGGCGCAAAATGTCTCGTCCAGCGGCTCATTCGGCATTCCTCGGCGGATGGGAAATCCCTTCTACCGCCAAGCTTGCCGTGCAATTAGCCAGGGAATGTGAGATGAACTTATGAACATCTTTCAGTAATGGAGATGGCCATGTGGCGTCCGAAGTTGGCCGATCTCGAAGCCTTTGCCGTGGTCGCGGAGGAAGAAAGCTTTACGCGTGCCGCCGCGCGCCTGGGCGTCTCGTCTTCAGCCCTCAGCCACCGGATGCGCAAGCTCGAGGCGCAACTCGGCCTCAGGCTTCTCGCCCGGACCACGCGCCGGGTCGCGACGACCGAGGCGGGAGCGCGCCTTCTCGATACACTGCGCCCAGCAATCGAGACCATCGACCGGCAGCTTGCCGACCTCAGCGACCTGCGCGAACGGCCATCGGGCAACATCCGGATCACAGCTTCCGATCATGCGACGCGCACGTTTCTCTGGCCGGCCATTGACGACTTTCTCAAGCGGTATCCGGATATCCAGATCGAGATCAACGCTGAGTCAGGCCTCACCGACATTGTCGCCGAGCGCTATGACGCGGGCGTCCGCCTCGGTGAGCGGGTAGCCAAGGACATGATCGCGGTGCGGATCGGGCCGCAACTGCGCATGGTCGCGGTCGCGGCGCCGGCTTATCTCGAGGCGAACGGAACCCCGCAGACACCCCATGATCTGACGGGCCACAAATGCATCAACCTGCGCATGTCGAGCTCGGGAGGGCTCTATGCCTGGGAGTTCGAGAAGGACGGACAGGCCGTCAACGTTCGGGTCGAAGGGCAGGTCATATTGAACAGCGGCCATTTGATCCTGGAGGCGGCGCTCGCTGGACATGGCATCGCCTTCCTCATGGAGGATTATGTCATTCAAGGGGTCGAGAAGGGTCAGCTACGATATGTACTCGAGAACTGGTGTCCGCCGTTCGACGGCTACCATCTCTATTACCCAAGCCGTCGGCAACCGACACCGGCATTCAGCCTGCTGGTTGAAGCACTTCGGCATCGAGCGAAATAGTACCTAGGGCTGACCATCGCCGGAACGGCCGCTTTCGGGACTCCCCGCCGACAGGTGGAATGACCGCAATCAGGGCGCGTAGCCGCCGGCGCTGCGAACCCGAGATCCAACGTCAGCTCAGACCTCATTGCAGACATTCAAGTTCAATCAGCGATGCTGGTGCAGCCACCGTAGCGCGCGCCAAAGGCACGATTGCTAGGGTGTGCTGGAGTTCGCTTTGCCAATAGTGCATTTACCCCGGTTGACGCGGGCAGGCTTGTCAACAATCAATCCGAAACGAGTGATTTTTGGCGATTGTCTTTGTTTCGGTGGCGTAGCTAACTCAGCGCTGGCCGATTTGGAGGGGCTCATTTTCAACGATCAGGCATTCGCGCTTGCAATGTTGGAATTCAGATGTTTGTTTGATGTTCCTGAAGGGGAGGGCGGATATGAAAAGTAGCGCGAAGATTGGCGCACTTGCCGGAATTGCCGTGATTTCAGGCATTGCGGCAGCAGCCCTTGCCAGCGAGACCAAAACCTACAGTTATGACGCGCGCGGCCGACTGATCAAGGTTGAGCATAGCGGCACGATCAACAACGGGGTTGTCGCCAACTACAGTTTCGACAAGGCGGATAACCGGACCAACGTCAAGGTTACTGGCGCGCCGTAACGCGCGCCCTCCGCCACCTCACATCATCATTGGAGATTGCCATGACGCGCACAGCTTTTGCGCGCGACCGGTCGCGTCTGCGTCGTTCGCTCCTGACCGTCACCACCGCGCTTTGCACCTGTCTTGCGGCACCCGCGCTCGCGCAATCGGCTTCGCCGCATCCCAATCTGGATGAGAATGGCGTCGATCTGACCACGGGAGGGTTCCACCTCCGACTGCCCATCGCATCGATCGGTGCCGGTCAGTCCGAACTATCGCTTGTTGCGTATAGCGGCGAGACCGACAACTGGACCGGCGTCACGTCGCGCCAGACCTCATTCTCGGGCAACAACAGGATCACGGTCGAGATGGGGCCGCAATGGGACCAGTTCTCTTTGGCGGACGGCTATACCCGCTCGATCAACGGGACCGGCGCGACGCTGTCGTTCAGCGGCAACCAGATGACCTATCAGGCGCTCGACGGCACCACGATCGTGTTCGACGATCCGATCGGCGCCGGTGCGGGCGGCGGGTTCTGCACGGCCAGCAGCTCGACCAACTGCACCCGATTGCCGCTGTCGATGTCCGGGCGCAGCGGGATGAGCGTCAACTTCAACTGGGAGCCGTACGAGAATTGTTCGATTCCCTCGACGCCCGAAGAGGAGCCGGTCTGCACCTATAGCTGGCGGCTCGGCGGCGTCTCGAACGACGCGGGATACTCGATCGCCTATGGTTTCGCCGCGAACTCGGCGCCGCCGGGGCAGAATCCGGGACATTCCTGGTATCGGCGCACCAGTGCGGTGCTGAGCGGCGGCGGGGGCAGCCAGGCCGTTAACTATGCCAATCCCTCCACCAACGTGTTCACCATCACGACGCCGGGCGGCAATACATGGCGGATCACCGGGTCGGGCCTGGTGATTACCGGCGTTCGCCGTCCGTCGGCGTCGTCGGACACGACCAGCGTCACCTATTCGGGCCTTACGCCGACATCGGTCACGAAGAATGGCGTCACCACCGGCTACAGTTACAGCATATCGGGCAGCACCGCGACGATGGTGGTGACCGATGCGGCGTCGAACACGCGCACGATCGTGTCGGACCTCAGCAAATACCGGCCCACATCGGTCACCGACGAACTGGGCCGGACGACAAGCTTTGCCTATGATAGCATCGGGCAGCCGACCGAGATCAGTTATCCCGAAGGCAACAAGGTCCAGTTCGCGTACGATACGCGCGGCAATGTGACCGCGACCACGCGCAAGGCCAAGCCAGGATCGGGGCTGGCGGACATCGCGACGAGCGCGAACTATCAGACCACGTGCGTCGACGCGACGTGCAACCTGCCGACCTGGACGAAGGACGCCAAGGGCAACCAGACCGACTACACCTACGACACTGCAACGGGGCTGGTCCTGACGGAAACTGCGCCGGCGCCGACCTCAGGCGGGACGCGTCCGCAGACGCGCTACGGTTACACGACCACCAGCGGGGTCAAACTGCTGACCGGCATCTCGACCTGCCGCACGACAGGTAGCTGCGCGGGCGGCGCGGACGAGACAAAGGTCACGATCGGCTATGACGCGCGGTTGCAGCCGACCACGGTGACCCGCGCTGCGGGCGACAATTCGCTGAGCGCGACCACCACCAATGGCTATGACGGGTTCGGCAACGTCACCTCCATCGATGGCCCATTGAGCGGCAGCGGCGACACCGCGCGGTTCGACTATGATGCGGATCGCCGCGTGACCGGATCAATGACGGCGGACCCCGACGGGGCCGGCACCCGGAAGATTCCAGCGAGCAAGTTCACTTACAATAACGACGGACAGGTGACGCTGACCCAGCGCGGCACCGTGCCCAGCGGCGCGACCAACTGGTCGGGTTTCGTGGCGAGCGAGACCGTCCAGAGCAGCTATGACGGCAATGCGCGCAGGATCAAGGATGTGGTGTCAGCCGGCGGCGCCGATCATGCCGTCACGCAATATGGCTATGATGCGCTTGGCCGCGTCGAGTGTTCCGTCCAGCGGATGAACAGCGCCGCATGGAGTTCGTTGCCCGGTTCGGCCTGCTCGCTCGGCACCACCGGTTCGTCCGGCCCCGACCGGATCGCCAGGACGAGTTATGACGCGGCGGGGCAGGTCACAAAGGTGCAGACTGGCTATGGCGTCAGCGGCGTCGAGGCGGACGAGGTAACGGCGACCTATAGCAGCAACGGCCGGAACGTGACCGTCGCTGACGCAAGCGGCAACAAGACCACATACGAGTATGACGGCCATGATCGCCTCAAGAAGACCCGCTACCCCTCGCCGACGAGCGCCGGCACCAGCTCGGCGACCGACTATGAAGAATTGGGCTATGACGCGAACGACAACGTCACCAGCCGGCGGCTGCGAGACGGGAACAGCATCGCCTATGGCTATGACGACCTGAGCCGGCTGAGCACGAAGAACCTACCGGGCAGCGAACCGGACGTCAGCTACAGCTATAACCTACTGGGGATGATGACGGGGGCCAGCCAGAGCGGCAACGCACTGACGTTCGGCTATGACGCGCTGGGGCGCAACACCAGCCAGGCCGGGCCGCAGGGGACGATCGCCTTCGCTTATGATTTGGCCGGGCGGCGGACGCGGATGATGTGGCCGGACAGCTTCTATGTCGATTACGACGTGGCGGTAACCGGCGAGGTGACGGCGATCCGCGAATATGGCGCGGGATCGGGCGCGGGCGTGCTCGCGAGTTTCGCCTACGACGATCTCGGGCGCCGTACGAGCCTGAGCCGCGGCAATGGCGTGGTGACGAGCTATGGCTATGACGCGGTGTCGCGGCTCAGCTCGCTGACGCATGATCTGGCCGGCGGCGCGAACGATGTGACGACGACATTCGGCTACAACCCCGCGAGCCAGATCGCGAGCAGCACGCGCAACAATGACAGTTATGCCTGGACGGGTGCTGTGAACGCCGACCGTAACTACGCGGTGAACGGGCTGAACCAATATGGCAGCGCAGGCGCGACCACGTTCGGCTATGACGGCAAGGGTAACCTGACCAGCTCGGGCTCGGACAGCTACAGCTACAGCAGCGAGAATATGCTGCTGACGGGACCGGGCGGGGTGACGCTCAGCTATGATCCTATGCTGCGCCTGTACGAGAGCAGCGCGGGCCGTCGTTTTGCCTATGACGGCGGCAATATCGTCGCGGAGTACAACGCCAGTAACGCGTTGCAGGCGCGGCATGTGTTCGGGCCGGGCGCGGACGAGGTGTTGGTGTCGTACGATGCCGGCGGCAACCGCAGCTGGCCGATCGCGGACGAGCGTGGTTCGATCGTCGCGAAGACCGACGGAAGCGGCGCGGCGAACGCTATTCGGGCCTATGACGAATATGGCATCCCCACGGGCGGCGATGTGGGGCGGTTCGGCTATACCGGGCAGGCTTGGTTGTCCGAGCTGGGCCTGTCCTACTACAAGGCCCGCATGTACTCGCCCACGCTCGGCCGGTTCATGCAGACCGATCCCATCGGGTACGGCGACGGGATGAACATCTATGCCTATGTTGGAAATGATCCGGTCAATAAGGTCGATCCGACCGGATTGGAGGACGAAGATTCGGAAACCGTTGTGACCGGAAATAATGTTGCAGAAGTGAAGAAAGGCGGCGGTGGCGGCGGCAACAGTGGCGGATCGGTGCCAGCATTTGTCTTAGCGGAACTGAACCAGGCATATGAGAACACAGAACGAACGGTCGTAGTTACAGGCCAAAAAGTGGCAAAGCCACTAATCCGGTTTAAAGCATCGGTGGGGCGGTTTGGTTCCAAAGTGGGCAGCTTATTCTCCAAATATGGCGGGTGGCTGGACAATAATTTCCAGACTGTACACGATATCATCTTCACGCCGGCATGCGGTTGCGGCAACGGACCAACTGCAAACCGCATGAATCAGCTGGTTAGGCAAGGTAAGGCGCCAAGAGGAATTGGTAGAACCGATGTTCCAAAGGTAACGGGTGAGAAACAGCATACTCACTTGGTAGGAGGAGGAGCGATAAATATGGATGGGACGTGGAAGCATAAAGGATCTCCCTTGACGAGGGCTCAGGCTGATTTTCTTCGCGGATTCGGGTATGACATTCCATGAATGAAGCCGATCGAAATGCAGAGTATTTTTCACACCTTCTTATGAAGGTTGAAGGGAATGTATCTAGAAACCTCGCGGATGTTGCGGGAGATCTATCGATAGATACTTCATATCGCAGTTGGTATATCGACTTGTATGAGTCGATGCTTCCAAAATTTGAAGACGATGCCCGTATATTTGTATTGGTTTTGACGTTCCCGGATACTGATAATATATCTATGATCAGAGAATTCAATCAAGTTCCGGAAGTGGATGATCCGGAGAGTGTGTATTTTTATCTACATAATGACGATGATTTTTTCAATTATTCGAAAGAGGAATACAGAATCTCTCTGGAAGATTTGAGCGACCCGGTTTCGAGGGTTGTCTATAGATCGTGGATGACTCATGAATACTATCAGAATGGATGGGGTTTCAACAACTCAGTGTATATTTGGCGACCAAGGCCATCCGTGGGTAGTGTTGTGAGTTGACGGAGTATATGCTTGCACGCGGCTCTGGTATGCCAATCACGGCGTGATTGGCGGAGACGAGTGCATCCTATCCAGGGCACGTATGTCTCGTCCATATTTGGCCGGTTCATACAGGGACCACGGTAACAGTGCGCTAAATGTAGGCCAGGGACCGCCGTTCCCGGCCTTTTTTATGCGCTCCTGCCGTCGCGCGGGGCGAGGTGACGGCGCTCCGCGAATATGGCGCGGGATCGGGCGCGGGCGTGCTCGCGAGTTTCGCCTACGACGATCTCGGGCGCCGTACGAGCCTGAGCTGCGGCAATGGCGTGGTGACGAGCTATGGCTATGACGCGGTGTCGCGGCTCAGCTCGCGAGCAGCACGTGCAACAATGACAGTTATGCCTGGACGGGTGCTGTGAACGCCGACCGTAACTACGCGGTGAACGGGCTGAACCAATATGGCAGCGCAGGCGCGACCACGTTCGGCTATGACGGCGGCAATATCGTCGCGGAGTACAACGCGAGTAACGCGTTGCAGGCGCGGCATGTATTCGGGCCGGGTGCGGACGAGGTACCGGTATCGCGATTGCCATTCGAAGGTCCATGGGCTGAACGAATGGCGGCTTTCGGGATCGTCCTTAGACCGGCTAAACGACGGCTACGAAGGCGCATTGCGGTCGTGCTGAAGTTGTCGGACGACCGGCGGCCTGTCTTCAGGCCTTAACACATATACCGCACCTTATGAGCAGGTCGACCTCAACGCCTCCTACGAACTGAGGAAGGGATTGATGCTGACCGCGTCGATCATCAACCTCACCCAGTCGCAGGATTGGCAGTATCTCGGCAACGACACCCAGGATCGCTTCGCCGCGAGCGCCTATTCGGGCCGCCGCGGCTATTCTCGTACAACTTCTGACGATTTCGCCTACCGGGCACGGTTCGCGCCCCGGCAGACTAGGATTTCCGGAGTAACCCATCATGCGTAAAATCGCTCTAATCGGCCTTTCGCTGCTCGCCGCGGCACAGCCGAACGCCGCGCTCGCCTGGGGCGGGCGCGGGCATGCGGTCATCGACCGGGCGGCGCTCGCCGCGCTGCCGGCGGACGGGCCCGTCTTCCTCCAGAAACATGCCGATTTCATCGCAGAGGAGGCGACGATGCCGGACGGCTGGCGCTCCTCTTCCGAACCCTTTTCGAAGATCGACGAGGATCCGAACCATACCTGGTTCGTCGAGCGGCTGCGCTTCCTCGATCCGACGCCACGCTCACGCTACGCCTTCGTGCTGGCACTCTATCACGAGCATATGCGGCTCGCAAAAATCGATCCGAAGTCGGCCGAGCGCATCAATGTCCGCTGGACCGGTACGCTGCCCTATGCGGTGATGGAGGGCTATGGCCGCATCGTTGCCGGCATGCGCGAGCTGCGCAGGAAGCAGGCGAGGGGCGAGCCCACCGCCCATATCGAGCAGGTGCTTGCGTTCCAGACTGCCAGGATGGCGCACTATATCGGCGACGGCACCCAGCCGCATCATGCCAGCATCCATTGCGAAGGCTGGTTCGGCGACAATCCGAAGGGATATAATCGCAGCGGGGCGATCCACGGCGCCTTCGAAAGCGGATATGTCGACGCCATCAACCTCCAGCCTTCCGACATCGCAGATCGCATCGGTGCGCCGCAGCGCCAGGAAGGCGATCTGTTCGATGCGGTTCTGCAGTTCCTCGGCGACAGCGCGAGCGAGGTCGAGACGATCTATGACCTCGACAAGCGTGGAATATTGGCGGACCCCGCCAACCGCGAGGGCCGCGAATTCGTCTACCACCGGACCTCGATCGGCGCCGCGATGCTGCGCGACCTGCTCTATCGCGCCTGGAAGGAAAGCGCGAAGCCCGGCGTAGGCGAGCCTCGCCCGCAGGATCCTTCCAGTCCGCGTTACGATCCCGAGACCGGTTCGTCGCCAGCGCCCTAACCTCACGCTCTGACTCTGTTTCACCAGTTTCATCCCAGCATGGAAACGCTCCGCTCATGAAGATCGATCGCCGCACTCCTATGAAGGTGGGTGGAAGCCCTGCGCTGTTGAGCGACCCGGATGCCAGTTTTCGTCTTGACCGGGCTGCGGCTGTAACTGGACCGTCGCGAACGGTCCCTAGGTGGCGGGTGGAATCCAAAAGGGGACCCGACCATGCGTGCTGCCACCAACCGATCCTACACCGGTTTGCTCCTAGCGTCGGCGTGCGCGCTGACAGTTCTACTCCCTGGAATCGCAACCGCTCAGCAGGCGCCGCAGAAGGAAGCCGGCGAGGTCGCCGAAGAAAACACGGAACGGGCTGACATCGTTGTCACAGGCTCTGCACGTGCGCAGCGCCGGTTCGACGTGTCCTATGCGGTCAATGCGCTGCCGCAGGAGGAAATCCAGAGGATCGCACCAAAGAACTTCGCCGATCTGCTCGGTACGGTGCCGGGCATCCAGGTCGAGGCGACCGGCGGCGAAGTGCAGAACATCACCCGCATCCGCGGCATCCCCACCGACCGCGGCTATCTGATCTTCCAGCAGGACGGCCTGCCGCTCTATCACGAGATTGACGGCGTGTTCTTCAACTCGGGCGAAGGCATGAACCGCTTCGACCTGATGACCGAGCGGGTCGAGATCGTCCGCGGCGGCCCGGCGCCGATCTTCGCGAGCAGCGCCGCGGCGATCGCCAACAACATCACCGTGACCGGGGACGCCACCGCGCGCGGCAAGGCGCAGCTGACCCTGGGCGACACCGGCCTCTACCGCCTCGACCTGATGCAGGCGGGGCCGGTCGGCGAGAAAAGCTATTTCGCGATCGGCGGCTTCCTGCGCCAGCATGACGGCTATCGCGACAGCGGCTTCCCCAGCGACAAGGGCGGGCAGATCCGCGCCAATTTCAAGCGCGAGTTCGACAACGGCTTCGTCAAGATCTCGGCGATGTACGTCAACGACCACAACCTCTTCTATCTGCCGATCCCGGTCGCCGATCCGCGCAATCCCTCGGTCTCGCTCGATCGCTATATCGACTATCACACGGGCACGCTGAACTCGCCGGCACTGCGCAACGTCAACATCAAGTATCGCGACGGCGCGGGCGTGCTTCAGGGCGTGAACCGCGATCTCGCCGACGGGCGCCACATGCGCTTCTTCAACGCCGGGCTGGACTGGCAGGGCGACTATGACGGCTGGCTGGTCTCTGCCAAGCTCGGCGTGACCAAGGGCAAGAGCAGCTTCGACGCCTTCTACTCGACCACCAACCCCGCCGACGCGAACGCCTTCGCCGCAAGCTACCTCGCCGCGGCGCGGACTGCCTTCGGTGCCGGCGTGGCACGGCTCAGCTATGCGATCGCCGGCACCAACGGCGCGACCGCCTATGATCCCTCGACCGCTTCGGGCCTTATCATGTCGGGCCAGTATCGCGCGGTCGACGCGGACTTCTATTCGAGCCAGGGCGATCTCAGCGTCACGCGCAAGTTCGAGACCGGCTTCGGCACGCACGACATCCGCGTCGGCGTCTATGGCTCGGCCTATGGCAACAGCAGCCGGCAAATCTACCAGGACATGCTGGTCGAGGTGCAGAGCAAGCCGCGTACGATCGACCTCGTCGCCTATTCCGCCACCGGCGCGGTGCTTGGCTCGGTCACTCAGAATGGCGTGCTGCGGTACACGACAACGCTCAATCAGGGCAAAGGCGACGCCAAGATGGTCGCGCTCTATGCCAACGACACCTGGGACATCATGCCGGGGCTGCGGCTCGACGCGGGCATCCGCAAGGAATGGTACGACTATGAGGGCTATGCGCTGCTTTCGGCGAACGCCGATCTCGGCGACGCGACCACCCTCGCCGACAACACCACGCGCGCCTTCACCGGTGCGATCATCTCGCGTGAGCTCAAGCCTTCGGCGACCAACTGGACGGTCGGTCTCAACTACGACTTCACCGACAATCTCGGCGCCTATGGACGCGTGTCGAACCTTGAGGTGCCGCCGCAGCTCGGCGTGGTGACGAGCACCGCGCCGACGATCCTCAAGACCAAGGCGCGCCAGTATGAGCTCGGGCTCAAGGCGAGCTTCGGCCCTGCATCGCTCTACGTTACCGGCTTCTACACCAAATTCGACCCGTTCAACGCCTCGTTTGTCGCGTTCAACCCCATTACGGGCCGCAACGATCAGGCCGTACCCTTCATCGGCGAGGCCGTGGCGAAGGGCGTCGAGATCGACGGACGGATCGCACCGACGCGCTGGTTCGAGCTCGCCGGATCGGTGACCTGGGCCGACCCCGAATACCGCAATCTCGAGAACAGCTCGGGCGCGGACCCCAGCGCGGTGAACGGCAACCAGATCATCCGCGAGCCCAAATTCTTCGGCAATGTGCGCCCTTCGGTGCATTTCCCCATCGGCGACGGCAAGTTCGAGATCGCCGGCCGCTTCGAATGGGTCGGTCGCCGTTATGTCGACCTGTTCAACCTGACGGCGCTTCCGGCCTACAAGACGTTCGGCGCCAGCGCGTCGCTCACCCAGGGCAAGTGGCGCGTGCAGGTCGTGGGCGACAATCTCGCCAACGCCAAGGGGCTGACCGAGGGCAATCCGCGCACCGACCAGCTCGGCGGCCAGGGGGCGAGCGACGCCATCTACGGGCGCCCGCTGTTCGGTCGCAACTTCCGTCTCATCCTCAGCCGGAGCTGGTAACATGCACTATCTCTCCCGCACGCTGGTTGGGGTCTCTCTCGGGGTGGCGATCGCGTCGCTGGCCGGGGCGGCCCGCGCACAGGATCCGGTGGGTTACACCGCCCCCTTCGCCGACACGCTCGAGACGCGGGTCCATCCGCTGTTCGCGATGATGCGTGCGGCGGAGGGCTGGGCACCGGCGCTGCGGGAGGACGTGGTGCTGCGCAAGCTGGCGGCAGAGCGGGCGGCGCGCGTTCCCGCGGACACGTGCACGCCCGCGCCGCAATGCCTGGCCGACGCATGGCTCTGGACCGAAGCGGACATCGCCCTGGTCGAGAACCGCCTGCGTCTGCTGGTGCGTGATCGGCGCCTGCGCGACGCGCTCGTCTCGGGGCAGATGCGGGCCTCGGGGCGCTTCGCCCGGCATTCGGCGCTGTCCGATGCGGATCTGGTCGCGGCCGCCTGGGACGAGACTGCGGCGGCGGTCAACCGCGTCGTCGCCGTCTACGCCAAGGGCGTTCCGCCCCGTTACCCGAAGATCGATTCGATGATCTTCGATCTCGCGGCGCCTGAATTCGCCACGGTGCTAAGCGCGCATGGCGTCGCGACGGCTTCCCTGCCGCGCGACGGAGACTTGTTCTTCGATCCCGCGCTTCGCTATGCGGCCGGCCTGTTGCAGATGAACGAGCGGATTGAGGCCGGCAGCTTTCGCCCGCTGCTCGGCGGCGCGAACGAAGCGGCGGTGCGTGCGGTCGCCGGAACCGACTGGGCGCGCCAAGCCTACGCTGCCCTGCTCGTCTTCGGTCACGGGCCTGAGGATGCGCAGTCGCGCACAGGCGTGATGGGGCATATCCGCATGCGCATCGCCGCCGAGCTCTATACGCGCGGGCTCGCGCCGTTCATCATGGTATCCGGCGGCAACGTCCACCCCAACCGCACGCTGTTCAACGAAGCGGTCGAGATGAAGCGGCTGCTGATCGAGCAGTACGGCATCCCCGCCGATCGCATCCTGATCGAGCCGCATGCGCGTCATACCACCACCAATTTGCGCAACTGTGCGCGGCTTCTGCTCGCCGCCGGATTCCCGGCCGATCGCCCGTCCTTGATCGTCTCGGATCACAAGACGATCCGTTACATCGCGAGCAAGGAGCTCGCCGAACGCAACCTGCGCGAGATGGGCGTGCAGCCGGGCAGGGTGGCGCCGGGCCCGGATCCGTTCAGCCTGACGTTCTCGCCCTCACCGGTCGCCTTTCATGTCGAGGCAACCGATCCGCTCGATCCATGAAAGCTGGCCACCGCCATATCAGTCTCACCGGATCAGCACGATCTCCTGCTTGTCGCTAAGCTCAACCTTGCTGTCGAACAACGCCGCGAGCCGCTCTGCGAGCAGCGTGGTGTCGTCGATGCGGAATCGGCCCGACACCCGCTTCTCGCCGAGCGCAGGGTCGGCAATCCGGATCGGCCGGACGGCGCCGCGGTTCGCCTCAGTGACCAGCGCGGCGAGAGGGACGTCCTGATAGTCGCGCATCGTCGCGCCAGCCGGGGTGGCTGGCATATTGGTCGCCGCAGCCTCGAATGCGATCGTCTCGCCCGGACGCAGCTGGCGAACCAGGGGCGCCGCACGTTCGCTGCGCGGCAGTGCGACATCGACCGCGCCTTCGAGCAGTCGCACATCGACGCGGCCTGACGGCGTCAGCGCGACCTCAAACACGGTACCGCGTGCGGTGACGCTGCCGCCGCC
The DNA here is from genome assembly GCF_059418285.1 of Sphingomonas sp. GW821-FHT09B04. Taxonomy (NCBI): domain Bacteria; kingdom Pseudomonadati; phylum Pseudomonadota; class Alphaproteobacteria; order Sphingomonadales; family Sphingomonadaceae; genus Sphingomonas; species Sphingomonas sp. GW821-FHT09B04. Next base: position 151,346 of record NZ_JBWKPO010000005.1, read on the forward strand.
GGCAAGAACCACGAATGGCCGGTGTTCACGCGCCACCTCGAACCGTGCCTGGCCGCGCAACAGCCGAAGGCGGCGACCTGCCTGGTCGAATTCGACCATGACCGCGCTGTCGCCGCCAAGGGCTAGTAGCGAGCCGTCGGCGAGGCGGACCGTGCGCGTCTCTCCCGCGATCGTCGCGAACGTCTCTGCGGGTCCAGCCTTGGCGGCGTACTGCGGCGGCCGGTCCGGCGGACCCGCCAGCTGGACGATGCTCAAGCCTCCCGCGGCGAGGGTGCCGAGCGCGCATGCTGCCAGGACTGCAATGCGTGCCGGCCGGCGGGACCGTGGGGCGGCGGTTGCCGTTGCCGGTGTTTCCGCATCAGCGAGGAGCTTGCCCATCGCAAAGATCTCGGCGGCACGGTTGTAGGCGGCGCGGTGAGCCGTTCCTTGCGCCAGCCAGATATCGAACTCAGGGCGCAGCGTTTCGGCGTCAGGTCCGCGCATGCGCGCGAACCATTGCGCGCCTTCGCGGTTCAGTTCGGTCGATGGTGCCGGTGCTTCGCTCATCGCGCGTCCAGTGCCTTCCCGATTCGGACGATCGCTTCGGCGACATGCCATTCGACCGTGCGGATGCTGATGCCGAGTTGTTCGGCAATCGCCTTGTAGCTGAGCCCATCGACGCGGTGGAGCAGGAATACCGTGCGCATCCGCTCAGGCAGCGCGGCAACCGCCGCGCGGTAGCACGCCTGCGTCTCGGCCAGCTCGAGGCCGTCGCTTTGGGTCGCGCGCATCACCGGTTCGTTCGCGAGGTCGATCGGCACATGCTGCGCGCGGTTGGCGAGGCGGCGCGAGCGGTCGACCAGCAAATTGCGCACGATGCGGCTGAGGAACGCTTCGGGGCGGTCGAGCGTCTCGCGCCTGGCCGAACCCAGCAGTCGCGCGAACGCGTCCTGCACCAGGTCGCGCGCGTCCTCGCCCGAATTGAGCTTCGCCGTGAGGCGGCGCGTGAGCCGCGGAGCTTGGTCGCGATAGAGCAGCTCGAGGCGAGGCTGCACGACGGCCGCGTCACGGCCGTCGACGGACTCATCATCGCTGCGCGCCGGTTCGGGCGCGTCGAAGGGGGTTCGCACGAGAGCATGTCCCGTGCCGGGCAGGGCCAAAGGGATATCGCCCGACCTGCATGGACGGGCGCGTGTGATGCCTGGCGGTTTTATCCGCAGCGCGCCGCCGGCCTTGTCCGCGCTGCCTGGCCATGATGCGCGAGATCGCCGCATCCTGCAAATTGCGCAGTGTTGCGGTCAGGAACCGGCGGCGAGGTCTCCGAACAAGGGCAGTTCGGCTCAATCGGCATCGGCCTCGAAATTGGAGACGGTGACCCCGACGAGCCGGATGCCGAGGGTGATCGGGTGGAGCGAGCGAATGAGGTCGAGGCTGGTTTGGCGTAGTTGCTCGGCCTCGCGCAGCACGAGCGGTGCGGTGCGGCTGCGCGTTACCTGCCTGAAGTCGGCATTGTCGAAGCGAGGCGGGACGAACACCAGCTCCGGGCAGCGCCTGAGCGCGGTGACCGAGGGCAGGGCGGAGCGCACTCCGAACGCGCGCGCCTCATAGCTCGCCGCCGCGACCACGCCGCGGGGCCGGCATAGCCGACCGCGACCGGCTTTCCCTGAAGCTCGGGATGGTCGCGCTGCTCGACCGAGGCGAAGAACGCATCCATGTCGATATGGATGATCTTACGGACGAGCAGGGCATCGGACACGGCGCAGGTCTAGCCCATCGAACATTTTGTGAACAGATGTGCTGGCACATGCACGCCGCCCGGGGCCATTTGGCGGCGATGCCCGACTCGACATGGCATCATGGCGTGATACGAACATAGGCGGAACAAGGGGGATTCGGGGACATGGTGGCGAGGTCGGATCGCGCACGGGGCGATAGCCGGTCGGAGGCTTCGCTTGAGCGGTTCGTCACGGCGCAGGAGGGTGTCTATGCGCAGGCGCTCGCCGAGATCCGCGCCGGCGCCAAGCGCTCGCACTGGATGTGGTTCATCTTCCCGCAGCTCGTCGGACTGGGACGCAGCGAGACCGCGCGCCGCTACGCGATTCACTCGATCGAGGAGACGCGCGCCTATCTGCGTCATCCGCTGCTCGGCGCGCGCTATCTCGAATGCGTGAGCGAGCTCCAGGATCTCGACGTGGCGGACGCGGTTGCGGTGTTCGGCGAGATCGACGCCCTGAAGCTGCGTTCCTCGCTTACGTTATTCGAGGTGGCCCGGCCACTGGCCTTGTTCGAGGCAGCGCTGGCACGCTGGTTCGGCGGCGTTGCCGACCCGGAGACATTGCGCCTGCTCGATGCGGCACAGGCATGAGCGCGCAGGTGCGCTGAATTGTCTACCTAATTGTCTGTATTACGATCGCTCGGGCAAGCGGTTTCATGTCCCATGCCCGAGGGCTTGTCCGGACCAGGCGATGGTGGCGGACGCATCGGGAACTTGTCCGCCGGCTATGGCAGCTTTTCTCCGGTGGACGCTTCGAGCACCGCATACCATTCGGCGCGCGACCACTGCACGCTAAAGGCTTGCGAGGCTTCCGCGATGCGGGCCGGGGTCTGCGTGCCGATGATCGGGATCGGGCGCGCGGGATGCGCCATGATCCAGGCATAGGCGGCGGCGGCGCGCGAAGCGCCGGTTTCCCGCGCCTTGACGTCGAGCAGGGCCGCGACCGCATTTTCATCGTTCAGCCGGCCGCCGCCAAGCGGCGACCAGGCGAGCACGGCCATGCCGCGTTCCATCGCCTGGTCGAGAATGCCATCCCGCAAGGGCTGGGTGTGGAAGGCGGAGAATTCAGGCTGGTGGCTCGCGAGCGGAAAGGGAAGCCAGGCCTGGAGCGCGCGGGTCTGGGCCGGCGAGAAGTTCGATACACCGATCGCGCGCGCCTTGCCGCTTTCGATCATGCGGGTGAGCGTTTTCGCGAGCTCTTCCGGGTGCGTGAGCAGATCGGGGCGGTGGACCTGCCACAGATCGACATGGTCGATGCCGAGCCGAGCGAGCGAAGCATCGAGCGCCGCGGTCAGATAGTCGGCGCTCGAATCATAGGGCGTGCCCGGGATGATCCCGCCCTTGGTGGCGAGCACCATGCGTTCGCTCAGCGCCGGCGCCTCGGCGAAGACCCGGCCCAGCAGCGCCTCGGCCGAGCCGAAGCCGCCTTGTGTATCGACGCCATAGATATCGGCGGTATCGAACAAGGTGATACCCTCCGCCAGCGCCGCCTCGATCAGGGCGCGCGCGGCGGTCACGCTCGCGCCGGCGAAGCGCCACATGCCCCAGGCGATCGGGGAGACGAGAATATCCGTCATGCCCAAGGGGCGCGGGTCGGGGGATCGGGGCGGCATAGCGGACCCTTTGGCAGAAGGAAGAGGTCTGCGATCGAGAAGACCATCTACGGGGGCCTAGTCAATCGGATTATGGAACCACCTGTACTTTGCATCGCAGAACCGCTGGCCGGTGGCGCTTCGTCCGAAGCGACTGCGCGGGACGGCGGCGATCGTCGCCACGGATATCGCGACTTTGCGCTAGGCTGACGACCGGAATTTGATGTAATCAATTGTCTATATAATTGTCTGTTGTTCGGATCCGTCCGCTTTTTTGCCAGGATCGGGCGAGAAGCTCGGCCATTCCTGCTTGGCTGGGTAATCGCGGTTGAGTCAGCCGCGGTGCTCTTCGTTCAATCGCCAATATCCCCTTGGCGCATGATCGCTTTTCGGCTGACGCTGGGGCGGCCTGAGTTGGAAAACCGCACAAGCCGATGTTCACTCGGTTCGCGAATCCGTGTTAGGGATCGCGCGCTCGGCCAGTCCGGACATGAACATTGTGTCGGTTCCCCGCGAGGGGATTAAATGGGAACACGGTCGGGGACTTGTCTCCAAATCCATGGCTGTCCCTGCAACTGTCGGCGGCGAGCAAGGGTGCTGGGCGGACGCGATGCGATCCGCCGGCCACTGGGCGAAAGCCTGGGAAGGTGCACTCGAAGCGATGACCCGCAAGCCAAGAGACCTGCCAGCGCAAGTCGCTGTTGCCTGGATTCAGGGAATGATCGAGGCGCGGACGAACGTCCGAACGGGATGAGCATTGGCCTGCGCTAAATTGTCTCTCAGGAAATTGCGTCGGGAGCAGGGGTCTTCCTTCTGGCCGGATTCCCCGGTGCTGGGCGGTTGATTAGATGCCTGTTCTTGGCCGGGCGGACTTGAGTGCACCAACATCGCAGGCATGGCGCGGCGGAACCCCGAGTAGCAGTCCGGTACGCTTGACGAGCCGTGCGACCAGAGGTGCGACGGAGAAGGGCGCGGCACGTGGGGCCGGAGACGGCGAGCCGCGTGGAAGATCGATCATGGCGACGATGACGAAACGGGGGTTGTCGATCGGGAAGGCGCCGGCGAAGAGCGCGCTTGGCTGCCAACGGCCTGGCCCGGCGACTTGCTCCGGACTCGCGGTCTTCCCTCCCACGCAATAGCCCACCATGTCGCTGCGGGAAGCAGGGCCATCGGTGACCGCAAGGCGCAACAGCTGACGCATTTGGGCACTGGTTGCGGATTTGAGGATGCGGCGCCCGGGTAGGGGCTGTCCGGCGTCACGTTTGAGCAAGGTTGCAGGGCGCCAGATGCCGCCATTAACGAGAGCCGCATAGGCGCTTGCGAGATGGAGAGGCGTCACTGCCATGCCATAACCATAGGCCGTCGTACCGGTCGTTATCTCGTTCCAGTGCCGGGGCCATAGCGGGCGTGCCGCCGACACTTCGCCCCCTGTGGGCCGGTCGAGACCGAAGTCGCGCAAGGCTGCCGCTGATTTGTCTCCGCCGCGCATAAGCCCGATGCGTGCGCCGGCGATGTTGGAAGAATGAACCAGCGTCTCTGCGACTGACAGCGCCCGGTTATGCGGGATCGAGTCGCGGATGAAGAAGCCGCCGATCGCAAGCGGCTTGTGCGCATCGAGACGGGTGCGGTCGAGATCAACGGTACCATCGTCCAGCGCCGCGGCGATTGTCAGAGGCAGGGCTGCGGCGCCCGGCTCAAACAGCATTTGGGTGGCGGCATTAAAGGCTGCCTGCTGCTTGGAGCGCCCAACGGTCGGATCGTAGTTCGGAAGCGAGGCCAGCGCGAGTACTTCGCCGGTGGCTACGTCGAGGATAACGCCTGCGGCAACTTGTGCTCCAAATTCGTTGAAGGCGGTCGCGAGTTCGCGTTCCAATGCTCCCTGTACCCGAATATCCAGCGACAAGATCAGCGGGGCTTCATTTCCCGTGGCGCGAAGTCGGGCATCAAGCGTCCGTTCGATGCCATCAAGTCCATTCTGATCCGCACCGGCGCGCCCGATTGCCTGCACGCCTACAAATCCTTGCGGATACACGCGCCGGGGTTCGCGCTCGAAGCTTATTCCCGGTTCGCCAAGTGCGTTCAGGCTGGCGACAAGATCGGGCAGGGCGGCTCGCTCAAGGTAGATGAAGCGCCGGTTCGAAGCGAGCAGTGTGCGATAGGCAGCCGCATCGCGCTGCGGCAGGTGGCGCGCGAGCGCCTCGGCTAGCTGTGCCTTGTCGCCGATCACACGGTGCGGCCGCAGCACGACAGACCATCCCTCGATCGTGCGCGCGAGTACCGCGCCGTGCCGATCAACGATATCGCCGCGGGCCAGGTTGGCGGTCGCAACATTGCTCGGCGGTCGCTCGGGCGGCATCGCAAAGAGCCAGATGAGGCGGGCGATGAGCGCCACGGTGAGACCGAGAAAAACAAGAGCGAACACGACCAGGTTCATATGCAGCCGGCTCGTGAAGTCAGGCGAGCGCCGTCGCGCAATCGCGCTGCGCACCGCAACGATACTATCCGGCAGGTCGGAACGCGCGTTCATCAGAAAAGCCGCGTGGCGGGTCTGGCGCGATCGCTCCGCCCGCTTTCAGGCGAAGAGGAATTTTGCATCGTAATGGGCCTTCAGGAACTCGCGCATCTCGCGATAGCTCATCAGCTCGAGGTCACGCAGCGCGCGCAGCCGGGCATCCGGGTCGGGGTGATGCATCCGCGCGTCGATTTCGCTCACCGCGTCGCGATACCAGTGATAGCGCTCGAGGTCCGGCTTGAGCTGTAATCCTTCTGCCACCGCACGAACCAGAATCGACAGCACGCCGAGCAGCGCGGCAATCGCGATCAGCATGCGCGGCGTCGCGCCGTCCATCGCGCTGGCTGAGGCAATCGGAGGGGCCGCCTGCGGCGCAATGAATAACATCAGGGCAACCGCGAAGCTCATGGCGAGCGCGGTGCAACTGAACAGCCAATTGAGCACCTGGGCGATGCGCCAGCCGGTGCCTGGTGAACCGAAACCGGCTTCAAGCTTCTCACGGACATAGGCAAGCTGCATGTCAACGCGCTGCTGCCGCGCGAGGTCAAAGAGTTGCGTCGCAGCCGCCGTCGCAGCGGGGGCTGACGGCACATCGCGCCATCCGCGCATCTGCCACGCCCGCGTCAGCGTCACATCGGCGATCACCGCTTTGAGCTCGACCTCCGTTCCTCCTTGGAGCCAACCGCTGATCGCGGTGAGCGCTGCGCGCTGGCGGTCTTGCCAGCGGGTGAGGGCTCCATCGTCGACAAGTGCATCGAGAGCGAGGGCGGGGTCGTGCAGGAGGAACTGGAAATAGAGTTGGCGAATGCGCTCCGTCCGCAAACGCGATTCGAGCCACTCGAGCTTGTCCCGGTCGGCAAGCGCAAGCGCGAGGCCCCAGCCAAAACCGAGCACCGAGGCGAGCACCGACAGCGCGAAGAGCCAGCGGACGGCCTGGGCGCCCAGCGGCTCGATCAGCGGAATGGCGGCTGCGATCGCCGCACCGAACGCGGCCAACAGCACGGCGCGAAAGCCCGCGCGCTGGCGCGCCTTGCGGCTGCGATTGGCTGCCGTGTCATGGCTCTTGAACAGATCGCGTAGCGCCTCCCAGTCGAGAATGCGCATGAACCCGGGATATTCGGCATCGATTGCGGCGCGATGGGCAGGGTCAAGCAGAAGGTCGTCGTTGCGCCACAGGCTGCGCCGGTCGGCGAAAAAACCTTTCACCCCATTGCCCCTGACGGTGGCCACATGTGGAAGGCTGGTCATCGTGTTGCTCGCTCCTGTGTCGGGACAACGGGCGGGGATGGGCGGCGCACCTCAGGCGAGATGCGCGGCAGATCGGCGATCGTTGCGGCATATTGTTCGGCCGAGGGCGCGGAGAGGGCCAGCATTTCGCTGTTCCAGCGTTCCAGCGCCGCGAGATTGGCGCGGCTCTCGACTTCGGTCTCGAGAACACGCACTGCACGTCTTGCGTCCGCAATGCGGCGGTCAGTCTGCTCGACCCTCGCGCGTTCCGCCGCAACATAAGAGCTGATCAGATAGGCGCTGGGTGCCACGAGCATTCCGCTAAGGAGCCAGCCAACCCCGGTTAGCATCCCGGTCTGGCGCGGACGGCGTGTCCGCCTTGGAAATCGTAGCCGGGAGATCGTGCGCAGCCACCCCACCCCGGTCCGGAGGCTTTGTGCGACCAGATGGCGCGCACCGATCTCGAACTGTACCCCCGGAGCTGTCGCGCGTGCGCCGCGAGCCAGAAGAGGAAAGGTGAGCAAGGTCGAGATCAGCAGCGCAAGATTGGCAAGGAGCGCGATTGCAGGGTCGGCGGGTGGATCGCGCAGAAGCCAGATCGCGGTGGTCCCCCACACCAGCGCCGGTGAGGCGTATTGCCAGAATATGCTGCTCCCGAGATAGCGCCAGATTGAAGGGAGCAACGCGGCACGTGCGGCTCCGGAAAGCAACGACGTATCATAGCTGTCGCGGACATTCTCGAGAATGAAGGCGGACAGCAGCCGATCGTCATTGATGATGCTGGCAGCCGGACTCGCGCCGGCGAAGAGAAAGGGCGGACGGGCGTTGGGCGAGGCTAGATCTAACTCCACCGGTGCAAGCGCATCGCAGATCCTTCGACACAGCACCGCGATATCGCTCTGCGACAGTTCGGCAACCAGCCGTCGCCGGGTCCATTCCGGCATCCATCCCTGACGGAACCATGGCAGCGCGAACAGTCGCGTCGCGAGAGGCACGCTCGAGAGGTCGAAGGTAATCGCCAGACTACGCGCCACCCACCACGCGGTCGTCTCATCGAGGCGCGGGAGCAGCGCGCAGCCGGCCAGCCAGCGCATGCCGTCTGCACCCAGATAGAGTTCCAGCGCGCCGCGCATCCTCTTGAAGCCGGTGCGCGTCGGTACCGATGTGAACCAGTCTACCTGGGTATTGAAAAGATAGTCGCCGCTGACTCGCTCAGCGAGCGACGGTGTCGCAAACGCCAGCCGTGAGGATGTCGCCTTGCGCGCTGCGCGCGCATGCTTGCTCAGCACTATGGGATCGAGCGTATCGCTTGGAATCGCCAGGGGAGGCGCCACGAGCCGGACGAAGCGCATGAGATGGGCAAGCTCTCGCTGACCCATCGCCCCGATTACCAGCAGTCGCGCGCCGATGCCTCCACGTGCAAGGCTCGAGCGAAGCTCGGGCGCCGGCGGCGAGCCGTAGGCGAGCGCCTCGCGACGAAAAGGCGCGAGATCAAGGGAGACGCCCGCGCGCTTTATCGCCGTAAACAGGCGATGCCACCATCGGCTCCATGCATCGCCCCCGGTTTGCTGCTCGATCGCTACCGTATAGTGCGGCAGCGTTCGTCGCAGCTTGGTGCGTGGCGTCAGGAACCCGCCGGCCGCTGCGGTCGCGAGGATCGAGCGTTCCAGATCGAATATCGGCTCGGCCGCGATGGATCCTCCGAGCAATCGCAGCCAGTTGCGTAGATAGACCTGATCGACACCGAGTTCCCCGGCTTCGTTGTTGCGAAGCTGCATGCGCGGTGACCCAGGCTCGCGCAGCAACTGGTTGAACAGAGGCAATCTGCGCAAGCAAATCAGCAATGCGAGCAGCATGATCAGCAGCAGCACCGGTATCGCCACCTGGTTCACAATCGCGCCAAATTGCCGCGTTATCGGCACGGCCTCCGCAGCGGGCGGCGCTGGCTCTGCTGCCGCCGTCGGCGCGGCCGATGCTGCCGCCGCGCCGTCGGTGGTCGTTGAAGGCGGCCCCTTGGGCTGTGCGCGGACAGGCGCCGGGGACATGAGAACCTTGCCCACCGGCGCCTTGGCTGTTTCGACCTCATTCCCGAACTGGAGTCCAATGCCCTGCCCAAGCAAGAGGATACCAAAGGCTGACAGCGGTACGATGATTGTCAGGGCGACCCAGCGCAGGCGAAAACGGCGTTCAAGTGCCCACAATCGGGCGAGGGGCGATCGCTTGCGTTTTGTTGCCGCGCCTGCAGCGGTGCCCGGTTCCGCCTCCCCGGCTGCAAACTCGACGGGCGCTAAGGTGCCCGTCACGCGCAGTTCGCCTGCGAGCAGAGCGAGATCATGGTCGAGTTGTGTCGGGCTTGCGGCGAGTCCGGCGAGCAGCGGGCGCAGATAACGTGGCAGCGCTTCGGCATCGAGACGCTCGGTGCCGGCGAGGCGCGCAATCAGAACCAGAATGCGGGTGCGGAGTGCTTCGTCGAGCCGGATGCCGGCAAACACGGGAAACGCCAGCAGTTCGATCAGCCGTTCGCTATCGATCGGCTCGGACGAGGCAGCGCCGGCCGCGGGCATGGTTCAGCGCCGCAGCTCGTTGTGCAGCGCAAGGATGTCGGCTTCGGATTTGGCTAGAAGCGGGACGCAGCGGTCGAGCAGGTCCGGCTGTTCCCACAGACCCGTTCGTGGATCTCCGCCAGCAGCCAGGAATGCTGCGATAAACTGCAGCAACTCGGCGCTGCTCGGCGGACGTTCGAGCTGACCGCGGTCGCGCAATCGTCCCGCCAGCTCGACGACATCATCCAGGAGGGCATGTTCACGCGTGAGTATGCCGAGGAAGCGCCGCTCGATCAGCTCCGCAAGTTCAGGGCCGCTTGGCGGCTGCAGATGGAGAAAGGCGCAGCGCCGCAAAAAGGCGTCGGGCAGCAGCTGCTCTGCGTTGGTCGTGATGATCAGGATCGGGCGAAGATGATCGGCCGGCGACGGTGTCTCTACGCCGCCAAGCTCCGGGATGCGGAAACGCAGATGGTCGAATTCGTGAAGCAGGTCATTGGGAAAGTCGCGCGGCGCTTTGTCGATCTCGTCGACAATCACGACGGATCGCTTGGGTATCGCCTTGTGGTCGTTCGTCCGCCCGAAACGCCCACGCTGCCCGGCTGGCAACGCGTTGACGATTGCCTTGCCGAGCGGTTGCAGCTCGATGAACGGCTCCACGTCGCGCATTTCGTCGGTCTGGGCCGCATGGAAGTGTCGCAATGCATCATAGCGGTAGAAAAGGTCGCGGGCTTGGCTTGAGGATTTGGTGACGAAAACCTCGGGCGGATCGAGACCAAGTTCATGCGCGACTGCGAAGCCCAGCTGGGTCTTTCCACTGCCCGGATCCCCGCTAACCAGCAGCGGCATACCCATCAGTATCGCGACGTTGACGGCATCGCGTGTCTCGGGCGAAGGACGGTACCCCGCGGGATCCACCAGCGCGCCGCGCGCCGGATCCGCAACGGTAATGGCCACTGGCTGGTCCGCGCGAAGACCATCGCCGCGATACCAATTCAGAATGTCGCCCCCCGCTACGCTCATCGCGGCGACGCTCGCTCGCTCGCGTCGGTGACACGCATTGCGTGCGCAGCCCACCGCATCATCTTCATCGATCGTCCCCCCGCAAAATCATCCTGCAGCCGATCACGCACCCTCACGCTTTCCGCGAGGGACACGGTTCGTCCCAGCTCCTCATCAATCCATCGTTCAACGCAAGGCCAGGCGACGTCGCCAAACGGGCGGAGCGGCACGAGTTCCACACTCCTGGCTTGCTTTGTCGCCTGAGCCAGCGTGCGGGTGATCCAGCGTTGCGGCCCGGTGTCGCGCCGCGTCACGGCCCTGACCATTGCGGCGAGCCTTCCGTTTCCGCCCGACAGATCGAGGCGAATATCGAGAAGCGGCAGCAACCGTGCCTGCGGGTCAGGCGCGCGATAGCGCTCCCACAGCGCGCACCACAGGTCGAGTGTCCGTTCAAGATGCGATGGCGAGGCGACATGACCGTGGTCAACGCATGCATAGATAATGGCGGCGCGGGGGAAGGGTGCTCGGTAATTGATCGATGCGATAAGGCAGTCGAGCGTATGCGGGTCGGCAGTGCCGGGAGATGGCAAGTTGATATGGATCTTTTCCCAGGGACCGGTGCCGTGGAGATCCGGCATGATTTGCTCTCGCACGACTTCGGCGAACTTGTCCGGGCAGTCCTGGCCTGTGCCAAGCAGGACCGGCAACCGCATGGATGGAGCTGCCATTGCTGTGCCCTGCATCGCAAATCGGATCGCATCGCGCTGGGGGTGCCGGTCGGCGAGAAAGGGTGAGGCCCTGGTTGCGCCGCCGAGCTTGTGGCGAAGCCGCTGAACAATCGGTACCGGCCGCGCCGAAACCAGTCCATTGAGCGTCTCGATGAGGTCATCGATTTCGTCGCAGCCCTGGCGGGTAAGGCGGTATGGTTCGCTTCGACCACGCACAAACGCCTTGACGCATTGGCGCATGCCGACAAGGTCGGCTCCCTGGCTGAGTTCCTCGGCGCTGAGCGCCAGAGGGTAGACTGGCACGCCAAGATAGTCTTCGAGAAACTCAGCGATTGAAAGCTCGGCCTGAACCTCCGGCCGCGCGCCGCTCAGGCTCGCGGCGGATACGACCGCCAGGACCGCGACCGATCGAACCATCGCGTCATTGCGCTGGGGTTTCCAGTTGCTTCCCGGACGAATCGTTGTGCGCAGCCCGACGCCCGGCCTGGTCAGCCGCGCTAGGTCAGGATCGTTCCAGTCATCGACGAATAGCGGGATGCCGGCGGCTTCAAGGCGCGCCAACACGGGCGCTAGACGCGCTTTGTCGAGCTTGGAATGCAAGACGAAGACGTGATTGATGACGTTCCCTCCCCGAAGCCAGTTTAGTCAGGCGGTCGCTGATTCTGGAAGAGGTAAACGCGATAGTCAGCGGAACCTCTAAAAACGGCTGCGCCCCGTCAGCCCATTAGTAGCTGTAGCCTGGAAGCGCCCAACACGCAGTCGAACAGGGCCGTGCTTGCCTTTGGCTTGTTCTCGAAGAGATCGCCTGTCTCGGTCAGGATGACGGCAACGCCGACGCGCCGGTTCTTGGTCGAGGCCTCCCTGCCCATAAGCGCTAACCTCGCGCCGATGCATCCTCCCGATGGCGGGCCTGAATTCTCCGCTTTCTGGTCATTCGCTCCTGGCAGCTGTCGCAGCTGCTCGACGGCCTCGTCGCTCCTGGATCCGATCCCGTCGGAACAGCGGGCGGCTGCCTGCACTGGGCGCGCCGCGGCGTCCCGCAACCCCGGCGAGGCCGGGGTCCTCCGCTGGCGCTACGGCCGTGCGGTGCGGCCCGCCGCTTTGGACGCGCCGTGCTGCGTTCCGCCGCCCGCTGTTCCGGCGGGCTGCGTAGCGATGGAGTTGCGGAGATGCGAAGCGAGCGCGAACGGGTCCATGATGCGGTGGCGACGTTGCCCTTGTGGCCGCGCGAGGTCTACTGGCTGAGCGCGGTCGAGGGGCTCGATCACGAGACGATCGCTGTGCGGCTTGCGATCAGTGTCGCGGATGTCGAATGGCTGCTCTCCCGGGCACTGGTCCTTCTTGTCCTGCATCTCGGCAGTGACGATGAGGGAGGGGAGGGATGATTTTCCGCGTCCGGATCGGAGGCGCCAATTGTGCGAATTCGTCTCCGCTGGCTTGCATAAGCATGGGCGCCGTCTAGGATTCTTGGATCATGCGGACCGATCTCGATCATCTCCCGGCTGCCAAGCAACGCGAACTTGAACGCGTGTTGCAGATCCTGTTCGAAGCGTTCGAGGAGGCGCGCGCGCTCGCGACCCAGGACTGGAAGAAACAGGGCCGCATCCTCAAGGTCATCCTCTACGGCAGCTATGCGCGCGGCGGCTGGGTCGACGAGCCGCATACCGCCAAGGGCTATCGCTCGGACTTCGACCTGCTCGTCATCGTCAACGACAAGCGCCTGACCGACCGCATCGATTATTGGTCGGGCGCCGACGACCGGCTGATGCGCGAGCACGACATCACCAAGACGCTCAAGACCCCAGTCAACTTCATCGTCCATTCGCTCCAGGAGGTGAACGATGGGCTGGCGCACGGGCGGTATTTCTTCATGGATATCGCCCGCGATGGCGTCGCGCTTTATGAGAGTGATGACCGCAAGCTGCGCACGCCCGTGCCTAAGACGCCCGCGCAGGCGATGGCGATGGCGAAGGAGTATTTCGAGGAGTGGTGTCCGTCAGCGATGCAGCGCTTCGCCGGCTCAAAGTTCTATATGGAGCAGGGCTATCTCAAACCTGCTGCCTTCGAACTCCATCAGACCACCGAGTTTCTCTATCACTGCGTCCTGCTCGTGCGGACCTTCTATACGCCACATGTCCACAATCTGGCCTTCCTGCGCGGTCAGGCCGAGAAGCTCGATCCGCGGCTCACCCATGTCTGGCCATCCGGTCGCCGCGAGCGCGCCATGTTCGCGAAGCTCAAGGAAGCCTATGTGAAGGCGCGCTATTCCAAGCACTATCGCATTACGATGGAGGAGCTGACCTGGCTCGCCGAGCAGATCGAGGAACTGGGTCGCGTCGTGCATGCGGTCTGTTCGGATCGCATCGCCGACCTTGAGCGAGAGGCGAATTCCACAACTGGCTAGACTAGCGCGCGTGGTAGTCCTTGCCGGGCCCCGGCGCTGCCAACCTTCCCAGCGCCGAAATCCCGACAAACGCGCCGCCGGCGACACAGAATAGCTGCCGCCAGATTTCGGAGGGCACTGCCTCTTTCGTAACACCATGAACGAGCGCGTATCCTGCTACGGCAGCGGGCGCTACGAAAACCAGTGCAACGACTACGCGTAGAATCGGCGAGTTCAGCCTCTCGAAAAGAACGGCAAGGATGCCGAAAGCCGCGCCAGCCGCGATCAGTCCAACCAGCCCTGCACCAAAGAGACCAGCGCCTGTCTGGTAGGCGAACTGCGCAGCGGTCAACCCGAGCATGAAGGGCAGGGCATAGACAGCTAGTGTATAGGCAACGACGCAAAGCATTGCGATCAACACAACGCTAATCAGGATCGCGGCGATCATGACTCCGCTCCTCTACGATCACCAGTGACTGGCATTGCCGTGCTCCATTCCCGGCAAGCAGACTTATGATGGCGACATGGTCTTGCCCTGTCGACTTGTAATACCACACGAAAGCCTCGATCCGTCGGCTGGGAGTGTCTCTATGTCTCCTGGCGCCCTCATTGTTGTTATGGAGCGTATCTTCGGCTGGGCCTGGAAGCTGTCGTTCGTTCACGATGCTGCATTTGTCACTGATCGGGTGACCAGCGCTTTGCGCAGAAGCGACAACGGTCCATTTAGCGCTGGTAGCTACCTGTTCGTTGTCAAGGTTGTGTTCGGTGTGTGCTCGCCAATTTGCGCACTGGACATGTGCTAGACCGCGCCTACCATTGCCAAATGGATGCGGCCATGCCGCGAGGGGGAGAGTCTCTGCTGTGGCGCTGGCGCCGAACGCCACCCAGATAACCGTGCGGGAAGTGATCGCCAAGTTCGAGGCCGAGTTTGCCGCGGTCGGGCACGCTCTGGAAAATGGCGAGTTCGCGTTATGGGTAGGTTCGGGGATATCGCGGCGCGCGCCCGATCTCGGGATGCTGATCGCGCGCGCAGTGGAATATCTGCGCGAGCGCGCGATCGATCCGGCGACGGCGGCTGCCTATCTGCCCGCCCTCAGGGAAGCGATCGAGTTGGGAGGCCAGGACCCCGCGGCGCTTGAGTTTCGATACGCTGAACCCTTCGTGACCTGGCCCGAGAGCGACGCGATCGTTAACGGCGCCTGGAACAATTATTCACGGGTGCTGGATATCCGCGTACTGGGCGAAGCGAGCGACTTCATCCTTTGGAACGCCATCGATATCCGCGATGCTTTCGCGAACGCTGCGCCACCCGCTGCGCAGCATCTATGCATCGCGATTCTTATGCTCGAAGGCGCGGTGCGCACCATCGCGTCCGCCAATTGGGACGGGTTCATCGAGGCGGCGGTCGAGCGGCTCAGCAACGGGCTTGCCGGTGTGCTGCAGGTCGTGGTCGATCCCAACCAGATGCGCGACCCGCCGGGTCGCGCCCAACTGCTTAAATTCCACGGGTGTATCCACTACGCGACGCAGGAGCCGCTCGTCTTCCGTCAGTATCTGACTGGCAGCCGGACGCAGATCATGGAGTGGCCGGAAGCGGCACAATTCGCTGCCATGTGCAACGCGGTCGTCAATGTAACGACCAATCAGAAGGCGCTGGTGTTGGGTTTGTCGATCCAGGACAACAATCTTCAGAGCGTCTTCACGCGTGCGAAGCAGGTCAATCCCTGGCCATGGCCCTGCGCCCCGCAGGCGCCTGCGCATGTCTTTTGTGAGAATGAGATCAAGCAGGGGCAGCGCGACGTCCTGCGTATCGTCTATGGCGACGCCTACAACGACAATGTCGCCGATATTCATGCGAGCTCGCATCTGCGGGCCTGGGCTGAGCAAGTGCTGATCGCCCTCGTCTTGAAGCTCCTCGCGGACAAACTGGCGGGCTTTATGGCGCTGTTTCTCGACGGCGCGGGCAAGGGCGGTATGGCTGCAACGCTCACTGCCTCGCTTAACGCACTCCGCGACGAAGTTGCGGATCTGGCAACGATCGATGCCGCCGATGGGAGCCGCACCAAGATTACCGAGGAAGGAATCGCGGTTTGGTCACGCATGCTGTCGATCTTCAGAACTGGAGCCCTCCCGGCAGCGCCCGAAGCCTATGAGCTTTTGAGCGCGCTTCCGCCCAATTTGCTCGCCGGGGACGCGAACGCGCAGGCCATGGGGCTCGGACGGCTGGCAGTCGGCTTGGCGCTGCTCCACCACGGCATTGCGACAGGCCACTGGAAGCTCGGCGGGCCGGCTAGCCTAGAGTCTGTCGCGGGCGCGTTCCGCGCCATGGCGACGCATGCTGGTGCGATCGAGCGGCCTGTGTTCCTCGTCAAATCTGCGACCGATGCAATCGCGCTTCAAAGCCAGGGCGCCTTCGCCAACGACAATGCCATCGTCGTGCATGGCGATGACACATGGCACCGGATGGTGAGCACCACCGGGAGCCCCCGTAGGGTCCGGGGCGCGCCAGGCCGGACGGGCCATGTAGGAACCGCGCACATCAGCCTCGGTTATCTGGTCGAACAGTGCGATGATGCGGATGCGCTACAGCAGGCATTTGTCGCGGAGATGATCCTTTGAGTGCCGCACCGCTTATTCGCGCTATTCAGGGCAGGCTTCGCGAAGCACAGTATCGTGACATCGCGACGCCGTTCCGGATGGCGGGCGTCGAGTTCGCCTTTACAGCGGCGATGCGAGGCAATGAAGGTCGCTCGCTGGACCTCATTCTGCTGTTCGACACGACCACCGGAGATTTCGGCGACCGGGAAGCGGCGCGTGTGCGTCAGCGGGTCGAGGCGTTGAGCCGCGCACTTGATGTCACGGGCTCGCGCTACGTCGTGACGGCGATCCTCGCGGGCGCGCTACTTGCCGAGACGATCGAGGCACTGGCCGAGACGTGTCGCGTGCTTCAGGTCGAAGGCATCGCGATTGGCGCCGACGGCAAACCGGGCGACGAAGCGGCGGTGCGGCAGCTTGAGGATCAGATCCGCGTGCTGCTCCCGCTCAGGCTTCCCGACGCAACCGCCGAGAGCCAGGACGGAAATGGCCCCGCGATGGACCAACTAGTGCGTGCGCTGCCAGCGACCAACAAAGCGCTTCTCGATGCCGTGATCACCGCGTCGGAGCATGGCGAGCAAGCCGTCACCGACGCAGCCGGGCTCGCCGCTGGTGCACCGTTCCGCAGCAACGAGGAGGCGGATCCGTCATGACTGCGTTGATCCTCAAGGAACTCGACATCACCAACTTCCGAAGCATCCGCGGCCATGTTCATGCGCCGTTGGACGCTAAGGTCGTGCTCATCCACGGCGAGAATGGTGCGGGCAAGACGAGCCTGCTCTCGGCGATCGAATTGGCGCTCACTGGTAGCGTGCAATCACTATACCGTGCCGATGCCAGCTATGCGAAGCAGCTGCTGCATCGCTCGGCCGCGCAAGGAAGCGTGCTGCTCAAGACATCTGGCGCTGTGGGCGAGCAAAGCTTCGAGACACGCCTCGACGCCAAAGGTGCGACCGCCGTTGGCAAGCTCGAACAACGCCTGGCGGCGTTCTTCAGCGAACGCGCTTATTTGCCGCAATCGCTGCTCGGACAGCTGTTGCAGATCTATCAGGAATCGGGCTCGGACGCGGATTCCCCGCTTGCAAAGTTCGTTGGCAAGTTGCTCGGGCTCGATCGGCTCGATGCGCTGGAGGCGGGCCTCAAGCCGCTGGTCGATGTCCGCAATGTCCGCAAAGTCGTGGATGGCTGGAGCAGCGCCGAAACAGAGAAAACTCGGCTCGAACGCCTGGTGGACAGCCAGCGCAAGTCGCGGAATGGTGTCACCGAGAGTCTGATAGCGGAATTCGCGCCGCTGAAGGTGATCTTCGCACAGATCGCGCCCGAACTTTCTGTCAATGAAGAGTCGCTCGACGCGCTGACAGTCGCACTCGACGACAAGGCCGATGCGGCGGCGTTGGAGAAGCTACTCGATCATGTGCGCGAGCTCGGAGCGATCAGGCGCGAAATCGCCAAGGCGCAGGAAAGTGCAGAGGAGCCCGCGGAGCTGCCCGATGCCGATGTGTCGGCTGTCGTCTATCAGCGATGGGAAGCGGGCGACGGCGCTCGGGTTTCCGTCTTGCGCGCACGCGTCGAACGGCTGCTCCCCGACGCGTCGCTGCCGAGCGAGCTTGGCCGGTTTCCGGAAGAGGCGCTCGCCAAGCTGCGTGCGGCTGCCAAGGAGTTGACCGATCGGGCAACGCAGGCACGGACCGACAGCGCCCGTCGTGCTGCCGGGGAATCTGAGCGCGACACGGCGCTCGCCCAGCGCAGCACGATCGATGCGGAGGTCGGCTCGATATCAAGCGACTCCGGCAGCCTTGCTTCCGCGCTGGCGGAGCTGACGAGCTTCGTGAACGATGAGATCTGCCCAGTCTGCGACCGGGGTTTCAGCGAGGTAGGAAAAGGTACGCTCAGCGAGCATGTTCACGCCAAGGTGCGACGACTGTCCGGATCCGCCGAACGGTTGCTGGCGCTCGGCCGCTCGCGCGGCGAGGTGCAGCTGAGCATCGAACGGCTTGAGCGCGAGATCGAGGCGCTGACGTCCCGCATCGTGGACCCCAAGGAGCTGGCGGACCTCGACCGGCGGGCAGCGGATCTGGAAGCTGCGGCGGCTGAACTCGAGAGCCTTGCGGAGGCTTTCCGCGAAGGCGGCCGGCTGCGCAGTCAAGATGTGGCCGCGCGCCGGGCGGTCACCGAGGCGCAGTCGCGCACCGCAGCGCTGCTGGGCGCACGGGAGACACTCGACGGCTTTGCGCGCACGGTCGGTGCCGCTGAGGCGGGCGAAGGCGAGTCGTTTGAGGCGGCGGCAGGTCGGATCGAACTCTTGCTGATGACCGAGAATAAACGGCTCGGCGACCGAGTGACGATGCGCCGCAAAGGCTTGGAACATTTGGCCACTATTCGCACCGCATTGGCGAGGCGCGCGGAGATCGATGCCGGGATAGACAAGGATATGACGGTTTGGCGGCGCGCCGACAGCGCGCTTACCCGAGCGCAGGGACTTCGCGACGAAGGCATCTTGATCCGCAATGCCGTCGACCGCGTGCGCTCGACGATCATCCGACGTGAGTTCAACGACCGGCTGAATTTCTTGTGGCGCGATCTCTTCGTCCGGCTGGCGCCGGCCGAGCCGTTCGTGCCGGCGTTCCGCATTCCGCCTTCGGGCACACAGCGGCTGCAGCCCAAGCTGATCACGGAGCACCGTTATGGAGGCGACGCAGGTGGCACGCCGGGTGCGATGTTGAGCGCCGGCAACCTCAACACCGCCGCGTTGACGCTGTTCGTCGCACTGCATTTGTCGGTGCCGAGGGAACTGCCCTGGCTGATCCTCGACGATCCGGTGCAGTCGATGGACGATGTCCATATCGCCCATTTCGCAGCTTTGCTTAGGACCCTGTCAAAGGAGCACGGCCGCCAAATACTGATCGCAGTGCACGACCGGCAGCTTTTCGAGTATCTCCGGCTGGAACTGAGCCCTGCCTTCGCCGAGGACAGCCTCTTGACGCTCGAGCTGTCGCGGAGCCAGCGGCGCGATACCTTGTGCAGCCATGAGCGCTACTCCTTCAAGGAGGAAACGGCCCTTCTGGCTGCCGCCTAGCGAGAGCCCGGCGAGTGTCTTACAGCAGGGCGGGCGGGATGAGCCGTAGAAGCATCGGTGCGCAAATGTCCATGCTCGTCGTTCAGCGGCACAAGCCTCAGTGACCCGAACTCGGTCCATGAGACTCAAGCATGGCCTTGAGTTCGGTGAAATCGCGCAATGACATGCGGTATTCGATCTTCGATGCCTCTGCCCTCGCATCCTTGGTGAAACGAGATGTGGTCAGCACCATACCGGCATTAAGCTTTTCGAGATCGACCACAGCGTGAAGGTTGCGGATAACATCGACCCTGACGGGGTTGTCAGGCGCATAGCGCTTGCACTCAACGGCGTAACGGAAGCTTCCCATGATGTCTGAGCGGGCAACGTAGAGATCCTTGCCACCGTCGCGGGTCGCCTTGGTGAGCTCTACCTCGAAGCCTTCCCGCTCGAACAGTTCGGCTGCAAGCTGTTCGAATTCGCGCGACGTCAGCTCGAAGACGAGTTCGGGGCGAACCGTTACTTGATGAAGCATGGCGCTAGTTACGAACCGAACGCGCTCGACTATCGTGCGTTCATCTCGAGAGCCGCGTCGAAGCGGGCGCCCGTCTGGACCGAGCAGGCATGGTCGGTCGATGGGGGAGAGTAGCGTGCCTAGTTGCCCGATAGGGCGATCGGGATTGCGCTGCCAGACCTCGATGAGAGTTGCGAGGATAAATGGCGAGCCGCGAGTTTGGTCCCACAGCGCTTGGGCGTCGACATCAGATATCTCGAATTTCAGCGTGTTGCGCA
The DNA here is from genome assembly GCF_059418285.1 of Sphingomonas sp. GW821-FHT09B04. Lineage (NCBI taxonomy): Bacteria > Pseudomonadati > Pseudomonadota > Alphaproteobacteria > Sphingomonadales > Sphingomonadaceae > Sphingomonas > Sphingomonas sp. GW821-FHT09B04. The sequence goes on from NZ_JBWKPO010000005.1 coordinate 171,525, forward strand.
ATAGCTCGCGGAAAGTCGCAAAACGAAAGCCGTCGGACGAAATCGCAGCACCAAGTCCAAGCGAAACGCGGCTGATAAAGAGGAACCGGAGATCCCAGGGCCCCGTTTCCATTCGACGGACCGCTTCCATCGTGTCGCTTGGATCGAGACTCTCGGCGCGGTCAACCACAAGCAGCCCGGGTCCATCAAACGATCGGAAGCGATCTACGAGGCTATCGATGTAATCGGTGAGTCGTCCTCCGGGATAGCCTGCGAAATCAACGATTCGATCCCCGAACAGGTATCGGGCGTGCTGCGTGTACATGCTCGCGAGAGTGGTCTTACCGGTACCTCCCGGCCCGACAATCTCTGCAATGCGGGACTTGATTAGGATCTCGCCGAGAGCCGAGAGTTCCTCGGGGCGATTCACAACCGAATGAACGAAATCGCCCTCCATACTGTAGTCGCTGATGGGGGATTGCAGGTCAACGTGAGTATGCACGGGTCCATCATTCCGCAAACGGGGCATGTTGCCTAGGTACAATCGATTGCAGCTAGATAGCCTTCGAATTACCTGATCACGGTGGGAGCAGATGTTCGAGGTTCGGTCGTGAATTTCAAACCGGATCGTCACGTATCTTCGCCGTCGCTTGCTTAGGAAGGGCTGCTATTCGCTGCTCACCACCGCAAACCCGCCTGTCACCTTACGGCCCGCGAGTTGCTGGGCCGCTTTCGTCGTCGTAGAAAAGGGGTGTCGTACCGCCAGAAGCTGGGCGGACGCTAAGCGTGGTCGCGCCCGGCCCCACTCTCCAGAGTCTCGAGTTCGCTGCGCGCGGCTTCGATGAAAGCCGCTTTCGCTTTGAAATAGTTGCTTTCCTCAAGCTTGGCCTCCGCGCTGATCGAGGAAAGACAAGCGTCGCTCAGACCCCGTGCCACATCGGTCACGGCCTTCGACGAGAGCATTGAGATTTCGCCGAAGAGCAGAAGGAGCGGGCTCAGATTATCGATCGTCTTCTCCCCCTTGGCGATGACCGTGATGTGATTGCGATCGGCTTCAGCGAGGAACTTCGCATAAAGCCGCTGGCGCTCGAGCAGGCGCTCGCGAACTAGGGTGAGCTTCCATTCGTGCGAACGCATTCCGCGGCCAGTGAAATAGCCGGCGACGGTGGCGGCCAGAGCGACGATGAGGGATGTGACGGCCGTCACGACGATCTGGGCAAGGGGTAAGGACATTGTTCCTCTTGGCCGGACAGGAGCGTCTGCTGCAATGCCGCTCAATCCGAAATGGATACTTCTGTCTATTGCCCCAGCACCTGCTTGCCGACCACCGCGGCGCCGGGAAGGGCAGGGCGACCCAATCTCAGAGCTCGGGCTTGCGCGACTTGCGCGGTCCTGCAACCTGTCGGCGACAGCGATAGGCGACGCGGGGCTTTCACCCGCTCGGCGCGATAGTCGAACATTCGGCATTGGCGTGATCGCCTGGGGGCAAGAACAACGGGTAGAGATGACCGATCAACCAGATACTCTGACCACGCCCGGCCGGGCACCCGCCGCTGGCGAACTTCGGGCTGTTCGCAACTTGACCGCACAGTACCGGGTTGCCGCCGCACTGGCCTATGACGCGCTGGTCAAAGGCGAACTAGAGTGGGTACGTCTCGTCGATCCCGATGCGGAGCGGCTGGACGACGTGATTATCGGCCGTCCCGGACTTCTCGACGCGTATCAGGTCAAATGGTCGCGCTGGAAGGGGAATGTCACCTTCAGGAAGCTGATCGACCCGACCAATATCTCCGGCCGACCTTACCCTTCTGCTTTCTCGTTGCTTGCCACCGGCTGGCAAGCCCTGCGCGTTCGCTATCCCGACCGCCATGTCCGCGTCCATTATCTGGCGCATGATGGGCCGTCCTCGTCGGACGATTTGCCAAATTCCAAGTCCGAGGGCGCTACCCATTTGCAAGCGTTTCTGGCGGAGGCGTTCACGCAGCGGTCGCAATGGTATGTCAATCCTACAGAGGCGATCGAGGTCTGGAAGGACGCGATCGATGCGATCGCGGTTTCGAGCGGACTTGACGTCGACGAACTGCCGCTCTTCCTTGCCGCCTGCGAGCTCGACCTGAATCACGATCTTCCGGCCCCCGGAGAGAATAGCACGCGCGCCCGCGACATAGAGCTGCTTGCGCAGCTCATGCTGCGCGCCGTCGTCGAAAGCCCGAGCAGCGAAGCGGTGACCTTGGATCGTGCCGCAATCATCGCGCGGCTCGGCTGGAGCAAACGTTTCGAAGCAGCGTTCCGGCACGAATTCCCGATCGACGAACGCTTGTACCGGCCGGTCACGGCGACGATCGACCAGCTGAATGCCGCGTTCGAAGCGCATGGACGTGGTTATGTCGCTGTGATCGGGCCTCCCGGCTCGGGAAAGTCAACGACGCTCACGCATACGCTGCGCTACCGGGAAGGAATTCGGCTCGTTCGCTACTATGCCTTCGTGCGCGACGATGCGCGGCAGGGACGGGGAGAGGCGGCTGCCTTTCTACGCGATCTATGCCTGGCGCTGGCGGATCATACGCCCCCCGGGTTCCGCCATAGCCCTATGCCGGAGTCGCTTGAGGGCTTGCGCGAATTGCTCGGTCAGCTCCTTGCCGGAATGCACGAGGAATGGACTCGCACCGGAGTCCGCACGGTCGTCCTGCTCGACGGCCTCGACCATATCGAGCGCGAGCAAAACCCGGTCCGGTCGCTCATCCATGAGCTGCCCCATCCCTCGACGTTGAGGGACGGCGTGATCTTCGTCCTAGGGACGCAGCAAGTAGGCCTGGACAGCGAGTCGGTCGCGCTTCGCCCGATCCGAGCCGAATTGGAAGCTCCAGGACGGAAAATCTCAATGGCTCCGCTGAGCCGGACCGATGTCTTTGAGATGCTGCCGATTGCGGTTCCACATCTTGCACCGGCGAATCTTGTCGATCGGGTTTACACCCTGACCGGCGGTCATCCCCTAGCGTTGAACTACCTTCTCAAACGCCTTTCTCGCGCTGAGGACGAAACCGCAGCAAGCACCGTCCTGGAAGCGGCGCAGACCTATCAAGGGGACATCGAGCAGGAATACGCGAGCTATTGGGATACGCTTGCCGACGAGACGGATATCCGGGAACTGCTTGCGCTGATCAGCCGCATGCGCGGGTCGATCGACCTGGACGTGGTACGCAAGCTCGCACCCGACGCCGCGCTGACGCGGTTCGTGAAGACGGCCGGCCATTATTTCCATCCAGAAACCCCCAGGCGCTGGATCTTCTTCCACAACAGCTTCCGCCAGTTCCTGCTGCAAAGGACCGGCGTCGATCCCTTTGGCCTGGCGGACCAGGAAAGATCCCGCGGCTACCATTCCCGGCTGGCCGAAATCGCGGGGGAAGTACCGGCGGATTGTCCATTTGGCTGGAACCGCATCTATCATCTTCTTCAGGCCGGGATGGAGAGGGAGGCACTGGCCGCCGCTTCCCAAACCGAGCTGCGCGCGCAGTTCCTTGCGCATCGCCCTATCGATGACGTTCGCGACGATATCCATGCATGCCTCAAGGCCGCCAGCGTCCAGGACGATCGCCTCGCGGCGCTTCGGCTGCTCCTCAGCGACAAGGAGATGGCAGATCGGGAGAGCGCTCTCAACGAGGTCGACACAGCCGGGCTCGCGCTTCGAGTGGCGAACCCAGAGAATTCAACCTTTGCGCTGTTCACCGGCACCGCGCTCAATGTCAGTCCGATGGACGCGATGGAAGCGGCAGCGGACCTGCTCGAGACCCAGCCGCTCCTGGCTCGCCGTACCTTCGATGCCGCCGAGCCGCTCCCGATGCTTTCCGGCGCGGTCGCCATTGAAGCAAAGGGCAATGATGAGATTTTCGCTTGGGCGCGATCCGCGTGGCGGTTTCGCCCGATCGTCGAGGTTCAGCGCGCGATTTTCCAGGTCCGGGTGGACCCCAGCCTTCCGGACTTAGCCCCCCCCTATGCCGCTGCCGAAGAGGAAGCGGCGGAGCTGCATCACAGCCTGTTGACGGCGCTGGCCGAAACCATACTCGCAGAGGGCACGAAGGCTGAGATCGAGGCGCTGGTCGCGTCGTTCGTCGCGATGGGGCACGCCGGCGAGGGCCTCCTCGACGAAGTGCGGCTCTGGCGTGCCCGCGCGGCCATCGATGGAAGGTTGGACCGGGAAGCCGGTGCGGAGGCTTTGGCGGCGCTAGTTCCAAATTTTCCCGCTGAGGAACCAGTCGACCGCGCGGATGCGGTCGGCCTCGCTGACATGATCGTTCAATTGCTGCCAGCGGAGCGGGCCGATCCCTATCTGGAGTTTGCGGACAGGCCACTCACCATCAGCGATCATCTATCCTATTCCGACAATCTCGCGACCGAACTTGAGCCTCTCTTGGTGCAAGCCCGGGTCATGGCTGCACGCGCGCGTCCAATGGATCCGGTGTCTTCTGTTCGGGCTGCCCGTGAGAAATGGGACGAAGGACTAGTTCTTTTCCAGCGCGTCCTCATCACGGTGGGGACCATGTGGGGGGAGGCGCTTCGCGGCGCGATCAGTCCAGCGTCTGAGGTAGCGCGACGTCTCCGGCCGGCAATTCGGTTTTTCAGAAGACCCAGGAGTGACGCGCATGCTTGGCATCACTGGAATCAGCTTCATCGTGCAGCGCCGCTGCTGATCGAAGGTGTCCTTGCGGCAGCTGAGGCTCACAGCCGCGAAGCGTTCCTGGCCGTAGTTGCGGCAATCGAAAACGATCGGCTCACCCTACCAGACCCCGACCTGACGGGCTGGAGCGTCGACATGGTCCGCATCGCAGGGATGAGCGCCTGGCGCATTGATGGCGATACCGCCCGCGCAATAGCGACGCTCGAGAATGCGGAGCAGAAGATCGACGTTCATTTCGAGCTTGAGGAGAGGGTTACCCTACACAGGGACATTTTGCTCGACTGGCTGGCTTTGGGCCAGCGGGACAGGGCGGTTCGAAGCTTCGATAATGTCCTGGCCACATCGTTCGGCGTCGGTTTCCACAAGGATTATCAGATGGGAACCTGGTGCGACTGGGCGTCCAGGCGTCTTCGGCTACGGAAGGCGGATGACGACGTCGCCGAGCTTGTGGCGCCGTTGCTCGATGCGCTGCCGACTCTGTTTGTCGCGGACCGGGGTGCCAACCGGGAGGATCCGAGCGTGGAGCTGCTCGCCGGTATCGCGGAAGCGGAGCCAGGGCTGGGATTTGCGGTCGGAACGGCTCTTATCCAGCAGGGCTTGTCCAGGCGTGCGATCGTTACAGCCGGCCTTCTCCGTGCGGCATTGGCAGGCGGTGCCGATGCGGAGGAGGAGGCTATCACCGCGATATCCCATCTGGTCGTTCCGTTCGACCTGTCGCCCGACCGCGAGCTCGTGCGTCGCCTTGAGATGATTGCGGCTAGGCCCACACCACCGGCCGCACTGGCTATGTTGCGCCGGGCGATCGCCACCAAGGCCAGTGCGGAAACCCGGCTGAGCTGGGCAGGCATCGAGCCTATGCCACCACGCATTGCAGTCCGCGACCGCGACGACGACTGGGACGGGGAAGAACCCAAGAATGTCTTGGTCGATGCCGACGGAACACAGCATGATTTGGCTGCGCTGGCTAGGGCGGCGGCAACGCCGGAAGCGCTGAGAAACCTTCTTGCTCGCGCAAAGGGCCGCGCGGCCATCGACTGGTCGAAGATACTCAGTGAGATTCCGGAGGGCACATCTCAAACGCTGGTCGGCGAAATTCTCGATGGAGTCGGTAAGTTGAGCTTGCGACCGACCTCGTTTTTCGCGGTCATAGCTTGTGGCGTCCGGTTCGGGTTGCGGGAGCGAGCGGCGACCATGGCCGAAACAAGCTTTGCCCATTCGAAAAGCTTTGGCTGGATGCAGTTCTACGATGGCGGGTCGAGATTGGCAGCGGCGCGCGCGATGGTGCTCCTCGATGGTGAGCTAGGGCGTCGCCGTGCATTTAGCATGCTGATCGAGGACTATCTTCAGGGCCTCAGTCCAGGTGAACTGATGAGCGCGTTGGACGAGGTTACCGAAGTATTGTTCGAAACCGTACCGGTTGTCGCGATCTGGTCGGAAATGCGCGAGCATGTCGGAGCCCTTGAGGAAGCAAAGGCTCCCGCGAGCATCCGGACTGCTGGTTTCGTTGCGCTTAGTGCGGTGGATCTTCCCTTGGCGCTGCTCGATGAGGCCCTGACGCACGCGGTCAAGGAAGTGGCGATCGAAGCGCGCAAGGGGCTAGTTGCCCTCGCGGCCCGCGGTGATCCGCGCGACACGGTACTTGTCCGGGCGAGGGAACGGCTCGCCGGCGATGAGGTGGGCCAACAAGTCGCACTCGAATTTCTGGTCTGCGCTGCAGTGTCAGCGCCGGATTGGGCGGTGCAAATGTCGGATACCGTTTCCGAATTCGCCTGGGCGCCCAATTCGATCCTTCGGGGTCTTGCCCAGCGTTACCTTTTGGCTTTGGGCCTCGAAATTCCCCCTAAGCCGCCGGAGCGGGCGCTACCGGCGATCTATGGTCTCGAGATACCGAAGGCGCCCATGCGGGATTCTGGCGGTTTCGGCTCGACTAGTGCCGCCGGAAATCCGCTTCCCGATTCGAGCGATCCGGTGGAATTGACCTACTCGGTAAGCGACGAGCTCACTTGGCTCGCGGATCGGACCGGGATCGCGCTTGAGATCCTGGAGCAGCGCGCGGTGCAGCTGATGAAGGCCATCGCTCCGCAGGAAAAATGGAGCAGGGAGGCGGAAGCGGAACTGCTTGAGCACATTAGGACGGTGGGGCCCAGAATGCCGTATCAGAGGCCGCGACCGCTCGTGGCCCATGCCGCCTTCGGACATCTGGTAAGCGAGCTCGTGGATGCCCGGAAGCTGAACTGGGGCCACGGATGGGTTCGATCGCGGCTGACTACCGTCGACGCCGTTTTATCCGTTGCGGAGCCGCGGCCCCGGCCTGATTGGCTTGCGATCCACGCGGCCGATACGCCCAACGAAATGCATCGCGGCCACTGGATTGACGGTGTCGCTGACGCGATACCGTCCGCCGACATGACTCCCGATGGCGGTTTGATCCTCGCCGAATTGACGATGACACGCAGCCTTGATCGTCAGCGCCCCGAGGAAGATCGCGCGATGCGGTTCGTTCATCCCCGGGAGCCCGCGCGGGGAGAGCCCGGATTTCAATGGTTCGATTTTCGGAGCACGCGCCTCGGCGAGGCCTATCCCCAGCTTGCCGGTCTCGACCGGCCGGTGCCCGTGGTGTCCGGCGGTGCTCTGCATGCATTCCAGAGCTTCCTAGCGCTCAACCCTCTCTTGGCTGCCGATATCGGGTGGCAGCCAGCTAAAGATGGGCTGTTTCGTTGGGTGGATGACCACGGTGCGTTGATGACCGAGAGCATCTGGTGGCGACAAGGAATGATAGCGATCAACGAATTCGTCGGCATGGATGCTGCGGCGTCCGAGGGTTGGCTTGTCATCGTGTCGCCTGCCGGTGTCGAGCCAGTTCGCTCGCGGCTGAAGCACTATGAGCGCGCCCGCGCCGCCCGGCGTTCGAATGGGCGGGCCGGAGGCGAACAGCTCGCGTATTCACGGGAAGCGGGCTGGACATAAGTATCGCGACTGCTTCCAGCCGGGGCGGAGATGGTCCAGTTCCGGCTGTCCAGCCGGTCTGGTTCACCATGTCGGCTTTCGCGGCCCAGAGCCTAAAGGCGGTGAGTCTACAGGCGGCTCAGATTCAACATTCTGACAATCGCATGATCGATGCCCGTTGACCCAATGGCTTGGCGCACGAGGGCAACCGGCCTCTTGTGCCGACCCTCACGGGAGTTTCGGCATCGAATTGGCAACGCGAAGAGCGCACAGACAGGCCGCGCAGTTGCGGCGTTCACGCGAGGTCGGGGCTGACCACCCCAAGCCATTCGAGGATGGCTGGAGGCACCGTTGTGCTGCTCTGGCGCAAGTCGAAGAGCTGTTTCTCGCCAAGCTGGATCCGGCAAACCGTGAAGGCGCGCTTCTTGTCGCGGCTGTTGTCGGTGAAGATTGAGGCATCGGCAATTTTTGCCGCTGCGGAGACGGCGTGCTGGGTCTTGGGAAAACGCCGGAGCAGGCGATCGACCTCTACATCGTGCCCATGTTCGGCCACGCGGGTCTGGACGCGCAGGATCGAGAGCTCGACATTGGTGAGGCCGACGAAGATCAGCAGGACGAAATAGCCCGCTTTCTGCATGTCGCGAATGAGGTCGAGCTTGGAGAGGATGGTGCCGTCGGGCTGCGGTTCCCAATAGGAGAACACCGTCTCCATCGCGAACGGCACCTTTGCCTGCATGGCGTGTCCGACAAAGGCCTGGACGCCATTCTGCGCCACGCGCATCCATCCCTCGTCGGTGTCGCGCACTGTTTGAGACCAGGAGGCTAGCGCGCCCTCGCTGTCGGGCTCGGGAAGGATCGACAGCATCATCCGATCGGCGTTGATCAGCGGGATCTGGAGCTGATCGGAAAGCGTGCGGCGCCACATCGTCGACTTGCCGGAGCCGTTATGGCCCGCCAGCACAATTGCGAGCGGTTTCTTCGTTTTGCGCTGGGCCTCGAGGATCTGCTCGACACCGGCCTCGAGCGGATTCACTCGCCGACCTGGAAGCTTCCGTTGACGAACTTGCCGCGATCGGTGCGGCCGTTGAGCCGGCGGATGAACACACCGGTCTCGCCCTCGGCGACCGAGAATTGTGGAACGTCCTTCTTTTCCCGGAGCACGACGCCGGGGCTGGCGAGCTTCTTGGTGACACGCGCGAGCGCTTGCGTGCTGCGCTCGACATTGGTCTTGACGGCCTCAGCGCTAGGTTTAGCGCCGCTGACCGTCACGCTGCCGAATTTCACCTTAGACCCACGCACGTCACTCGTACGGACGGTCAGAAACTGACCTGTAATGCTCGAACGCTGCGTCGTCTCTTTCCTCGTGGTCACCTTCTTGGCCATGCCACCAAGATAGTCCCTTCGCGCGCGCAACGCTAGCCTCGTGGGGACCGGATCTGCGAGTTGGCGGCTCTGCATCTCGAACGCGACCGGGTATGTCGCGCCTCGCGTCACGCCCACGGCCCAGAAGGTCCGAACTGTGGATCAACCGCGAAAACTGCTTTCCACCGTGTCAGGTGCCGCGTGCCATCTCACAGCACCACAACAGATACCGCAGTATGCTCCGACTTGGTCGACACCGCGATCGTAGAGCCTTTGACGATCGTTGCCCGCGCGACAGGTTTTGGTTCTCAGTCTCTGGTTGAAGCGATGTCACAAGCCGGCCAGGATATGCGGTACGGCCTTGGTCCGGCGAAGGTGATAGCGCGTCAGGGCACGGTTCAACCGGCTGCGCTCCACTCCCTGGAGCAGCACGCAGATCCGGTCGAATTCCTCGTCCGGGCCGTCGAGAATGTCGGGCTCGACGCGGCGGTAGGGCGCAAGCCGGTCGTTGAGCTGCGCAATGGCACGGACGTGCTCGTCGCTGCGCGTGGCGCCGGCCAGATGCAAGAACAGGTCGGCGGTCGCGGTGCCGATATCCGCCGCTGTGGCGGGAGGGGCGATCGCGGCGGATGGTTCGCCAGGGAGGTGGCGAACCGCAAACGCGAGCAGTTGTCCGTTCCACAGATAGAGGTCGCGCAGCTCGGCCTCGCTGGGCCGGGGTACGCGGAACCCGTTATGGTTGGGGGCTTCGACCAGCCGCTCGCCGACCAGGCGGTGCAGCGCGTCGCGGATCGGGGTGATGCTGGCGACGAGCTCGGCGCTTATTTGGGCGGGCTCGATCGGCTGGCCGGCTTTGAGCGTGCCGTCGCCGAGCCGGCGCTTGAGCTCGCGATAGACGCGTTCGAAGGTGACGCCGGGGCTCATCGTCAGGTCATGTGCTGGCGCGCGACATAGTCGGCGACCAGCGCCTGCTGGTCGGGGCGCAGTGCATCGATCGCGCCGATACAATCGGGCCAGTCATCCTTGAGCAGCAGCGAGGGGCATTGGCCCTCATAATTGCCAAGGTTCGGGCGGTGCTGGCGATAGCCGACCAGTGCGGCGAGGTCGGGATCGAAGCGGCGCGCGGTCGGGGGCGGATAGGCGAGCCATTGGTTCTCGTATGGCTTGAGCCAGCCAAGGCAGTAGCTGACGATCATGCCGCGCCGCGTGATGGTGGTCGTGTTGCCGCCGGCACCGTGCAGGGTCGAGCCGAGGAAGACGAGCGCGGCGCCGGGATCGAGTTCGACGGCATGGGCTTGGGTTGCGGGTTCGGGTTTGAGCGCCTCGCGGCCATGGCTGCGCGGCCAGATCAGGGTCGCGCCGTTTTCCTTGCGGTAGGGCGTGAACGGCCACATCACATTGACCAGATATTCGGTGTCGCCAAGCGTGCCGCGCCACATGTCCTGGTCACGGTGCGGTAGCTGCGGCAATGCGCCGGGGTGCAGCGCGATGGCTTGCGTCAGGTTGAGCTGGATGCTCTCGCACCAGGGCTGGAGGACACGGGTCGCGATGTCGAGGATCAGCGGGTGCATGACGAAGGCTGCGGTCTTGTCCGAGCGCGCGAGCAGCCGGCCGAACCTTTTGGTGCGCTCGCCATAGAAGCCGCCCTGGCAGAAGGGCGTTTGTGCGAAGCTTTGCTCGAGGTCGCGGTCGAGCGCGGCGGCCTGGGCTGGCGGCTGGGCATCGGGGATGACGCAATAGCCTTGCTCGAGCAACTGGCCGGTCCAGCGTTCGGTTTCGTCGGCTGGCTGCGTCGCTGGCAGGCTCGCGTGCATCACGCCGCCTCCGCCTCGATGATGGTGTCGGCTACCGGCGCGTAGATGCCGGCCGCGGCGAGCAGCGCCGGGGTCTCAGGGGTGATTTCGATGCGCAGCGCACCCAGCATCATGCCGTCGATCCGCAGGGACGGGCCGAGCGGGCGGCAGCGCCAGCCGAACGCCAGGATCTGCTGCAGCCAGCCGGTCTCGGCGACACCGGTATAGGCGGTGATGCCGTTGGCGAGCGCATAATCGGCGAGCGCGCTGACCAGCTGGTTGCGGACTTCGCGCCGGCGCCGCGCGCTCAAGGATCGCTCGAGGCAGAAGCGGGTGATCTCGTAGGTGGCCGGGCCGCTTGGCGGGCTGCCCTCGCATAGTTGGGCGAACAGCTGGCTAAGGATATGCGGGCGCGTGGTCGGCAGCAGCCGCGCCGAGGCCAGGTGGCGGTGATGGTCGTCGGTCAGGATCAGGTAGCGGGCGTGCTGGTCGTCGAACTGGTCGATCTCGTAGCGGCCGGCGAGGACCGGAAGGCCCCAGCCGAGCAGGTCGACGAACACGCGCTTGCGCGCCTCGAACATGCCGCGCATCGCCGCATCGGCGGCGTTGCTCGCGGAATCGACAGTGATGCGCATGGGTCGGGGCTCCCTCGGCCATGAAAGGCCCCGATCATCCGTCCGGCCGCTGCGTGCGGCCATTCCCCAGAAATGGGGATTTTCAACGCCTCAGCACATCGACGAAGCTGAGCGTTCCGTCGAACAGCGCGTGCACCGTGAGCTGCGTGCGCTTGCCGACCCCGTAGCGCTCGCGCGCCTGCTTCAAGTGCTGGATCACCGTGTCATGACTGAGCCCGAGGATTTGCGCGATCTCCCAGTCGGACTTGCCGCGCGACGCCCAGAAGATGCAGTCGCGCTGACGATCGGTAAGTCTCGGCCTTGCATCCTGGTCGAGTTCGCGCATCCGCGAGAGCCGGCGCGCGCCTTCGAAGGCGAAAGCGCCGACCAGCTGGGTCAGCGGCAACCATTCGGGGCGGGTCTTGCGGCCTCGGGCGGTCGCGAACGAGCAGGAACCTGCGGATTCGCCCGGAATGTGCGCCGGCACGGTAAAGCCATCGCCGAGCCCCGCGCGCCGGGAGCGCTTGAGGATATCGCGGTCGCGTGGAGAGAGGTCGACCATCTGTGCCAGCTGCGACCAGCGGAACCCCACGCCGGTCATCTGGCTGGCGCGGTGCACCGGATCCGAAGGGCCCAGCCGCTGCGCATCGAAATATTCGACCCAGGCCGGCGGGTAGTTATCGAGGCGGATCGCCGGCCGCGGTGCCCGCGGAAAGTCGACATGATGCGTCAGCGCGAAGAAGCGGAAGCCCATCTCGCGCGCGATCGCCTCCACGGCATCTTCAAGCTCCTTGAGATTGGCAGCCCGTTCCACCGCCCGCGCGAATTCCTCCGCGATCTTCGCCATGCCCATGACACACGCCACGCTGTAGCGAGGCACGCCCCAGGCTGCTCCATGCTCGCGTTGATCCTTCCGGACCCGGCCGCGCCGATTCTCAGTCGTCGCGGCGGACGTATCGACAAGAGCCGAATGTTATGCGGCGGGGTCCGATTGTGCAAACCCCGCCGCCATCGGTCTACCGACCCATGGCCCCGGTCTGGCCGCTGTGAAGCGGCCAGGGGCTGAGGGCCGCCCTGACTGGCGAGACGGCGCGCCCTACCGCGCGCTGATCGGCATCGATGCCGCCGGCCTCGCCTGGGAATGGCTGCGCCGCGATCCTGGCTATGCCGCCTGGTGGCACGCCCAGCGCATCACCGAGGGGCAGTTGCTGCAGGGTGTTCCGGTCGTCGCGGCGATGCGCGGGGTCCATCGCTGGGGGCTTCACTTTCGCCGAGCGCCCGGACTGTCCGGCGCCTGCTGCCCGGCTGTTCTGGACCGCCGAGCTCGACGGCAGCGTCGTGCCGGTCCGGGCAGAGCCGGTCGCCGTCAGGGATCCGGATGCGTTCGAGCTGGCTCGCTTCGCCGATTGCGCATCGCTCGCTTGCGGCGATGACGGCCGCGAATATCTCGTCCTGTCCGATGGCTGGCGGCGCTTGCGGCTCGATGTGGTCGAGGGCACGCTGGCGGGGCAGGGCTCTGTCCGGCTGGCATTCGAGCTGGCCGGCTTCTCGCATCTCGATGCCCGGCTATTGACCGTCCGCCGTCTGCTCTCGCTATGGCGCAAGGGGCGCTTCCTCAAGGTGCTTTTCCAGCCGCTGGCCGGATTGGGGCACCGCCTCGAGGCGCTCCGCGTCGCCGATGCGCTGGCTGCGGGCGCTTCCCATCGCGAAATCGCCGCCGCGCTCTATGGCGAGCAGCGCGTGCGCGCCGAATGGAACGGGCGCTCAGACTTCCTCCTATCGCGCGTTCGCCGGCGCGTCGCCGAGGCGCGGCGGATGGAGCAGGGCGGCTATCGTTCGCTGCTGCGGTCGAGGTGACGATGGGGATGGGAGTCGAAATCGCGGGAGTGCGATTTCGACTCTGCCCGGGCTTTCGCTGCGGGACGATGCTCGATGCGATGGCCGCAAGGGAGCAGCATCATGTCCGCATCATCGCATCGAGCGGGGAGTGCGCCGTCCGGCCGGCCCTATCTCAATACGCGCCAGTCGGCGCATTTTCTGTGCCTGTCGGTACGCAAGCTCGAGCGGATGCGCGCCGCTGGGAGCGGCCCGCGCTTCCGGCGACATGGCCGTCTCGTCTTCTATCATGTCGCGGACCTCGAGCGCTGGTCGGTGGCGAGCACCGCGGCGGAGCGGGATGATGGTTGAATACGGGCACTTCCGCGCCTGGTGCCGGATGTGGCTGGTTCCGTTGGGGGGCATACTTGCCCTGGCGGTGCTCGGCTGCGCGCTGGCGGCGACGGTGGCAGCGCCGCCGGTGCCGCGCCTCGTCTGGAACCTCTCCGATAGCGCGCCGCGCGGCCTCTATCGCGTCGGTGTGGGCAAGGTCGGCGTGGGCGACATGGTGATCGCGCGCGTTCCCCGGCACTGGCGCGGGCTTGCCGCCGTACGCCGCTATCTTCCCGCCAATGTCCCCTTGGTGAAGCGCGTTGCCGCCGGACCCGGCGATACCGTTTGCGCGTCTGACCGGTGGATCTCGGTCAATGGCCGCCGCGTCGCAGAGCGGCGGGCGGCCGATGGCGCCGGACGGCGCATGCCCTGGTGGAATGGCTGCGTTGCGCTGGGCGAGGACGTTCTTTTCCTGCTCATGGATAGTCCGGAATCATTCGACGGGCGCTATTTCGGGCCGACCCGGCGCGGCGATATTGTCGGCGGGGCGCAGCTGCTATGGCGGGGCTGAGGCTTGCCGCTGGCGCGTTGATGCTGTTCGCGGCGACGTCCGCTACGGCCGATCCTCTGGCGCGCTGGGCTTCGCTGATCGAGGCGGCGTCGGCGCGGTGCGGCATTCCGGCGGTCTGGATAAAGCAGGTCATGCGCGCCGAGAGCGGCGGGCGCACCGAGTTGAATGGACGCTCGATCGTCAGCCGCGCCGGTGCGATGGGCCTGATGCAGCTGATGCCGGGGACCTGGGCGGACATGCGGCGCGCGCTCGGGCTTGGCGCCGATCCACATGTGCCGCGCGACAATATCCTGGCCGGCACCTGTTATCTGCGACGCCTCTATGATCGCTTCGGTCACCCGGGGCTGTTCGCCGCCTATAATGCCGGCCCGGCACGCTATGCCGCGCATCTGGCCACAGGACAGCCGCTACCGGGTGAAACCCGTGCCTATCTTGCGAGCCTTGCCGGTTCGATTGCCGAGGATGCGAGGAAGGGAAGGGCGCCGGACGAGCCGCCGGGACTCTTCTTCGTGGATCGTCAGGCCCCGGTGACGGCGTCGGACCCGTGGCGGCCTAGCGCACTGTTTGTTACGCGGCGCCGAGAAGCTGTGAACGCACAGGCAAATCGATGAAGATCGTCGAAGTCAGCTTCGCGTCCTCATAGCAGTCATTAGGCCGTCGAGATGCATTAGCCAAAGGCTGCCGCGACAGCGGACTTGAGAGACATGGACCATCATAACTGTGGGGGTCGAAACGGGTGCTCTCCCACCTGTGCGGGTGGCAGAGCGGGGCCTCATGCTGGCCGCGGGCGCCCGGTAGGCACCCGCGGATCGTGCGTCAGGCGGCTGGCGCCGCTGGCTCCTGGTAGCGGCCCCTCACCACGCTGCCCTGAACCGTCTGGGGATCCTTGAGCAGGTTGTAGACGGGGCAGGTGGCCTCGACCGCGGTGCGCAGCCCGTCGATCTCCTCGCGGCTGGCCGGCGATTCGATGTGCACGCTGTACTGCACGTCGCGATAGCGTGCGGGCGCAGTGGCGGTTGCGGGAACCAGCTTGCCCTCGACACGGACTTCGAGCGAGTCGAGCACGACCTGACGGGTCGCCGCCTGAATCTCGAAGATGTGGGTGAGGCAGGTGCCGAGCACGCCGAGCTGATGCTCCTCCACCGTCGGCGCAAGGCCATAGCCGAGCAGGTCGCTGGCGCTGTCGTGCAGCAGCAGGAAATTGCCCTCGCCGGTCCGTGTCGCGCGGATGCCGGTGGCCGGCTCGACCCGGGCGCGTGCACGCAGCGAATAGGGTTCGCTCGTCTTGCCGGCCTTGGCGGCCTCGGCCTTGCGCAGGATGGCGGCGCGCTTCTCGACCAGGAAGTCGCGCAGGCCCGGCGGGAGGTTGGGATCGCGCGCCGCGGGCGACTGGGTGTAGAAAATCTTGCCGTGCTCGATCGGCTGGGCTTCCTTGACGAGGGCGAGTACCGGCGAGGTTTCGTCGACCGCCTTGCGCAGCGCCTCGAGCTCGGCCGCGCTGGCCGGGGAGTCGATATAGGCGACATAGGCAAGGTTCCGCGGATAGGCGACCTTGCGCTCCTTCTCGACCGAGGGGGCATCGGGACGGCTGGTGAACACCACGTCGATGGCATCGATGGGGATGCTGCGCTTTGCCGCCTGGACGACGAACGCATCGGCGACCGCGCTGGCGAGGACGCCGACCTCGGTGTCCCACGATCCCGCACCGAGATTATAGCCGCCGAAATCGCGGCCGCTGTCGCTCAGATACTGATAGTCCCGGATGCGTAGACGCCGCACGCCCGACCGGCTTTCGGCGGTTACCCGGGCAGTCAGCGTCTGCGGCGTGGTGCGAGTTCCCGCCTTTTGCAGGGCCGCGCGCTTCTTGACGAGATGTTCGCGCAGGGGCGTTTTCTGTCCCGTCTGAGCGGTGGCGAGCGGCGTTCCGGCGCCGAGCGCGAGGATGAGCGACGCGCCGACGAGCCAGCTGCGACGGCGATTGAGCGTGAGAATGGTCATGGATGATCCTTCGTTAAATGTCGGGTTGGTGGGTTGTTCGCTCAGAAGACCGAGCCGCGCAGCGTCACGCCGATCCAGCGCGGGACGCCGGGCTTGTACTGGTTCCAGGAGGGCTGAAGGCCGGTGTCGACGTCGAACAGGTTGCGCACGATGAGCGCCACGCCGAACTGGTTGTCCTTGAAACCCAGCCCGAGCGAGAGGTCGGTCACGCCCCAGAAACCGGTCCGGGTATAGCGGGACAGCGAGGTGTCGGCATAATAGCCGCTCTGGAAATTATAGTTGAGATTGGCCTGGAGCGTGGTCGACCCCGCCAGGGGATAGGAGAAGTCGGCAAACAGATTGCCGCTCCATTTCGGCGCGCCGGCAAGGGTCTTGCCGCTGGCATCGTAATAGGGGCCCGCGGGGTTGGCGCCGCCCAGCTCGCCCGGATTGGCGGCGAACTTGAAGTCCACATAGCGCGCATCGGTATAGGCGCCCGAGAAGCGCAGCGTCGTATAGGGAATAGCGAGCAGTGTGACGTCGAGCTCGAGGCCCTTGGTCCGGACATGGGGCACGTTGCCGAGCGCGGACAGATAGGCGAGCTGGCCATTGTTGTTGAGCTCGGTCTGGACGGCGTCATAGACGAAGCCCGGCTGGATATAGTCGTAGATGTTCTGGAGGAACGCGGTCGCGGTGATCTGCAGCGCCCGCTCGAACAGGAACGAGCGCGCGCCGATCTCGAACGCGTCGGTCTTCTCCGCACGCGCGGGCACCGACTTGCCGCCCAGCGCGGTGGCGCCGACGATCTGCGAGATGCCGGGTTTCTCACCATGCTTGTAGGTCGCGACCAGCGTCAGCTCGTCCGCGACGGTATAGGAGAGCCCCGCCTCGATCGTAGGCAACGTGCCTTCGTAGCGCTCGGCCTGGGTCAGCTGGTAGAGTGCCCCGATCCGGGCCGCGCGGATCGACTTGGCGGCCCCCACCTGCGCGCGCTGCGCGGTGCTCAGCCCGCCATAGGTCGCGATCCCGAAATATTTCTGCGCGACGAGATCGGCGAGCACGAGCTGCGCCGCCGAATTGGTGCCCGTCAGCGCGCCCGCCGCGTTGCTACTGAAGCCGTTGAGCGTGACGTTGTTGACCGAGGCCGGGTTGAGCTCGGCGCCGAAGCCGTTGGACAGGATGCCGCTTTGTGCCTGGCTCTTGCGGGTCTCGCGCGACACGCGGGCGCCGAGGTTGAGCGTCAGCCGGTCGGTCGCGTCCCAGATGATGTTCGCATAGCCCGCGAGCGTCTCATTCTCGTAGCGTTCCTTGCGCTGGGTGATGAGGCCGTTGACCGAGTTGAGCAGCAGCGCGCGGCCGGCTGCATCGGCCGCATTGGGGAGGGCGGGGTTGACCGGGTCGAGCAGCGCATATTGCGCAGCGGTTGCATACCAGGCGCCGCCGTCCGAGCCGTAGCGCTCGGTCTGGCTGTAGTTCGGGAATTTGCCCCGATAATAGAAGGCGCCGCTGCGGAAGCTCAGCGCGCTGCCGAGCTTGGCGTCGAGGCGCAGCTCCTGGCTGAACTGTTCGAACGAGGTCTGCGTGCCGCGTGGTGCGCGCAGCCATTCGAACTGGGTGTGCGAGCCGGCGCCCTGCGAGAATTTATAGTCGCGATAACCGGTGATCGAGCGCAGCGTGATGTTCTCGTCGAGCTTGAACCGGAGGTTGGCGGTCGCGCCCTTGGTCTCATAGGTGTTAGGGTATTCGCCGAGCGTGTTCACCTCGCGCGCATAATAGTCGTCGATCGTATAATCGGTCTTCTGCGCGAACCAGCGGCGCTGCAGCTTGCCGAAGGCATCGTTCGAATAGTCGACCGCGCCGCGCGTTCCCGTCGCCGGGTTGATCCAGTCGTAGTAGGCGGGGGTCTTGTTGTTGAACGCGAAGCAATTCTCGCAAATCTCGCGGCCCGTCGGCGTATAGTCCACGGTGATCAGCGCCTCGAAGTTCCTGGAGGGCGTGATCAGGAACTGCGCGCGGGCGCTGGTGCGGTCGGTGTTGCGCCAGGTGTAGTGGCTGTCATTCGCATTCTTGTAGGGTCCGTCGCCGGTCTCGCGATTGAGGGTGAAGCGCACCGCGAGCAGATCGTCGATCACGCCGCCGCCCAGCGCCGCGGTGCCGATCAGCGTGTTGCGCTCGCCAAAGGTCAGCGCCGCGCGGGCCTCGAAGTCGAAGGTCGGCCGCCGCGTCTGGATCGACACGCGGCCAAGGTTGGTGGCCTTGAGGCCGTCAACGCCGGTTGGACCGCGCAGCACTTCGACCGTCTCGATGTCGAGATAGTTGCTCAGCGCCGAGATCGAGCTGATCCCGTGGCTGACGTCGTCGACGCTGACGCCGACGCTGGGATCGAGCACGCCGGCGCCTGCCGCCCAGCCGACGCCGCGCACGAAGATCGACGCGGTATTCGGATTGTTCCACGAGGTGCGGACATTGCCGATGCGGTTGGCGATGTCGCGGAAGTTGTTGACGTGAAACTTCTCCAGCTCCTCGCCGGTGACCGCCGAGACCGAGCGTGGCGCCTCCTTGAGGCGTAGTGCGGTGACGGTGATCGCCTCGCCGAGTTCGGCATCGCCGCGGTTATCCGCGGGCTGAACGGGCGCCGGGGCGGGCGATGCTGCCGCCTGCTGGACCGGGGCAGGGCGCGCCTCAGGGCGAATGCCCGCGCGCTCGAGCGCGGCCTTGAGCCGCGCATTCTCCGCCTGCAGCTCGCGGTTCGTTCGCTCCAGTTCGTCGGCGGACTGAGCTTGCGCACTCGTCGCGGCGAGCATCGAGCTTCCGGCCAGCAGGAGCGCGGTCAGCAGCCCCGGTCGCCTTCGGCGGGTGCGGCCGGCTGCATGGTTGCGCGTTATCGTATCGGCAGAAGACATGTCCTGAATTGCCCCCAATCATCGGCCGCCGCATTGGCTGGCGGCCATGCTTAATTCATATCTATCGAATATGAATTAGCCCGATAGTTTAGGTATCAGGGGATAAAGGGGGGCGAGATTCCGAACGAGCGGTCGTCAATAATATGTTATAAAACAGCTATATACATCGATATTCGATTTTGTGCAGCGCACACTTTTTCGGCTTTAAATCATATCTAAATGATAGAATATAAGGCTATGAGTCGTCACCCGCCCCTCGATGGGGCCGATAGAAATGGGACCCGTCAATGTCGCTGAAGCTGCTCGATACCGTACCGGATTTCACCCAGGAATCGACGGAAGGCCCGCTGACCTTCTACGACTGGGCTGGCGACAGCTGGGTGCTGCTCTTCTCGCATCCGAAGGATTTCACCCCCGTCTGCACGACCGAGCTCGGCGCGGTGGCGAAGCTCAAGCCCGAATTCGATCGGCGCGGGGTTAGGGTCATCGGCCTGTCGGTCGATACGGTCGACAACCATGTGCGCTGGGCTGGCGATATCGAACGCACTCAAGGGGCCGCGGTCAATTTCCCCCTGCTTGCCGATGCCGACCGGCGGATCGCCAACCTGCTTGGGATTATTCATCCCAACGCTTCCGACACCAACACGGTGCGAAGCGTATTCGTGATCGATCCGGAGCGTCGTGTCCGCCTGACGCTGACCTATCCGGCGTCCACCGGCCGCAACTTCGCGGAGATCCTGCGTACGATCGACAGCCTGCAGCTGACCGACAGTCACAAGGTCGCAACCCCTGCTGATTGGCAGCAGGGTGAGGATGTCATCATCCTGCCGTCGGTAAATGGCGAGGAAGCGAAAGCGCTGTTCCCGGGCGGCTGGCAGGAACAGGCGCCCTATCTGCGCACGGTGCCGCAACCCCAGCCCCGATGAAAGGTCGCTCGACGAGTATGCCGCGCATTCTGCGGCCTCGGGCCTTATGCCCAATGTCCGTGCGAGCTGCATATAGTTGATGGTGCTCGGTGCAATCAGCAGTTGAAAGGATAGCGATGAGCGGACTTGTGGCAGGCATCATCGATGTTTTCGCGGACTCGCCGCTGACCGGCAATCCGCTCGCGGTGGTGCAAGATGCCGACGAACTGACGGACGAGCAGATGCGGCGGATCGCCGGCGAGTTCAATCAGGCCGAAACCACCTTCATCATGCGCAGCACGCGTGCCGACTGGAAACTGCGCTCATTCACCGCGAGCGGGGCGGAAGTCTTCGGTGCGGGGCACAACGCGCTTGGCGCCTGGCTGTGGCTGGGCGAGCATGGCGCTTTGGGGCCGCTGACGACGGCGCGAACCTTTCAGCAGGAAATCGGACCGGATATCCTTCCGATCGAGTTCGTGTCGATCGATGGCCGCGTCCATGGCCGGATGCGTCAGGCGCCGCTGAGCTTGTCGGAGCCGTTGGAGGATATCGCGCCGCTGGCGGCCGCGCTCGGCCTGGGTGAAGACGATATTCTCGTCGAGCCGAAGCCGCGCCCGGCCGACACTGGCGCCACGCATCTCATCGTGCGCGTTCGCGACGCCAGCCGGGTCGACAAGGCGCTGCCCGATGCCGGGAAGCTGCTCGCGGTCCTCGACCAGACCCCGGCGGAGGGCTGCTACATCTACGCATTCGATGCCGGTGCGCCCCAAACCGCCTATGCCCGCTTCTTCAACCCCACGGTCGGACTCTGGGAAGATTCCGCGACCGGGACGGCGGCCGGTCCCCTCGCGGCCTATCTTGCGGCCGAAGGGTTGATCAAGGAGGGTATCGTGATCGAGCAAGGCACCAAAATGGGCCGTCCCAGCTTCATCCGGCTCAGGCTCACGCCGGAACCCGAGATATCCGGGACCGGCATCGTGGTGCTGCGGGGAACGCTCCATCCCTAGCCTGTCAGGCACCGGGGGAACTACGTTCGCCCGGTCAGCTCCAGTTGCGCAATAACGTCAGCATCCGCGCGGTCTCCGCGGGGCGACCGATCGTGATGCGCAGCCAGTCGTCGAGCGGCGGAAAGGGGCGGGCGATATCGATCCCCTCCCGCTTCAGCGCGTCGCGCAGCGCCTGGGGGAGGGGCGGCTGGAAGAAGACGAAGTTCGCCCGGCTGTCGGTGCGCCGCCAGCCGCGCTGGTCGATCAGAGTGTTCAGCTTCTCACGTTCGGCGAGCGTCGCGCGGCGAACGGCCTGGACGTAGGTCTGATCGGCAAGCGCGACAGCCGCGGCGGTGAGGCCGGGGCGGGTGAGGCTGTGCGGCGCACCGATCCCGGCAGCCCTCAGCCCCTTCGCAAGCTCGACAGGCGCGACTGCGTAGCCGATCGAAAGACCGGCGAGCCCGTAGATCTTGGCGAGCGTGCGGAACACCAGCACGTTGCGGCCGGCGCGGACGTGACCGATCGCACTTTTCTGATCGAATGCGTCATATTCGAGATAGGCTTCGTCGACGACGATCAGCGTTCGCCGCGCGCTTTCCTCGATGAAGCGGTGCAGCGCCTGCGCCTCGTTGGCGGTGCCCGACGGGTTGTGCGGGTTGACCAGTGACACAGCGAGGGTCTTGTCGGTGATAGCCTGAGCCAAGGCGGGGAGGTCGTTCTCCAACCGCGCGTCGAGCGGAACCGGAACGCCACGCCCGCCGAGCGGTGCCGCGGAATCGATGAGCGCGGTATAGCCCGGCGCCGAATAGACGATCTCGCCGCCGCCAGGGCGCTGCCGCGCGAGATAGAGGCCGAGCGGCTCGAGCACTTCGCCGATCACCACCTGTGCCGGATCGACGCGTTCGTGCGCGGCGATCCGGCGGGTGAGGGCGTCGACCTCATCGCGTTCGACATAGCGTTCGATGCCGGCCGCGGCGCGAGCGATCGCCGGTCCGACACGAGGGGAGGGTCCCCATGCATTCTCGTTGAGCGAGAGCCGTGCCCGTTTGGCCGGTAGTTGTGCAGCGGCGGGAAGCGCCGGGGCTGCCGCCACCGCCGCGCCCAGCGCCAGCCATTCGCGACGGGAAAGGATCGGCTCGCTCATCAGAAACGCACTCCTGCGCGGACATAGTAGAAGGCGCCGCTGAACCCGGCCGGCGAGAACTCGCTATAGGGGAAGGCGCCGAACGTGTCGGCCCCGGTCAGCGCAGCGGTCGAGCGGATGTTCTGCGTCGGATAGACGTTGAAGATATTGTTCGCGCCGAGCGTCACGTCGAGGTGCTTGTTGACGTGGCCGGTGAAGCTGAAGTCGGTCACCCATTGCGGGCGCAACTGCTGGATCACATCGACATTGCCGGCGGCGCCGGACTCGGTCGGGATGGTGCGGAACGGGGTGGAGCCCTTCGCGATCAGCGCGACATTGGCGGCCGACTGGTTGGTCAGCGCGATCTGCTCGACCTTGCCGTAGCGCGTCGTGCGCGCGTCGAACGTCACCGGGCCGATATTCCAGTTCGCGCCGAGCGCGATCTTGTCGCGGGGCTGGCCATATTCGAAGCGGACGCGCTCGTTGACGTCGAAGAGTGGCGTGGTGATCCCGAGCGCCGTGATCTGGGAGGGTGTCGCCGATACGCGGCGCAGGTCGGTCTCGTTGTAATTGTACGCGGCGCTGAGCCTGAGATTGCCCCAACTGCCGAGTGTGGTGCGGTATGCCGCGGTGACGTCGAAGCCCTGGGAGCGCGAATCCACCGCATTGGTGAAGTAGCGGACGCTGGTGACGCCGGGGATGCCGAGCCCGGCGAGATAGTCGCGCAGGCGGCGGCTGCCCGAGGCGTCGACATAGTTGGACGAGAGCACAATGCGGTCGTCGATGTCGATATGGTAATAGTCGGCCGAGGCGGTGAAGCCGCCGCTGGCGAAGGTCAGGCCGCCGCCGAAATTGACCGACTTCTCGGGCTTGAGCGGCTGAGCACCGAGCGCCTGGGCAAGCGCGGAGCCGACGGGCGCGGTGCGCACCAGTACGAATTCGGGGAAGCCGGTCGTGTTGTTGACGATGGTGCGGCTGCTGGTCGAACTGAAATATTGCTGGGCGAGTGCTGGCGCGTGGAAGCCGGTGCCGACCGAACCGCGTAAGGCGAAGCCCGCGGGGAGCTCGATCCGGGTCGAGGCCTGGCCGTTCCAGGTGTCGCCGAAGTCGCTATAGTCCTCGAAGCGACCCGCAAGGTTTATCTGCCAGCCCTTCACCGGCTCGGCGGATAGCTCGACGAACGCGCCGATCGCGCGGCGGCTGACATCGACTTCGTCGGCCGGTTGGATGCCCGCGAAGCCCTGGCTGCCGATCGTCGGGATCGCCCCGGCATTGGGGCCGTCCAGCACGCGCGCGGGGCCGAACTGATAGCTCGTAAGCTCGCCGCGGCCGATCTTGTAGCCGTCACGCCGATATTCGGCGCCAAAGGCGATCTCGACCGGGTTTGCGAACCCGATGTCGAAGGCGTTCGAGATAGTGAGGTTCGCGGTCCATTGCGAGTTGGAATATTTGCCGTTGTAAAAGGCGGTCGGGCTCGCCGCGCCCAGCGTGGCGTTCAGCGTGTTCTCGGTCCGGTACTCGATGCTGTTCCCGCCATAGATGCCGGACAGGTCCCACTTCCAGCCGCCCAGTTCGCCGCGCAGGCCGATCGCGGCGCTGTAATCGGTGCTTTCGGTGTGGATGAAGGGGAGGAAGCCGTTGGGATAGATGGCGCGGACATTCTCGTCCTGGCCCGGGCGGCGGAACGATGCGTTCGAGTGCGCCTTGCTCACACGGTAACCGCCGAAGCTGTAGAGCGTTACCTCGCCCAGCGGCTTTTCTAGGTTGGCGACCAGCGACCAGTCCTCGACATCGCCCTGATCGGCGAAGCGCCAGACGCTGCGATCGACGGTGGCTTCGCGCGGATCGAGCCGGGTGCCCGCGACACCGCCCAGCGGGTTGAGGCCGATCCCCGCGCCGTAACGGGCGGAGAGCGGCTGGAGCGAGCCGTTGGGTGCGATGCCGAGGTAGAATTGGCGGGTGTCGGGCTCGGCACGGTTGGCAGCCTTGTGATCGCGGTAATAGCCGGTCAGATTGACGAAGCCGTCCTCGCCCAGCTTGACGCCGCCGCCCAATGAGAACTCATAGGTATCGCCGCCGCCGTCATAGGTCGTGCCGGCGCTCGCGGTGCCGTGGAATTCGGTATCGGTGCGCAACAGAATGTTGATCACGCCCGCGATCGCGTCCGAACCATATTGCGCGGAAGCGCCGTCGCGCAAGATCTCGATCCGGCCGATGCCCGCCGCAGGAATCTGGTTGAGATCGGTCGGGGTCGAACCCTTGCCGATCGTGCCGCCGGTATTGACCCAGGCGGCGGTATGAAGGCGCTTGCCGTTGAGCAGAACCAGCGTCTCGTCCGGCGACAGCCCGCGCAGCGACGCCGAGTGGATATGGGTGTTGCCGTCGGGCGTGGTCGGCGTCGCGAAGGCGAAGGAGGGCGCCAGCTGGCGCAGGATCTCGGTCGTCTCCTGATAGCCGGAAGCGCGCAGCTCCTCACCGCGCAGCGAGTCGATCGGCACGGGCGAGGTGGTGACGGTGCGCTCGCCGATGCGCGAGCCCGTCACCACGATGTCGCTGCTTTCGACCCCGGCTTCGGCGTCTGTATCCTGCGCAAAGGCGGGTGCGGCGATCGCAAGGATGGTCCCCGCCAGCAGAAGATACTTCATCGATAACCCCTTCTCATTGCCTGGCGCCACCGCGCCGCTTGAGGGGCTCATTATTCCTACTGAATTGATATGATATAGTAGATTTGTTACGGCGCCGCGAAGCTTCGGTTTGTTCCTGGGAGGCAGGTGAGCCGATCGAGTGTAGCGGTGTCCGCCGGGACCGGAGAGCGTGCTGAAACAGCCTCATTCTATGTTCGCTGCAGAATAGAGGCTGCCATGCCGCCGAGGGGTAAATGGTGTTTGCCCACGCAGGGTCCGAACCTCGGCTAGGCCATCCGTTGCGCCGGAAGCTGCCAGTCCGGTTGCGGCCCAGAAGCAGTCGGGCCGCAACCGGCCATAAGCCGTCGGGAAGGTTTGGCCGAAGCTGCCAGACAGCAATCGACCTCGTTGCAGTCGTTCGGTGCGGTCGTTGCCGATCCCGAAAGCTGCTAATTATTTGGCGACCGAGAACCGGGCGATGTGTCAGCTTCCATTGATTGGGTAAGGCGCAATGATTGCGCGATAATGTTAGGGGGCCTTTCGCGCGGCTTCCAAGCGCTTTCGGATGGCTGCGGTCTCCAAGGTGAACAGATCACCACCCCGGCCTGCCTTGCGCGCGCTCATTTCCGCCGCACTGAGATCTGGCATTGCCTTCGCAAGGTCACCCGTGGCGAAATGAAGGGCCGCGCGACTGCGCAGGTAACGTGCCTGTAGAAGGTTATCCTTGTGCGCGTGACGGAAAGACGGATCGACAAGCTTCAGTAGCACTCGACCGTCGCTCACACGGCCGACCATCGCCAGTGCCTCGATGGCAGCGACGCGGATCTGAAGGATCGCGGCGCTTTGATCTCCATAATATTCCGTGGCGATCGGCATCGCACTTCGTAGGGCAGACCATGCCTCAGCCGGTCGTTGCAGTTGGTTCAACAGCCTGCCGTAGCGCAACAGATCGATGGCGAGTTCTCCGGTCGTGCCATGCTGGCGCCGCCGTTGCATGATCGTGTCGTGCAGCAAGGCTTCTGCCCGGCCGGTATCGCCGCGCAGCGCGAGCACCTCGGCTTCGAGCCATCTCAGGTTGAGTGCGCTGGAAGACGACGATTTGCCTCCCGTAAGTTTCGCGTCTCCATGCACGAGAAGGTCAGCAGCCTCCTGCAAACGACCGGCCTCGATCAGCAGACCGGCGAGAGCAGTGTATCGTGTCGCGAGGTCACGATCATAGGCAGCATAGACGCGCTCCGCCTCTCCCATATTCCCGGCAAGCAGAGTGATTGCGGCATCCCTTCTGCCGCCGTGGCGCAGCATATAGGCTTTGGCGCCGATTGCCTCGACCTGCTCGCGTCGGAACCGGACCGGATCGCGCCGCCAGATCTGGTCAGCCTCGACGAGCAAACGGCGCGCTGCGTCATTGCGACCTTCAAGTGCCAGGATGGTACCGAGCTTCAGCTTGAGGCGTGCGAGATCAGTGGGATCGCCTGTGCCGGTACCCCGTGCAAGTGCACCGGTGATCAACGCCTTTGCATCGTCGTTTCGTTCGACGATCAGATAGAGGTCGGCCAGCGCCGCCACCATCGAGGCAATATCGGGCGAATCCGGCGAGGTTGAGTGAAGGATGCGGCGGGTGGTGTTGTCGATCAGTTCGCGCGCTGAAATTGACTCGAGCTGCCTGTTGTCCTTGGCGTCGCGGAACATGAGCAGCATCGCACGATTGATCGCCTCAAGCCGTGTAGCCTCGGCAAGCGCGGCATCGCGCTCGATCGCGGTTTGCCGTGCCTGCCACGCGATACTCGCAGTTCCGACAAACACTGCGAACAATGCTGCAGCAATTCCGCTCGCAGCCCAGCGATGGCGACGGATGTAGCGACTGAGCGCGTAGGCGGTCGATCCAGCACGAGCGACGACCGGCTGCAGGGAAAGGTGAGCCCGTACATCAGCTGCAAATCCGGTGACGCTGGCGTAGCGCTGGCTAGGTGCCTGACGCATGGCCTTGAGCACGATCGCGTCGAGATCACCCGCGATGCGCCGTGGCGCCACGGCGGGGTGAAGCGCGGTAGCGGCTACCTTGCTCGGGGCGGGGGGATCATCGTCGAGCACGCGGCGCAGCATCGAAGGCAGACGCGCGCCAGAGGTCTGCCATGGGCGAGACCCGGTGAGGAGTTCGAATAGAACCGCCCCCAGCGCATAGATGTCGGTCGCGGTGGTGGTCTCGCCGTCCATCAGCTGCTCGGGCGCAGCATAGTCGGGGGTTAGCATCGCCATGGTCACGGTGCGCTCTCCGCTCGCTGCGTCGATCAGCTTGGCGACGCCGAAATCGAGCAAGCGGGCCCGCCCTTCGCCATCGATCAGGATGTTGTGTGGTTTGATGTCGCGATGGATGACCATGCGCGCATGGGCATGCGCGACAGCATCACAGACCTCAAGAAACAGGCGCAATCGCGTCTCGAGACCAGCGTCGTGCGCCACACACCACTGATCGATCGAACGGCCTTCGACATATTCGATCGCCATATAAGGGCGTCCGTCGGGCGCGATGCCGCCATCGATCAGCCGCGCGATACCGGGATGTTCGAGCGTTGCGAGCAGTGCGCGCTCGGAATCGAATGCAGTCATCCGCTCGACGGCTTCGGGCCGCAGCATCTTGAGCGCTACCCGCTGGGCAAAGCCAATGCCGCTGCGCTCGGCCAGATAGACCTCGCCCATGCCGCCACGCCCGATCAATGTCTGGACGGTGTAGCCGTCAAAGGCGGTGCCGGGGGCGAGCGATGCGTAGGCGACACCGGGATCGGCGGAGACCGGCAACGGGGCGTCGAGCACCCCGGCATGCCGGCTCGCAGAGAGCAGGCTGCGCAACTGGTCCGCGACGAACGGGTCCAGCCTCGATTGCGCGAGCGCGGCGAGCTGCGCGTCCGCAGCCAGATCACCCAGCCGGTCGAACTGATCGCGGATGATCGACCATTCCGTTGGCGTTGGCTGCCGCATCCGCCCCCCTCCGATCTTGGAGCCTATCGGCTGGCGCATGGCGGGTAAACCTGTGACAGCGAGAGGCGATCGCTAGAACTCGCCTGCAATTCCGGCGCGAACCGCGGTGTCTCGTTTGCCGGCATGCGATACCCCCATGGTGATCGCGAAGGGCGTATCGATGTTGAGCCGGTGTGCGAGCGATGCGCTGACCGCGACTTGCCCGCGATAGACCGCCGTGTTGGCGGTGTAGCTCGTCCGGCCGGGTTCGGAAGGGAAGGGCGCCGGCGCCAGCGCAACCGCTGCCGCGATGCCGCGCTGCGCCTCACGCCGGTTGTGCTCGACCAGGTCGAACAAGTGCGTCTGCCCGAGCTGGAGCGCCTGGATCTGTGCCGCCTGCGCCGCATGCCCCTGCTGAAGTTCGCCGATCTGCACAGCCTGTCCGGCCTGGACCTGCTGGACCGCCACGACGCCCGCCAACGCCTGGTTGGCGCTGCCTTGGGCGCCTGCCGCTTCGGTGCGGGCAAGGTTCGCAGTGCCTTGCGCGGCGTCGGCCGTGACTTGCGCCGTTGCCGCCTCGGTTCGCGCTGTATTGGCGGTTTGCTGTGCGGCGGCGGCGTTGCCCAGCGCGGTGTCCGCCGTCGCCTGAGCCGCCGTCGCCAGTGCGGAGGCGGTTTGGGTACCGTCCTGCGCGGCGGTCAGCGCCGCCGCCGCTTCGGTGCGCGCCAGATCGGCGGTGGACTGCGCGGTGTTCGCGGCGATGGCTACCGCATCGAGCTGTGCCTTGTTGACCGCGTCGCTCGCGCCGGTCCCTGCAGCGACATTGACGATACGACGCTCGCCGCCGACCCTGCCGACGGAAACCGTACTCGCCTGATCCGCGATCGCGCCCTGACCCAGCGCAACGGCGTCGTTCGCGCTGGCGTCGCTGCCGGCGCCGATCGCGACACTCTGGAGGCCGTTCGCGATTGCTCGGGAACCGAGCGCGGTCGCCAGCAGTGCGTTCGCGTTCGCGCGATAGCCAACGGCGGTCGCATCGGTCTGACCGTCCATGCCCGCGCCTGCTTGCGCGCTTGCACCCAAAGCCGTGGTGCGGTCGTTGGCGATTGTACTGCCGAATGCGCCGCCGGACCACGCCGAAACGCCGAGCGCGACCGATCCCACGCCCGATGCGTTGGAGGCATTGCCAATGGCGATCGACGCTCTACCGCTCGCTTGCGCAAGATTGGAGATTGCGAGACTGCCTTCTCCCGACGCGCTTGATTGTCCGCCAATCGCGATCGCCTGCCGACCCGATGCGGTAGCGCGTTCGCCAACCGCTACGCTGAGACTACCGCTTGCCGTCGCGCTGCTGCCCAGTGCGGTCGCCTGCGACCCGCTCGCTTCGGCGCGGCCGCCAATCGCGGTACTCGCAACACCCGTGGCTACCGAACCTTCGCCACACGCGAGATTGTTCAGATCCTCAGGTAAGGTATCGGGCGGGAGTTGCGCGCATTCGGCTGGCTGGGACGGAGCGAATGGCCCTGCGTCCTGCGCGCTGGCCGTAGCGATGGTGAGCATCATCACGAGCGCACCTGCGCTCGCGGACGCCAATCCTGCGTGTTTCATGGGGGATTGTCCTGAATTGAAGTGGCGCGAGCTAATCAGAAGCCGAAGGCGACACCGACGCGGCCGCCGGTCGAGCCCCTGACGGTCGATCCCGCGAACCCGCCCGAGATATAGACCTTGGGTGCCGCGCGCACGACGGCGGCACCGGAGAAGCCCTGCTCGCCCCGATAGGTGGCGAGGTTGAACGAGATCGAGACATTACTGTCGGGCACGATCATCGTGCCCCCCATCGCCATCGCCGCGGCAATGCCACCATTGGCGTGGCGGAAGCGACGGTCCGATTCCTGCGCAAGGGCGCCGACCCGGCCATCGATCGCGGCGAGCTTGTCGTCCACGGCCTCGAGCGCGGCGCCGACATTGTTGTAGCTCTGCCCGCCGATCGAATAGCTGGGAGCGGAAATCGCACCCGTAGCGGCATTGTAGCTCGCCCCGCCGCCCAACGCCGCAGCCGTGCTGGCACCGGTCTGCGCGTTGCGTACCAGCGCGGTGTTGGCCGTGGTTTGCGCAGTGCCGGCTTCAGTCCGCGCGCTGTTGGCGGTGGTTTGGGCCGCGGCGGCTTCGGTGCGTGCGGTATTCGCAGTGGCCTGAGCGGCGGTGGCGGTCGCCTGTGCCGCGGCGGCGTTGCCTCCAACCGTGGCGACGGCGGCGTTGAGCTGTGCGACGTTCACCGCGTCGGTGGCATCGGTGCCTGCGGCGACGTTGGTGATCTGCCGTTCTGCGCCCACCCGACCCACCGAAACGGTGTTCGCACGCGTCGCGAGCGAGTTGTTGCCGATCGCCACCGCATCCGTCGCGCCCGTACTCACCCGCGCACCATAGCCAAGCGCCGAGCCCCCGTCGGCTTCGACATATGCGTAGCTGCCGGCGGCCGTCGAATTGAGGTAACCGGCGCCGCTATAGGCCCCTATTGCAGTTCCGCTTGTTCCTGCGCCTGCGCCGTTACCGACCGCCGTTGCATCGCTTGCGTTCGCCTGCGCGAATGAGCCGACGGCAGTTGCGTTGGCCTGCCCCGGCGCCGTCGCACCGGCTTGCGCGCCTGTACCGAGGGCGGTCGTGCCGTTATTGCGGAACGAGGTGGCCACCTCATAGGTGCCGTCGCCGCCAGCGCGCGCACCCGCACCATAGGCGCTGCTTCCGAACCCCCAAGCGGAGCTTTGCTTACCGGTTGCGGTGGATTCGCCCCCTCCAGCAACACTGCGATAACCGGTGGCGGTGGAATTGATGCCCTGGGCGAAACTCTCATATCCGGTCGCCGTCGCATAATCGCCCGCCGCCAGGCTCTGGGCGCCGACGGCGGTCGTCTTGTTGCCGATCGCACGTGAGCTGAAGCCGAGGGCGGAGCCGTCGATGCCCGCGGCATAGCTTTGCTGGCCAAGCGCGGTGCTGCCCGCCGCCCGGGCATTGGCGTTTTGTCCGATCGCCGTGCTTTCGACCCCTTCGGCCCGGGCCCCTTCACCCACCGCTGTGCTCTGTGCCGGCCCGGCCCTCGTGTTCGAGCCGATGGCCGTTGATAGCCTTCCGATGGCACTCGAACCGATACCGCATTCGAGTTGCCCGGTCTCATCGTCGCCATTGCCGAGAATGCCGTCGGGGCCGGCATTGACGTTGGTGTTGCACTCGACCGTATTGTCAGCGCGGGCGGGGGTGGTGACGAGAGCGGCGAGCGGCGCTGTCCCCGCAAGCAGCAGGCCAAAGGTGAACCGGCGTGCCGGGGTCGGAATGATCATGCTGCGTCTCCGTGAATGCGCCGAATTGCCGACGGCTTGGGGTCGGCCTAGGGGTTGGCGCCTGCGCGGAAATCCTACGTTCGTACGAGAAGCTCGCGAAAAGCCGGACAATCGGATAGGGCTTCCGATGGGGGCTGGAATGGGAATGGCGTATGCTTCCGACCGATGCGATCGTCGAAACGCTGTACGACGATCTGCGGCGGATTGCGCAGCGCGAACGATTCAATGCCGGCAGTCCCCAGACCCTTTCGACCACCAGCGTGATCCACGAAGCCTATCTCAAGCTGCATCAGCGCGACGGATGGGACAGCCGCGAGCATTTCCTCGGCACCGCGGCGACGGCGATGCGCCACGTTCTGGTCGATGCTGCGCGTGCGCGGCTGTCGGCGAAGCGGGGGAGAGGCGAACGCCCCTTGCCGCTCGATCAATCGGCGCTGGATGCCGCCGCTTCGCAGGATCTGGAGCTCGTGGCGCTGGGCGACGCATTGCGCGATCTCGCCGAGCTCGATCCGGAACTCGCCAGACTGGTCGACTGCCGATTCTTCGCCGGATTCGACGAATGCGAGACGGGCAAGGTTATGGGAGTCAGCGAACGAACCGTCCGCCGCCGCTGGACCCAGGCGCGGGCCTGGATCCACCGCGCGTTGGCGGACGGTTGAGCGCGGACTGCCTCAGGCGGGATCGACGGTGAAATATGCCATGTAGCGAGCGCCGCCCCGCTCCATCATCCCGGACTGCACCTTGTAGACGATCCCGGAGCGATTGTAGGTTTCCTGCTGGCGCGCCAGTTTCACCAGCTGTTTGGTCGAGAGCGGCACCGATACCTGGCCCACCACATCGTCGCCAAGATCGAGCAGGGCGGCGATCGCATTGCCGAGCTTGGGCATCAATCCGTCGAGCGCCGGACCCGCAATCTTGGAGATGATCGGGCCGACCAACGGGATGAACTGAAGCAGGAACTTGCCGACTTCGTGATTGGTCTTGACCGCATTCTCGACGATTGCCCGGTTGCTCTCGGGGTTGCCATTGTCCTTCTCCATGCCAACCACGCCCAGGGTCATGCCGTAAGCAGGACCGCGATAGAGTTCGATCCGGTCCGGGCGTGCCGACTTGTCGTCAACGCCGTCATAAACCCGGGTGCGGACCGTCCAGGGATCATGTTTGGGAACGACCATCGAGAAGATGCAATAGGGCTCATCGGAGCCGGTCTTCTGGTCGATGTCGGATTCGCTGTAGGCATAGAAGCCAACATAGGTCAGCACGATGCCGCGCAAGTCGATCGGGCCGGTATCCGGCCACCAGTAGATCCAGCCATGTTGGAAGCTGTTGGCGCGACCGCCCTCGTCGATGTCGCCTTCGTCGCTGGTCGGATATCCCAGATAGCCGCGCTCCCAGCCGAGTTCCGCCCAGCGCCTGCAGATATCGCCCCACACCCCCCATGCGCCGGTATCGGGATGCCAGTAGATCGAGGCGCCGTCCCGGAAATGGTTATAGCGGCCGGCGCCGTCGGGAGTCGTGGTCTCGTCGGTTTCGGGAATCCACTTGCCGCCCAGGGCCTTCCAGCGTTCGTGAATGGCGCCCTTGATGTGGAAGGCCTCGTCGCGCTCCGAGTTATAGACCAGGCTCTGCCCTCCGAAATCCAGCTTCTTCGCGCGCAGGCCGCCGGTCGGCCAAGCGCCGAGCACAGCTTCGCCTCCCAGCCGGTCATACTTGTCACGCAATGCCTTGCCGGAGCGCGAAACAGCGAGGTCACGCAGGCCACCGGCCACATCGATCTTCACCGTCTGCCGCGCTTTGGGATCCTTCGCGGTGACGGTAGCGGCAAGAGACGTCTTGGCCTTTGCGACCTTTGCGCTCGTGAGGTTCTTGATGACGGGGTCGTTCATCGCATCTACTCCAGCGGTTGCGTGAAGCCACGTGCCAACCGGGGAAGCGGGTTCCCGGTATGGGTGACGCCTGCAGGCTAACGGGACCGATGCAGGCGGAGCGTCCTTCGTTCGAATGAGTATGCGCGCAGTTGGTCGCGCGCGTCGGTGTATCTGTCGCTGTTCCCACCAGTTGGCCGGATGCGCCAAGATTTGTCGTCTCCTCCTCCGATAGAGGGAGACGAAGCCATGACGTTTGCAATTCGAGCCCACCGTTCCATGGATACCGCGACGGTTGACGGACCGGTCATCCTGATGATCGATCCCGAACGCCGCTTGCTCGATTGCACCCCTACGGGCCAGCGCATCCTGAAAGAGCATGACCCGTTGATCTGCGAGTTCGGGCGGATCAAGGCGTGCGCGCAGCTCGATCAGGCGCGTCTGGATCGTTTCATCCCGATCGCGATTGAGATAGGAAGCGCCGAGTTGACCTTGGCAGGCCGTCCGGTCGAAATCATAAGGCTCGGGAGCCCTGCGGGCGAAGGGTGTCTGTTGCTCATATTCCTGCGACGAGAGGATGAGTCCCAACATGTCGAGCAGGTAGCAAGCCGTTTTGGTTTGACCGTTGCGGAACGTAGGCTTCTGACCTTGCTCTTCGAAGGCGTGTCGTTGGCGAGCGCTGCTCTGTCACTTGGGGTCGCGCGAACCACCGTGCGAACGCATCTACAACGCATCTTTGACAAGACGGGCCGCCGGCGCCAGTCAGATCTGGTCCGGCTGGTTGCATTGGGAGCTGCGGGGAAGAACAACGAGGTTAGGGAGCACATTCCTGATACTCCTCGTCACCCGATTGCACAATCGACCACCTGATGTTGAAGCCGCGTCTGCT
The DNA here is from genome assembly GCF_059418285.1 of Sphingomonas sp. GW821-FHT09B04. NCBI lineage: Bacteria > Pseudomonadati > Pseudomonadota > Alphaproteobacteria > Sphingomonadales > Sphingomonadaceae > Sphingomonas > Sphingomonas sp. GW821-FHT09B04. Next base: position 205,175 of record NZ_JBWKPO010000005.1, read on the forward strand.
ACGCGCCCGCATTTCGGTCATTCCGCGGGACCGCGCGGAATACCGAAAGCCGCCGTGCGTTCAGCTAGCGCCGGAACGCCCGCAATTGGGTGGATAGAGGACATCGTTCCTGCTCCGCATACAGATCCTCTCAATCAGGGCTCGTGTATGCGGTTTTTACTAATGCCATGATGTAGCCCCACGTACCGCTCACGATGAGGCTTCCCTGCCAGTTGCTGAACTGCCCTTGGAAGACCAGCTTCGCCAAGGCGAAGGCTCCAAACATGGCAAGGCAAATATACGCCCCCTCTACGACGGCGTGAAGCGGCCTAACAACGAGCTGAATCCGACGGCCGGCGAGTCTAGCCTTGCGAATGCTGTGCCGATTTACAATCCAAAGGACACCCGTCGCAACTACACCGGCGAGGCCAAGCGGCATAGCAATGGCCACCAAGGCCGACGTCTTGCCGAACAAGCCGATGTATTCCGTTACAAGAAGGCCGACCAAAACGCCGGGAAGAACCCCGATCCAGCCCCACATCCAGTCTCTTGTCATGCCGCTCCTTGCCCCAATCAACGGTTCAACTTAGCAGCGCTTGCCGCCCGCGAGAACGTCCGCAATGGGGTCGTAGCGGACGTTCGATCCCGGGCTCCCTGCGCTGGCGGCAATGCGCCCTCATTGCGGTCGTTCAGTCCGTCCCCCATGTTGCTCGAAAGCTGTCGTTCGCTCGTCGGTATATTCGTAATCTGGAACCGGCCCGCCCGACGCCGGAGCAGTCGTACGTATTTCCGTAACCAAGATTCGCGCTTGCAATGTTGGAATTCAAATGTTCCCTTCGATTCTCTTTCGGGGAGATTCGGGGCATGAAGAAGAACGTAAGAATTGGCGCGGTGATTGGTATTGCCGCAATTACCGGTCTTGCCGCAGCGGCACTCGCCAGCGAGACGGTTAGCTACAAGTACGATGCGAGGGGGCGGCTGATTAAAGTAGAACATAGCGGCACGATCAATAACGGCGTGGTCGCAAACTACACATTGGACAAGGCCGACAACCGCGTGAACGTCAAAGTTACCGGAGCGCCGTAGGAACTCGGTCCCTGATCTGCATGCGTTCCGAACATCATTGAGCAGATTCACAGTCGTGGATCTCTGCCTCTGTAACGGCCGCTGACGCATACCAAACTCACCCAGATAACCCTTACGCTGTTAGAAGCGGAGATTCCCGAGATGAACTGCTCTCATCCGCGCGCTGTTCGCGCGTTCCTCCTGGCGACCGCCTCCGCCGCCCGTATGTATCGGCCCGCGATCGCAGCCTCTGCGGCCTTGGCGACACTCTGGGCGGTGCCCAGCGCGGCCCAGACCGGCTCGCACCATACGTTCGACGAAAACGGCGTCGAGGTGGCAACGGGTCGCTATCGCTTCTCCTTTGTCGAAGGATCGATCGGATCGGGCCCTGCGCAGCTAACCCTCGAGCGGCGTGCGGGAACCATCGGCGGTGCCCCAAGCCAATGGGACGGCATTTCGCTGTATTTGACGCGAAACCTCTCCACCGGCGTTGAGACGATCCTGGTATGGATCGACGGCGTCGAGAACCGGTTCACCGGCAGCGCGGGCTCGTACACCTCGGCGAAGAGCGATGGCGCTCAGCTAACCGGGGGCGGACCGTCGTTCACCTATACCGGGCGTGACGGAACCAGGGTGATCTTCGAGGATCCGAGCGGCAATCCGCAATTCGGACCTTCCAATATGTGTCGCGGAACCACCGACCAGACATTCTGCTCGCTGCTTCCAGTATCGGTCGTCAGCCCCAATGCCGGATCGGTCAATTACCAGTGGACGATGCTGGAGGAATGCTATGGGGAGCCAGATATTCATGGCGATCGAAGCTGTTCGTACGACTGGCGCCTGAGCGGCGTCTCCAGCAGCTATGGCTATGGAATAAGCTTCACCTATGCCGAAGATCTCGGCTCCGGTCCCGCGACAACAGCCTGGAGGCGCCGGACAGGCGCCACGTTCTCAAATGGGGCGAGCACGAGCTACGCCTATCCGGCATCGACCACGATCGACGTCACGGATACGGCGGGGCGGGTCTGGCGGCTCGAGAATGGCTCGTTGCGTCGGCCCGGCGCGACATCGCCGACACAGCAAGTCACGGGAACGGTCGGAAGCAATTTCACCGTCAGCAACGACGGGGTGAGCACGAGCTACAGCCGTTCGGTGAGCGGCAACATCGCGACGCTCACCAAGACGAACGCGCTGAGCCAGCAAACCGTCATCACCTCGGACCTGTCGATCTCGCGCGTGAAGTCGATCACCGACGCGCTCAGCCGCACCACATCGTTCCAGTATGATTCGGTCGGGCGCTTGCAGAAGTTCACCAATCCTGAAGGGGACTATGTCGAGTATACGCTCGATGCTCGCGCCAACGTCACCCAGACCCGGCGCGTGGCGAAGCCCGGATCGGGCCTAGCGGACATCTACACCTCTGCCAGCTTCGACAGCGGCTGCTGGAACGCGGTGACGTGCAATTCACCCAACAGCGTGACGGATGAGCGCGGCCAGGTCACCGACTATACGTATGACAGCAGCCATGGCGGGGTGCTCTCGATCACCGCGCCGGCGCCTTCGGGGTCGGGTGATCGCCCCCAGACGCGGTACAGCTACACGCTCACCGACGGCGAGTATCAACTCACCGGCATCTCGGCATGTGCAAACGGAACGGCGCCTTCGTGCGTCGGCACGTCGAGCGAGCAACGGACGGTGCTGGCGTATGACGCCAACGGCAACGTGACCTCCTCCACGCAGCGCGACGGCACCGGCGCATTAGCCGCGACAAGCACCATGACCTATGATGCCGCCGGCAATCTGCTGACCGTCGATGGCCCGCTGTCGGGCACGGCTGACACGACTCGGTATCGCTACAATGCCGGGCGTGAGTTGATCGGTGTCGTCGGCGCCGATCCCGACGGCGGCAGCGCGCTCAAGCATCGCGCGAGGAGGCTGTCGTATAATGCCGCGGGCCAGCAAAGCTTGGTCGAGCGCGGCACGGTCAACAGCCAATCGGATGGCGACTGGGCGGCATTCGTACCGGCGGAGCAGGTCGCGACGGCCTATGACAGCGGCTATCGCAAGGCATCGGAGAGCCTCACCTCGGGCAGCGCCACCTATGCTCTGATCCAGTATAGCTACGACACCGCCGGCCGTCCGGACTGTGTGACGGTGCGGATGAACCCGTCGACCTATGGTGCGTTGCCGGGCGCCTGCACCGCCGCGACCAGCGGGTCGAACGGCCCCGACCGGATCACCCGCTACGGCTATGATGCCGCCGGTCAGACGACCAGTGTCATCGAAGCCTATGGGCAGCCCGAACAGGCGACCGAGCGGACGCTGATCTATACCGGCAACGGCAAGGTCATGACGGTGACCGACGCCGAGAACAACAAGACCAGCTACGAATATGATGGTCATGACCGGCTAGCCAGGACGTTCCTGCCCTCAGCCACCAAGGGGGCCGGTGTCAGCAATGGCATCGATTATGAACAGCTTGGCTATGATGCCGCGTCGAATGTCGTTTCGCGGCGTCTGCGCGATGGCAGCACGATCGGCTACAGCTATGACAATCTCAACCGCCTGACGACCAAGGATCTACCCAGTCCCGAATATGACACCAGCTTCAGCTATGACCTGCTGAGCCGGTTGAGCGGGATGGGCCGCAGCGATGGGCAGTCGCTGAGCTATGGCTATGACGGGCTCGGCCGCAATGCCACCGCGACGAGCAACTATGGCGGCACCACCAGCTATAATTACGATCTGGCGGGCCGGCGAACGCGGATGACCTGGTCGGACAGCTTCTATGTCGACTATGACTATCTGGTCACCGGAGAGATGAGCGCGATCCGTGAGAATGGCGCGACCTCCGGCGTGGGCGTTCTCGCGCGGTTCAGCCATGACGATCTTGGCCGTCGCACGGCGATTACGCGTGGTAACGGCACCACCACCAGCTACGGCTATGACGCGGTCTCGCGGCTGGCCTCGCTAAGTCATGACCTGGCGGGGTCGGCGTATGATCTGACTCACGGGTTCGTCCACAATCCGGCTGGCCAGATCATGAGCACGACGCACTCGAACGACACCTATGCGTTTACCGGCCGTGCCAATGTCGATCGCAACTATGCGTCCAACGGGCTCAATCAATATTCGGCTTCGGGCAGTACCAGTCTGGGCTATGACGGGCGCGGGAACCTGACGAGTTCGGGAGGTTCGAGCTATGGCTACACGATCGAGAATATGCTCAAGACCGGGCCGGGTGGCGTGACACTGGCCTATGACCCGTCGGGCCGGCTGATCCGGACGGTGGGAGCTGTCGAGACGCGCTTCAGCTATGACGGAAATGATCTGATCGCGGAATACAACAGCGCGAACACGCTGACCCGGCGCTATGTCCATGGCCCGGGCAGCGACGAGCCGCTGGTCTGGTATGAAGGTGCAGGGACTGCAGACCGGCGCTGGCTGCATGCCGACGAACGCGGCTCGGTGGTCGCGGTGAGTGACGGCGCCGGCGCGGCGATCTCAGGCGGTATCCATGCCTATGACGAGTACGGCATCCCGGGCGGCTTCTATACGAGCCGGTTCCAGTACACCGGCCAGGCGTGGATCCCCGAAATCGGCATGTATCACTACAAGGCGCGCGCCTACTCCCCGACGCTCGGGCGGTTCATGCAGACCGACCCGATCGGTTATGGCGACGGGATGAACTTGTACGCCTATGTGCGAAATGACCCGGTCAACAAGATTGATCCGAGCGGTCTTAATTGCACGATACTCGAAGTCACAGGCGATGATGTTGTAGGCACCGCCCGTACCGCCGGTGATTGCGGTGGTCGTGGTAGCGGGGCTGGCAGCGCTGGCGAGGCGCCCAGAAGAATTGTCGGCGGTGGCGCCATTAACCAAGGCGGTGGAGGCCCTGTCGGTGAGGGCGTTGGCAGCGAATCGCTTTTGCCGCAAAAAGGTAAGGAAGAAAAGTCGACAGCTGAAAAGCTCAAAGAATGCGCCAAGGCGCAGTATGGTTTTGGGGACGGTAAGACGCCTACCGGACTCGATTTTGGTAGGATGGTCTCTGAGCTTGGCGCATTACCTATTCCGAAGCGCTGGGTGGGCGTCCCTGTGATCGGCAACTCATCTAAGGTAACTAATGCTGTGAGCCTGATACCGCATAAGCTGGGTATCCGCCTGAACACTGGCACTCAGATTTTGGGTAGTGGTCGAGTGTTCGGTATCCTGGGCCGAGCTAACGCAGTTGTCGGCGGTGTGATGCTTGCCTGGGATGCCGCTAGTATCGCCATCTGCACGACCAGGGAGTGAATGATGCTATTTCGAAAGCCAGAACTGTCCTGTGACTCATCAAGCACGTCTTTTGAGCTGCTCTCGGACGCGCTCTCGCAGTATGGGGTTGCAGGCGTTCCCTTCAATCAGTCGCAACAGCTCAAATCTTTGAAGATGGACGACATTGACTTTTTGGAAGCGCTCCAACTCATCGAGAAGGCTATATCGGCGAAGATCAGCAAAGGAGCAATCGGTCCAACCACAACCCTAGCTGACGTTGTTGCCTTGATCGACCGCGCCCGCAGTGGTGATGGCTAGCCGCAGAATGATGCGCGCAGTACAGAGGATGATTGCCGCAAGCTTACAAATGTCAATTGCATATGCATTGTCCAATGGATGCGCGAAGGTTAAGCCATGAGAGTGCCTTTGTGCGCTGCAGCCGTCGTTGTAGCTGCGCTCCTATTTTACGCAGGATTTGTTAGCAGTGTAAGGATACATAATAATTCAGATATCGAAATGAAGCATGTATACATCTCCATGTACGGAAGTAATATATCAACCGATATAATTCCCGCCAATAAGACCGTAACTTTTAGGAAATCAGATTTGGCGGTGGAAGTCAGAAGTTAATCGTGAAGAGCGAAGGCAGGAGAGAGCGCTCGGCTTACTGCTACGAGTCTTGGTTTATACCAAATCATGCAACGGTAACTTACCAAGCGGGTAACATTTCAATTCAGTGCTAGTCTAGAAATGCCATATTTGTGAACGCGAACCGGAAATGGGCCAGAGTTGGCATTCGATCCATTTTCAGTCGGTGTGATACTACCGCAGTGACCGCGCTACGTTGGACCGCCTGATCCAAGGATCCTGCGTCTGCTCCATTGCGATCTGGCTGGAGGAAGCACCCAGTTTTGAAAGACGATGACTTCGTCGATCGAACCCTGCAACCAAGCGCCATGCAGCCGATTGACGACACCGTACCCGCACCGACGATGCTTATCCCGGTTGATGCAGACCGCCAGGCGCGCAACTTGTATTGGCGCGGGTTGGGGATACCTACGATCTCATGTCCGCTTTCTTGATTTCGGGCCTGAAAGCGGGCAGTCGGCAAGCGGCCCAAGTTCCGCCGCTCGCGCGGTAATCCGGCGAGGTCCGCTTTGCCGATCTGCGCAACAGTCGTCGTCGGTCTGGTTACGGCAGTTTTTCGCCCGTTGAGGTTTCAAGCACCGCATACCATTCGGCGCGCGTCCACAGGACATTGAAGGCTTGCGATGCTTCGGCGATGCGCGCGGGCGTCTGCGTCCCGATGATCGGGATCGGGCGTGCGGGATGCGCCATGATCCAGGCATAGGCCGCGGCGGCGCGCGAAGTGCCGCTTTCCTGCGCTTTGGAATCGAGCAGCGTGGCGACCGCACCGTCGCCGTTCAGCCGGCCGCCGCCAAGCGGTGACCAGGCGAGTACTGCCATGCCGTGCTCCATCGCCTGGTCGAGAATGCCATCCCGCACGGGTTGCGTATGGAACGCCGAGAATTCGGGCTGGTGGCTGGTGAGCGGAAAGGGAAGCCAGGCCTGAAGCGCGCGGGTCTGCGAAGGCGAGAAATTCGACACGCCAACGGCGCGCGTCTTGCCGCTTTCGATCATGCGTGTGAGCGTTTTCGCAAGTTCCTCGGGATGGGTCATCAGATCGGGGCGGTGCACCTGCCAAAGATCGACATGGTCGACGCCGAGCCGGGCGAGCGAGGCATCGAGCGCAGCCGTCAGATAGTCTGCGCTCGAATCATAGGGGGTGCCGGGTATGATCCCGCCCTTGGTGGCGAGCACCATGCGTTCGCTGAGGGCCGGTGCTTCGGCGAAAACGCGGCCCAGCAGCGCCTCGGCCGAGCCGAAACCGCCCTGCGTATCGGCGCCGTAAATGTCGGCGGTGTCGAACAAGGTTATCCCCTCCGCCAGCGCCGCCTCGATCAACGTGCGTGCAGTGGGCACATCCGCACCGGCGAAGCGCCACATGCCCCAGGCGATCGGAGACACGAGAATATCTGTCGTGCCCAGCGGGCGCGGTTCGGAGGATAGGGGTAGCATTGCAGGCCCTTGGCAGCGAGAACGGGTTCGACGGAGAAGACCCTTTGCCAGGGACACGTCAATAGGATCTTGACGGTTGCCGGCGGAGCATCGTCGGGGCGGCGCCATCATATCGCGGGCATGCGTTAGCACGCTCAGACTCGCTTCACGAGTTGCCTATGGCGGGCCTCAATCTCGCAGCAGAGGCATGACGCCTTCTCAGCGCTTTCAGAGTCCCCGGCTCTGGGAATCGTATCACGCTCATCGCCGCAGGCGGGGCGTGAGGCGCCTCCCGCGGGCGCGATGCGTGAAGGTGCGCGGATCAGCGGCGCGCGCACCGGCGGCTCCCTGCGGGACCGCCGGGGGTCGCGTGTTGTTTGTCCGCGCTGCACACCGGTCTCGGGCCGGATGGCGCGGCGACGGCTGGCGCACTTGGCGCGCGCGCACGCCGCCGCTTGGAGCCGGCTTCGCCCGGGGTGCGTTGGTTTGGGCATCGCGGTTGCCTAGGCGCGACCGCGCTCTACGCGCTGATGCGCGCCGGGCCGCGCGTTGCGCGTCCCGGCCCATGCGGGTGACGATCGCTGGCGCCGGGCTGGGGCCGGTTGGCCCCGGCTGGCGGACGCCGCGCCGCGCGATGTTCTGGCAATCGCGGCAACAAGGGCTCTGCGCGGCGGCGTTGCTGGGGGCCTTCCGGTCGAGCGGGTCTGGCCGTCGCGCCCTGCTAGGCCCGCTGCGGCGGTCCGCAAGCCGGTGGTGCCGGCTCCTCCAGTCTCTTGCGGCCCTGCGCCACCCCATTGCGCTCGCGCAATGGGGACCCCGGACTTGGGTGCGGACCCCGCGCATGCGCGGGCCTCGTGCGGCCGCTTCGCCGCACATCCCCGCTCGCCGGAAAGGCCATGGGGTTTTGGGGCGGCGAGGAGGCAACACATGGACCTGCTGACCGATAGGCTTCGCGCGGCGTTGCGCGCCAATGCCGAGGCCGCTTCGCGGCTCGGCCACGACCCCGTCCCGGTGGTCAAATTCTTCAATCCCTGCGGTGCGGCGACTTGGCTTGCGACCGAGCTCGATGTCGATGGCGACACGCTGTTTGGGCTTGCCGATCTTGGCTTCGGCTGCCCCGAGCTTGGCAGTTTCAGCCTCGTCGAGATCGCGAATGTGCGGCTGCCCTTGGGCCTGCGCATTGAGCGCGATCTGCATTTCTCGGGCGATTTCCCTTGTCGCGATGGGCCGGGGCGGCGCGGCTTGCCGGGTCGATCATCGGCGCCGAGACCGCTTTGCGCCGCGCCGTCGCGCGCGCGACCGAGGCTTCCGGCTCCTGACCGGACCGGATGACGCGGCGGCCGTTCGCCGCCGGTTTGAAGCCGGTCCCGCCCGTTCTCAAGCAAACGGGACCGGCGCTCACAAGGAGCGAAATCGATGAAACTCGACTTTATCGACCACGACAAGCTGTTCGTGGACAAGACTAACATGCGCGCGCGCCGCAAGGTCCGCGATGTCGGGCATATCCTGCCGAGCGTGCGCAAGCGCGGTGTGATCGTGCCGCTGGTGGTCAAGCCCGCCAATGACGAGGGCTGTTCGGGCATTGTCGCGGGCAGCTGCCGCTGGACTGCCAACGGCATCGTGCGCGGCGAGGGCATCGACCACGGGCCGCTGCCCTGCGCTATCCTCGAGGATGGCGACGATGCCGACGCCATCGAAGCCTCGATGATCGAGAATCTGCAACGCCTCGACCCCGATCCGGTAACGCAATGGGAGAGCTTCGTGCGGCTGGTCAGGGAAGGACGCAGCATCGAGGATATTTCGGCGACCTTCGGGCTGTCCGACCTTGCCGTGCGCCGCATCCTCGCGCTCGGCAATTTGCTGCCGCGCATCCGCGACCTTTATCGCCGTGAGGGCGTAGATGCCGCGACCGTGCGCCACCTGACGATGGCGAGCAAGCGCCAGCAACAGGCATGGCTTGCGCTCCACGACGACCCCGGCGGCTACTGCCCTACCGGGCACCAGTTGAAGGCGTGGCTGCTTGGCGGCCAGTCGATCAAGGCGGCGCATGCCCTGTTCGACATCGAGACGAGCGGGCTGGCCATCGTCGCCGACCTGTTCGGCGAGGACGCGTGGTTCGCCGATCCCGACGCGTTCTGGATCGCGCAAAATGCCGCCATCGACGCGCGCAGCGCCGACTATCTGGCAGCAGGCTGGAGCGATGTCGTGACCGTGCCGCCCGGCCAGCACTTCAATGTCTGGGAATATGAGAAGACCCCCAAGCGCAAGGGCGCGCGCGCCTATATCGTGGTGCGCGCGAGCGGCGAGGTAGACTTTTACGAAGGCTATCTGACTCGCGCGGAGGCCCGCAGGTGCGAACGCGGCGAGACGCCCGGCAGCGAGGCGAAGCCCGTACGGCCCGAGGTCAGCGGCCCGATGCAGACCTATATCGACCTGCATCGTCACGCTGCGGTCCGTGCCGCGCTGACCGGAGTGCCTCACGTCGCGCTCCGTCTGATGGTCGCGCAGGCGGTGGTCGGCTCGTCCTTATGGGGTATCCGGGTCGAGCCGCAGACGGTGCGCAACGACGCGGTGCGCGAGTCGGTCGAGACTTGCCGGGGCGAGACCGTGTTCGACGAGAAGCGCCGCGCGGTGCTCGGCCTGCTCGGTTTCGATCCCGAGCGTCCGACCATCGTGCGCAACCGCACCGACGAGTATGAGTTGGTCCGGCTGTTCCTGCGCCTGCTCGATCTGCCCGACCCGGCGGTCATGGACGTGATCGCGATTGTCATGGGCGAGACGCTGGCGAGCGGCAGCGCGGCGGTCGAAGCGGTCGGCGGACAGCTTGGCGTGGCGATGGCCGACTGGTGGCAGGCCGATCCCGCCTTTTTCGAGCTGATCCGCGACAAGGAGGTCCTGCTGCGGATCGTCGCCGACGTGGCGGGCGAGCAGATCGCCACCGCCAATGCGTGCGAAAAGACCAAGACGCTGAAAGCGATCGTGACCGACCATCTGGACGGGGCGAACGGACGGGCCAAGGCCGAGCGCTGGGTGCCCGCCTGGATGGCGTTCCCGCCCACCGCCTATACCGCACGCGGCGGGGTCGGCAGTGTCCGTGCCGCCGCACTGGTATCGGCGGCGCAGACCGGGGACGACGAACCCGAGCCGAACGGGCCGGGCGCGGTGCTGGCGCTGCCCGCGCCTGAGCCAGCACCGGCGCCCGAACCGCTCGCGGCTTGATCTCCAAGGGAGCGGCGACTGCGCCGCCGCTCCCTAATAGCCCTCAGAATCGGCCGCGCGGGGCGCGCCATCCGGCGCTGCCCCGCGCGGCTATTCTGGTCTTGCCGATGCGGTGAAGCGAGCGCAGCTGTCTTTTTGCTGCCACACGCTGCGCCTAGCCATTTGCCATAGCGATCTCGCAAAGAGACGACAGGGAACAGCGTCGCAAAGGGGTGTCAGGAAGGATGCCGCATGCGCCTCGCACTTGCTTCGCCCGCAGCCTCGGCCATCATCGATTCCGCGCGGATCTGGCGGGTCGCGCGTGATCTTGGCCAGCCAGTCCAGCCGATCCTCTATGCCCGGCTCGAGCGCCTCGGCAGCGGCATATTGGCGCCGGTGCTCGATGCGTTGCTGACCCTGTTCGAGGCCTGCTTCCGTCGCCGCTTCGATGCGGGCGACCCCGCCGACGCCGGGTTGACCGGCGACGAACGCCAGTTGCTCGACCTGCTCGATCGCGATTGCCCGATCACGCCGATCGCGCAAGTCCGCCCCGAGCTTGCCCCGGCGCTGCGCACCGCGCTGCGCTCGACCCGGATCATGCTGGGCACAGTGCTCGGCCTGGCGCCGGACGGGATCGTGGCGCGCGCGCCGCGTCCCGGCGACCGCCCGTCAGACGAGCCCGCTCTCAATTGGCAGCGTCAACTGGCGATCGGTATAGCTTGGCGGCGGCACGAGCTGCGCGCCGATCCAGCCGGCCAGCGCATCGACCGCCCACAGCCGCTCGCGCGGTGATAGGGCGGTGAGCCCTTCGCGATAGGCGAGCGGCGCGTCCTCGATCGCGCGGGCGATCGCGCCGAGAGTATCTGGATCGAGTCGGGTCATGATGGTCATTGGAACAAATATGGAACATCATTGCAAGCGGCAATGATGTCCTCTGTGCTATCGCCGCGCTGCGCCGCACCAGTCGGGGCGTTGCGCGCCACGCGGCCACCAGCGCGCCGCGCCCGCTTCGACCAGCAACGTGGCGACGTCGCGCCCGTCCAGCGATATGCGCGCGACGCTGCGGTTGTAGCTGCGTCCGACGCGCTCGAACGTGATCTCGCGATCCTTGAGCAACGCGATAGCGCGCGCGGTCGCGGCCTTGCCGCGGTCGAGTTCGGCGGGGCATTTGGCGTTGCCGGGCTGCGTTTCGGGCGCGTCGATCCCGGCGATCCGGATGCGCTCGCCGCTCGCCAGCCGGAAGGTGTCGCCGTCGCTGACCCAGGCGACGCGGCCGCGCGCGGGCTCGGCCGGTGCGGCCGATACCAGCATCGCTGCCGCCGACATCGCGGCGACGCATCGGGTCGTGCGTTTGCTCACTTCGCCTTGTGCCGGATTACGAGCTTGGTTGCGCCGCAGAGCGTGCAGGCATGCTTGCTGCGCTCGAACCCGTTATCGCCTGCGAGCTCGCCGGTGCTGTGATTGGCGTGCTGGCGGACCGAAAGCCCGAGCCGCTCGGCGATGCAATCGTCGCACACCGGCTCGGGCGACAGCCGCTCGATCAGCCTGCGAACATCTTCCAATATTGTCATCTTTCCCCCTGATCGCGCGCTTATGCTGCCGGACTCGCTGACGGGCAACGCGCCTGCGCCGAACCGAGAACGGGCCAGCCGATGGACAAGGCGCTCCCGCTGGGAATCGCACACAATTGCCCCGGCTCTGCTCCTTACCGTTGAGCACCGCCCTGGGGCTTCGTGGTTGGCGGATCTGGCAGCGGTGCGGCCAGGCCTGCAACGGCTGCGCCGCACTTTCTTCCCCGGCGCATGACCACCCCGCGCACGAATATGCGCGGGGACCCCGGTCGTGCGCCTTCCTCGCGAGGCAAGAAAGTCCGGCTCCGCCGTCCTTCGCTGGCGCTTCGGCACAAGGTGCAGCCCGTCCGTCCTGCCGCCTGAGCGACCGCCATCGAGCCCGCAATGGCGCGGCGTTCGAGCAGCAAGGAGATGTATCATGGCACAGATCGGTTCGTTCACTCGCGGCGAGAACGGTGTCTACACCGGCGAGATCCGCACCCTCACGCTTCGCGTCAAGGCGAACATCCGCCCCTGCGAACGCGAGCATGACAAGGCGCCCGACCACCGGGTCAGCGCCGGCGGCGTCGAGTTCGGCGCGTGCTGGACCAAGGCGGCGCGCGAGACCGGCGCCGAATATCTCAGCGTCAAGCTCGATGACCCGTCCTTCCCGGCGCCGATCTACGCGACGCTGAGCCAGAGCGACGACGGCGAGCTGAAGCTCATCTGGTCGCGTTGAGCGGCCTTCCGCCCCGCGCCCTAGGGCGCGGGGCATTCTCGTCCGCGATCCGCAACCGGATCGCCCGAAGGCAAGCGGGGGAGGGGCTCGTCTTGGTTCTGCCGAGAATGACGGGCGCCGGAGCGGCTCTCAAGGCCCGCGGGTGCTCCCCAATTTGCTGCGCAAATCGGCTCCCCCCGCGTCCGCTTCGCGGCGCCTGCGCTGACGCTCCGGCGGCCCTGACAGCCGCTCCGCCGCCCGTCGTCGAGGCTGCGTCCTCAAGCGTGAGGACGTCAAGCGGAGACATGTCATGACCCTGGTTCAACCCATCTCGGCCGCGGCCGATCGTGTGATGGCAGCGCTGGTTCAAGGCCTTGAACTTGAGTTCGGACGCGGCGCAGGTGAAGCGCTGGCGCATCGTTTTCTTGAAGCTGAGGACGTCGATTTCCATTGGGATGCGCGGCTTCAGGAGCGCTGGATCGGTGCCTATGAGAATAGCGACGAGTACGACATCGAGCTCGATCGGATGTGCATATTCGGGCGGCTCGATGACCGCTGGTTCGTCGCGGTGATGATCGTCGATGGCGACGGAAACCCGCACGGGATGATGGGCAAGCGCAATTACGGGCGAGTATACGATGCACGCAAAGCGTTTGCGGACGCGTGAGCGCTGAGCTTGTTCGGGCCGGGAGGCGATGCCGGTGAGGCGTCGTGTCCCGGCCTTTTCTGTGGGCTGAGGGGAGGGCGAGGCAGGAGGAGAGCGGAAAGCAAGATAGAGGGAATATCTCGCGATATTCCAAGTCATTGTCTGCACATCGTTTTTCGGGAGATTCTGCGAGACACCGCGTTCGTCCGCGAGACAGGGTGGCGGAAATGGCGGATTTCGGGGGCTCTAGCGCCGCATTTGCGAGACTCCTTGAAGCGGCGTGCGAACGCGCCATTGTTGTGGGCGGGGAGCGTCGTTCCAGCCACTGGAAAGGGCGCCGATATGCATGACGACGAGTTCGAGCCGCACCTCGGCCGGATGCGCAGCGGCGGCAAGGAAGCCCGCTATCTGAGCCTGGTGGTCAAAGCGGCGCGGCGTACCGGCCGGCGGACTGGTATCCGCAGCCGCCACTTCGATGGCAGCCGGATCGGGCGGGGCGCGGCGCTTGCGCGTGTGCTTCAGTCCCGCGATCGGCTCGGGGCATTTCGCGCGCGCCGCGTCGTGGTCAAGGCGCGGCTCGCGATGCTGGCGGGAAAGGGTACGGCCGGCGCCAAAGCGCATCTGCGCTATATCCAGCGCGACGGTGTGACCCGCGACGGCGAGCCTGGCGAGCTCTATGCGGCGGACAGGGATATCGCCGACGGCAAGGCGTTCCTCGGCCGCTGCGCAGGCGACCGCCATCAGTTCCGCTTCATCGTCTCGGCCGAGGACGGTGATCAATATCTGGACTTGAAGCCGGTCGTACGCCGGCTGATGGCGCAAATGGAAGCGGATCTTGGAACTCGGCTCGACTGGGTGGCGGTCGACCATTTCAACACGGGGCACCCGCACACTCACATCATGTTGCGCGGCAGGGATGACCGCGGCGAGAATTTGGTGATCGCGCGCGAATATATCGCGCACGGGATTCGCGAGCGCGCGATGGAGATCGTGTCGCTCGACCTCGGGCCGCGCACCGGCCTTGAGATCGAGCAGCGCTTGCGCAGTGACACCAGTGCGGAGCGGCTGACCGCAATCGACCGGCGCTTCATCCGCGACATGGATGGACATCGCGTCGTGAGCGCGGGTGATCCCGATCCTCTCTATCAGTCGCTGCGCGCCGGCCGTCTCCGGAAGCTCGCAAGTCTCGGCCTTGCCGAGCTCCTTGGCGGTGATCGCTGGCGCCTTGCAGGCGGCCTTCCCGATACGCTGCTCCGCATGGGCGAGCGCGGCGATATCATCCGGACGATGCAGCGTGAGCTTGCCGCTGGGAAGCTCGAGCGTGCCCTGGCCGAGCAAGTCATCTTCGACCCGGCGGCCCCGGATGCGGCGCCGGTCATCGGCCGCGTCGTCGCGCGCGGGCTCGCCGATGAGCTCAACGACCGCCATTATCTCATCGTGGACGGGATCGACGGGCGCACCCATTATGCCGAGATCGGCAAGGGCGAAGCGGTCGATCCGATCCCGAAGGATGCGATCGTCCGGATCGCCCCGCGTGCGGGCGGCGTGCGGACGGTCGATCATACCATCGCCGAAATCGCCGCCGCCAATGAAGGGCGCTATTCGATCGATGCGCATCTGCGGCACGATCCAACGGCCACACAGGCGTTCGCCGAAAGTCATGTCCGGCGGCTCGAAGCGATGCGGCGTACCATGCGGAGTGTCGAGCGCGAGCCTGATGGCAGCTGGGTGATCGGGCCCGATCATCTCGACAAGGCTTCCGCCTTTGAGGCGCGACAGCTTCGCGATCGGCCCGTAACGGTCGAGACCCTGTCCACGCTGCCGCTCGGCCGCCTACCGCGAGCAGAAGCCGCAACCTGGCTTGATCGCGAGCTGACCGCAGATGCGCCGACGCCGGTCCGCGATGCAGGCTTCGGGCAAGAGGTCCGGGCCGCGCAGGCGCTGCGACGACAATGGCTGATCGACGAGCGGCTTGCCGAAGAGTGCGACGGACACGTCGTCTATCGGACAGGGATGATCCCCGCACTTCAGCGGCGCGAACTCCTGCGCGTCGCGAACCAGCTTTCCGGCGAACTGGGCCTGCCGTTTACGGAAGCAAGAGTGGGGGAGCGGATCGAAGGCCAGCTCGGCCGCGCAGTCGAGATGACCAGTGGACGGCACGCGCTGATCGCGCGGTCGAGGGATTTCACGCTGTTGCCCTGGCGCCCGATGCTTGAGCCCCATGTCGGTAGAGACGTCGCTGGAGTCTTGCGCGAAACCGGGATCAATTGGACATTCGGGCGTCAGCGTAGCGGGCCTAGCGTGTCGTGAACTGGGCCGTGTCTTGACGGTCCGGTTTCAGCGAACATGGAGGTGCAAGCGGACATGCAGGGTGGAGCGTCTCGTTTACACCGAGAGGTTTGAAGCTGGACCTACTGTGGACGACATCCTTTAGACATCGCGAATGATAAAGTCGCCGTGGGCAGCGGCCTCTGAGTCGACTGAGCCTTATGGTTTGGACCCAAGATGCCCAAATGAGGGGCGCGCGAGTAGAGCGACTAAGTCGGGTAGTTGCTACGTGCCCTTGCGTAGGCAACGTCGTCGCCCTGCTGCTGCCCAGAACTCCTGAGTAGTAAAGCGCAGCCCATGCGCAAGGCGCCCCAGCGGATTATGGCTCGCGCCGGCGTTATCGTCCGCGAAGTAGAGGTTGGACTATGAAGTAAGGCAACCCGCTCCTGTGTATGCTTAACCCTCAAGCGTCAGGACTAGAGAATCGCGCCTGTGTGGTAGGCCTAATAACGCCTAAGTCCTTGGATAGCTTGTTTCTTATGGAAATTAGACAGGACTCTTCCGCGCGCCCTCGCGAAATCCATAGAACAGAAACTAGATATCTATCCATGTAGGCACATTCCGCTCTATTAAAGTACCTTACCAATTTTCTATGTTTTAGGTAAGCTAACGAGCTTTGCCTCACTTTCGCCCGATCTTTAGATTCCATACCCAAAAACGATCTTAGCAACATTGCTTCCATAGTAGATGGCGACGCTGACAGAGCACCACTGCTCAGTAGAGCGTATGTTCTATCGCATATTATTAAGGCTTCCTCATCCTTACCCTTTGAGGCCAATGAGAACGCCTTATCAACCCTTCTAATATTCAGTAGTTCTGAAAACATTTTTCCGGTCTACTCGAAAAGTTTCGATAATACGTCAAGCACTCGCCTAAAACCTTCAACAGCTCTTTGCGGTCCAGTGCTAGGAGATGGTCTCAAACCTACCTGGTCTGGTCGACCGACCTTGGCTTCAAGCGACCGTTCTACTGCATATCCACGAGGAACCTTATCTGGCTGAATTGTCCCTGCTCGTAAGGAAGTCCCGTTTCGATCAGCCCCTGCTGTTGCAACAGTATTGCCAGCGCGTCCCCCTACTACCACGCCGTTTCGATCAGCACTTGCAACTACAGCCTTATCGCCGACGCGCCCCCCTCCCGACGCCCCGTTGCGATCAACATTTGCGGTTGCAGCGGCGTCACCGAATCGCACGGTAGCGGACGCCCCAGAGTCGCGCACCGACGCTTCGCCGCTATAGATCGGATTGCTGACCTTAATGCTGACGCCCGAATCACCATAAGTGACGGTCACTTTTCCGACCAACTGAGGAATTTTAAATTCCTTGTCGTCGCCGGCCAACCCAGTCGGGTCCGTCCGGTTCACCGGATCGTTTGCGACATAAGCGTAGAGGTTGACCTGATCATCATAGCCGATGGGGTCGGTCTGCAAGAACCTCCCGAGCGTCGGCGAGTAGACCCGCGCCTTGTAGTGATACATGCCCAGCTCGGGGATCCAGGCCTGACCGGTATATTGGAACCGCCCTGTATTCGTCGTGCCCGACCCGGCAAAGCCGTTGGGAATGCCATATTCGTCATAGCCGTTCACCGCGATGCGGTTGCCATTGCTATCGGCGATGGCGATGATCGATCCCTGATGGTCCGCGTAAAGATACCGGGGGGAGGCGGTGCTCGAACCGATATACTCGACCAGCGGATCGTCCTGCCCTGCTGCGGGGCCGTGGACATAGCGCTTGAGCATATTGCCCGCGCCATCATATTCAGCGACTAGCGCGTCGCCATCATACAGGAACTGCGTCGTGCCGGTCGACGGTGAGTGGGTCTGCGCCAGCCGTCCCAGCGGATCGTAGCTCAGCGTGACGCCGGTGCCGGTTCCCACCAGCCGGTTCTCGATATCGTAGCTGTAGCTGGTCGTCCCGTCCGAGGTCAGGTTGCCGTTCGCATCATAAGTGAACGACGCGCTGCCCGCGTTCGTATATTGGTTGAGACCGTTGCGCGCATAATTGCGATCGGCGTTTACATGCCCGGTGAACCGGTAGTCGTCACTGTCGCGCGTCCGCGAAACGATCTGGCTTGCCGGGTTGTAGGTGAACGAGGTGGTGACGTTGCCGCCGCCTGCGAACACCAGTCCATAGGTTGATGGTCGCGAGATACCATCATAGAGAAAATAGGTTAAGTGTGACCAAGATGAAGTCGATTGGTCGAACCGATATAGGTTCCTGACCCGCCCCTCGAGATCATAGACCGGATGAAATAGCCTCGTGGTCGAATTTATGTTGGAATAGTATAGACGATCCATCTCGTCCCAATAGTAGTCGAAATACTGCCCATCGGGATGGGTAACCCGCGTACGGTTGCCATTCGCGTCGTGCTGATATGTGAGGATGCGGCCGACGCCGGTGACGTTGCTCTGGCTCGAAACCGGCCGCCCAAAGCCATCATAAAGGGTGGTGACCCCCACACCAGTGGGAGAGTCGAAATTAGCTGACTGCTGCAGCCCGCGCAGATCGTAAATGTAATGGACTGAACGCCCTCCGCCGCTCGGATAAGTCTTGCTGCTGACCCGGTTCAGCGCGTCGTAGCTGTACGAGATCGTCCGCGCGTCGCGCTTGCGCAGGCTGGTGCGGTTGCCATTGGCATCGTAGCCATATTCTTCATAGTCGGACGCGTTGACCGAACCGACCGTGGTGGCTGACGGAAACGTCCACTTCACGCGCCGGTCATGCCCGTCATAGGTAAACTCGGCGCGGTTACCGTTGGCGTCGATGACCGCCTTCTGCTTGCCATTGGGCGTGTATTCGTAGCGCGTATAGTCAATCTGGACGTCGGTCCCGGCCGCCGTCTGCACCTTGAGCAATTGCCCGGCTGCGTCATAGAAGTTGCGCGTGATCCGGTCGGGTCCAGCACTGCCGGCGGACCCATGTGTACACGCACTCGCCGGGAGCGCACCGAACACCGCCGGGTTCATGCGTATCGCCGTGCATTCGAGCCGGCCGAAGCTGTCATAGCTATACTGGGTGACGGTCTGCTCGGTGCCTGGAACTCCCGCAGGTGAAACCGCCTCCTTCACCTTGCGGCCCATCACGTCATAGGTGGTCTCCAGCACCTTGTTGACCGCAAACCCGCTCCAGTCTGCCGGCGCCACGGCTTCGGGCTGCCAGCTTGCCAGCGTCCCGTTCTCGACCCTGATCAGCCGTCCGGCGCCGTCATAGCTATTGCGCACAGCCAGATGCGGGTTACCCCCCGCGCCATCGGGATCGGCCGAGATCGTGCCCGTGACCCGGCGCTCTGCATCATAGCGCGTCGCGCTGGTGTACGGCGACGCTGTGGATTGCGCCGCAGCCGGCACCACTGCCAGAGCGACCAAGCCCAATGCGCCACCGATGACGCTCGCAGCGATCCGCGTGCGACGCCCCCTCCCGCCGAAGATCATGCGCATGTCGAGAGGCCCGCACGCGGTGCGGTTTCCCAGATCTTGTTGCCTTCGCCATCATAGCCGTAGCAGGTCCGCAGCGTCTGCCCGTCCGCAGTCACCGCCTTGCCCTTAAGCAACAGGTTACTCGGGCTCGAGGCGTTGCCGGCCTCATATTGGTAGCTCACCACCACCTCGTCCGTCGCGCCCGCGGCACAGGCGGCGCCCACCGTCGCGCTCGTCCGGCAGGTTCGCTCCTCCGACACGAGCCACACCGGACTTGCCGCTTGCGCGTATCCCCCGCCCGACGCCGCCAGCCACGCATAGTGCTGCGCATAGGCATAGCGCTTCACCGGCTGCACGCCCCCAACCGCGGCCCCCGTCTCCGTCAGCACGCCGCCATGGGCCGAGGCATAGGTGTAGGAGGTGGTGTTGAGGTTCGGGTCCGTGACGCTCGACGGCTTGTTACAGGTTTTCGGATCGCTGCACGTCGAAGTATAGACAGCCGTCGACGTGATATCCGCGATCCCCGAACCCGGCTTCGCTCTCCTGATGGTCTGATAGATATTTCCGCGACTATCGCGCAGATAGTCGGTTCGGCCACCTTCCGGCTCAGTCACCGCTGCGACATCTACCGTCTCATTTTCCAGGCGGTCGGCTGCTTCGTAAACGATCGTGGTAGTGCGTCCGAGCGGGTCAACGATCGACTGTGGCATCCCGCCCGTCCCCACTTCCACCGTTGTGGTCTGCGTGCCGTTCGCCGTCATCGTCACCGTGTTCCATAACCACGGGAAATAATAGGGCTCATTGGGGGCACGGCATTGCGCGGTCGTGGGTGAATAAGTGTAGGTCTCACCGGTCGCGGTCTGCTGCGAGACGATCGGATCCTGCAAGAAGCGGATGGGATCGGTGTAGCCGGGATCCCACGGAATGGGCGGGCATTCGCCATAGGTGTTGCTGATCTTGCACTGGGACGCGCCCGGATCCCTCACGCAGCTCAAATGGTCATGCGGCGAATAGCCATAGGTGGCGGTCGCACCGCCCTTGGTCACCGAAGTCAGGTTCTGTGCGTAGGTGTAATACGCCCCGTCTGTGTAACCGTATGTCGCACTGCGCGCGCCCGCCGGGCAGGTGGAGGTCGCCAACACATAGGTTCGTGAAAGGTTCACAACGCAAGCCGTTGTCGGTCTATCGAACAGGATGGCCCAGCCGCGGTTGCTGAAGATGCTTTTGAGCATCGTCGAGTAGTTGAAATCGAGTCGCGTCCCGTCAGGATAAGTGATGTCGGAGACTTTTGCGTTGGAAACGCCCGGCGTGAAGTTTGTCACTGTTCCGTCCGACTCGGTCAGTGTGTAATAACCCGACATGGTCGTGCCGTTGAAAACCAGCGTCACACCATTTTTCGAAACGGATTCATAGTTTCCCCAGGGCACATGGGTCGGGTTCTGCGCCGTCCCTCCTGAAGTACCGCCAATGAAGGCGTAGGACTTCATCCCGATGCTGATGTGATAAAGCCAGGGCCACCGGTGGGCGACCGGCGAGACCATGGCGTCGGGATGCTGGGGAAGCCGCTCGTTGCTCACATAGGTGGCGAAATTGTCGGTCCATCCCATCGCATTGAACATGCCCGAACGCGGTGGCCGGGTACTGCTGTAGGAACGGCGAAAGGTGATTCCCTCGTGCCCTTCCCCGCCGATGGACAGATCCTCCTCGTCATAGGTGAATGTCAGCGTGCGATAGCTGACACCAGTCGGACTCTTCGAATCATGGCGAGGCGGGGGCGCCGTCTGCGCTGAAGCGACACCTGCAACAAGAAGCGCAGAAAGAGCGAGGCAGGAAGCCGGTGACGGCCGCGTATATGTCATGCGAGAATCTATCCTGATTGAGGCGATGCATTTCTTAGACGCCAAGTTCAGCTGATGGCCGCGAGCGAGGCGCTCACCTGCTCGACCGAAGCGGCCCGGCCGGCAGTCTTCAGGGCGCAGGTGTGGGTGTGGGCGCTGGCAGCGGGGCCGACAGCGGATAGATCGTTGTAATGCAGGCCGCCGCCCCGGAGACCGCCGTCACATAACGCTCGCGATTGCTCGCTGCATCGTAGCAGATCGCGGTGTTGGTGCCGTTGTCCGGCCCGCCAGATACTGACGACGTGCGCAACCGGCCCTGCGCATCGTAAGAATAGGTGACTGTCTCAGCACCGTTGGCGACCGACCCGGATATCCCAGCAATAGCGCAACTTGCCAGCAACAGCACGCGGCAATGTCGAAGCATACGCGATCCCCCTCTACCCGAATCCTTTGAAAGATAGGCACGTCCCCGAAACAAAAACAATTGCGAAAGAGGCCCGGTTCGGATCGTTCGTTATCAGGTTCCAATCGAACGCCCGCGGCATACCTCCGTTTTCTCAAGGGCCAGTCGCTGCAACCCGACCGGCGCCTGAGTGGGCGGCAGCTTTCGGAGCCACCCGCGTGGGTACGAATGACCGCAATCAGGGCGCAGAGCGGACGCTCCCATGCCGAACGCCAACGATTCGAGTTGTCGAAGGTCATTGTATCTCACCGAGCCTTAGAATGACCTAGCTCCTGCAATCGAGCGGCGCCGATAGTGGGGTGGCGGCGGGATGCGGTGCAGTGCGGTGGAACGACGCTATCACCTAGATATCCACTAATGCGACTTTCTCCGAGTCAGGACGGATGTCCTTCCCGGAGTAGATTTCATGACTCCTACCAGCCTGTTGATCGGCCAGATCGTCGCCGTCTTCGCAATCGTCGTTGCGGGCATTTGGGCCGCGACCCAGTGGTGCGCTGCGATGCTTGGCTATCAGGCGCAACTCGGCCCGGCATGGTTTTCGCTGCTCGGGACACCGGTCTACGAGCCATGGGCGATCTTTCCGTGGTGGTATCACTACGAAGCCTATGCGCCCGAGGTTTTCGACCGGGCGGGGACACTGGCTGCTGCCAGCGGATTTCTCGGCTGTGTTGCCGCGATCGTGAGTTCGCTCTGGCGCGCGCGACAGTCGCGGTTCGTCACCACCTACGGCTCCGCGCGTTGGGCCAATCCGCGAGAGATTGAGCGCTCTGGTCTGTTCAAGGACGCGGGTGTCTTCCTGGGTCGGCTTCGCGGGCAGTATCTGCGGCACGACGGTCCCGAGCATGTCATGGCGTTTGCGCCGACCCGTTCGGGCAAGGGAGTCGGCCTGGTCGTTCCGACGCTGCTGAGCTGGACCGGCAGCACCGTCGTCCACGACATCAAGGGTGAGAATTGGCAGCTGACCGCAGGCTGGCGCGCGCGATTCAGCCACACATTGCTGTTCAACCCGACCGACATCCGCTCCGCCCGGTACAATCCATTGATCGAGGTGCGTCGCGGCGAGCACGAGGTTCGCGATGTCCAGAACATCGCGGACATCTTGGTCGATCCTGAAGGCGCGCTCGAACGGCGCAACCATTGGGAAAAGACCTCTCACTCGCTGCTCGTCGGCGCGATCCTCCACATCCTCTATGCTGAAGAAGAAAAGACGCTCGCCCGCGTCGCGACCTTCCTCTCCGATCCGCAGCGGCCTTTCACTGCCACGCTCAAGCGCATGATGGAGACCAACCATATTGGCACAAAAGATGTGTCGAAGGTCCATCCGGTCGTCGCGTCCGCAGCGCGCGAGGTGCTGAACAAGAGCGAGAATGAGCGGTCGGGTGTGCTCAGCACGGCCATGTCGTTCCTTGGCCTCTACCGGGATCCAACTGTGGCGGCGGTGACCTCACGCTGCGACTGGCGCATCGCCGACCTGGTTGAGGCCGAGCACCCCGTCTCGCTCTACCTGGTCATTCCGCCTTCCGACATCTCGCGCACCAAGCCGCTCGTTCGCCTGATTCTCAACCAGATCGGCCGTCGCCTGACCGAGAAGCTCGACGGGGCAGGGGAAGGTAGCCGCAAGCATCGGCTGCTGATGATGCTGGACGAGTTTCCTGCGCTCGGCCGGCTCGACTTCTTCGAAACCAGCCTGGCCTTCATGGCCGGCTACGGTGTGCGCGCCTTCCTGATCGCCCAAAGCCTCAATCAGATCGAAAAGGCCTATGGCGAGCACAACTCGATCCTCGACAATTGCCATGTTCGCATCGCCTTCGCCACGAATGACGAGCGGACGGCACGGCGGATTTCCGATGCACTTGGCGTTGCCACCGAGCAGCGTGCGATGCGCAACTATGCTGGCCATCGCCTCGCGCCGTGGCTCGCGCACGTCATGGTCAGCCGGCAGGAGACTGCGCGGCCACTGCTGACCCAGGGCGAGGTGATGCAGCTTCCGATCACCGACGAGTTGGTGTTGGTCTCGGGGTTCGCGCCGATCCGCGCGAGGAAGCTGCGCTACTACGACGACCGCAATTTTCGCAGCCGTCTCGCGCCGCCTCCAGCGCTGCAAGAGGGGGCCTACGCCGATCGGCCCGACCCACGTACCGATGACTGGGGCGGACTGGTCGGTGCTCTCGATAGGCGGCTCGGCGGGGTCGGAGAGAAGCTCGATTCTGAAGATCAGGATGGTCTCCAGCAGCAGCGTCATCCGGGACTGGGCGAGGAAGCGGCGAAGAAGCCCGAACCGCCGCGACAGCTCGATCTGCTCGGTCTCGACAAGGACGACAGCGATCCGGCCAGCGACAAGCGCGCGATGGATCGCGCCCGTCTGGTCAGCGCGGTGGTTCGCGCCCACGCCATCAACCAGTCGCGCGACCACGACGCGCTGCCGAGCTTCTGAAGGTGACTGGGATGAAGCCGAAGCGCGTCCGCTACCAGCTCTTCCTCCCCGAGGATCTGAGCCAGCGCCTGGAGACGCTCGCAGCGAAACCCGGCGCGTCTAAGTCGTCGATCCTCGCTGACGCGCTTGCTGCCTGGCTCAACCGGCAGGCGGCGAGTGAGCTCGAGAACCGCTTCAGCCAGCGGCTCGATCGCATGACGATGGCGCTGGGCAGGATCGAGCGTGACGGACATGTGCTGCTCGAAAGCCTCGCACTTTTCGTACGTTACGAACTGATGGTGCAGGCGCCGCTCGCCGAGGCCGACGAGGCGGCCCGAGCGGTCGGCCGCGACCGCTTCAATGCGTTTGTGACGCGTGTCGGCGAGGCGCTCGCCAGCGGCCAGCGGACCTTGGGTCTCCTGAAGACCGATGGAGGCTCGCGATGAGTGATACGCTCTCCGCTGAGCGTCGCAGGGCGATGCTGCGCACAGCGATGGGACCGACGATCGCTGCCGCACTCGCCGACGCAAGCGTGCTCGAGATCATGGTCAATCCCGACGGCGTGCTGCGCCTCGACCGATTGGGCGAAGGCCGGATCGAGACTGGTGCGCGCTATGACCCCGCGCAGGTCGAGCGGATCATCCGCCTGGTCGCCAGCCATGCCCGAACCGAAGTCCATGGCCAGGCGCCGATCGTCTCGGCCGAGCTGCCGCCGCACGGCGAGGGGGCAGGGGAACGGTTCGAGGGAGTCCTGCCTCCGGTAGCACTCGCGCCGTGCTTCTCGATCCGCAAGCCCGCCGGCAAGATCTACACGCTGCTCGACTATGTGAACGATGGGATCGTATCGGTGGAGACAGCGCGGCTGCTCAGCCTTGCTGTGGTTGAGCGCCGGAACATCCTGATCGCCGGCGGCACGAGTTCGGGCAAGACGACGCTCGCCAATGCCCTGCTCGCCGAGATGGCGCATCTCGACGAACGCGTGCTGATCATCGAGGACACGCGTGAGCTGCAATGCGCCGCGCGAGACGTGGTTGCGCTTCGCACGCGACCCGGCAGCGTCACTATGGCCGATCTGGTGCGCTCGACGCTGCGCCTGCGCCCGGACCGGATCATCGTCGGCGAGGTGCGCGGGCGCGAGGCGCTCGACATGCTGAAAGCGTGGAACACCGGGCACCCCGGCGGCATCGCCACAGTTCACGCGAACAGCGCCATCTCCGCGCTCTACCGGCTCGAGCAGCTCGTGCAGGAGAGCGTCGTCACCGTGCCCCGCCGGCTGATCGCCGAGGCGATCGACATGATCGTGTTCATTTCCGGGCGAGGCCTTGCCCGCCGTGTCGACACCATCGCGCGCGTCGGGGGCCTGGATTCTGACGGAAACTACGCGGTCCTCGACCTAACCCCCGATCCCACCAGCCATTGCGAAGGAGAATAGCCTTGCGCCTGCCCCGCGTCTCTCAAACCAGCAACATCGTCACCATCGCGACGGCCGCTGCACTCGGTCTCGCCATCGCCACCACCGCGCAGGCCGCGGGCTCGGGTATGCCCTGGGAGGAGCCGCTCCAGCAGGTGCTGGAATCGGTCCAGGGGCCGGTCGCCAAGATCGTCGCGGTGATCATCATCATCGTCACTGGGCTGACGTTGGCATTCGGCGAAACTGCGGGCGGGTTCCGCCGGCTCATTCAGATCGTCTTCGGTCTCTCGATCGCCTTTGCCGCGTCGAGCTTCTTTCTCAGCTTCTTCAGCTTCGGCGGTGGGGCACTGATCTCGTGATCGGCACCGGGCAGCATATCGAAGGCTTCGAGGCGCCGGTGCATCGGGCCCTGGTGGAGCCGATTCTGCTTGGCGGGGCGCCGCGCGCGATCGCGATTCTCAACGGCACGGTCGCGGCGGCGCTTGGCCTCGGTCTCCAGCAATGGATCGCGGGCCTCGTCATCTGGGCGTTCGGGCATACGCTCGCAGTGTTTGCGGCCAAGCGCGATCCCGACTTCGCGCCCGTACTCGCCCGCCACCTTCGTCAGAAGGGACGGCTGTCATGCTGAGCCTTCGTGAATATCGCCGCCGCGCCGATCGGCTTGCCGATCATCTGCCCTGGGCAGCGCTGGTCGCGCGCGGCGTCGTCCTCAACAAGGACGGCAGCTTCATGCGCGTGCTCGCCTTTCGCGGGCCTGATCTGGAATCCGCGACCGAGGCTGAATTGGTCGCTGCCTGTGCACGCGCAAACAATGCCTTGAAACGCTTCGGCTCGGGTTGGGTTCTGCAGTTCGAAGCCGAGCGGCGCGAAGCTCTGGGCTATCCCAGCAGCGCGTTCCCGGAAGCGGCTTCCTGGCTTGTCGAGGAGGAACGCCGCGCCGCGTTCGAGAGCGCAGGCGCGCACTTCGAGAGCCGCTACTATCTGACGCTCACCTTTCTGCCTTCGCCCGACCAGGCGGACATGGCCGGCCGCGCGCTTGTCGAGCGCAGCGACGAGGTGAAAGGGCGCGACTGGCGCCAGGCGCTGGTCGGCTTCATCGCGGAAACCGATCGCGCATTGGATCTGTTCAGTGGCTTCATGCCCGAGATCCGCGCGCTCGACGATGCCGAGACGCTGACTTTCCTGCACGGCACCGTCTCGACACGGCGTCACCCGGTCGCCGTCCCCGAAACCCCGATGTATCTGGATGGCCTGCTGACGGACACGCCGCTGATCGGCGGTCTCGAGCCCATGCTTGGCGACGAACATCTTCGTACGCTCACGATCCTGGGTTTCCCCAATCTCAGCCGTCCCGGCATACTCGATGCGCTCAATCACGAGGGCTTCAGCTATCGTTGGGTCACGCGATTCATCGCGCTCGACAAGACCGACGCGGTCCGGGCGCTGACGAAGCTGCGCCGGCAATGGTTCAACAAGCGCAAGTCGATCACCGCGCTCCTGCGCGAGGTGATCTACAATCAGCCCGTCCAGCTCCTCGACAGCGACGCTGACAACAAGGTGGTCGATGCCGATCTGGCGCTGCAGGTGCTCGGTGCCGATCATGTTGCGTTCGGATATCTGACGACCACGATCACCCTTGCCGACGAGGATCGCGTTCGCGTGGAGGAGAAGGTCCGCGCGGTCGAACGGATCGTCAACGGACTTGGCTTCACCTGCATCCGCGAGAGCATCAATGCGGTCGAGGCCTGGCTTTCGAGCCTGCCGGGCCATGCCTACGCCAATGTCCGCCAGCCGCTCGTTCACACGCTGAACCTTGCCCACCTCATGCCGCTGTCGTCGGTCTGGGCCGGGCCGGCGCGCAACCCTCAACTGGGTGGACCGCCGTTGCTCTATGCCGAGACCAGCGGATCGACGCCGTTTCGCCTGAGCACGCATGTCGGCGATGTCGGGCATTTGGCTGTAGTCGGCCCAACTGGTGCGGGGAAGTCGGTGCTGCTCGCGCTGCTCGCGCTCCAGTTCCGGCGCTATCCGGACAGTCAGGTCTATATCTTCGACAAGGGATATTCGGCCCGTGCCGCTACTCTCGCGATGGGCGGCGCGCACCATGCACTTGGTCTCGGCGGGGAGGATGGCGAAGGGGGCAGGGCAATCGCCTTTCAGCCCTTGCGGCGTATCGACAGGACTGACGAGCGTGCCTGGGCAGCGGAATGGATTGGTGCGCTGCTCGCACACGAGAAAGTGCTCGTCACGCCGGAGATCAAAGAAGCAATCTGGTCGGCTTTGACGAACCTAGCGACCGCGCCGGTCGAGGAACGCACATTGACCGGTCTGTCGCTGCTGCTCCAGTCGGCACCGCTGCGCTCCGCGCTCGCGCCCTATACGCTCGAAGGGCCATTCGGCCGTCTGCTCGATGCAGCGGAAGACGATCTCGCCATCGCCGATGTCCAGTGTTTCGAGACCGAAGCGCTCATGGACCAAGCGGGCGTGGTCGCGCCCGTCCTGACCTATCTGTTCCATCGGCTCGAGGCGCGCTTCACAGGAAGGCCGACGCTGCTCATCCTCGACGAAGCCTGGGTGTTCCTCGACCATCCGTTGTTCGCGGCGCGCATCCGCGAGTGGCTGAAGGTGCTGCGCAAACGCAATGTCGCCGTGGTGTTCGCGACTCAAAGCCTCGCCGACATCGCCGATTCGACGATTGCTCCTTCGATCATTGAGAGCTGCCCGCAGCGGATATTGCTCCCGAACGACCGCGCGATCGAGCCGCAGAGCCAGGCCGCCTATGTCCGCTTCGGGCTGAATGCGCGGCAGATCGAGTTGGTCAGCCGGGCGATCCCCAAGCGGCAGTATTACCTCCAGTCGAGGCGTGGCAACCGCCTCTTCGAGCTGGGCCTCGGCCCGATCGCCCTAGCCCTGTGCGGCGCGTCCGACCCTGAAAGCCAGAAGGCCATCGATGCCCTGCTCGCTGAGCACGGCGCTGCGGATTTCGCCGCGCGCTTCCTTGGCCATTCCGGCCTCGGCTGGGCCGCATCGCTGCTCGCCGATTTTCCAGATCCCTCAGCCCCCGAAGGAGAAGCCCCATGAAGAAATATGTGATTTCCGCCCTGCTTGGAACGGGAGCAGCCGGTGCGCTGACCGCAGGCGTCATGACGAGCATGCCGGCGTCCGCGCAGCTCAGTGTCTTCGACCCGTCGAACTATTCGCAGAACCTGCTCACCGCCGCGCGAACGCTCCAGCAGATCAATAACCAGATCCAGAGCCTCCAGAACGAAGCGCGGATGCTCATCAACCAGGGCAAGAACCTGACCCGGATCGATTTCCCACAGCTCGACCAGCTTCGTCAGAAGCTCGCGGAGATCGATCGGCTGATGGGGCAGGCCCAGGGAATCGATTTCCGTGTCGACCAACTCGACGAGCGGTTCCGCCAGCTTTTCCCGAGTAGCTTCGGTCAGGCACCAGGCCGCGATCAGCGCGCCGCCTCGGCCAAGGAGCGGCTCGACACTGAAATGGCCGCGTTCCGGCAGACGATGGCCGTTCAGAGCGGTATCGTCGAGAATGTCCGCGATGACGCGCAGACCCTGAAGGCCATCGTCGACAGGAGCCAGGGCGCCGAAGGCTCATTGCAGGTCAGCCAGGCGACCAACCAGCTTCTTGCGCTGACCGCCAAGCAGCAGTTTCAGATCCAGACGCTGATGGCGGCGCAGTTCCGCAGCGAGGCGCTCGAGGCTGCCAAGCGTGGACAGAGCGCGCGCGAGGCGCGTGAGCGGACCAACCGCTTCCTGGGCGACGGCAAGGCCTACACGCCGCGGCAATGAGCTGGGGCGGCGCTGGCTTCGCTCCCCGCCAGTGCCGTTCCGTCGCGGGGGCAGACGGCTCGCCCCCTCGGTCTCTGGTCCCCGCGACACCTTTTCAAGCGTCACGCAGGAATCCGCGCATATGGATGACCTCAACGTCATCGATCAGTTCATGGATGCCTTCATTCGCTACATCGACAGCGGCTTCGGGCTGCTGGGTGGCGATATCGGCTTCCTGACCACGATCCTGATCGGCATCGACATCACGCTTGCCGGTCTGTTCTGGGCGCTTGGCGGCGAGGACGACGTGCTCGCCAAGTTCCTCAAGAAGATCCTCTATGTCGGGGTCTTCGCGCTCATCCTGAACAGCTTCTCGACGCTTTCCGACATCATCTTCCGCAGCTTCGCGGGGCTTGGCCTGACCGCAGGCGGAAGCGCGATCAGCGCCGAGGACCTGTTGATGCCGGGACGGCTCGCTGGAACCGGGTTCGAAGCAGCCTGGCCGTTGCTCGAGCAGGCCAAGGAACTGGTCGGACCGGTCAGCTTCTTCGAGAATTTCATCGAGATCGCGGTGCTGGTGATCGCTTGGGTGGTGGTCATTGCGGCCTTCTTCATTCTCGCGATCCAGCTCTTCATCACGATCCTCGAGTGCAAGCTGACGAGCCTTGCCGGCTTCGTGCTGGTACCATTCGCGCTGTGGAACCGCACTGCCTTCCTCGCCGAACGCGTGCTCGGCAATGTCGTGAGTTCCGGCATCAAGGTCCTGGTGCTCGCCGTCATCGTCGGCATCGGCTCGAACTATTTCGCCGACTTCACGAGCGCGATCACGGGTGACGCGGTGTCGATCGAGCAGGCCGTTTCACTGATGCTTGCGAGCCTCGCGATCTTCGGGCTCGCGATCTTCGGCCCCAGTATCGCCTCCGGCCTTGTCGCCGGCGCGCCGCAACTGGGTGCCGGATCAGCGATCGCGACGACCGCGCTTGCCGCGGGCGGCATCGCGATGGGCGGTACTGCTGCTGTCGGTGCAACAGCAGGCATCGCCGGTGCGGGTCTTGCCGCCATCAGGGCGGGCACGACGATGGGGAGCGCCGCGTCGACCGCCTACAAGCTCGGGCAGGAAACATCCGGCCAGTCGAGTATCGGCGCGGGCCTAGGCGGCATGGCGAGCACCGCCAAAGGGGCAGCCGGCGATCGCCTTCGCAGCGCCTTTGGTCTCCGTGCCGCCGTTGAACGTGGCAAGCAGGCTGCCTGGGCCGCCGGAAGCGGCTCGACTGGCAATAGTGGCATCGCCGATGCCGCCGGATCCATGCCGGCCTGGGCGCAGAAGCTCCAGTCCACGCAAGCGTCCCGTCACCGCCGCCAGATGGCGGTCCAGACCATCCAGGGCGGTGATCGTGGCGGCGGAGGCATCACACCAGACATTCGGGAAAGGGATTGAACCATGCGATTCAAGCGGGCTGTCGAGCGATATGGGCGAACGCCCGAACCGGAGACGCCCTATCAGCGTGCCGGGCAGCTTTGGGACGAGCGGATCGGCTCCGCCCGCGTGCAGGCCAGGAACTGGCGGCTGATGGCGTTCGGCGGGCTGTTTCTGACCGCCGGCCTGTCGGTCGCACTGGTCTGGCAGTCGATGCAGAGCCGTGTCGTGCCCTATGTAGTCGAGGTCGATCGCCTGGGTGAGGCGCGCAACGTCATGCCCGCCGCGGTCGACTATCGGCCGACCGACCCGCAGATCGCCTGGCACCTTGGGCGCTTCGTTACCAATCTGCGGTCCCGCTCTCTCGATCCGGTGCTGATGCGCGAGAGCTTGCTGTCGGCCTATGATTTCGCGACCGAGCGGGGAGCGCTCTTCCTCGGCGAATATGCCCGGACCTCCAATCCGTTCGCCGAGGTCGGCCGCAAGACCGTGTCGGTGCAGGTCACGAGCGTGGTCCGCGCATCGGACACCAGCTTTCAGGTCAAATGGACCGAGAGCGCCTATGAGCGCGGCAGTCTCGCGAGCACGTCTCGTTGGACCGCGATGCTGACCGTGAAGGTGCAGCCGCCGCGCTCAGCCGAAGTCCTGCGCAAGAACCCGCTGGGCCTCTATGTCGATGCGATCGACTGGAGCCGCGAACTGGAAACGCCCGCCGAGCGTGCGACCCCGTCGCCAGCGGAAGCCCCGATGGCTGCACCGCCTGCCGGCCTGCCACTCGGCTCGCCCCTCGATCCGACCCTCGCGCAGCCTCAAGCCGCCCCCTCTCCGGAAAGGAACGCCCGATGATCCGTGCCATACTGCTGTCGGCAAGCATGACCGTCCTCGCCATGCCCGCCGCGGCGCACGCGCGAGAGGCTGTATCGCCGATCGACCGCGTCGCAGCCGCGAACAGGGCCGCGTTGCGTGAGCCGGCGCGCGAAGGATACATCAATGCCGTTCAGGTCTACCCCTATTCGGAAGGGACACTCTACCGGCTCTATGCCGCGCCGGAGCGCGTGACCGACATCATGTTGCAGCCCGGCGAAGCGATCATCTCGGTGGCGGCCGGCGACACGGTGCGCTGGACGGTCGGCGACACGACCAGTGGAGGCGGGGAGGGCACGCGCGTCCATATCTTGGTGAAGCCATTCGCGGCGGGATTGAGCACGAATCTGGTCATCACGACCGACCGGCGGGCTTATCACCTCCATCTTCAGAGCACGCCCAAGAGCGCGATGGCGGCATTGTCCTGGAGCTATCCGCAAGACGAGCTCGTCGCGATCCGCCGACGCGAGGCCGAGGCTAGGGCGGCGACGCCGGTCGCATCGGGCCTTGCGGTTGAGAGCCTCAACTTCGGCTATGCGATCCGGGGCGACAAACCCGCCTGGAGGCCGATCCGCGCGTTCGATGATGGGTGTCAGACCTATATCGAATTCAGTCCGGATATCGCGGTCGGCGAGGCGCCACCGCTGTTCGTCATCGGCGACGATGGCGAAGCCCAGCTCGTCAATTACCGGGTCGCCGGACGCTATTATGTCGTCGATCGCCTGTTCGGCGCGGCCGAACTGCGCCTTGGCGGCAAGAAGCAGAAGGTCGTCCGGATCGAGCGCATATCCGAGCGGCGGCCACGCCGTGAGGCGGCGAGGGTGTCGTGACTGACATGCCTGCTCCACCGGATATCGCGATGCCGAAGGCCGATCCTGAAACGCTGGTCCTCCGGGTATCGCCTGGACGGGTTACCCGCTTCCGGCGTGGCGCGATCGTTGCCATCGCAGCGGCGGGTTCGATCGCAATTGCCGGTGTCGCCTGGATCGCCCTGAAACCGGCGACACTCAGCCTGATCGCACCGGGCGAGGACAAACCGATTGGCACGAAGGCGTTACCTGATGTGCTTGCGGGAGCGCCTGCGGGCTATGGCGACGTACCAAAACTTGGTCCGCCGCTTCCCGGCGATCTCGGGCGGCCCATTCTCGAGCGCCAGCGGCAGCTCAGTGGGCCGCTCCCGGCCGATCCCAATGCGGACGCGCCCTCCAAGGCGGCGCAAGATGCCGAGGCCGAGCGGCAGCGTGTGGCTGCCGAGCGTCGCGCGGCGCGTGAATCCGGCGTCATGCTGCAGCTCGCAGGTGGCCGCGCCATGGCGGCACCCGCAACGGCTATTGTCCCCGACACCCCGTCGGCGCCCGATGCGGCCAAGCCGTTCCTCGATCCTGATCGCGACCCCAATGCGCAGGCACGCAAGAATGAGCTGGTCGGTCGCGCGAACCGCGACGACGACACCAATCCGCATGCGCTGATCGCGGCGCCTTCGCCATACACCGTCAGCGCTGGCAGCCTGATCGCGGCAAGCCTCATCACCGGGCTGAATTCCGATCTACCTGGTCTGGTGACCGCTCAAGTGACGGAGAACGTCCGTGACAGTGTGACTGGTCGAACCGTGTTGATCCCGCAAGGTTCTCGGCTGATCGGTCGCTACGACAGCGTGGTTGCATTTGGCCAGAGCCGCGCATTGGTGGTTTGGCAAAGGATCATCCTGCCGGATGGGGCCTCGGTCCGGATCGACAATGTTCCTGCGAGTGACGCAGCGGGCTATGCCGGTCTCGCTGATCGCGTGGATCGCCACACCTGGCATCTCCTGAAAGGTGTCGTTCTATCGACGCTGCTCGGCGTCGGAACCGAGCTGAGCTTCAATGACGAGAGCGAACTGGTCGAGATTATCCGAGAATCCGCCCAGCGAAGCGGCGCGAGGGCAGGGGGAAAGCTCGTCGAGCGCAACCTCGACATCCCGCCCACGATCCGCATTCGTCCCGGTTGGCCGTTACGGGTGGTGGTGCACAAGGACATCGTGCTCCGGCCATGGCGGTGAACATGGGTATCAAGTTGCCTCGCCTCCCGGATCGCACACCGGTCAAGATGACGATTGGTGTCTCGCCGGACCTCGCCGCTGCCCTCGCCGACTATGCCGCGATGTACGAGCAGACCTATGGCCGCGCCGAGCCGATATCCGAACTGGTGCCGGCGATGTTGGCGGCCTTTCTGGAAAGCGATCGCGAGTTCGCGCGCCGGCAGCGCTAATGGCCCACCGCGGCGGACCCACAGATCTGGGCACATCGCCGGACATGGTTTCTGAATTGCCGCGGTTCGTCACTGCAGACGAGTTTGCACAGATTGCAAGGCTATCCCGGCGTCAGATTGACCGGCTTCGCGCATCGCGGCCCATTGGCTTCCCGCGCGAATATGAGCTGGGCAGCGGCCGTGGCAAGCATGGCCACTGCCCTCGTTTCAGGCTCGATGACGTGGTCGCCTGGATGGAAAGCCGGGCCCTCTGGTAGCGAACCGACGACGCGGGACTGCTAGCCTGGGTGAAGGTTGCGGCCGTCGTGCTTCAAGCATTGGTGCTCCCAATGTTTGAGCCACGCCCATTTCACGCGCGATGCGAACAACCTCCTCTTCCCACATCAGGAACCATGCTCTTTTCTCGTCCTCGAGCTCGTACCCGTCATAAATCCGCTCGAGTCCGCGCTTGGAGTGGTTGAGCATCGCCTCCGCCGTCTCGAAGTCTACGTCGAGACGCTTGGTATTGGACCGAGCCGTCCGACGAAGGTCATGGGGAGTCCATTGTTCGATCGGTGCTCCTTCAAATTGGGACATCCGTTTAAGGAGGCGATTACGCGCCTTGTACCAGCCGCACGGCGCGCGGGGACCATCTATCCGCTCGGATGGAAAGACCCAGTCCGCGTTGGTCCCAATCAAGGATTGACCCCAAGGGCCTAGCGCAATTCTGTGCGCTCGGCTGTTCTTCACGCGCCCGGCGGGTATCGTCCAGATCCCGTTGAGATACTCTTCGCGCCTTGCGAAGATCACTTCGGAAATTCGGGCAGCGGTCAGGAGCAGGAGCAACATTCCACGCTGATAGTGTCGCGGTTCGGGAACGAGTGCCTGCAGATACAAGCCGATTTCATGGAGGCTCAGCTTTCGTTCGCGAGGCACTTCGGGAAATTTGAGATCGCTGAGCCTAGCAGCCGGGTTCGCGGTCAAGCCGATTTCTTTCCCGCGAAGCGATGATGCCCACCCAAAGAACACCTTCAGTTCGACAGCGAGCCGATTTGCGCGGATCGGTGCGGTTCGCCCCTTGGCCAGTACCAACCTGCTCAGGTCTTCCTCAGTGATGTCGAGGATCAGTTTCTCGCCGAGTGCCGGCGCGATATCGCAATCATAGATCGCGAGCTTATCGGCTATGGTGCGGGGCTTGTTGCGCTTCTTGGCTCGCGAAGCACGACCCTCGCGGACTGCGTTCATGTACCGCTCGTGCGCATGGGCTATGGTCAAGCGAGACCGCCCTACCTCCGCCACTTCGATCGCCCGGGGATCCAGACCCGCGTCGATTTTCGAGTTGAAACCAGCGGCCCATTCGCGTGCATCCGCGATGCTGAATTTGGGATAGCGGCCGAGTGTGCGCTTCAGCACCTCTCCACAACACTGGATTTGTCTGCGATACCGCCAGGTACGCACACCCTTTCCATTCTCTTCGATCCAGAGCCCCGGAGTCTGCGGATCTAGCAAATAGCCATTGGTCAGCGAATCTAGGCTGGCCGGAATCAAGGTCAATCGTCTCGTCACGGTCCGACTCCAAGTCGGCTCAAGCGTGGCTCGGGCAAAATCTCGGGCAACAAACTGCTCTCCATGGTGGAGAATGCAGGGGCAACGACAGGGGCAAAAGGGGTGTCGAAACCGGTCTGAATCGGTCTAAACCAGTCAAACCTTGGAAGCGGGAGATGTTGCTCTAAGAGCATGAACTTGCAGCCGAATCATGAGGATTCGGTGGTGCCGGATGCAGGAATCGAACCCGCGACCTTCGGTTTACAAAACCGCTGCTCTACCAGCTGAGCTAATCCGGCACTGAACCGCGAAACTGCGCGGGCGGCGCGTCTTGATCCGAACGATGGGCCTGGTCAAGGCCGATTGTGGGATGCGCCCATCAGGCTGCAAGCTCGGCATTGGCGACGTCCTCGCCGGTACAGAAGGTGAGCCGCGCTTTTCCGCCCAGTTTCGAGCGGTACAGCGCCGCATCGGCGCAGGCGAGAAGCCGCTCGAGATCGAGCCCCAGATCGGGCGCCATCGCGATCCCGATGCTGGCCGACAACTGGACCATCGCGCCGTCGATCTCATAGGGCGCGCTCAGCCCGCGAATGATCCGTCGGGCGAGCATCTCCGCTTCGCTCTCGTGCGCCAGATCGGCTTGGAGGACGACAAACTCGTCGCCGCCCAGACGCGCCACGGTATCCTCTTCCCGCAGCGAGGATTCGAGCCGCTGCGCCACGAGCTTGAGCACCATGTCACCGACGGGATGACCATGGCTGTCATTGACCGGCTTGAAGCCGTCGAGATCGATGAAGTGCACGGCGATCTGATTGCCCGAGCGCAACACGGTCTGACTGGCGTCCTGAAACCGCTCGCGCAGCAACAAACGGTTGGCGAGGCCAGTGAGCGCATCGCGCTTGGCGAGCAGTGCGAGATCGTGCTGGGTCGAGAGGTGCTCGACGGCCGAGCGATAGAGGTGGGCGACGGTCTGGAGACTGAGTCCGGTGATCATTGCGACCATCAGCGCTTCGATCACGAAGATCTGCGCGTGAAGCGGAACCTCGTGCGTGGTGAGTGCGTGTGCGAGCAATCCCGCAACCGTCGGGACCGTAGCGAGCAACAGGCTGGTGATGCAGATCGCGGGGCGTACCGAGGTGCGCGACACGACCCCGGCTCCGAAGCCGAATACAAGGCTGACCGTGAGCAGATGCAGCAGCGGGAGATGATAGGTCAGCGCGTGCAGATTGAGCGCAGCGATCAGTAGCGCGATGGCATAAGTGCCGATCGCGTAGCGCCGTTCCCAGAATCGCAGCCGCTCATAGTTCTTTTGCTCGTCGCGCGCGTAGACGTGGAGCAGCCGCAGCCGGGCCAGGGTGATGACCACGACGGTGGTGGCGATCGCGGCAAAGACCGAATCCTGCCATTGCCAGGCGGCGAGAGCGGCAAGACCCGCGAACACCAGTCCGAGGCCGAGGATCGGGAGCCGCATGGCGAACAGCGTGTCCACCAGTTGGCGATAGACGGGCAGGGGGAGTGGCAGACGCTCGCTGAAGAGGCTCCATCGTGGCCGACCCGACATATGCCGATCCGATCGTGTCATGCCCCCAAGTCTGCGCGGGCAAGGTTAACGGCTGGTGCAGATGTCCAACGGCCTGACGCATCCTGCAACGGCGTCATGCCATGCTGCATCATGCGATTCCGAAGGTCCAGCCCTCGGTCCGCGCGATTTCGGGCGTGAGGGCTGGCGGGTGCCAGAGATCGGCACGCCCGACGCTGGCGCGGAGCCATGCTGCGGTGAGAATCGCGTCGGTCGAATGGTCGTCATAGCGAGTGAGAGGGCTATGCGGCCGCGAACCGAGCGCGGCGAGGGCGGCGTCGAGCGCAGTCGCGTCCCGCAGCTTGGAGCGGCCCTTGGGCAGCCCGGCCGCGCGCGCCGCGATCGCGGTGTAGATCTCGATCACCACCGCGCCCGCCGCCGGTACCGGATCGAAGGGCCAGATCGCCAGTTCGCCGTCGAGCGTGTGGAGCAACCGCATCCCCGCGAAGCTCGCCTTGGCGACCTGCGCCGCGCCGATCGCATCGTAGACGGTCGTCACTTTGCCGCCGCCACTGGCGTTATAATGCTGTTCGCAACGGCGGAAGTGGATGAAGTCCGCCTTCGGGCCATCGGCTGCGCCAAGGTAGAAATGGCGGCCGCGGCGGGATTCGAGAAAGGCAGCAGCGCCAAGGTCTTCATCATGGCTTTCGGCGTCGACCCAAGTCCAGAAGGCGCGAGCATCGGTCGCGGTGCTTTCACCGGGCAGATAGTCGCCACGGTCGAGGATCGGGGCACAGAAGCTCATATCGAAGCCGGTCAGCAAAGGCTCGGCTGCGCGAGCAAGGAGCCAGTCGCGGATTCCCTCGCGCGACCAGTGGCGGCCGGGCGGCGGGATCAGTCTGGGCGCGGCGTCGCCAGTTTCGCACATCGCCAGCGCGATGCCGGGGTGGCTGCGGCCCTTCGCGCCCGACCAGTCAATCGCCGCGAAGCGGCTGAAGCGGACGGCATCCACTTTAGGGTCGGTCGCCATAGGCCTTGCGCTGAGCCGGTTTGGCACGGTCCCACCAGGCGCGCTGGATGTAGAGTTCGACCCGCTCGCGTGCGCCGGTGCCGTAGCGGACCAGCAGCATCGGATAATTGCGATAATGATCGGTCTGCCAGAAGGTGTCCGGATCGGTCTCGAACAGGATTTCCTTCTCGGCCTGGGTCACGCTGAGGGCGAAGCTGCCCGCCTCCCGGCCGGGCGACATGAAGCCCTTGCCGTTGACCTTGGGGCAGGGATTTCCCCACCATGACGCCATCTCCACATCGGGGAGCGAGAGGGCATAGGCGCAGGCGTCGTCCCAATCCTTCATTGCACCGTCTTCAGCACCTCTGCGACGAAGCTGCGCGCGTCAAAGGTTTCGCCCGACGGATCCTCGCCACGGCGGACCACGACAAGCCGGGCTGAGGGGATGACGAAGATGAACTGGCCGCGATTGCCCTGCGCGGCGTAAGTTCCTTCGGGAAGCCCCTGTTTCGCGCCGAACAGCCACAAGGTTGCGCCATAGCCCGGACCCATTGCGGGCTGCGGGCCGCTGGGGGTGGTCATGTACTTCATCCAGCCTTCGGGCAGGATGCGCTTGCCCTGCCAGACGCCGTCGTTGCGCCACAACTCACCGAGGCGAGCGAAGTCGCGCGCGGTGGACCAGACTTGAGAAGACAGGACGAAATTGCCCTGCCAGTCCATACCCGTGGTGGTGTGCATCATGCCGAGCGGGCGGAACAGGCGGGCGTAGGGCAGATCCCGATAAGCATCGTCATTGCCTAGCGCCGCCCGCAGCGCGCGGACCGCGAGCAGCGTGTCGTTGTTGGCGTAGCGGAAGATGCTTCCGGGCGGCGCGACCAGCGGCCAGGCCACGGACTGCTCGGTGACGCTGGTCCCGCCGAAATAGATGGCGTCGGTGCGATTGCCCGCGGTGTCGCTGCCCAGGCCCGAGGTCATGCGCAGCAGTTGGTCGAGCGTGATCGCGGCGCGGGGGTCGCCGGGTCGGCTCCATTCTGGGATTGGCGCAGGTTTTAGTGGGTCGAGCTTGCCATCGGCCACTGCGATCCCGGTCAGCGTCCCGGCGATGCTCTTGGCGACCGACCAGGTGCGGTTGGGCACCAGCGGTCCGAAGCCATCGGCATAGCGCTCGGCGATCACCTTGCCATCGCGCAGGATCAGGACGCCGGTGGTGCGGCCTTTCGATTTTGCCGGATCGAAGGCGGTCGCGACGGTGGCGCTGAGTGCTTCCGATGGCTTGGGGGCGATTCCGCCGTCACCCACGGGCCACGGACGGGAATCGGCCGGGATGGGTATCGACGGGTTGGGGTGGAGCGCCGGAGGCGTCCCCCGCTTGCCGCCGATCGGGGCAAGCGAGCAGCCGTGGCGTGGCATATGATAGGCGAGCCGCGGCGGCATGTCCGGCGCGAAGGGGACGGCGACGCTGCGGTCCAGCCGGTCGCTGGTCGCGGGAAGCTCCGCCACCAGCACCTCATATTCCGAATAAATACCCTTGAGTTCGGTCGAAGCGATCTGTTCGGGCGTGCGGCCGCCGCCATATTGGCCTTCGCACAGCGTCAGGGCCTTGTAGCCTGCAGCGATGGCGCGCTGATGCGGGGTGAGTTCGCGTGGCGTCTGCTGGGCGGCGGCGGGAGCGGCAAATGCAAGCGCGGCGAGCAGGTATCCTGATACCGGAAGGTCCCAAAGGTCACGGCCCAACGCGCGCGATATGCGCCCGATCTCGGGCAGGCTGAAGCGAGGGCGGGCGGCGGGGAGGCTGGATCCGGTCATGCGCCGATGAGAGCAGATGAATTCCAACATTGGAAGGGCGGCGGGTTATTCGCCCTTCAACGCCCTCCGCCGTTCGTCCCACCACGCCATGCGCTCGGCGATGCGCTTTTCGACGCCGCGGTCGGTGGGCGTGTAGAAGGTCTGGGGTTCCATCTCCTCGGGCCAGTAATTGTCGCCCGAAAAGCCGCCCTCGGCATCGTGATCGTAGGTATAACCCTTGCCGTAGCCGACCTCCTTCATCAGCTTCGTCGGCGCATTGAGGATGTTCTGCGGCGGCATCAGGCTGCCGGTCTCCTTCGCCGCGCGCCACGCAGCCTTCTGCGCGACATAGGCCGCGTTCGATTTGGGCGCGGTGGCGAGGTAGAGGCAGGCCTGCGCGATCGCCAGTTCGCCCTCGGGTGAGCCGAGGAATTCGTAGGTATCCTTGGCCGCGAGGCATTGGGTGATCGCGTTGGGATCGGCCAGGCCGATATCCTCGACCGCCATGCGAATGAGGCGGCGGATCAAATAGAGCGGTTCCTCGCCCGCGGTCAGCATCCGGGCGAGATAATAGAGCGCGGCCTGCGGATCGCTGCCGCGCACCGATTTGTGGAGCGCGGAGATGAGGTTGTAATGCCCCTCGCGGTCCTTGTCGTAGACCGCGACACGGCGTTGGAGGAAATCGCCGAGCGCAGGCGGGTCGAGCGGCGCCTCGAACGTCACCGAGAACAGCGTCTCCGCCTGATTGAGCAGGAAGCGGCCGTCGCCATCGGCGCTGGCGACCAGCGCGTCGCGCGCTTCAGACGTGAGGGGGAGGGGGCGTTCCTCCACCGCCTCGGCGCGGTCGAGCAGCAAGGTGAGCGCGGCATGATCCAGCCGGCGCAGGATCAGCACCTGCGCGCGGCTGAGCAACGCGGCGTTGAGCTCGAAGCTGGGATTCTCGGTGGTTGCGCCGACCAACGTGACGGTGCCGTCCTCGACGAACGGGAGGAAACCGTCCTGCTGCGAGCGGTTGAAGCGATGGATCTCGTCCACGAACAACAAAGTGCGCTTGCCGAGCCGGGCATGGTCCTTCGCCTCGGCGAACACCTTTTTGAGGTCGGCTACCCCTGAGAACACCGCGCTGATCGCGACGAAGCGCAGACCCACCGCGTCGGCGAGCAGCCGGGCGGTGGTGGTCTTGCCGGTGCCGGGCGGTCCCCACAGGATGATCGACGATAGCCTGCCCGCGGCGACCATGCGGCCGATCGCGCCCTCGGGGCCGGTGAGGTGATCCTGGCCGACGACATCCCCCAGTTGCTGCGGGCGCAGGCGGTCGGCGAGCGGGCCGTCGGTGGTGGTTTCGTCAGGGGAGGTGGCGGATTCGAGACCGCCGAACAGATCGGCCATGCGGAACGATATAGGAACTTGCGCAAAATTCGCGAAGGGGGTTGTGCGATATGTTCTAAGATATATCTTAAGCGCATCACGACTCGAATTTGAAAGGTTCAATAATGTTTCGAGGACATCATCGCGGCTGCGGGCCGCGTGGAGAAATGCACTTCGGCGGCTTTGGCCCGCGTGGACGGCGCCAATGGGGGCCGTTCACCGTGGAGTGGGACGTACGTGGCGAGGGCGAAGGCGGCGGCCGGGGACGGCGGCGCATGTTCCAGGGCGACGAACTGCGGCTGATCCTGCTCAAGCTGATCGAGGAAGCACCGCGCCACGGCTATGACCTGATCCGTGAGATCGAAGAGCGCACCGGCGGCGCCTATGCGCCCAGCCCTGGCGTCGTCTATCCGACGCTGACCATGCTCGCTGACATGGGGCTGATCGCCGAGCAGGCGAGCGACGACGCCAAGAAGGTGTTCGCGATCACCACCGCCGGCCAGGCCTATCTGACCGAGCGCGAGGAAGAGGTCGAGGCGCTGATGGAGCGGCTGACCGCGATCGGCACGATGCGCTCGCGCAGCCATGGCAGCCCCGTGCGGCGCGCGATGGGCAATCTGCGTCAGGTGCTCCAGCATCGGCTGGGCGATGGCGAGGTCAGCCAGGAAACCCTACATGCGGTCGCCGACCTGATCGACGAGGCGGCGCGCAAGATCGAGAGGTTGTAAATGAGCGTAACCGCGAACGGATTTGCGAAGACGGAGAAAGCGAGCCGCTATCTCCAGCAGCTGTGCAAGCATTGGGAGCATAATCTGAAGGTCGAATTCTCGGCCGATCATGGCACGATCGTGTTCCCGAAGGACGCGCGCGGTGCGGACTGGCCCGGCGACGGGCTGGTCACGCTCGACGCGAAGCCCGATGGCCTCGCGATCCGGGTGGATGCCAGTGCCGACGGGCAGCTAGAAGGGCTGAAAGGTGCTGTCGAGCGTCATGTCGATCGCTTTGCGTTTCGTGAAGCGCCCCTTAAGTATGAATGGGGTTCAAAGTAAATATTGACATCCTGAAATAGTCAAGTTGCACATGATCATAAATGGACGATGCTTATTCATTACGGATGCCTGTTGCATCAATTATGAATGTAACTGATTTTGTATGGTTTGAGGTCTGAACATAACATCCCGGCGCCGGGTTTTTCCGGCGATAAACAGGAGGGGTGTTATGGAAGCGAAGGGAAATCTTCCGGGATTCGACTCAAATGTAATCGATCAGTCGCTTGAGGCGGCGCAGCGCCATGGCCAGACGCTGAAGGCGGCAGCGGCAAGCCATGAATCATCGCTGGCCGACGGGGCGCTCAAGGTCAGTGCGCAATGTATCAGCGTAACGGTGCAGAACGGGCAGGTCTGCCTCAGCCTGCCGCTCGGCATTGGCAACGTCTGTCTGCCGATCCCGTCATGGATCCCCAACGGCACCGCGGCGCAGGCGTGCCTCGACATCTGTACGAAATGGGGCATCCCCTGCGGCGTAGAGGTGACGGTCTCGGTTGCCGGGCAGCGGATCATCCAGAAAGGCTTCGGCTGCAGCTGCTGATGATGTGAAGGAAGGGCGTCGCGCGACGTGCGTGACGCCCTTTTTCTATGTCCGGCTGCGGCGTTCCGCCATGACTTCGAGATACGCGTCGAGCACGGCCTGATTGATGCGATCCCAGACATAGGCCTGCATCTTCGTGTGGCCGGCCTCGCCAAAGCTGCGCCGCATCGCCGCGTCGCGGGCGAGGCGCTCGATCGCGTCGGCATAGGCGGTGACATCACGCGGTGGCACGAGGAACCCGGTGATGCCCTCATCCACCAGATCCATCGCGCCGGTGGCTTTCGCTGCGACGACAGGGACGCGGCACGCCATCGCCTCGGCGGTGACGTTGCCGAAGGTCTCGGTGACCGAGGGATTGAAGAACACATCCATCCCGGCGACTGCGCGGCCGAGATCGTCGCCTGACTGGAAGCCGGTGAAGATCGCGTCGGGCACGCGCTCGGCGAACCAGTCGCGTGCGGGCCCCTCGCCGATCACGAGGATGCGGTGCGGGACCTCGCGGCGCTTCAGCTCGCGTGCGACCTCGGCGAAGATGTCGAGACCCTTTTCGAGCACGAGCCGGCCGAGAAAGCCGATCGCGGGCACGTCGTCGGGGATGCCGAGGCCGCGGCGCCAGGCATCGTCACGGCGCTGCGGGTTGAAACGGGCATGATCGACGCCGCGCGACCAGATGCTGATCGGGGTGCGCACGCCCCAGTCCTTGATCAACTCGGCGATCGAGTTGCCGGGCACGACCACCCGGTCGAACTTGTTGTAAAAACGGGTGAGGCGGCGGATCATCCACGGCTCGAGGAAGCCGAGCTTATAGTAGCGCGGATAGGTTTCGAACCGGGTGTGGAGCGAGGCGACGTTGGCGATGCCGTTGTCGCGCGCCCAGGCGACTGCGGCGTGACCGAGGAACTCGGGTGCGGCGACATGGACGAGGTTGGGCCTGAACGCCTCAAGGTCGGCGCGCGGCGCCTTGGGGAGGCCCAGCGCGACCTTATACTCGCCGCGCCCGCCGGGCATGGCGAAGGCAGGAACGCTGACCAGATCGCCTTGCGGCTCGAACGCGGGATGCTCGACGGTGGGTGAATAGACGCGGACCTGGACGCCGCGATCGAGCAGGTGACGGACAAGCTTGTTCAGCGCCTGGTTGGCGCCGTCGCGGACATAGTTATAGTTGCCGCTGAAGAGGGCGACACGGAGGTCGGAAGCTTTCATCGCCGCGCCCATAGCGCAGCGAATGCGGCATGACTATCTCGCGGCCCCAAGCAGGAGGCTCCATCCATGACCGATCTGTCGCAATTCCCGATTACGACGCGCTGGCCGGCGCAGCATCCCGACCGCATCCAGCTCTATTCGCTCGCGACGCCCAACGGGGTGAAGATCGGCATCATGCTGGAGGAGACGGGGCTGCCCTATGAGGCGCATCTGATCGACTTTGCGACCGACGACCAGAAGTCGTCCGAGTTCCTGAGCCTCAATCCCAATGGCAAGATTCCGGCGATCATCGATCCCAACGGGCCGGGCGGACAGCCGCTGCCGCTGTTCGAGAGCGGGGCGATCCTGATCTACCTTGCCGAGAAGACCGGCAAGTTCCTCGATCCGGCGCAACGCTACGAGACGATCGCGTGGCTGATGTGGCAGATGGGCGGGCTGGGGCCGATGTTCGGACAACTCGGCTTCTTCCACAAATTCGCCGGGCGCGAATATGAGGATAAGCGCCCGCTGGAGCGCTACGTCAGTGAATCCAGACGGTTGCTTGGCGTTCTCGATGCGCGGCTTGAAGGCCGCGACTGGATCAT
Source organism: Sphingomonas sp. GW821-FHT09B04 (assembly GCF_059418285.1). Lineage (NCBI taxonomy): Bacteria > Pseudomonadati > Pseudomonadota > Alphaproteobacteria > Sphingomonadales > Sphingomonadaceae > Sphingomonas > Sphingomonas sp. GW821-FHT09B04. The sequence continues at coordinate 249,412 of NZ_JBWKPO010000005.1, forward strand.
GGACGACTATTCGATCGCCGACATCGCCTCGCTCGGCTGGGTGCGCAACCTGATCGGCTTTTACGAGGCGCGCGAGCTGGTCGGGTTCGATGACTTCAGGAATGTTGGGGTGTGGCTGGAACGCGGGCTTGCGCGCCCGGCGGTGCAGCGCGGGCTGCTGGTGACGGCGAAGGGCTAGCCTCCGCCGCCACCGGGGCATCAGGCGTCGACGGTCTCCGCGTCCCTCGCACAGGCTGCGGCGTGTGCGGGGCGGTCGGCGACGCGGGTGAGCCACGCGTCGATCGCGGCGCTTTCCGGGAAAGCCTGGCGCGCCCAGGCGATCGTCGATCCGGCCATCACGTCGACGGCGGTGAAGCGATCGCCCATCAGATAGGGGCCGTTGGCGAGCGCGGTTTCAATGCGACGGATCACCTGCTGGTAATTGCGTTCGGCGCGCGGATTGCCTTCGCCGCCGCCATAGAGACGCCCGAAGATCGCCGGCTCCATCTCGGTCGCGAGCCACATCAGCCAGGCGAGGAAGGGGCCGCGTTCGGGCGAACCTTCGGGCGCGCTGAGGCCGGATTCGGGAGCAAGGTCGCCGATATAGATGGCGATGGCGTAGCTTTCGGTGATCAGCACGCCGTCATGGACGATCGCGGGCACCTTACCGTCCGGGTGGACGTTGGCGGGATCGAGTCCGCCGCGGCCATCCATATGCTCGATCGTGACATAGCGCGTTTCGTAGGAGAGACCGCTCTCCTCCATCAGCCACATCGTGCGGCCCGAGCGGGTTTCGGGCGAGTGATAGAAGGTGAGCATCGCGGTGTCCTTTCAGGTTCCGGCCGGCGGGTGTTGCCGTCGTTGAAACCGTGCTACTGCCACCCTGCTGCCAACATGCTGTCAGCAGTGTGGCAGTAGGGTTGGAAATGAGGTTGCAGCAACGCGGCCTGACATATCCGTCACCCCGGCCTTGTGCCGGGGTGACGTGGGATTGAACAGGAAACGCCCCATGCGCCGCGCCGACCGCCTCTTTCAGATCATCCAGCTGCTGCGGCGGCACAGCAGGCCGGTGACCGCGGATGCGATCGCCGAGGAGCTGGAGACATCGAAACGCACCATCTATCGCGACATCGCGACGCTGATGGCGCAGCGGGTGCCGATCCGTGGCGAGGCGGGGATCGGTTATGTGCTCGACAGCGGGTTCGACCTGCCGCCGCTGATGCTGACCACCGATGAAGTCGAGGCAGCAGTGCTCGGCGCGCAATGGGTCAAGGCGCAGGGCGACCGGGTGCTGGCGCGCGCGGCGGAGGATCTGCTTGCCAAGCTCGCCGCGACGGTGCCCGAGAATCTGCGTGCGCTGATCCTCGAACCGGTCGTCGCGACCCCGCCCCGCTGGGGCGAGCAGGCCGAACCGATCGACATGACCCAGCTGCGCCTGTGGTGCCGTCGCGGACTCAAGCTCGACCTCGCTTATGGTGACGGCGAAGGGAAGCGGTCTCAGCGCACCATCTGGCCCTTCCTGATCGGCTACCGCGATGCGGTGCGGATGGTGTTTGGCTGGTGCGAGCTGCGCAACGACTTCCGCAGCTTCCGGATTGACCGGATCGAGAACGCCGAATTTCGCGAGGAACGCTATCCGGACCGTCCCAGCGCGCTGAAGGGGCGCTGGGTCAAGATGCAGGAAGCGAAATATCGTTCCTAATTCGTTCCGCCACTGCTAAGCGGGGTTCATGGCCAAACTTCAGAAGCGTTACGTCTGTCAGCAATGCGGATCGGTCGCGTCCAAATGGGCGGGGCAATGCGCCGATTGCGGCGACTGGAATACGCTGGTCGAGGATGCCGGCGGCGTCGTGACGCCGTTTCAGGCGAAGCATAATCTTCAGGGTGGCGGGCGGATGATCTCGCTTTCCGGCCTCGACTCCGATGTGCCGCTGCCGGACCGGATGCCCACCGGAATCGCCGAACTCGACCGCGCACTGGGTGGCGGATTCGTCGAGGCGTCGGCAACGCTGATCGGCGGCGATCCGGGGATCGGCAAGTCGACCTTGCTGTTGCAGGCGGCTGCGAAGATGGCGCTGGCCGGGCATGGCGTCGCCTACGTCTCAGGTGAGGAGGCGGCCGATCAGGTGCGGCTGCGCGCGCGGCGGCTGGGGCTGGGCAACGCACCCGTACAGCTCGCCGCGGCGACATCGGTCCGCGACATCCTGACGACATTGGGTGGTGCCGCGCCGCCGCGGCTGCTGATCATCGATTCGATCCAGACGATGCACTCGGACCTGATCGAGGGCGCGCCGGGGACGGTCAGTCAGGTGCGCGCATCGGCGCAGGAGCTGATCCGCTTCGCCAAGGAGCGCGGCACCGCGGTGGTGCTGGTCGGGCATGTCACCAAGGACGGCAGCCTCGCCGGACCGCGCGTGCTCGAACATATGGTCGACACCGTGCTGGCGTTCGAGGGCGAGCGCAGCCACCAGTACCGCATCCTGCGGGCGGTCAAGAACCGCTTTGGCGGCACCGACGAGATCGGCGTGTTTTCGATGCAAACCGAGGGGCTCACGGAGGTTGGAAACCCCTCGTCGCTGTTCCTTACCAGCCGCGACGAGAGCGTGACCGGGACGGTGGTGTTCCCGGCGCTGGAAGGGACGCGGCCGGTGCTGGTCGAGATTCAGGCTTTGGTGGTGCGGCTGGCGAGCGGCGCGACGCCGCGGCGCGCGGTGGTCGGCTGGGACAGCGGGCGACTGGCGATGATCCTCGCGGTGCTCGAAGCGCGCTGCGGCCTCAGCTTCTCGACCAGCGAAGTCTATCTCAACATCGCCGGCGGCTATCGCGTGCAGGACCCCGCGGCAGACCTCGCGGTGGCAGCGGCGCTGGTTTCGGCGCTGTCCGAGCGTCCGGTTGCGGCCGATGCGGTGACCTTCGGCGAGATCGCGCTTTCGGGCGAGGTGCGCCCGGTCGCGCACGGTGCGCTGCGGCTCAAGGAGGCGGGCAAGCTCGGTTTCACCCGCGCGATGGTGCCGGCCGCACAGGGAAAAGAGGGGAGCGTCGCGCTGACCGGGTTCAAGAGCCTGGGCGGGTTTGTCGAGCATATGCTCGGGCGTTGACCCTTACTCCCAATCGAGCGCACCCATCTTCCATTCGTAGATCAGCCCGCAGGTAAGCACGGCGAGGAAGATCATCATTCCGATCCAGGCTTCCCAGCCCACATCGAACACGCTGACCGCCCAGGGGAAGAGGAACGCGGCTTCGAGGTCGAAGATGATGAACAGGATCGCGACGAGGTAGAAGCGGACGTCGAACCCCTTGCGGGGTGCTTCGAACGCGGGGAATCCGCATTCGTATTCGGTGAGCTTCTCGGGCGTCGGCTGGTGCGTGCCGGTGAAGCGCGAGGCGACGATCGGCGCGAGGACGAAGCCGATCGACAGCAGCAGGGCGACGCCGAGGAACAACAGGATCGGCAGCCATTCGAGCAACGCAGGGGGCATGGGCACTCCTTGGGTGAAGGGGTGCCGGGCCGTCCCGGTCTTGTGCCTGTCGATGCAGGGGAGGGCGTGGCCTCCTTTTGGCGATCAGCTCGGCGAGGAGAGCTTCATCAGCACGAGGCCGCCGACGATCAGTGCCGCTGCGGTGATCCGCATCGGGGTCACCTGTTCGCCGAGCACCACGATGCCGACGACGAACGCGCCGACCGCGCCGATACCGGTCCAGATGGTGTAGGCGGTGCCGAGCGGCAGCGACTTCATCGCCAGCGAGAGCAAGGCAAAGCTTGCGGCCATGGTGATGAGCGTGGCGATGGTGGGGCCGAGCTTGGTGAACCCATCGGACTGTTTCATCAGAAACGCCCAGGCGATTTCGAGCAGGCCGGCAACGGTGAGATAGATCCAGGGCATGACAGCTTCCTTATCGAGCTGCCGGGCCGTCCCGGGCATGATGCCTGCGCAATGCAGGGAAGGACGTGGCCTTCGGGCGGTCAGATAGGACCGCCCGATGCCGGGGTCAAGCTTCGGGTTCGTAGCGGAGCAGGTCACCGGGCTGGCATTCCAGCACGCGGCACATCGCCTCGAGCGTCGAAAAGCGGATCGCTTTGGCCTTGCCGGTCTTGAGGATCGAGGCATTGGCGAGGGTCAGGTCGATCCGCTCGGCAAATTCGGTGAGGGTCATGCGGCGTTCGTGCAGCAGATCGTCGAGCATCACGTTGATCGCCATCACACCGTCCCCTCAAGATCGTCGCGCATCTCCGTGCCATGGCGGAAGACGCGGGCGAGCACGAACAGCACAAGGGCGAGGAGCAGGCCGTCGAACGTCAGGTCGATCCCGCCGCCCTTCTCGCCGATCCCTTCCGCGATCTTTGAGACCAATGGAGCGAGAATGAACATGCAGACCTGCAGCGCGACCGTGAGCCAGGCCATCTTGCTCAGCCGGTCGGCATTTTCGGGCTGGAAGGGGTCCCCGGTGCCGACGGTGGCGACCATGTGGCTGAGGTGTCGCAGGAAGAACAGGTAGAGCATCATCATCACCCCGGCCAGCACGGCGCCGGCGATGACCAGCCAGATCGTGCTGCCGTCGGACAGGCGCGGCATCAGCTGCTGATCGGGGACCACTACCAGCGCGATCGCTGCGCTGGCGGCCAGGACGATCCCGATGCCGAGGATGACCATGCCGATCCGCAGGATCAACTGGGTGACCGTGAGAAGCGGGTCATTGCGTGGAACGTTGTTCATTATCGAACTCCGATATAGTAGATATCGAATATCGATATGCCGGACTCGCCGGATGGTCAAGCGGATTTATTGAAAAACGATATGCCGCTAGACGCTCCGTTTGACCGGCGGGCGCCGCGTGCCCAGCGCCGCGATCACGCCCGATCCGGCGATCACCGCCATCCCGGTCAGCGCCCATTGGTCGGGCACGTGGCTGAACACGAGCCAGCCGAGCAGTGCCGACCACAGCAATTGCGCATAATTGGCGGGTGCAAGGATCGACGCAGGGGCGTGGCGATAGGCGGCGGTGAACAGGAAATGGCCAAGCCCGCCATAGGCCCCGACGCTGATCAGCAGCATCGCGTCGAACAGCCCCGGCTGCGGCCCGCCCACGAACCAGGGCGCGGCGATGCCATAGAGGATCGTGCCCACCAAAGCCGAGTAGAAGAGCAGGGCGGTCGTGCTCTCGCTCGCGGTGAGCACGCGCGAGAGGAGCTGATAGGCCGAAGTGGTCGCCATCGCGACGAGCGCGCAGGCGACGCCGACCGGATCCAGCCCGCTGCCCGGCCGCGCGATCAGCAGGATGCCGACGAAGCCGGTCGCGGCGGCGAGATAGCCGCTGCGGCTCACCCGCTCGCCGAGCAGCGGGCCGGAGGCGAGGATCACGACGATCGGCGCGACGAAGATGATCGAGATCGTCTCAGCCACCGGCATCCGCTGGAGTGCGAAGGAGGCGGCAAGCGTGCCGAGCGCAAGAACGCAGGCGCGGACGATGACCAGTCCGGTCCGTTTGGTCCGCGCGATTTCCCGCCCGTGGAACGGCGCGAGCAATGCGGTCATGAGGACGAGGTTCACCGCGTATCGCACCGCGGCGATCAGCGGGACCGGGTAGGATGCGGTCAGATATTTGATCGTCGTGTCCATGCACGCGAACAGCACCAGCCCCGCCATGAAGAGCGAGAGGCCGCGGAGCGTGTTGCTGGTGTGCATGGCGGCGGGGCCTAAAGCAAAACGAGGCTTCGACAAGCCCCGCACGCCCGGTATGAGGGGTCGATGACAACGGGGGACTCATGGGACTGACCGCGATCGATATCATCGTGCTGATCGCCGTCGGCGGCGCGGCGGTGCTGGGAGTGATGCGCGGCTTCGTCACCGAAGTGCTGTCGCTGATGGCGTGGCTGCTGGTGGTCGTGGCGCTCAAGTTCCTCCACACGCCGCTGGCCGCGGTGCTCGCCGATGCGGTCGGGACGGTGCAGGGCGCAGCGGTGCTGGCCTTCGCGCTGATCGCGGGGATCGCCTTTTTCGGCGGGCGGCTGGTGGCGAACGCTATCGGATCGCGCACGCGCAGCGGTCTGTTGGGACCGATCGACCGCGCGCTGGGTTTCGGCTTCGGCGCGGTCAAGGGGCTGATCCTGGTGAGCCTGGGCTTCCTGCTCGTCACGCTCGCGGTAGACACGGTCGGCGGCGGCCCCTCGCAGCGCCCCGACTGGATGACGCAGTCACGCACCTATCCGCTGCTCAACGCCACCAGTGCAAGCATCGCCGAATTCGTTGACAAGCGCCGTCGCGGTGAGCCGGTATTCGGCGAGGAAAGCGGCAACGCCAGCCTTGCGAACGACACTGCGCGCGATACATCGGGCGAATGAACGCGCCGCTCTACAATAATCAGATCCTGCGGCTCGCAGCCTCGATTCCCTTTTCCGCGCGGCTGGCGGCCCCGATGGCGACCGTCGAGAAACGTTCGCCCGTCTGCGGCAGCCGGGTGGCGGTCGATGTCGACCTCGACGACGATGGCCGGATCGGCGCGATCGGGATGCTGGTCCATGCCTGCGCGCTGGGTCAGGCGTCCGCATCGCTGATGGGGGCGCATGTGATCGGCCGCACGCCCGGGGAACTCGACGCGGCGCGCGACGAACTGACGCTGTGGCTGGCGGGGGAGCGCGATACGCCGCCCGACTGGCCGGGGCTGGAGATATTCACCCCCGCGCTGCCGCACAGCGCGCGCCATCCGTCGATCCGGCTTGGGTTCGAGGCGGTGGCGGAGGCCGCTCGGCTGGCGGCGAAGGTGCGCGTCTGATGGAACATAGCGCACACAATTACATCGCCGAATATGCGCCGCTGTTCGGCTTTGCGCTGGTCTTCGTGCTGATCTTCCGCCGCATGGGGCTGGGCGCCACGCTGGGCTATCTCGTCGCGGGCGCGCTGGTCGGGCCGCAGATGCTCGATCTGGTCGGCGATGCCGAATCGAAGATGGTCATCGCCGAGTTCGGCATTGCGCTGCTGCTGTTCCTCGTCGGGCTCGAACTGAGCCCGGCGCGGCTGTGGCGGATGAAGCAGGACATTTTCGGCTTCGGCCTGCTTCAGGTGGTGCTGTGCGGCCTCGTCATCAGTGCCGTAGTGGCGATCGGCGCAGGCTTCTCGCCCGAAGCCGCGCTCGCGCTGGGGCTTCCGCTCGCGTTGTCGTCGACCGCGCAGGTGCTGCCGATGCTGCAATCGGCGGGACGGATGCGCACCCCGTTCGGCGAGCGCGCCTTCTCGATCCTGCTGTTCCAGGATCTGTCGATCGTTCCGCTGATCACGATCATCGCAGTGATGAGCCGCAACCCCGCCGATGCGGGCGGACCGCCGGGCTGGCTGCTCGGCGTGTACACTGTGGTCGCGATCGCCGGTCTGGTGCTCGCCGGACGCTATGTGCTGCGACCGTTATTCCGGCTGATCGGCAATTGGGGCGAGCGCGAGCTATTCGTGTTCGCGGGGCTGTTCACCGTCGTCGCGAGCGCGGCGCTGATGCAGTCGCTGGGTCTTTCCACCGCGCTCGGCGCGTTCGTCGCGGGGGTGATGCTCGCTGACAGCCCCTACCGGCACGAGCTGGAGGCGGATATCGAGCCGTTCCGCTCGATCCTGCTCGGGCTGTTCTTCCTGTCGGTGGGCATGCTGCTCGACCTGTCCGCGATCGCCGAGCGTCCGCTCTTCGTGATCGCGATGGCGCTGGCACTGGTTGGGACCAAGGCGATCGTGATCACCGGGCTTGGCCTCGCCTTCCGGATGGGCTGGCGGCAGGCGGTGGCGCTGGGCCTGCTGCTCAGTCAGGGCGGCGAATTCGCCTTTGTGCTGTTCGCGCAGGCACAGAGCGCGTTCCTGATCGCGCCCGAGGGGGTGAGCGTGTTCAGCGCGGTCGTTACCCTGTCGATGGCGACGACGCCGTTCCTGATGATGTTCACCCGCCGCTTCCGCGCCGAAGAGATCGGGCCGGAGGGCGAGCGCGACGGCCCCGTGGCCGACGGATCGAACGCGATCATCGTCGGCTATGGCCGCTTCGGCCAGACGGTCGGGCAGATGCTCAATGCACAGGGCATCGCAGTGACGCTGATCGACACCGATATCGAGATGATCGACATCGCCGGCCAGTTCGGGGCGAAGGTCTATTATGGCGACGGCACGCGGCTCGACCTGCTGCGGCAGGCCGGCGCGCGCGAGGCCGAGCTGATCCTGTTCTGCCTCGACGGCGATCAGGTGAGCGCCGAGCTGGTCGAGGCGGTGCACGAGGCCTTTCCCGACGCATCGATCTTCGTCCGCGCCTATGACCGCCGCGCGCTGCTGAAGCTCAAGGGCGGTGCCGCGACGGGTGTGGTGCGCGAAGTGCTGGAGTCGGCGATCGTGATGGCGCGCCGTGCGATGGACGCGGTCGGCGTCGACGCGCAGGAGATCGACCGCACCGAGGACCTGTATCGCCACCGCGACCGCGAACGGCTGCGCATCCAGCACGAGGCGGGCGATATCCGTGCCGCGCGCGAGGCGATCATTGGCAACCCTGAGCTCGACTGGCGCGCCGGGCGCGAGAAGCCCGAGCCGCTCGAGCCTAAATCCTCGACCGAGCCTGGCTGCGGATGAAGAACCGTCCATTCACCGAACGGCTGGGTTTTGCGCTGACGGGGCTGCGTACCGGCTGGCGTCGTGAGGCGAGCTTTCGTTCGCAGACAGCGATCGCGCTCGGCGCATTGGTTGGATTGCTGGTGCTTCGTCCGGCGCCGATCTGGTGGGCGGTTGTTGCGGTGACGGTGGCGCTGGTGCTTGCGCTGGAGTTGATCAACTCGGCGCTGGAGGCGGTGATCGATCTACTCCACCCCAACATCCATCCTGAGATCAAGGTCGCGAAGGACATGCTGGCGGGTGCGGTGCTGGCGATCAGTCTTGCCGCTCTGGTTGTCGGCGGTGCGTTGCTGTTCGCGGAAGCGCAAGATTGGATGGAAATGTTGCGATGAACTGGCTGGCGATCCTTGCCGCGCTCTCGGGCGCCATCGCGGTTGGCGCAGGGGCTTTCGGCGCGCATGGCGCGACGGGCGAGGCGCAGGAATGGCTCAGGACCGGCGGGCAGTATCAACTGATCCACGCCGTCGCTGCGCTGGTCGCGGCAAGGATGGGGGCGAAGGGGCCGGGCTGGCTGTTCGTCGCGGGCGGGGCGCTGTTTGCAGTGACGCTCTACGCGATGGCACTGGGCGGACCGCGCTGGCTGGGCGCGATCACCGCGATCGGCGGAACCGCGTTGATTATCGGGTGGTTATGGCTCGCATGGAGCGCGAGGCGATAGGCTAGAGGGGGGCTGAATGCGGCTGCGGCTGACGGTTATTGGCATTGGGTCGCTCGCGCTGGCCGCATGCACCGATCAGGCGTCCAATCCTGCACCGCCCCGGCTCAAGGAGCCGCTGGTCCTAAAGGAACAGGCTTCCACCATCCGCATTCCCGTCGCGATCCCGCTCAAGGAGCTGGAGGACGCGATCAACGCCGAGGTGCCGCAGGTGCTCGAGCGGATCGACGAGCCGCAACAGGCCTGCATCAAGACCAAGAGCAAGCTGCTCCCCGACATCAGCTGCCGGCTGGTCGGCACCGTTCGCCGCGGGCATATCCGCCTGACCGGATCGGGCAATGTCCTGCGGCTGACCATGCCCGTGAGCGCGGTGGTGCGCGCCGAGAATATCGGCAAGATCATCAAGCGCGAGACCGCGACCGGGGCGATGAATGTCACCGCGCGGGTGACGCTGAGCCTCAGCCGCGACTGGCGCCCGCACGCCAGGGTTGCGGCGGATTACAACTGGACCAACAAGATCGGGATCGACTTCCTTGGCCGGCGGATCACCTTCGCGTCCAAGGTCGATCCCAAGCTGCGGCAGATCCTCTCCGGCCTCGAGCGCACGCTGCCGCGGCATCTCGACAAGGTGCAGGCGCGCTCACAGGTCCAGCGCATCTGGGCCAAGGGCTTCACCTCGGTCCGGGTCAAGACCGAACCCCAGATCTGGGCGCGCTTCACGCCCGAGCGGGTCGGTTTCTCGGGCTATTCGGTTCAGGGCGGAAACCTGATCATCGGCTTTGCCGGGCAGGCGAAGACCGAGACGGTGCTGGGTGAGCGCCCCGCCGATCCGCCGGTGACGCCGCTCCCCAATCTGATGGGCAATCTGCCCGGACGCGGGATCAACGTCCATGTGCCGGTACTGGTGCTCTACCCCCTGCTCGAGCGCACCGCGCTCAAGGAGCTGCAGAGGCCGGAGTTCCGTGCCGTCGAGCTCAAGGGCGGACTCAAGGCGACCGCCGATTATCACCGCGTCACCATCTACGGCACGCCGCAGAATCAGGTAGCGGTGGGCGTCGAGATGACGCTGAAGGGGCGGGCACTGACGACCAAGGGGACGGTGTGGTTCGTCGCCAAGCCCGTGGTCGATATCGACAAGCGTATCGTCGGCATTCGCGATCTGGTGGTGGCGGGGGACACCGACAGCAAGGCGTTCAACCTGCTGCTTGAGGTCGTCAACCAGACGACGTTGCGCGACCGGATGATGGCAGCGACCCGCTACGACTTCACCAAAGACTATGACGAGGGCCTCGCCAAGGCGGACGCATGGCTGGCGGAACAGCCATTCGAGGGCTTCGTGTTCAAGGGCAATATGGGCCGCGCCGAGATCCGCGACGTCCGCCTTGCGCCCGAAGGCTTTCTGGTCGAGGCGGACGCTACGGCAACCGCGGCAATGACCCATAACCCGCGCCGGGCCGCGCAACTGGTCGCCGAGCGGCGCGCGAAGAAGGCGGCGAAAGAGAAGGCAAAGGCGCTGGAGGCGGCGAAGGTGGCGCGATAGGCTGGCCTGTCCCGGAGGAACCCCGCCATGTCCAGCATCCGCCCGATCGTCCAGCTCGACACGCATGAGGTGCTCAACCAGCCGCCGCCGTTCGAGGAGGTAAATCTGTTCACCGGCGATCGCGCGCTGGCCGACGCCGTGGCGCGGGCAGGCGGAGCGCAGCAGGCCGCGCGGCTGTCGGAGCTCGGTGCACGCTGCGGTTCGGCCGAGGTGATCGACTGGGGCGTCGAGGCCAATCGCAATGTGCCCATACTCGACAGCTTCGACCGCTATGGCCAGCGGATCGACGATGTGCGCTTTCACCCCGCCTATCACGAACTGATGCGGCTGGGCCTCGAAAGCGGGCTGGCGTCGGTGGCGTGGGACGGGACGCCGGCGGGGCATGTCGCGCACGCCGCGATCCTGTTCCTCACCGGACAGGCCGATTCGGGGACGAGCTGCCCGATGACGATGACCTATGCCGCGGTCCCGGCATTGCGTGCCGAGGGTAGCGTGGCTGGCGAATGGGTGCCGCGCATTACAGTCGGCCGCTACGATCCAGCGTCCCGTCCGGCGTCCGAAAAGGCCGGGGTGACGATCGGCATGGCGATGACCGAGAAGCAGGGCGGGTCCGACGTTCGCGCCAACACCACGCGCGCCGAGCCGACCGGCGAGGCGGGCTGGTACAGCCTGACCGGGCATAAATGGTTCTGCTCGGCGCCGATGTGCGACGCCTTCCTGACGCTCGCCTATGCCGAGGGTGGGCTGACCTGCTTCCTCGTCCCGCGCTGGCTGCCCGATGGGTCGCGCAACGCGGGGTTCCGCGTGATGCGGCTCAAGGACAAGCTCGGCGACCGCTCCAACGCCTCGTCCGAGATCGAATATCACGGCGCGCTGGCGCAGCGGCTGGGCGAGGAGGGGCGAGGCGTCGCGACGATCATCCAGATGGTGCAGCACACGCGGCTCGATTGCGTGATCGGGTCGGCGCAGCAGATGCGCGGGGCACTGGCGCAGGCGTTGTGGCACACTGCGCATCGCTCCGCCTTCCAGCGCCGCCTGATCGACCAGCCCGCTATGGCCGCGGTGCTCGCCGATCTCGCGGTGGAGAGCGAGGCCGCGACCGCACTCGCCCTGCGGCTGGCGCAGGCATTCGACGAGAACGATCCGGTCGCCCGGCTGCTCACGCCGATCGCCAAATATTGGGTGTGCAAGCGTGCGCCGGGCTTGGCCTACGAGGCGATGGAGTGCCATGGCGGCGCCGGGTACATCGAAGCAGGGCCGATGCCGCGGCTGTTCCGCCAGTCGCCGCTCAACGCGATCTGGGAAGGGTCGGGTAACGTCATCGCGCTCGACCTGCTCCGCGCGATCGGCCGCGAGCCGGAAGGCGTCGAAGCGCTGCAGGGCTTCCTCGCCGCGCAGCGCGGGCGCGATGCCGCCTATGATTCGTGGATCGACGCGATCGACCTCAAATCGGCGCATGAGGGCAATGCCCGGCTGCGCGTCGAGCAGCTCGCGCTGGCAGCGCAGGCGGCGGTGCTGCTCGGCTGGGACAGCCCGGCGGCTGAGGCATTCTGCCGGTTGCGGCTGACCCCGCGCGGCAGCGCCTATGGCGCCTTCGACGCGGTCATCGACACGCGCGCCCTGATCGAGCGCGCGATGCCGTGATCAGCTCCCGCCCAGGATCCGCGTCACCGCGCCGACGGTGACCGGGTGGTATCCCGGCTTCGCCTTGGCGAAGATGCGCTGTGCGATCGGCATGCCCCAGTCGCCCTGCGCCTTGAGTCCGCGATAGAGCGGCGTCACCAGCAGGTTGCGGCCGACGCGCGTCAGATATTCCTCCAGCGCCGGGACGATGGGCTCGTAGCGGTTGGCGATGGCGAGATCGAACCACGCCGACTGGATGTACGCGTTGGTCGATTTGGTCAGGCCCAGCGCGTCGTCCAGTTCCTTGAGGCGAGCGGCGCTCTGTTGGCGCGGCAGTCCGCCGATCAGCCGCTGCCACTGCTGTGTCTGCCAGCCCTGGGTCTTGATCGCCGAGGCCGGCCCGCCCGCATTGAACGCGGCGAGCATCGCATCGACCTGCGCCAGCGTCTCCGACGTCACATGGACGGCGTTGGACGGGATGCCCGGCTCGAACACCCAGCGATCGAGCTGGAGCTTGCCTTCGAGAGCCTTGTCGCCCTTGATCAGATGCTTGCGAAGATCGGCGAGGAAACCGGCGCTGGTCTGCGGCTGGAAGGCGTGGCGGTCGAAATAGCCCTTGAGATAGACGTCCCACTGCTCGCGGCCGACGGTGTATTCGATCGTGCGCAGGAAGGTGCTGCCCTTGAGGTAGTCGAGCTGCCCCGCACCGTCGCCCGGATCGCCGTGTAGCCGCGTGCTCTTGGCCGCGTCGCCGCCGGCATTCTTCACGTCGCGGACCATGCCGGCATAGTCGAGGTCGGAATAGATCGCCGCGCGCTCCTTGCCGTAAAGCGATTCCATGATGCGGTTCTCGAAATAGGTGGTGAACCCCTCGTTGAGCCAGCCATCCGCCCAGGTGGCGTTGGTGACGAGGTTGCCCGACCAGCTGTGCGCCAGCTCATGCGCGACGACGTCGGTGTTCGAGCGGTCGCCGGTCAGCAGCGTCGGGGTGAGGAAGGTGAGGTTGGGGTTCTCCATGCCTCCGTATGGAAAGGAGGGCGGCAGGACGAGCATGTCGTAGCGGCCCCAGCGATAGGGACCGTAGAGCGCCTGCGCGGCGTCGATCATCTTCTCGACATCGCCGAATTCGGCGACGGAGGCGTCGAGCATCCCTGGCTCCGACCACACGCCCGACCGCGGGCCGATCGCCTTGAACTTGAGGTCGCCGACCGCGAGCGCGATCAGATAGGGTGGGACCGGATTGGTCATGGTGAAGCGGAAGGCGCGCTTGCCGCCCGCTACCGGCGTTCCCGCTGGTGTATCGGCGCGCGCGCTCATCGCCGCGACCAGCCCCTCGGGCACGCGCACCGTCGCCGACCAGGTCTGGCGGATGCCGGGGCTGTCCTGCGTCGGGATCCAGCTGCGGTTGTTGATCGCCTGACCCTGGCTGAACAGGAACGGCCTGGCCTTGCCCAACGTCTGTTCCGGGGTGAGCCATTGCAGCGCCTGCGCCCCCGGCTTCGAGCGATAGGCGATGCGGATTTTCTTCGCGGTGCCGAGCTGGATCGTCAGCGCGCTGCCCAGTTCCTTGTCCTTCGCGCCGACGGTGTAGGCGAGCTTGCCGCCCCTGGCGTCGGTGATCGACTGGATGTCGAGATCGAGCACATCGAGCACGATCTCCTTCGCGCCCTTTGCCGCCAGTATGTCGAGCGTCGCGACCCCACCGATCGTCTTGGTACCGAAATCGACATCGAGGTCGAGGTCGACATGCGTCACCCGCGCCTCGGCCGGGCGGGCATGGGTCCACGCGTCCTTCGCCTCCGGCGTGGTCAGGATCGGCGCGACCTTCTGCGCGAGGGCAGGCGAGGCGGCGGTGGCGAGCAGCAGGGCTGCGAGGGCAAGGTTACGCATGGCCGATGTTGCTAGGCCGGGTTGGTATCCGCCGCAACTGTCCAAGCGAATGGTTTTCTATTCGCGGAAGACGGCTTAGGTTCGCGCCATGCAGCACGTCATCCAGCACGCCGCCCAGCAATCCATCCAGCCCGTCGGCGACCAGCTCCGCCACTGGCGTTCGCGGCGGCGGATCAGCCAGCTCGATCTCGCGATGGAAGCTGGAATCTCGCAGCGGCATCTGAGCTTCGTCGAGAGCGGGCGATCGCGGCCGGGGCGCGATATGGTGCTGCTGCTCGCCGAGAGCCTCGAGCTGCCCCTGCGCGAGCGCAACCGGCTGTTGCTGGGGGCAGGGCACGCCCCGCATTTCGCCGAGCACGCGCTGGAGGATGACGCGATGGCCGACGTGCGCGAGGCGATGATGCTGATCCTCAAGGGGCACGAGCCGTTCCCGGCGCTGGTGGTGGATCGCGCATGGAACCTCGTCGCGCATAATGACGCGCTGGCACCGCTGCTGGTCGGGGTCGCGCCCTGGCTGCTCGAGCGGCCGTGCAATGTCCTCAAACTCAGCCTGCATCGCGAGGGGCTGGGGCCGCGTATTGTCAATTACGGCGAGTGGCGCGCGCATATCCTGTCGCGGCTGCGGCATGAGGCGAAAGCGACGGGCGACGCGGGCACCGAGGCCCTGCTCGTCGAGCTTGAAGCGATGCCCTCGCTCGAGCCGCGCCGCCAGCCGCCCGTGATCGCTGCAAGCCCGGTGGTGCCGCTCAGGCTGCGCACCGATGCAGGCGAACTCTCGTTCCTGTCGACCACAACGGTGTTCGGAACACCGCAGGACGTGACGGTGTCCGAACTGGCGATCGAGGCCTTCTATCCCGCCGACGCCGCGACCCGCGCCGCATTGGGGCGCTGACACCTTCCGGACGGTTCATGCGTTCTTCTCCCACGAGGAGAAGTGTGATGAACGATAGGATCGACAGCCCCCATCCGATGATCGCGTCGGACCGCGTGGAAGGAACCGCGGTGTTCAACCGCGCCGGCGAACGGCTCGGCCGGGTCGAACGCTTCATGGTCGATAAGGTCTCGGGCCATGCCCAGTACGCGATCATGTCATTCGGCGGCCTGTTCGGGATCGGCCACCGTCACTATCCGCTGCCCTGGAAGGCGCTCGAGTACGAGACGGAGAAGGGCGGCTATGTCGTCGATCTGACTAAAGAGCAGATCGAAGGCGCGCCGGGCTATGACGCACAGGGCGAGGAGCCGAAATACGACCGAGCCTATCAGGAGCAGGTCTATACCTATTACGGCTTTCCCTACCTCTAGTCGGCCTTGGGTAATCTCCAGCGCCCGGTTTCCATCCAGCGGAGTGCCGGCTTCAACGGCAGGATCCAGACGATGCCGGCAAAGACGTAGAAGACCAGCTGAACCAACGCATGCCATTGGCCGACGATGGTGGAAAGGCTGGCGACCGCCACGCACCAGACCACGATCAGCGTGATAATCGCGAGCGCGCCAACGGGCTGGCGCCAGGAGGGGCCGGGGTTCATGCCGCTGCTTCCCCGAATGCAGCTGTTTCGGTGACCACGCCATGCAGCGGCACGTCCCACGGATCGGTTGCGAGCGCCGCGACTCGTTGGACTGACCAGGCGACTCCGACCCGCCACGCACCGGGCAGGCGTGCAAACACCCGGTCATAATGGCCGGCACCCTGCCCAAGCCGGTTGAGCGCGGTGTCGAAGGCTAGCAGCGGGGTTAGCACGATATCGGGGTCCAGTTCCGGGGCATCGGGAGAGGGCTGGCGCAGCCCGAGCGGGCCGTCGATCAGTGGCTGGTCAGGGTCCCATACGAAGAAACGCACCGGCGATTGCCGGCTGGTAACGTGCGGAAGGGCGATGGTGCAGCCGCGTTCACGCGCGGCAAAGGCGATGGCGCTCGGATCGGCCTCGCTACCGATGGGGACGTAGCTGGAAATGACGAGGCCCGGGGTGAAGCGGTCGAGCAGGGCAGGGGTCGGCGCGATCACCCCGCCGATTGTCATCGCGAATTCGTCACGCAGCGCGCGCATTCGGGCGCGAAGAGTCTTCTTGTCGTCAGCCATTCTACGCTTCGCAATTCGCGAAGCAGGAACGGGCTTGCCGTTTCAGCGACGCTGACAAAAACTGGTGTGGCGGAACCACCATGGGCCGGTTGCCTGAATATCCTCTGACGCCAAGTACGTCAGGTGGGGACCATGTGCGACAGACCTGGATCTGCACAGGGACAGCCCCCATGGATGATGAATCGCCTCAGGGATAATCGCTAAAGCTCGTACCGGGCAGAACCGCCGCCGCCTATTTAGGGATTTTCCCCGCGATCCTCAAGGGCCGCGGCAACCGCTTCGAGCCGGTCGGCGAGATTGTCGAGCAGCACCGGCGAGACGCCGCCGGACGGGTTGCGCTCGGCTTCGTCGTACAGGTCGGCAAAGATCAGCGCGAGGAACAGCATCGTCCGCTCGCCTGACAGCCCGCCCGACGCGGTGAGCGCGGTCTCGGCATGCTTGTTGAGGATTCCTTCGAGCCGTTCGAGATGCACCTCTTCGCCATCACGGCAGGCGATGGTGTGGGCGCGTCCCGCGATAGTGAGCGTGATCTGGCCCATCAGTCCGCCGCCTGCTTCTCGATCAGCGCGTCGAGCGCCTCGATCGCGTCTTCGACTTTCTCGCGCAGAGTCGCGTGGCGGCGCTGGAGCGCGTCCGCGTCGAACGCACGTTTTGCCGCCGCTGCCTCGATACGCGCGAGTGCGCGCTCGATCCGCTCGAGCGCAGGGGATTCCGCCTCCACCATGAAAGGATTGGATAGGCAGCCTTTATCCGCCTCGCAACCCCTCGCGGTTGACGCGCGCGCCCGCTCGCCCCATTGGCACGCCACATTCGATTCGCCGGGTCAGGCGGGATGCGGGCCCGGCATCAGGGGACTTGCCGTGACCGTTTCGTTCAGTGATCGCGCCAACGCCATTCGCGCGCTCGCGATGGATGCCATTGAGGCAGCCAATTCCGGGCATCCGGGCATGCCGATGGGCATGGCGGACGTCGCGACCGTCTTGTTCAGCGACTATCTGAAGTACGACCCTACCGACCCGAAATGGGCCGATCGCGACCGCTTCGTGCTGTCGGCGGGCCATGGCTCGATGCTGATCTACGCGCTGCTCAACCTTACCGGCTATGCGCGCCCGACGATCGAGGACATCGCTTCGTTCCGCCAGGTCGGCTCGCCTTGCGCCGGCCATCCCGAGAATTTCGAGCTTCCGGGCATCGAGTGCACCACCGGACCGCTGGGGCAGGGCCTCGCGATGGCGGTGGGCATGGCGATCGCCGAGCGCCACCTCAACGCCGGCTTCGGCGACTCGCTGGTCGATCACCGCACCTGGGTGGTCGCGGGCGACGGCTGTCTGATGGAAGGCATCAACCATGAGGCGATCGGCCTTGCCGGGCATTTGAAGCTCGGCCGCCTGATCGTGCTGTGGGACGACAACAACATCACCATCGACGGTTCGGTCGACCTGTCGTCAAGCGAGAACATCCCCGCGCGCTATGAGGCAACGGGCTGGCACGTCGTTGCGTGCGACGGGCACGATCCCGCGAGCATCAAGGCGGCGTTCGACGCTGCGCTCGCCGACGAACGCCCCACTTTGGTCCGCTGCAAGACGATCATCGGCAAGGGCGCGCCCAACAAGCAGGGTACCTCGGCCACGCATGGCGCCGCGCTTGGCGCCGACGAAGTCGCCGCGGCACGGGTCGAACTCAACTGGAGCTACCCGCCCTTCGTCGTGCCCGACGATATCCGTGCTGCCTGGCTCGACGCCGGCAAGCGCGGCGCTCAGCCTCACGCCGCGTGGAACGAGCGTCTTGCAAATCATTCGGATCGTGCCGAATTCGAGCGCCGCATGGCAGGTGACCTTCCCAACGGTTTCGCGCTCGACGCCTATATCGAAGGCCTGCTCGCCGATCCGAAGAAGGTTGCGACCCGCACCGCCAGCCAGATGGCGCTCGACGTCATCAACGCTGCGCTGCCCGAGACGATCGGCGGCTCGGCCGACCTGACGCCCTCGAACAACACGCTGACCAAGGGGCTGCAGGACTTCACCGCGGACAACCGCGCAGGCCGCTATGTCCGCTATGGCATTCGCGAATTCGGCATGGCTGCGGCGATGAACGGCATGGCGCTGCACGGCGGCGTGCTGCCCTATGGCGGCACCTTCCTCGTCTTCTCCGACTATGCCCGTCCGGCGATCCGCCTCTCGGCGCTGCAGAACGCGCGCGTTGTCTATGTGATGACGCATGATTCGATCGGCCTTGGCGAAGACGGCCCGACCCACCAGCCGGTCGAACATGTCATGTCGCTGCGCCTGATTCCCAATCTCGAAGTGTGGCGCCCGTGCGACGTGGTCGAGACCGCGGAGGCATGGGGCGCATCGGTCGCACGCAAGGACGGGCCGTCGCTGCTCGCGCTCTCGCGCCAGAACTTGCCGCAGCTCAGCAGCGGCGGCGCGGCGAAGGGCGGCTACCGCCTTCAGGCGGCTGAAGCGGTACGCAAGGTTGTGCTGATCGCCACCGGTTCGGAAGTCGAGATCGCGGTCGCGGTGCGCGCCGAGCTGGAAGCGCAGGGGATCGGCGCCGACGTCGTTTCGCTGCCATGCTGGTCGCGCTTCGACGCGCAGGATGCGGCCTATCACGCCGACGTGCTGCCCGAACGCGTGCTGCGCGTCTCGATTGAGGCCGGCACGACGATCGGCTGGGAACGCTACACCGGCATCCACGGGCTGCGCTTTGGCATCGACCGGTTCGGTGCCTCGGGTCCCGGACCCAAGCTCTATGAACATTTCGGGCTGACCGCTGCCGCGATCACGCCCCAGATTCTTGCACGACTCTAAGGTCTTAGGAGACACTGATGACGAAAGTTGCGATCAACGGGTTCGGACGTATCGGCCGACTGGTAGCGCGCGCCATTCTTGAGCGCCCCGACAGCGGTCTCGAACTGGTGACGATCAACGATCTGGCCGATGCCAAGTCGAACGCATGGCTGTTCAGCCGCGACAGCGTGCACGGCAAGTATCCGGGCACGGTTGAGGCGGACGGCGACGACATCGTCGTCGATGGCAAGCGCATTCGCGTGACCAAGGAGCGCGATCCCGCCAACCTGCCGCATGGCGAGCAGGGCATCGATCTGGTGCTCGAGTGCACGGGCTTCTTCACCGACCGTGAGAGCTGCCAGAAGCATATCGATGCGGGCGCGAAGAAGGTGCTGATCTCGGCGCCGGGCAAGAATGTCGACCTGACCGTCGTCTATGGTGTCAACCACGACAAGCTGACCGCCGACATGACGATCGTCTCGAACGCGTCGTGCACCACCAACTGCCTCGCGCCGGTGGCCAAGGTGCTCAACGACACGGTCGGCATCGAGCGTGGCCTGATGACCACGATCCACGCCTATACCAACGACCAGAAGATCCTCGACCAGATCCATCCGGATATGCGCCGCGCCCGCGCTGCGGCGATGAACATGATCCCGACCACCACCGGCGCCGCGCGCGCGGTCGGTGAGGTTCTGCCCGAGCTCAAGGGCAAGCTCGACGGTTCGTCGGTGCGCGTGCCGGTTCCGGATGGCTCGCTGATCGACCTGACCTTCACCCCGAAGCGCGACACCAGCGTCGAAGAAGTGAATTCGATCCTCAAGGCGGCTTCGGAAAGCGGCCCGCTCGAGGGTGTGCTGGTCTATTCGGACGAGCCGCTGGTTTCGATCGACATCGTCCACACCCCGGCCAGCTCGACGATCGACAGCCTCGAGACCGCGGTGATCGACGGCAAGCTCGTCCGTGTCGTCAGCTGGTACGACAATGAATGGGGCTTCTCGAACCGCATGGTCGACACCGCGTCGACGATGGCGAAGCTGGGATAATGGGCCGGATCGCCGGTATCGCCCGCCATGCGTTCGCCAAGGCGCCGATCGAGACGATCGATCGCGCCGCGGTGACGCTGGAGGGCGGCATTGCCGGCGATTTCCGCGGTGGCGTGAAGGGCAAGCCCTACAAGCGCCAGGTCTCGCTGATCGAGGCCGGAGACTGGGCCGCGGCGATGGCCGAGGTGGGGCACGACCTCCCCTGGGAACAGCGCCGCGCCAATCTGCTGGTCGAGGGCCTCGATCTGCCGCAGGTCGCGGGTAAAAGGCTGCGCATCGGCACCGACGTGGTGCTCGAAGTGACGGTCGAGACCGATCCGTGCGAACGGATGAATGCGCTGGCCGACGGGCTGCGCGACGCGCTGACGCCCGACTGGCGCGGCGGCATATGTACGATGGTGATCGCCCCCGGCGAAATCGCGGTGGGCGACGAGATCAGGATCGAAGAATGAGCGAGCGAGCCTTCAAGACGCTGGACGATATGGGCGATGTCACTGGCAAGCGCGTGCTGGTCCGCGAGGACCTCAACGTGCCGATGGCCGACGGTCATGTCACCGACGACACCCGCCTGCGCGCGGCGGTGCCGACGGTCAGCGAACTCGCCGACAAGGGCGCGATCGTTCTTGTCCTCGCACATTTCGGCCGTCCCAAGACGCCGACCCCCGAGCTGTCGACCGCTCAGCTCGTCCGCCCGTTCAGCCAGGTGCTGGGTCGCCCGGTCCGCTATATCGACTGGGAAGGCGACATTGAGTCGACCGCGACGCTCCAGCCCGGCGACATTGCGGTGCTCGAGAACACCCGCTTCTTCGGCGGCGAAGAGAAGAACGATCCCAGGGTGATCGATCGCTTCGCCGCGCTCGGCGATTTCTACGTCAATGACGCCTTCTCCGCCGCGCACCGCGCCCACGCCTCGACCGAGGGGCTGGCGCACCGGCTTCCCGCGTTCGCCGGCCGCCAGATGGAGGCCGAGCTCGACGCACTCGACAAGGCGCTCGGGAACCCCGAGCACCCTGTTGCCGCGGTCGTCGGTGGCGCCAAGGTCTCGACCAAGCTCGACGTGCTCAAGCATCTTGTCGGCCAGGTCGATCACCTGATCATCGGTGGCGGCATGGCGAACACCTTCCTCGCCGCGCGCGGGGTCAATGTCGGCAAGTCGCTGTGCGAGCACGACCTCACCGGCACCGCCGAGGAGATCTTCGACGCGGCCGAAAAGGCCAATTGTACGATCCATCTGCCCTATGACGTGGTAGTGTCGAAGGAATTTGCCGCCAATCCGCCGAGCCTGCGCACCGTCAACGTCCACGAGGTGGCCGAGGACGAGATGATCCTCGACGTCGGCCCGGCGGCGAGCGAGGCGCTGGCGGACGTGCTCAAGAACTGCCGCACTTTGGTGTGGAACGGCCCGCTCGGCGCGTTCGAGACCAAGCCGTTCGACACCGCGACCATGGCGCTCGCGCACACTGTCGCGGCGCTGACCAAGGAAGGCAGCCTCGTCTCGGTCGCAGGCGGCGGCGATACCGTTGCGGCGCTCAATCAGGCGGGCGTCGCGGGCGACATGACCTTCGTCTCGACCGCGGGCGGCGCGTTCCTCGAATGGATGGAAGGCAAGGCGCTCCCAGGGGTCGCCGCGCTGGCGCGCTAGGATCAGGCCCGCTCGCGCAGCAGCGGCACCAGGATCCGGTTGAGATCATCGAGATCGAACGCGGCGGCCTTCGCATAGCGGAGCACACCGTCGCGGCCGATCACGAAATTGGTCGGAACCGCACCACCGATCGGTCCATAGGGACCACGGATCGAGCGCGCCGAAGGCATCTCCATCGCCGCGAACAAGGGCTTGAGCTTGTAGAGCGGCAGCGAGCCCTCCGTGGTGATCGCGAAGACGCTCAATCCCGCGTCCTTCTGCAGGCCGTAATAGCGGTCGAGTAGCGGCAGTTCGCGCTTGCACGGCGCGCACCAGGTCGCCCAGAAATTGAGAACGACGACACGGCCGCGCAGCTCCGAGAGGCTGACCTTGGTGTCGTCGATCATCTTCAACGTGAATTCGGGCGCTGCTTCGCCCACCTTCGGACTCTTCGGCGGTGCCATTGCCCCGGCCATCATCCCAGCGAAGGGCAGGGCGGCCAGTTGGCTGACCATTGTGCGCCGATCGACCATGTCCGTTCTCCCCCTGTCGCGAGGGTGGCGGCGGCCTGATTACACGTCAAGCACGGCGTTCGCGCGCCTGACTACCGTTGTCAGGCTTTTCACCCGCGTGCCGCACTGCAATAGGCCGGGTTGCTACAAACGACTCAACGAAGTCGCGGCACAGAAAAGCCGAAAGCTGGAGACTAGCCACAATGAATTTCACCGGGATGACCGCGAAGATCGCGGAAGGAAACGGTTTTATCGCCGCACTCGACCAGAGCGGCGGTTCGACGCCCAAGGCGCTCAAGGGCTATGGCATCGAGGAGGACGCCTATTCGGGCGACGAGGAGATGTTCGGCCTGATCCACGCGATGCGCAGCCGCATCATCACCGCGCCCTGCTTCAGCGGCGACAAGGTGATCGGCGCGATCCTGTTCGAGCGGACGATGGACGGTCAGGTCGACGGTAAGCCGACCCCGCAGGCGCTGATCGAGCGCGGCGTGGTTCCCTTCATCAAGATCGACAAGGGACTCGAGGCCGAGGAGAACGGCGTTCAACTGATGAAGCCGATGCCCGAACTCGACGCGCTGCTCGCCCGCGCGAAGGGGCTGGGGGTGTTCGGCACCAAGGAGCGTTCGGTCGTCAATCTCGCCAACCGCGAGGGCATCGCTGCGATCGTCGCGCAGCAGTTCGAAATCGGTCGTCAGGTGCTCGCCGCCGGGCTGATGCCGATCCTCGAGCCCGAGGTGAACATCAAGTCGCCCGAGCGTGCGCAAGCCGACGCGATCCTGCGCGACGAGATCCTCAAGGCGCTCGACGCGATGACCGGCGACGACAAGGTCATGCTCAAGCTGTCGATCCCGGCGCAGGCCGGACTGTTCGATGCGCTGGTGGATCATCCGCGCGTGCTGCGCGTCGTCGCGCTGTCGGGCGGGTTCAAGCGCCCCGAGGCGTGCGCCGAGCTGGCCCGGAACCGCGGCATGATCGCGAGCTTCAGCCGCGCGCTGCTTGAGGATCTGCGCCATGGCATGGACGATGCCGAGTTCGACGCCTCACTCGGCGGCGCGATCGACGAGATCCACGGCGCTTCGACCACCAAGTCGGTCGCCGTCGCCTGAACCGGATACCGGGGCGGGTCTAGAACCCGCCCTGGAAGGTGAAGGCGAAGCGATAGTCGCTCGGCTTGATCGCCATGTCGGTTCGGCGATCGGGTGTGACCGACGTCAAGGTCAGCCCGCCATCTGCGACCTGTACCGGTTCGCCCATCGTCAGGTCGATCGTGCGCTGCCACGCGCCGCCCTGAACCTTGACGCGTAGCACGACGCGGCCGGCCCAGACGCAACGCGCATTCATCGGGCAGCGGCTGTCCTCGATCACCTTGAGTGGCGTCACGCGGGGGCCGTCAACATAGATGGTCTGGCCGAGTCGCGCCGGACCAGAAGGCGGCTGAGGCGGGTTCGCCGCGGTCGCGGCGCAGCCCGCAAGGGCGACGGAGGCGATTCCCGCCAGGATGATCTTGCTCGACATGACAACCGGCTAGCCAGCTCCGGCTGACGCGCGCATGAATGGCGTCAGGGAAGCAGGGGGGATTATGGCGGGGATCGCACTGGCGGATCGGCGGCTCTGGGCATTTGCGATCGGGGTGATCGCAGTGACGGCCGGAGTCGTGCTGCACCTCCCGATGTTCTGGATGGGCCGCGACATGGGTTTCCATATGGCAGGGATGCCGATGGATGACGGTATGATCGCGGGGATGTGGCTGATCGTCGCCGGAATCGGGATCGCCGCGTTCGGCCTGCTCCCGCGTAACCTCGCCGCGCAGCGCGCCGCCTCCGAAGGACTGGTGGTCGCCGCGCCCGAGGATGCGCCGCTTTCGCCTGCGCATTGGCGGTTGATGCTGGTGCTGGTGGTGGCGCTGGTGATCGACATCATGAAGCCGGCGAGCCTCGGCTTCACCATCCCCGGCATGATCCGCGAATATGGCGTGCCGCGCCAGACCGTGTCGCTCGTGCCCTTCTTCGCATTGTGCGGTACCGTAGTCGGCTCGTTCCTGTGGGGCTGGGTCGCCGACGTCTATGGCCGCAAGGCGTCGATCCTGCTTTCTGCGGTGATGTTCGTCGGCACCTCGATCTGCGGGGCGATGCCGTCGCTCGCGTGGAATATCGGGATGTGCTTCCTGATGGGTGCGGCGGCCGGGGGGATGCTCCCGGTCACCTACGCGCTGCTCGCAGAGATGATGCCGAGCCGCCACCGCGGGTGGAGTCTGGTGCTGGTCGGCGGGCTGGGCGCGGTCGGCGGCTATGCCGCGGCGAGCCTGATCGCGACCTGGCTCGAGCCGGTCTATAGCTGGCGCATCCTGTGGCTCGCCAATCTGCCGAGCGGGCTGCTGCTCGTCCTGCTTGGCGGCCTGATCCCCGAATCGGCCAAGTTCCTGATGGCCCGCGGGCGTACCGCAGAGGCGCAGCGGGTGATGGCGGCGTTCGGATCGGCGGTGCAGAAGGTCGCGCCCGCGCAAGTGGCCGCCGCTGCGCGCGGGACCGCTACGCCGCTCACCGGCCGTGCTTTTGCCGGCAAGCTCGCGGCGCTGAGCCTGCTCGCGATCTGCTGGGGGCTCGTCAATTTCGGGTTGCTGCTCTGGTTGCCGGTCGAGCTGGTCGCGCGCGGCCATTCGATGGAGCTGTCGAGCGGGCTGCTGGCGGCCTCGGCGCTGATTGCGCTGCCCACGGTGTTCCTCGTCGCGTGGATCTATCACGCCTGGAGCACCAAATATTCGCTGATGCTGGCGATCCTCGTTACGCTCGCGGGGCTCGGTGGGGTGCTGTGGCTCGATCATTCGGGCGGGGGCAGTCCGGTGCTGCCCGTCGCGCTGCTGATCGTCGGGAGCAACGGCATCATCGCGATGCTGCTGCCCTATGCAGCGGAGAGCTTCCCGCTGCGCATCCGCGGCCGCGCGACCGGCTGGATCGCCGCGTGCAGCAAGCTCGGCGGGGTGCTGGCCCAGATTCTCAGCATTGCCGCGATGATCCCGGCGCTCGGAACCTCGGCCTGGGTGATCGCATTGCCCACTGTGCTCGCGCTGCTGCTGGTGTGGCGCTACGGCAAGGAGACGCGCGGCCGCGATCTGCGCGATCTCGATCCCGGCGGCCACACCTTCGATAAATCAGGCTATTAGCGAGGTTTCTTCGCTTCGGATTTCAACATCGGCAGCACCTTGTCGAGCGGCAGCGCATTGGCGGTGCCGCGGTGCCCGACAACCGTTTCCGCCTTGAACAGTGAATTGAGCACCGCCTCTTCGGTCGCCTCGATCGTCGCCTGGAACAGCGGTGAGACGCGGTCGTTCGGCAGATCCGCAACGCTCGCGGCCGCACTGCGCCGTGCCGGAGTCCGCCGCACCGCCTCGTGCGTCGAAAAGGCGATGGCATAGTCGCCCGACCCGTTGGAGAAGCTCGATCCCGTCCGTGCGATTCCGGCAAAGGCGCGCTCGGCGACGCGGCGCAGGTTGCGGTCCGACAGCGGCGCATCGGTCGCGATCACGATCACCACTGATCCGTCGGCCTTCTTCTCTTCGACCTGCCGCTGATAGTCATAGCGCCCGACCTTCAGGCCGACCGGCTCGCCGGCAATGGTCAGTACCCCGCCATAATTGGCCTGGACCAGCACGCCGACGGTCCATCCGCCGAGCGAAGCGGGCAGCTTGCGCGACGCGGTGCCGATCCCTGCCTTGAAGTCGAATGCGGTGGTCCCGGTCCCGGCACCGACATTGCCCTCTGCGACCGGGCCGTCCTTCGCGGTCTCGATCGCACGGCGGGCATCGGCGATCGTCACGCGGCGCGCACGGATATCGTTGAGTTCGCCGTCATTGGTCTCCCCGACCACGGCGTTGACCGATCGGACATTCTCGTTCCCCGGCTGCGCCAGCGTCCATTCGATCGCTCCCGCCGCGGCTTCGGCGACATTGAGGGTGTTGGTCAGCAGGATCGGCGTCTCGACCTCGCCCAACTCGATGACCTGAGTCGATCCCATGAACTTGCCGAATGCGTTATAGGCGACGAACCCTGCGGGCACCTTGTCCTGAAACAGATTGCCGTCGTGCGGCAGCACCGCGGTGACGCCTGTATTCACCTCGCGGCTGCGCGGCAGCGTCACCTGACCCACCTTCACGCCCGCGACATCGGTGATCGCATTGAGCGGCCCGGGCTGGAGGATCCCCACCTTCACGCCAGCCTCGCGTGCTCGCGGCCGTGCACTGTCTTGCGCCATCACCGAGGTTTCGGACAGCAGCAACAGGATGGCAAGGGCAGCGCGCATGGGTCTGGTCTCCGGGGAAGATTCGCGCGGCATCCTGCCGTTCCACGCTCGTCGTGCAAGTCCCCTCGCGTCCTGCGCGCGAGTGGCTATAAGGCGCGGATGACCGATTTCACCGATGACGAACTGGCGCTCGACCCTCAATTCGCGGAGCGCTTCCAACGCGACGGCAAGCGCCCGCCGTGCCAGCTCTACCTGATCTCTCCGCTCGACGTGTCCGGCGGCTTCTCCGACCGGCTTGCCCGCGCGCTCGACGCCGGGCCGGTCGCGGCGTTCCAGTTCCGCGTCAAGGATCTCGACCAGCATGAGGCAGCACGCCTCGCCGAACCGCTGCGGCGTGTCTGCGCCGATCGCGAAGTGGCGTTCATCGTCAATGACAGCGTCAGCCTCGCCAAGCGTCTCGGCGCCGACGGCGTGCATCTGGGGCAGGGCGATGGCGACCCGCGTGAGGCGCGCGCGGTCCTCGGCCCATCGGCGCAGATCGGCGTGACCTGCCACGACAGCCGGCACCTCGCGATGGAAGCGGGCGAGGCGGGGGCCGATTATGTCGCGTTCGGCGCCTTCCACCCGACCACGACCAAGGAAACCTCGCACCGCCCCGATCCCTCGATCCTGTCATGGTGGACGACGGTGTTCGAGATTCCGTGCGTCGCGATCGGTGGGATCACGCCGGACAATGCCGCGCCGCTGGTCGCCGCGG
Organism: Sphingomonas sp. GW821-FHT09B04; assembly: GCF_059418285.1. Classification (NCBI taxonomy): domain Bacteria; kingdom Pseudomonadati; phylum Pseudomonadota; class Alphaproteobacteria; order Sphingomonadales; family Sphingomonadaceae; genus Sphingomonas; species Sphingomonas sp. GW821-FHT09B04. The sequence continues at coordinate 276,764 of NZ_JBWKPO010000005.1, forward strand.
GCGCCGATTTCATCGCGGTTTCGGGCGCGGTGTGGAATGGCGACGAAGCCGATGCCGTCCGCCGCTTCACCGCAGTGCTGAACGGAGCCTAGTCCAGATCAGGGGAGGCCAGATGCTCGACCGTCTTTTCACTGTCGTTGCGGGGCGCATCGCGGCCATCGCGGGCCAGCCCATCGCCTTCATCGTCGCGGTGCTGCTGATTGTCGGGTGGGCCGTTACCGGGCCGTTCTTCGATTATTCGGACACCTGGCAGCTGATCGTGAACACCTCGACCACCATCGTCACCTTCCTGATGGTGTTTCTGATCCAGAATTCGCAGAACCGCGACGCGGCGGCGTTGCAGGCCAAGCTCGACGAGCTCATCCGCGCGGTCGAGGGCGCTCGAACCGAGTTCATCGGCATTGAGCATCGCAGCGATACCGAGATCGAGCTGATCCGATCCGAGCTCGAAGCGGAGTGCCGCGACGAGGAGGAAGGACACCCCATCGCGACGATCGAGCGGCTGCGGGATCGCTATTGACGGGAAACCTGACGCGCGCTTGGTCGTTATCCCTTTGAAAACCATGTGGAGAGCGGGCGTGAAGCGGGTGTTTGTGGGACTGATCGGACTGGCGGTGCTGGGGGCAGGCGCGACATCTGCGCAAAACCAGACCCAGCCGGTTGCGCCCGCAAAGGCCGTTTCGCCCGCGCTTAACCGCGATATCCTGCACGTTCAGGTGATCCTCGATCAGCTCGGCTTCTCGCCCGGTATCCTCGACGGACGTGAGGGCCAGTCGCTCACCGCCGCGCTTCAGGGATTCCAGATTTCCCGGCAATTGCCCGTCACCGGCAAGATCGACACGCGCACCCTTCAGGCGCTGCACGAGCATCGCGCGATCCGCCCGACGCGGATCCTGCGCCTCACCGCCGACTCGATCTCGGGACCCTTCATTCGCCCCTGGCCCAAAGACCCGCAGGCGCAGGCGAAGCTCAAGACGATGGGCTATCGCTCAGCGATCGAGAAGCTGGCGGAGATGTTCCACACCACGCCACAGGTGCTGATCGCGCTCAACAGTCCCGACACCCGTCTCGCCGCCGGCGTGCCGGTTCAGGTGCCCAATGCGATCCCCGCCTCTCGCGACTACCCTGCCGACCTCAAGCCTGAATGGCGCAAGACCTTGAGCGACCTCAATGTCAGCGCGGTCCAGCCCAAGGCAGGCCGGATCGTGGTCGACAAGTCGGACAAGGTGCTGCGCGTGTTCGACAAGCAGGGCAAGCTGGCGGCCCAGTTCAGCGTGACCACCGGGAGTACGTACGATCCGCTGCCGATCGGCAGCTGGAAGGTGCGCGGTGTCGCGACAAATCCGGAATTTCACTATAATCCCAAACTGTTCTGGGACGTTTCTGACAAGAAACCTAAGGTTTTGCTGCCCCCGGGGCCAAACAGCCCGGTCGGGGTGGTGTGGATCGACCTGAACAAGGAGCATTACGGCATCCACGGCACGCCCGAGCCGCATCTGATCGGCCGGACCGAAAGCCATGGCTGCATTCGGCTCACCAACTGGGACGCCGCGCGGCTTGCGCTGATGGTCGAGCCGGGCACGGCGGTGATCTTTCAGGAATGAGCGTGCCCCGGATCGTCGGCTGGACGCTGATCGCCTGCCTTGCGGGCGCGATCGCCTTTCTCGCCGCCACGATCCGGGTGATCGAGCCACAGCCCCAGGCATCACCGGCAGCTATACCCGAGGCCGCCGATGACGGGCCCGCGCCTGCGCTGATTATTCCGGTTGCCGGCGTGGAAGCCGCAACGCTCCGCAGCAACTGGGGAGAGCTGCGCGGCGGCGGTACGCGCGGGCATCAGGGACTTGACGTCATGGCGCCAGCCGGAACGCCGGTCATCGCTGCGGCGGACGGCGTGGTGGAGAAACGCTATTTCTCAAAGGGCGGCGGCGGGATCACCCTCTATCAGCGTGCCGGGCACTGGATGCTCTATTATGCCCATTTGCAGGGCTATGCCTCCGGCATCGTCGAGGGGCGGCAGGTCCGCGCAGGCGAAACGCTCGCCTATGTCGGCGACACGGGCAATGCCGGGACGGGCAACACTCACCTCCATTTCGGGGTCGCGCGGATGGCGCCGGGGCAGGGGTGGTGGCAGGGAACACCGGTCGATCCCTATCCGCTGCTTGCGGGCGACGCGTCTGGCCGCTAAGGCGCGCGCCTGTTCTTTCTCAGCACTGTAGGTTCGATCCCATGAAGATCAGCGGCGTGGACATCCGTCCCGGCAATATCATCGAATATGAAGGCGGCATCTGGCGCGCGGTCAAGATCCAGCACACGCAGCCCGGAAAGGGCGGCGCGTATATGCAGGTCGAGATGAAGAACCTGCGTGACGGCCGCAAGAACAACGTCCGCTTCCGCTCGGCGGAGACCGTCGAGCGCGTCCGCCTCGACACCAAGGACTTCCAGTTCCTGTTCGCCGAGGGCGAAGGCCTCGTCTTCATGGACAAGATCACCTACGATCAGACCACGCTTCCGCGCGATCTGCTCGGCGACGCCGCGGCGTTCCTTCAGGACGGCATGGACGTCGTCATGGAACTGTACGACGACGAAGCGATCAGCGTTCAGCTGCCCGACACGATCGAGGCGCTGATCGTCGAGGCCGACGCCGTGGTGAAGGGGCAGACCGCCTCGTCGAGCTACAAGCCCGCGATCCTCGAGAATGGCGTGCGCGTGATGGTCCCGCCGCACATCGGTGCAGGCACCCGCATCGTCGTCGACGTGTACGAGCAGACCTACGTCCGCCGCGCGGACTAAAGGCTGATGCCTACGATCATCAGCGATGCGCGCAGCTTCCGCGCCGACCGCGCCTGGGGCGCGCGCGACATCGCCGAGATCGAAGGGGCCAGCGTCCGCCTGCATTGGACGGACCAGCCCTACAAATGGCATGTCAATGATGGCGCGGAAGTGTTCCTCGTTCTCGATGGTATCGTAGAGATGCGATATCGCGAGGCGGGCGAGGAACGCAGCGCGCTGTTGAACACCGGCGATATCTTCGCCGCCGATGTCGGCGACGAGCATGTCGCACATCCCCGGGGCGAGGCCCGTATCCTCGTGATTGAACGCAAAGGCTCCGTCTGATGGTTTCGCATTCCGGCCTCATCACCGTTATCGAGCGCGCCGCGCGCAAGGCGGGCCCGCGGCTGCGGCGCGACTTCAACGAAGTCCAGCACCTCCAGGTCAGCCGCAAGGGGCCGGCCGACTTCGTGTCGGTCGCCGACAAGCGTGCCGAGGATACGCTGATCGAGGAACTGCAAAAGGCGCGGCCCGACTGGGGCTTCCTGGTCGAAGAGCGCGGTGTGATCGAGGGCGATCCGAACAAGCCGCGCTGGATCATCGATCCGCTCGACGGCACCAGCAACTTCCTCCACGGCATCCCGCATTTCTGCATGTCGATCGCGGTCGAGGACCCGTTCGGCGCGCAGGGCAAGCCCGAGATCACCCACGGCTATGTCTATCAGCCGGTCACCGACGAAAGCTTCTGGGCTGAAAAGGGCCGTGGCGCCTGGCTGCAGGGCCAGCGGCTGCGTGTTTCGGCGCGCAAGGATCTCGCGGACTCGCTGATCGGCACCGGCATCCCGTTCATGGGGCATGGCAATTTCGCCGAGTGGAGCCGCATCTTCGGTGCGATCGCGCCCGAGGTTGCCGGCATCCGCCGCTTCGGTTCGGCCGCGCTCGATCTGGCATGGGTCGCTGCGGGCCGGTTCGACGGCTTCTGGGAAAGCCAGCTCAAGCCGTGGGATATCGCTGCAGGCCTTCTGATCGTGAAGGAAGCGGGCGGCTTCATCACCGACTACCGCGGACAGGATGTGTCGCTCGACAAGGGGCAGGTGCTCGCCGCCAACGACCAGCTCCACTCGAAGCTGCATAAGCTGCTGGCGAGCTCGCTGCGGTGATCCGCGCGGGCGCGCTGCTGCTGGCATTCACTGCCGCGGCGGACGCGCCCGAGACGGTGTTCTCCGCGCCCGCGGCGCACCGGCTGGTGGAAGGGATCGCTACCGACGGCTCGACGATCTGGCTGTCGAGCGTATTCGATCGGACGATCCTGGTTCGGGCTGGCGAGAAGGCCGGCAGTTTTCCGATGCCCGCCGGCGCGCTGCACCCCATGGGCCTTGCCTGGGATGCGAAGCGGGGCTGGCTGTGGGTTGCCACCGATTGCCCCGATCTGCCCGGCGTCGCCAAATGCGATTCCGGCGCGCTGGTCGCGCTCGATCGCAAGGGGCGATTGAAGGCGAAGCTCTCGCCGGGCACCGGCTTCCACCCGGGTGACGTCTCTACCGCGAATGGCGAGGTGTTCGTGTCGGACAGCCTCAACGGCGCGGTCTATCGCCTTGATGGACGGATGCTCGATCCGCTGATCGCGCCCGGCGTCGGCCGCTCAGCGCAGGGGACGGCGTTAACGCCCGACGGCAAACAGCTGGTGGTTGCGGATTATGGCCGCGGCGTTGCCACGGTCGATCTCGTCACCAAACAACGTACGCTGCTGCCGATGGCGGACGGCAAGCCGTTGCGCGGGATCGACGGTCTCGTCCGGGTGGGCGGGGATTTCTACACCGTCTATAATGGCAGCAGCCCCGGATCGCTGATTCGCTTCCGCATCGATGGGGCGGCGATCGATGTCGCGGTCGTACATCGCGGTGCACCGCTCGCCGATCCGACTCAGCTTGCCAGCGACGGCAGGCGCCTGTTGGTCGTTGCCGATGCCGGGTGGCCTGCTGCGAGCAAGGCGGGGACTCCGCCGCGTGGGCCGGGCACGGTCGTGGCCTTCGACCTTCGTTGACGCAGGTCACGTCGCGCGTGGAGCGCATCCTTCGCGAGTGTCGATTTCCTCCCCCTGGAAACCCGCGTCGCGGGCGCGGCGCCGGGGGAGGGAGCTCGAGGCGCGCGAAGCGGTTCTACTCGGCGGCGTAGACGCGGGTGCGGAACTCGCCGATCAGGTCGGACCAGATGCTGAGGTTGTCCACGAACAGCTCGCGCGGCATCCCGCCGGGCTCGATGTTCACGTCCATTTCGATCGCAGCATCGCCGTCCTTGTCGATGTAGGCGCGGCTGAAGCGCTTGTCCCGGTTCCAGTCATTCACCCGCTTCAGGTCCATCTTGGGCTTCTGGAACCCGGCATAGAATTGCACGCTCTGGCAGTTCTTGCCCTTCTCGCAATTGTAGAAATAGACACCGAAGGTGCTGCCCGAGGCGGCGCTGGTGATCACCGGGTCCTCGCCTTCCTTCTTCGGGTCGACCTTAGCCTGATAGCCTTCCTTGCGCAGCAGTTCGGCGATCAGCTCGGGGTTCCGGGCATTCATCGTCTGGGCCGCGGCGGGCAGGGTGGAGGCGGTTGCCACGGCAGCCAGTGCCGCAATCCGAAACCAGTTCATACATGTCCCCCAAATCTGATTCGTACGACTCTTTCATAGCGACAGTTCACGGCTGCATGCCAACCTCTTAGTTGCGAGTGATTCTCAAGGGTTTCCGCCTTGAAGCCCCCCATCCATCGGCCTAAAGCGGCCCCAAGATTCCGCAACCGCGAGAGCCATCTTGGTCGATCTGACGCAATATCTGCCGATCCTCTTGTTTCTGGGGGTCGCACTGGTGCTTTCGAGTGCCTTCGTGTTCCTGCCGATGATCGCGGCGCGCTTCACGGGGGCGCATCAGCCGACCCCGGAAAAGCTCACCGAATATGAGTGCGGTTTCCCCGCGTTCGAGGATTCGCGCAGCCAGTTCGACGTGCGCTTCTACCTCGTGGCGATCCTCTTCATCATCTTCGATCTCGAGGCGGCGTTCCTCTACCCTTGGGCGGTCAGCGTGTTCGACCTCGGCTGGGTGGCGTGGATCTCCATGATGATCTTCATCGGCGAACTGGCGATCGGCCTCGCTTATGCGTGGAAGGTCGGGGCGCTGGATTGGGAATGACCGACGTGAACCAGACTTCTTCCATCCTCATGCCGCCCGCAGGCGGCTCGGTCGTCCAGCCCGATCAGGGGTTCTTCAACGACCTCAATGGCGAGCTCAACGACAAGGGTTTCCTCGTCACCTCGACCGAAGACCTGTTCCAGTGGGCGCGTACCGGCTCGCTGTGGTGGATGACCTTCGGCCTCGCCTGCTGCGCGGTCGAGATGATCCACGTCAACATGCCGCGCTACGACATGGAGCGCTTCGGCGCCGCGCCGCGCGCGTCCCCGCGCCAGTCGGACGTGATGATCGTCGCGGGCACGTTGTGCAACAAGATGGCCCCGGCGCTGCGCCGCGTCTACGACCAGATGTCGGAGCCCAAATACGTCATCTCGATGGGCAGCTGCGCCAATGGCGGCGGCTATTACCACTATAGCTACAGCGTCGTGCGCGGATGCGACCGCATCGTTCCGGTCGACATCTACGTCCCGGGCTGCCCGCCGACTGCTGAGGCGCTGCTCTATGGCGTGATGCAGCTCCAGCGGAAGATCCGTCGTTCGGGCACGGTGACGCGGTGAGGGCGCCGGCACCGAAATACGCCGCCAATGACGGCGTGATCGCGGCTGCACAGGCGGCGCTCGGCGACAAGCTGGTCGAGGCGACCGATCTGGTCGGCGAGGTCAACCTGACGGTGAAGCGCGACTCGCTGGTCGACGCGATGATCGCGCTGCGTGACACCGCTGGCCTTGAATATCAGGCGCTGATGGAAGTCGCGGGCGTGGACTATCCCGCCCGGGCCGAGCGCTTCGACGTCTGCTACATGCTGCTCAGCTACACGCGGAACCACCGCATCCGCGTCCGCGTGACGACGGACGAGGTGCAGCCGGTCCCGACCGTCACCGGCATCTGGCCGGTCGCCGGCTGGCTCGAGCGCGAAGTCTACGACATGTACGGCGTGCTGTTCGACGGTAACGAAGACCTGCGCCGCATCCTCACCGACTACGGCTTCCGTGGCCATCCGCAGCGCCGGGACTTCCCGCTCTCTGGCTTCGTCGAACTGCGCTACTCGGAAGAGGCCAAGCGCGTCGTGTATGAGCCGGTCCAGCTCGCGCAGGATTTCCGCAACTTCGACTTCATGAGCCCGTGGGAAGGCGCGCAATATGTGCTGCCGGGCGACGAGAAGGCGCCGCCTGCGCCGCCTGCGCCGCCCGCCGCCGCTCCGCCGCCGGCCAAGGCCCCCGAGGCCAAGCCCGCTGCTGCGGTGCCTGAGGCGAAGGGCGCGCCGACGCCGCTCACCGCCGACCAGATCGTCAAGGCCGATGACGCCGCCAAGCCGGTCAAGGCGCGCGTGCGCAAGCCCAAGACCAGTGATGGCCCCGCCGACACCGGCGCAGGCAAGGCGTCGCCCGACGCGGGCCCCAAGCCCGCTGATCCGGATGTTGTGAAAAAGCCCCGCAAGCCCGCGAAACCGCGTGCGAAGAAGGGGGAGGGTGAAGCGTAATGGCCCAGTATCTCGACGAAATCGCGGGGGTCACTGACGCCAGCGACCCGACCGTCGGCGACACCGCGATCGCCAACTACACGATCAACTTCGGCCCGCAGCACCCGGCGGCGCACGGCGTGCTCCGCCTCGTCACCGAGCTCGACGGCGAGATCATCGAGCGGATCGATCCGCATGTCGGCCTGCTCCACCGCGGCACCGAAAAGCTGATCGAGTACAAGACCTATACTCAGGCGCTCCCCTATATGGACCGCCTCGACTATTGCTCGCCGCTGGCGATGGAGCACAGCTTCGTCCTCGCGGTCGAAAAGCTGCTCGACCTCGAAGTGCCGGTCCGCGCCCAGTATCTCCGCGTGTTCTTCGCCGAGCTGACCCGCATCTGCAATCATATGCTCAATCTCGGCGCGCATGTGATGGACGTCGGCGCGATGACGCCGAACCTGTGGATGTTCGAGCTGCGCGAGGATTGCCTCAACTTCTTCGAGCGCATGTCCGGCGCGCGCATGCACCACAATTACCTTCGCCCGGGCGGCGTCCATCAGGACGTTCCGCTCAAGCTGCTCACCGATATCGGTGACTGGCTCGATAATCGCCTGCCGAAGCTGTTTGGCGACGCGATCAGCCTGGTCGCGGAGAACCGCATCTTCAAGCAGCGCAACGTCGACATCGCCATCGTCAGCCGCGAAGACGCGATCAAATGGGGCTTTTCCGGCCCGATGATCCGCGCGGCGGGCCTGCCCTGGGATCTGCGCAAGTCGCAACCCTACGACGTGTACGATCGCATGGACTTCGAGATCCCGGTCGGGACAAAGGGCGACTGCTACGACCGCTTCATGGTCCGCGTCGAGGAAGTCTATCAGTCCGCGCGCATCATGCGTCAGTGCCTCAACGAGATGCCGTCCGGCCCGATCGCGTCGCTCGACCGCAAGGTGGTGCCGCCCAAGCGTGCCGAGATGAAGCAGTCGATGGAAGCGCTGATCCATCACTTCAAACTCTATACCGAGGGCTTCCACGTCCCCGCGGGCGAAGTCTATGTCGCGACCGAAAGCCCCAAGGGCGAATTCGGCATCTACATGGTCAGCGACGGCTCGAACAAACCCTACCGCTGCAAGATCCGCCCGACCGCGTTCAGCCACCTGCAGGCGATGGACTTCATGTCGCGCGGCCACATGCTCGCGGACATCACCGTGATCCTCGGTGCGATGGATATCGTGTTCGGGGAGTGCGACCGGTGAGCGTCGCGCTTGGATATCCGTCTCGCGAAACTATTCCGACCCGAGGCTGGGAGCGTCTTTGCTTTGCAATGGCGGCCGTCCTGTTCGCGCTGGCGATGTTCGGCGCGATCACCACGGGTGAATTGCTCATGATCGGTGCAGCTGCACCCTTCATCGCGACGTTCCTCGGTACCGCCGCGATTTGCCGCACGCGCAGGATCAAGCTCGGCAAGGTGCGGGAAGCATTTTTGGCGAACCTCAAGGCGTCGGCGCATGGCTGACGCAACCACCATTCAGGACGCGCCGGTGAGCACCCGCATCGCCACCGCGCACGAGATGATCGCGCGCTACAATGCGCAGGATGCGGACGCCTATGTCGAGCTGATGACCGACGATGCCTGCGAAGCGGGCTATCGCGGCGCCGTGCTGCGCGAGGGGCGCGAAGGCGTCCGCTCGGGCCTCAAGGCGATGTTCGCCCAATTCCCGCAGAACCGCGCCGAGATCCTGGCCAGCTACGAGCTGGGTGAGACGGTGCTGCTCCACGAAACGGTCTCGCGCGCGCCCGATGGCGAGCAGTTCGAGGTCATGTCCATCTACACCTTCAGCGGCGACCAAGTGAGCCGCGTGGAGTTCATCCGCTAATGGCCGACGCAAACGCAATCGAAGACACGCCGGAAATCCGGGCACGCTGGGGCAATTTCGCGTGGGACGCGGAAACCGCCGCCAAAGCTGCGATCATCCGCGCGCGCTATCCCGCCGGACGCCAGCAGAGCTGCACCATCCCCTATCTCGACCTCGCTCAGCGTCAGGTCGGGGCGGAGACGAACACCCAGGGCTGGCTGCCGATCCCGGTGATCGAGTTCGTCGCGCGTGAGCTCGACCTCGCAGTGATCCGTGTGCTTGAGGTCGCGACCTTCTACACCATGTTCAACATGCACCCGGTCGGGAAGTACCATGTCCAGGTGTGCGGGACGACGCCGTGCTGGCTGCGCGGGTCGGACGATGTGTTCGCCGCGTGCAAGAACCGCGGCATGACCAAGGGCAAGACTACGCCCGACGGCCTGTTCACGCTGACTGAGGTCGAGTGCATGGGCAATTGCTCGAGCGCGCCGATGGTCCAGATCAACGACGACAATTACGAGGATCTGGATTACGACCGCACGGTCGCGATCCTCGATGCGCTGGCGAACGGACAGCAGCCCAAGACGGGCACGCAGGAGCCGGGCCGCCACACCGTCGAGCCGGTCGGCGGGCCGACCACGCTCAAGGAAATGGTCTCGGAAAACCACGACTACAGGGGGCAATGGTGAACAAGAACACGATCTACACGATCCTCGCCGTCATCGGCGGTCTTGTCGTCCTCGGCTGGGTGCTCAAGCTCGCCGTCAAGCTCTTCATCCCGCTGCTGCTGATCGGCGTCGGGGTGGCCGTGTACATCGCGGTCCAGAACAACAAGCGCATCGGGGGCCCGAAGTAAGTGCTCGCTGACAAGGATCGTATCTTCACCAACCTCTACGGCTATCAGCCGTGGAACCTGTCGGCTGCGATCAAACGCGGCGCGTGGGACAATACGAAGAAGCTGCTCGAGCTCGGCCCCGATGTGATCATCGAGAAGATCAAGGCGTCGGGCCTGCGCGGTCGCGGCGGCGCGGGTTTCCCGACCGGCATGAAATGGTCGTTCATGCCCAAGAATCCGACGCCCGAGCGTCCCAGCTTCCTCGTCATCAACGCCGACGAATCCGAGCCGGGTTCGTGCAAGGATCGCGAGATCATTCGCCACGACCCGCATCTGCTGCTCGAAGGCGCGCTCGTCGCGGGCTTCGCGATGCGCGCGCGCGCGGCGTACATCTACATCCGCGGCGAATATATCCGCGAAGCCGAGACGCTGTTCGCAGCGATCGAGGAAGCCTATGCCAAGGGCCTGCTCGGCAAGAACGCCTGCGGCTCGGGCTATGACTTCGACGTGTTCTGCCACCGCGGTGCGGGCGCCTATATCTGCGGCGAAGAGACCGCGATGATCGAGAGCCTCGAGGGCAAGAAGGGCCAGCCGCGCCTCAAGCCCCCGTTCCCGGCGGGTGCCGGCCTTTATGGCTGCCCGACCACGGTCAACAATGTCGAGAGCATCGCGGTCGCCCCGACGATCCTGCGTCGCTCGCCCGAATGGTTCGCCAGCTTCGGCAACGAGAATAACCGCGGTACCAAGCTGTTCCAGATCAGCGGCCATGTCGAAAAGCCGTGCGTGGTCGAGGAAGCGATGAGCATCCCGTTCCGCGAGTTGATCGAGAAGCATTGCGGCGGCATCCGTGGCGGCTGGGACAATCTCCTCGCGGTGATCCCCGGCGGCTCGTCGGTCCCGCTGGTTCCGGCGGCGCAGATCATGGACGCGCCGATGGATTTCGACGGCCTCAAGGCGGTCGGTTCGGGCCTCGGCACCGCGGCGGTGATCGTGATGGACAAGTCCACCGACATCGTGAAGGCGATCAGCCGGATCAGCTATTTCTACAAGCATGAGAGCTGCGGTCAGTGCACCCCGTGCCGTGAGGGCACCGGCTGGATGTGGCGCGTGATGGAGCGGCTGCGCACCGGCGACGCCGACATCAGCGAGATCGATACGCTGTTCAACGTCACTAAACAGGTCGAAGGCCACACCATCTGCGCGCTCGGCGACGCGGCGGCCTGGCCGATCCAGGGCCTGATCAAGCACTTCCGCCCGGAAATGGAGCGCCGCATCCTCGAAAAACAGGGCGGCGGGCTGAGCTCGATGCAGGAGGCGGCGGAGTGAAGGGGCTCGGTTTTATCCTTGCGGCCTTGGCTGTCGGACTGCCAGGCGTCGCTGCGGCGCAAAGCTCTGGCGTGATCGATTTGAATGCAAAGCCGCGGCCTTTCACCGCCGCGGACTATTCGAAGATGCTTGCCTGCACGCTTTCCCGTCATCCCGACGAAACCCGGCGCTACGCGCGGTATCATTTGCTCAGGCGCGATGTTCAGACGCCCGAGCAGAATGGGCGCGACCCGGATAGCGACCTCATGCTCGCAGCGCTCAAGGGTTGTTTTGAGATCCGGGTTGGGGAGCCGTTTCCGTTTTCGCTGGATAGCCTGGTTGCCGATTGGGGCGATGCCCACGGCGTCCGGTCATCTCAACCAGCCGCGGATGGTCCACCGGAGGTTGTTCTCGCACGCTGTGTCTGGGCAAAGCGCCCTGAGGCTGCGGAGAAAATGGTGAGTTCGAAGTCGCCGGACGAGATCACGATGGCCTTGGGTGCGGGCATGGCAGCCTGCGCTGGCCCGAGTGGATCGATCGACCTCGACAAGTTCCGAGAAGCGCTGAGGGCAAATCGCCCCGCTTCCGAAAGCAAGGGTGAGGCACGCTGATGCCCAAGGTTACCGTAGACGGGATCGAAGTCGAAGTCCCCGCAGGCGCCACCGTGCTGCAGGCGTGTGAGGCTGCCGGCAAGGAAATCCCGCGTTTCTGCTATCATGAGCGCCTCAGCATCGCCGGCAATTGCCGGATGTGCCTGGTCGAGGTGAAGCCGGGGCCGCCCAAGCCCCAGGCGTCGTGCGCGCTTCCCGCCGCCGACAATCAGGAAATCCGCACCGACAGCGCGATGGTCAAAGCCGCACGCGAAGGCGTGATGGAGTTTCTGCTCATCAACCACCCGCTCGACTGCCCGATCTGTGATCAGGGCGGCGAGTGCGACCTGCAGGATCAGTCGATCGCGTACGGGCGTGGCCATAGCCGCTACACCGAGAACAAGCGCGCGGTGACCGAGAAGTATATGGGTCCCATCGTCAAGACGGTGATGACCCGCTGCATCCAGTGCACCCGCTGCGTGCGCTTCGCCGAGGAAGTCGCCGGCGTGGAAGAGATCGGCGCGATCTATCGCGGCGAGAATATGCAGATCACGTCGTACCTTGAGAAGGCAGTTACCTCGGAGCTTTCGGGCAACGTGGTCGATCTCTGCCCGGTGGGCGCGCTGACCTCGAAGCCCTATGCCTTCGAGGCGCGTCCGTGGGAGCTCAAAAAGACCCTCGCGATCGACGTGATGGATGCCGTCGGCACCAACATCCGCATCGACAGCCGTGGCCGCGGCGTGCTGCGCGCGCTGCCGCGGATCAACGAAGACGTGAACGAGGAATGGGCGCACGACAAGACGCGCCACCATGTCGACGGCCTCGGCTTCCGCCGCCTCGACAAGCCCTATGTCCGCCGCGACGGCAAGCTGGTTGAAGCGACGTGGGACGAAGCCTTTTCGGCGATCGCGGTTGCGGCAGCCGGGGCAGGGGACAAGGTCGCTGCTATTCACGGTGACCTGCTCGATTGCGAGACGATCTTCGCCGCCAAGGCGCTGGTCAAGTCGTTCGGCTCCGACCTGCTCGAAGGCCGCCAGACCGGCATGGCCTATGACGCGACCAGCATGGCCGCGGTCAACTTCAACACCACCATCGCGGGTGTCGAGGACGCCGATGTCGTCCTGCTCGTCGGCACCAATCTGCGCTGGGAAGCGCCGCTGGTGAATACGCGCGTGCGCAAGGCGATCAAGAAGGGCGCCAAGGTCTTCGCGATCGGCCCCGAAACCGACCTGACCTACAAGGTCGAATGGCTCGGCAACGACCTGTCGCTGCTCGGCAAGCTGCCCAAGGCCGCGGCCGATGCGTTCAAGGACGCGCAACGCCCGATGGTCATCGTCGGCGGTGCCGCGCTCAAGAACGGCCATGGCGCCGCTCTGGCGCTCGCCAAGAAGCTCAACCTCGTGCGTGACGGCTGGAACGGCTTCAACGTGCTGCACATGGCGGCGAGCCGCATGGGCGGGCTGATGCTCGGCTTCGCGATGAAGGGCGGCATCGCCGACATCGTCGCGGCAGAGCCCAAGCTCACCTTCTTCCTCGGCGCCGACGAGGTGGACTTCTCGAAGTTCGCCAACAGCTTCAACGTCTATATCGGCCATCATGGCGACAAGGGCGCGCACGCAGCAGATGTGATCCTGCCCGGCGCCACCTATGCCGAAAAGGCCGGGACCTACGTCAACCTCGAAGGGCGCGTGCAGCGCGGCGACAAGGCCGTGTTCGCGCCCGGCGATGCGCGTGAGGACTGGACGATCCTGCGCGCGCTCTCGGAAAAGCTCGGCAAGACGCTGCCGTTCGACAATTTCGAACAGCTCCGCGCCGCGATGGCCGCCGATACCCCCGCGCTGGGTGCAGAGGGTCTCGCCAGCTTCGACTGGAACCCGCCGGCGCTCGACGCCAAGGGTGAAGGCGAAGTGGCTTACCCGATCGCCGACTTCTACCTCACCAACGCCATCTGCCGCGCCTCGCCGACGATGCAGCGTTGCTCGGCCGAACTGATCCACGGCCAGGACTTCGCGGAGGCCGCAGAGTGACCGCTTTCTTCCAGAACATTGTCGGCCTGCCCTTCGAATGGGCGTGGTTCGTCGCGACGATCGCGGGCATCCTGCTGATCGCGCTGCCGCTGATGCTGGCGGTGGCGATGATCATCTATGCCGACCGCAAGATCTGGGCGGCGATCGCGCTGCGTCGCGGTCCGAACGTCGTCGGCCCGCTCGGCCTGCTCCAGTCCTTCGCCGACGGTCTCAAGGTCTTCCTTCAGGAAACCATCATTCCGTCGAGCGCGAGCAAGGGCCTGTTCCTGCTCGGTCCGATCATCACCTTCACCGTCGCGCTGATCGTGTGGGCGGTGATCCCGTTCCAGGCGGGTGTGGTGCTGTCGAACATCAACCTCGGCCTGCTCTACATCCTCGCCGCCTCGTCGCTCGGCGTGTACGGCATCATCCTCGCCGGCTGGTCGTCCAACTCCAAATATCCCTTCTACTCGGCGATCCGCGCTGCGGCGCAGATGGTCAGCTACGAAGTCGCGATCGGCTTCGTGCTGGTCTCGGTCGTGCTGTGGGCGGGCACGTTCAACCTGTCGGGCATCGTCGAAGCGCAGAAGGGCCATGTCCTTGGCATCGTCAACGGCTTCGGCTTCAACCCGCTGCTGTTCCCGATGGCGGTGGTGTTCCTGATCTCGGCGCTGGCCGAGACCGCGCGCGCGCCGTTCGACCTGACCGAGGCGGAATCGGAGCTCGTCGCAGGCTACCAGACCGAATATTCGTCGATGGCCTTCGCGCTGTTCTGGCTCGGTGAGTACGCCAACGTCATCCTGATGTGCACGCTCAACGCGGTGCTGTTCTGGGGCGGCTATCTCCCGCCGCTGGACATCCCGATCCTCTACGCGGTGCCGGGCATCATCTGGCTGTTCGCCAAGATCCTGTTCTTCTTCTTCGTCTTCTCGTGGATCAAGGCCACCGTCCCGCGCTATCGCTATGACCAGCTGATGCGTCTGGGCTGGAAGGTCTTCCTGCCGATGTCGCTGTTCTTCGTGTTCGCGGTGTCGGGCTGGCTGATGATCCAGCGGGTGGGGCTGTGAGCTTGACCTTTCTGGCCCTTCTTCTGCCCAGCTTGATGTTGCAAGCCGATGCGCAGCGCCCCGTAATCAGTATTCCTCCACCCCCGCCGCCGCGGGATGGCGCTCAATCGCTTGAGTGCAATGTTACGACGTTGAATGGCAAGCAGCTTACCGCCAAGATCATGCTGGTATATGACGAGAACCCGATCTCCCCTTCGGTAGCGATACGCTCGTCGGATGAAGCCGTCCTTGCATCGATGGTGCTAACCGAGGCCACGCCGAGAAATAACTCGCTCTCAAGGTATTCAGGAGTGAAGCTGGCCAACGGGCGTTGGCAGGTGCTTGAATACCGGGTGAGCTCGTCCACCAGCGATCGGACGACGGTCACCTTCTATGAGCAGGACTATCCCCCAACTGAAGGGGGCGGATTCCATAATACAGCGAGTGCAGTCGGTATCTGCACGGTCAAACAAATGAGTCGCAAATGAGCGTCGCCCAACTCGTCCGTTCGTTCACCCTGTGGGAGTTCGTGAAGGCGCATGCCTTGACGTTCAAATACCTGTGGAAGCCCAAGGCGACGATCAACTACCCGTACGAGAAGAACCCGATCTCGCCCCGCTTCCGCGGCGAGCATGCGCTGCGCCGTTATCCCAATGGCGAAGAGCGCTGCATCGCGTGCAAGCTGTGCGAGGCGGTCTGCCCGGCGCTCGCCATCACGATCGAGGCCGAGCCGCGCGACGACGGCAGCCGCCGCACCACGCGCTACGACATCGACATGACCAAGTGCATCTATTGCGGTCTGTGCCAGGAGGCCTGCCCGGTCGATGCGATCGTCGAGGGACCGAATTTCGAGTTCGCGACCGAAACCCGTGAGGAGCTGATCTACCATAAGGAAAAGCTGCTCGAGAACGGCGACCGCTGGGAGCGCGCAATCGCCGCGAACCTTGCCGCCGATGCACCGTACCGGTAAGCGCGCGGCACCAAAGGGGAACTTGATTCCGTGATCCAGGCAATCGCCTTCTACATGTTCGCCGCGGTGGTCATCCTCGCCGCCGCGATGACGATCTCCGCGCGCAACCCGGTCCATTCGGTGCTGTGGCTGATCCTCGCCTTCTTCAACGCCGCGGGCCTGATGGTCATCGCCGGTGCCGAGTTCATCGCGATGCTGCTCGTCATCGTCTATGTCGGCGCGGTCGCGGTGCTGTTCCTGTTCGTCGTGATGATGCTCGACATCGACTTCGCCGAGCTGCGCGCGGGCTTCGTCCGCTACGCGATGTTCGGCCTTGCGCTCGCGGTCGTCCTGCTGGCTGAGGTCATTATCGGCGTCGGCGCATGGAGCGCGGGCGGGGTCGATCTCGCCAGCCGCATCGCTCCGATCGACGCGGATACCGCGCTGGGTCAGGTGCCCAATATTAAGGCGATGGGGCTGCTGCTCTACAGCCGCTATCTCTATGTGTTCGAGGCCGCCGGCTTCGTTCTGCTCGTCGCGATGATCGGTGCGATCGTCCTCACCCACCGCCAGCGCGGCGGGGTGATGAAGCAGAATATCTGGAAGCAGGTCAGCCGCCGTTCGGAGGATGCCATCCGCAAGGTCAATCAGCCCGTCGGGCAGGGGATAGAGCTGTGATCGGTCTGACACACTATCTGGTCGTCAGCGCGATCCTGTTCACGATGGGGGTGCTCGGCATCTTCCTCAACCGCAAGAACCTCATCGTCATCCTGATGGCGATCGAGCTGATCCTGCTGTCGGTGAACCTCAACCTCGTGGCGTTCTCGTCCTATCTCGGCGATCTGGTCGGCCAGATCTTCGCGATGTTCGTGCTGACCGTCGCCGCGGGTGAGGCCGCGATCGGCCTCGCCATCCTCGTCATCTATTTCCGCGGCCGCGGCACGATCTCGGTCGACGACGTCAATCGGATGAAGGGCTGATGTCTTCGATCCATTTCATCGTTTTCCTGCCGCTGCTGGCAGCGATCGTCGCGGGCTTTAGCAACCGCGCGTTCGGCACGTTCTTCCCCAAGGTCGTGACCACCGGGGCGCTGTTCATTGCCGCCGCGCTCAGCTGGATGACCTTCATCCCGTATCTCAGCGGCACGGCGGAGCCTCAGGTGGTTCAGGTGCTGACCTGGATGCATTCGGGCAGCCTCAACGTATCCTGGGCGCTGCGCGTCGACAGTCTCACTGCGGTGATGCTGGTGGTGGTGACGAGCGTCTCGGCGCTGGTCCACCTCTACAGCTGGTCGTACATGGACGAGGATCCCGATCAGCCGCGCTTCTTCGCGTACCTCTCGCTGTTCACCTTCGCGATGCTGATGCTCGTGACCGCGGACAATCTGCTTCAGATGTTTTTCGGCTGGGAAGGCGTCGGTCTCGCGAGCTATTTGCTGATCGGCTTCTGGTTCAAGAAGCCCTCGGCCAACGCCGCCGCGATCAAGGCATTCGTGGTCAACCGCGTTGGTGACTTGGGCTTCATGCTCGGCATCTTCGGCGTGTTCCTGGTGTTCGGCACGATCTCGATCCCCGAGATCCTCGCCGCCGCGCCGAACCATGCCGGCAGCACGATCGGTTTCCTCGGCTACCGCTTCGACACGCTGACTGTGCTCTGCCTGCTGCTGTTCGTCGGCGCGATGGGCAAGTCGGCGCAGCTCGGCCTCCACACCTGGTTGCCCGACGCGATGGAAGGCCCGACCCCGGTGTCGGCGCTGATCCACGCCGCGACGATGGTCACCGCGGGTGTGTTCATGGTCTGCCGCCTGTCGCCGCTGTTCGAACAGTCGCCGGTGGCTCTGGGCTTCATCACCTTCATCGGCGCCGCGACCTGTCTGTTCGCCGCGACGGTGGGCACGACCCAGACCGACATCAAGCGCGTCATCGCCTATTCGACCTGTTCGCAGCTCGGCTACATGTTCTTCGCCGCCGGCGTCGGCATGTACGGCGCCGCGATGTTCCACCTCTTCACCCACGCCTTCTTCAAGGCGCTGCTGTTCCTCGGTGCCGGCTCGGTGATCCATGCGATGCACCACGAGCAGGACATGCGCTATTATGGCGGCCTGCGGAAACACATCCCGGTCACCTTCTGGACGATGATGGCGGGCACGCTCGCGATCACCGGCGTCGGCATCTACTGGCTCCATGCCGGTTTCGCCGGCTTCCACTCGAAGGACGCGATCCTCGAGGCGGCCTATGCCGCCGGCGGGGGCGGGCAGGGTGCCTTCTGGGTCGGCGTGTTCGCCGCCTTGCTCACCAGCTTCTACAGCTGGCGCCTGATGTTCCTGACCTTCTGGGGCAAGCCGCGCTGGACGCAGTCGGAGCATATCCAGCACGCGATCCACGATTCACATGGGCATGACTCGCACGGCCATGACGACCACGCGCATGGTCACGACGATCATCACGCGCACGACGCCCATGGCGACGGTACCGGCGGCTACAAGCCGCACGAAAGCCCGCTGCCGATGTTGATCCCGCTGCTGCTGCTGTCGGTCGGTGCGGTTTTTGCCGGGTTCGCCTTCAACAAGTTCTTCATCCAGCCCGAGGCTGGCGAGATCTTCTGGAAGGGCGCTGTCGCGTTCGACGAGCATCTCGCGCACGCGATGCATGAAGTGCCGCTGTGGGTGAAGCTCTCGGCGACGATCGTGATGCTGCTCGGCCTGTTCGGCGCATGGGTGGCGTACATCAAGTCGCCCACCATCCCGGCGCGCTTCACCGCGACCTTCGGGCTGCTGTACAAGTTCCTGCTCAACAAATGGTATTTCGACGAGCTCTACAACGCGCTCTTCGTGAAGCCTGCTTTCTGGTTCGGCCGCCTCTTCTGGAAGAAGGGCGACGAGGGCACGATCGACCGCTTCGGGCCCAATGGTTCGGCGGCCGTCGTCAAGCTCGGCAGCGTGCTGACCGGCAAGCTCCAGTCCGGATATGTCTATAGCTATGCGTTCGTCATGCTGATCGGCCTGACGGCAGCCGTTACCTGGGTGATCGCGCGATGAGCGGTATTCTCTCCCTCATGCTCATCGTGCCGCTCGCCGCGGCGCTGATCTGCCTGTTCGTCAACGCCAGTCAGGCGCGCTGGATCGCGCTCGGCGCGACGCTGATCGATCTTGCGCTCGGCGGGGTGCTCTGGGCCAATTTCGAGATTGGCGGGCCGCAGTGGCAGTTCGTCGAATACACGCCGGTCTTCGGGCGCTTCGCCTGGGCGCTCGGCATCGACGGCTTCGCGCTGCTGCTGATCATGCTCTCGGTGTTCCTGATGCCGATCTGCATCGGCGCCAGCTGGGAAGCGATCACCGATCGCGTCCAGGAATATATGGCGGCGTTCCTGATCACCGAAGTGCTGATGATCGGCACCTTCGCGGCGCAGGATATCTTCCTGTTCTACGTGTTCTTCGAAGCTGGCCTGATCCCGATGTTCCTGATCATCGGCATCTGGGGCGGGGCGAACCGCATCTACGCGTCGTATAAATTCTTCCTCTACACGTTGCTCGGCTCGGTGCTGATGCTGATCGCGATGATGTATATGACCATCACCGCGGGCACGACCTACATCCCCGATCTGATGGCGTATGACTTCCCGGCGCATGTCCAGACATGGCTATGGCTCGCCTTCTTTGCCTCGTTCGCGGTCAAGATGCCGATGTGGCCGGTCCACACCTGGCTTCCCGACGCGCACGTTCAGGCGCCGACCGCGGGTTCGGTGATCCTCGCGGGCGTGCTGTTGAAGCTCGGCGGCTACGGCTTCCTGCGCTTCAGCCTGCCGATGTTCCCCGAAGCCTCGGCGCAGCTGATCTGGCTGGTGTTCGGCCTGTCGTGCATCGCGGTGGTGGTCACCAGCCTGATCGCGCTCGTCCAGAACGACATGAAGAAGCTGATCGCCTATTCGTCGGTCGCCCACATGGCGATCGTCACCATCGGTCTGTTCACCTTCAACCGTCAGGGTATCGAAGGCGCGATGATGGTGATGCTGGGCCACGGTCTGGTGTCGGGCGCGCTGTTCCTCTGCGTCGGCGTCATCTACGATCGCCTGCATACTCGCGAAATCGACCGTTACGGCGGCCTCGCGATCAATATGCCCAAATACGCCGTGCTGTTCATGCTGTTCACCATGGCGTCGGTCGGCCTCCCGGGCACCAGCAACTTCGTCGGCGAACTGCTCGCGCTGATGGGCGCGTATCAGGTGTCGACGCTGGTCACGCTGATCGCCACCACCGGCATCATCCTCGGCGCCGCCTATATGCTCTACCTCTACCGGCGCGTCGTATTCGGCGATCTGGTCAAGGACGACGTCAAGGCGATGCCCGACCTCAACAAGCGTGAGATGGCGTTGCTCGCTCCGCTCGCTGCGGTGGTGCTGTGGATGGGTGTCTATCCCGAAAGCTTCCTCGCGCCGATGCGCAACGACGTCGCGCTGCTGCTGGAGCGGATCGACCGCGCCAAGCCCGCGGGCGACAGCCTGCCAACGCCGGGCAACCCGGCCGCCGCGCACGCCGCTGAACACAAATCCGCCGGACACGGCGAAGCTGCCAAGGGGGCGGCGCACTGATGGATTACGCAGCTGAAATCACGAAGGTCCTGCCCGAGGTCGTTCTCTCGGTCGGTGGTCTCGCGCTGCTGATGGTCGCCGCCTGGGGTGGCCAGGCGGTGTCTCGTCTGGTGAGCTGGGTCGCGGTGCTGGTGCTGATCGGGGCGGGCATCGCGCTCACTGGTCCAGCCTCCAATGGCGGCCTCGCCTTCCACGAGCTGTACAAGGCCGACCTGTTCGGCGCCTATGCCAAGGCGTTGATCTTCTTCGCCGCGGCGATCTCGATCATCATCGCCCCGCGCTTCTTCGCGCGGACCGCGGGTGAAGATCTGCGTCCCGAATATCCCATCCTGATCCTGTTCGCGACCGCGGGCATGGGCATGATGGTCTCGGCCAACGACATGCTGACGCTCTATGTGGGGCTCGAGCTCAACAGCCTCGCGTCGTACGTCCTCGCCAGCTTCGTGCGCCGCGATGTGCGCTCGGCCGAAGCGGGCCTGAAGTATTTCATCCTCGGCTCGCTCGCCTCGGGCATCCTGCTCTATGGCATCAGCCTGGTGTACGGCTTCAGCGGCACCACCATCTTCGGCGATATCGCCACCGCCTATGCCGGTGCGCAGGGCAGCACCAAGATCGGCCTGCTGTTCGGTCTCGTCTTCATGTTTGCCGGCTTCGCGTTCAAGATGTCGGCGGTCCCGTTCCACATGTGGACCCCCGACGTTTACGAGGGCGCGCCGACCCCGGTGACCACCTTCTTCGCCTCGGCGCCCAAGGTTGCCGCCATCGCGCTCGCTGTCCGCGTCGCGATCGAGGCAATGGGCCCGGTGACCAGCGACTGGCGCCAGATCGTCGTCTTCGCCGCGCTCGCCTCGATCGTGCTCGGCGCGGTCGCCGCGATCGGCCAGACCAACATCAAGCGTCTGCTCGCCTACTCCTCGATCAACAATGTCGGCTTCGCGCTGATCGGCCTCGCCGCGGGCACCGCGGATGGCGTGGCCGGCGTGCTGACCTATCTCACCATCTATGTCGTGATGACGCTGGGCAGCTTCCTCGTCGTGCTTCAGATGCGCGATGCCGACGGCAAGCCGGTCGAGACCATCGCCAGCCTGTCGGGCCTGTCGCGCACGCGCCCGGCGCTGGCGGCGGCGCTGGCGATCTTCATGTTCAGCCTCGCGGGCATCCCGCCGCTGTTCGGCTTCTGGGCCAAGTTCGCGGTGTTCTGGGCGGCGGTCGAGGCTGGGCTGTTCTGGCTCGCGGCGATCGGTATCGCGGCCTCGGTGATCGGCGCCTTCTATTACCTTAAGGTCGTCAAGACGATGTACTTCGACGCGCCGGCACCGGAGTTCGGCCGTGAGAGCAACCCGGTCGAGGGCGGCCTGATCGCCGCTGCCGCGCTGTTCGTCTCGCCGCTCGGTTATCTGCTGATTCCGGTGCTCAGTGCCTGGTCGCTGGCAGCGGCGAAGACGCTGTTCTGACCGGCCTGATCCGCACGGTCGCGCAGACCGGCTCGACCAATGCCGATATGCTCGCGCTCGCCTCGGCGGGCGCGGGTGAGGGCAGCTGGCTCCGCGCCGAGCGCCAGACCGGCGGCAAGGGGCGCCAGGGCCGGCCGTGGGACTCGCCTCCCGGCAACCTCTACGCCAGCACGCTTGTCCGCCAGCGCCCCGCCGATCCGCCTGCGGCCACCCTCGCTCTCGTCGCCGCGGTCGCGCTGGAAGAGGCCGTCCGCGTGTTCCTGCCCGCGGGTGCCGCGATCAAATGGCCCAACGACCTGTTGATCCACGGCGCCAAGCTCTCGGGCATCCTGCTCGAACGCGCGAACGACGCGATCATCATCGGCATCGGCGTCAACCTCGCCTATCATCCCGACCTGTCCGATCGCCCCACCACCAGCCTCGCGGCACAGGGCGCGCCGGTCGATCCTGCTACCTTTCTCGACGTTCTCGCCGACAGCTTCGCGCGCTGGCTGTCGCGCTGGCGGCAGGAGGGACTCGATCCCGTCCGCCTGCGCTGGCTCGATCGCGCGCACGCGCCCGGCACCGCGCTCACCGCGCGTCTGCCCGATGGCGAGGCGATCGACGGGCTGTTCGACGGCCTCACCGGCGACGGCGCGCTCATCCTGCGCTTGGCGAGCGGCGTACGCCGTGTCATTCACGCCGGCGACGTGTTCCTGATTTAAGGGGGTTCCCGGATGCTGCTCGCCATCGACGCTGGCAACACCAATGTCGTCTTCGCGCTGCTAGAGGGGCGCGAGATCCGCGCGCGCTGGCGCATCGCCACCGATCCGCGCCGCACCGCCGACGAATATGCGGTGTGGCTTAGCCAGTTGCTCGCGCTCGAGGGGTTCGACCGCAGCGACGTCACCGGCGTGATCGTCGGCACCGTCGTCCCGCGCGCACTCCACAATCTTCAGGTGCTGGCGAGCAAATATTTCAAGACCGACGCGGTGATCGCGGGCAAGGATGGCTGGCCGATCCGGCTGGATGTCGAAGAGCCCCAGAGCATGGGCGCCGATCGGGCGCTCAACATCATCGCTGCGCACGACAAGCACCCCGGCGACCTGATCGTCATCGATTTCGGCACCGCGACGACCTTTGAAGTCGCGGACTATGAAGGCAACTACAAAGGCGGGATCATCGCCCCGGGCATCAATCTCTCGCTCGACGCCCTCGTCAGCGCCGCCGCCAAGCTCCCCCGCGTCGCGATCGAGGCGCCGCAGTCGGCCAGCGTGATCGGCCTCAACACCGCGGACCAGATGCAGATTGGCATCTACTGGGGCTATATCGCGATGATCGAAGGCCTGCTCGCGCGTGTAAAGGCGCAGATCGGCCGACCGGTTAAGGTCATCGCCACCGGCGGTCTCGCGATCCTGTTCGAGAAGAACACCGACGTGTTCGACGTGATCGAGCCGGACCTCACCATTCAGGGCCTCGCGATCCTGTGGGAACGCCGGCGTAGCTAGCCCGTATACACCCCCACTATCGTCACCCCGGCCTTGTGCCGGGGTCCACTTGTCCTTACGCGCTAAACTCACACCTCTTGCGCATTGCTGGCCTCCCGGTGGACCCCGGCACAAGGCCGGGGTGACGGGTGAGGAACGGATGGCGGTGCTCGCGCGGCATGCGCCGGCAGCTTGAGATAACGAAAGATCAGATGACCCCCGGCAACGAACTTCTCTTCCTCGCGCTCGGCGGTTCCGGCGAGATCGGCATGAACGTCAATCTCTATGGGTGCCGCGGCAAGTGGATCATGGTCGATTGCGGGGTGATCTTCGGCAATCCCGATTATCCCGGCATCGACCTGATCCTGCCCGACCTCCAGTTCATCGAAGAGCGGCTCGACGACCTGCTCGGCATCGTGCTGACGCATGGGCATGAAGATCATATCGGCGCGCTGCCCTATCTCGCGGGCGACCTCGGCGTTCCGCTCTACGCGACCCCGTTCACCGCTGGCCTGATCCATGGCAAGCTCGATGAGGAAGGCCTCACCGAGCGCGTCGAACTCAATGTCGTGCGTGAGGAAGAGACGTTCGAGCTCGGCCCGTTCGGCATCCGCTACGTCCCGCTCGCCCATTCGATCCCTGAGGGCAACGCCGTCCTCATCGACACGCCCTATGGCCGCGTGTTCCACACCGGCGACTGGAAGATCGACGACACCCCCGTGATGGGTTCGCCCTCGACCGCAGAAGAGCTGACCGAGATCGGCGACGAGGGCGTGCTTGCGCTCGTCTGCGACTCGACCAACGTCTTCAATCCCGAAGCCTCGGGTTCGGAGCAGGAGGTTCGCGAGGGCCTCGACAAGGTCATCGCCGGCGCGAAGGGCCGCGTCCTCGTCACCACCTTCGCCTCCAACGCCGCCCGGCTGCAGACGCTGGGCGAGGCGGCGCGCGACACCGGTCGCGCCATGTGCGTCGCCGGGCGTTCGCTCGACCGCATCCTGCGCGTGGCGAAAGCCACCGGCTATCTCCGCAACTTCCCCGAGACGGTCGATTTCGACACCGCGATGACGCTTCCGCGCGACAAGGTGATGATCGTCGCCACCGGCGGACAGGGCGAGCCGCGCGCCGCGCTCGCGCGCATTGCCGACGGCACGCACCAGCTCAAGCTCGACAAGGGCGATCGCGTGATCTTCTCGTCCAAGCAGATCCCGGGCAACGAGCTGGCGATCGGCCGCATCATGAATGCGCTCGCGACCAAGGGCGTCGAGATGGTCACCGACCGTCAGGCTTTCGTCCATGTCTCGGGCCATCCCGGCCGCCCCGAGCTTGCCGAGATGTATCGCTGGATCCGTCCGGAGATCCTCGTCCCGGTCCATGGCGAGATGCGCCACATCGCCGAACAGGCGCGCTTCGGGATCGAACAGGGCATCCCCGGCGCCGTGGTGCAGACCAATGGCGAGATCATCCGTCTCGCCCCCGGCAAGCCCGAAAAGCTCGGCCACGCCCCTGCGGGCCGTCTCGTCCTCGACGGCGACGTGATCCTTCCCGCCGACGGCTCGACGATGAACGAGCGCCGCAAGCTCGGCCTCTATGGCCAGATGTCGGTCGCGGTTGCCCTCAAGGCGAGCGGAAAACTCGCCGGAACGCCGGAAGTGCGGATCCAGGGCGTTCCCGTCGAAGAAGACCGCGAGCCGTATCTGGAGGAAGCCGCAGAGGCCGCCGCGAAGGCGGTGTCGGGCTTCAAAGGCGGCGACCGCGAGAAACTGCGTGAGGCCGTTCGGCTCGCCACGCGTCGCGTGGCCGTGAAGTGGACTGGCAAGAAGCCGGTCGTCGATGTCCTGCTGATCGAGGTTTAAGGCACATGAACTGGCCCAGCGCGCTGGCGATCTATTTCCTGTTCTGGTTCCTGGCGCTGTTCCTGGTGCTGCCCTTCCACACGCGCACCAGCGTCGAAGCGGGGGAGCCGCTGGTCAGGGGCCAGGCCGAAAGCGCCCCGCAACATTTCCCCGCGGCAAAGATCGCGCTGCGCACCACGATGGTCGCGACCGTGCTGTTCGGGCTCTTCTATCTGAACTACGTCAACGGCTGGATCACCGCCGACATGCTCGACTACTGGAACTGATACCCGTCATCCCGGCCTTGTGCCGGGATCAGCGCACCATCGGTTCACCGGGCTTGTACTTGCGGTTCTCCGCCTGCGCCCGCTGATAGTCGTGCTGGGCGTCCATCTTCCTGAGCTCGGTTGCGGCCTTGTCCATCGACTCGATCGCCTGACCCTGAATCTTGTTCATGTTGGTGAGGACATAGGCCGACATCGCTTCGGCGATCTTCCCCGAATCGAACGGGCGCTTGTCGAGCCGTGAATCGATCTGCTCGTTCATCGATACCCGGCCGATCACCTTATACTGATCGGCGCCGGAGAGCGCGAAGCCTTTGCTCAGCACCTGCTCGGCGCCGTCGCTCATCTCGAAATCGGTCGTGACCCGCGTCTTGTCAGCGCCCGAAGGCGCGATGCCCACGGTGTATTTCGCGACCTGTTTCCCGTTGGCGTGAAAATACCAGATCATCGACTTTTCGGGCTCGCCGCCACGCGTCACCGCGCCGCCGCGCTGGTTGTACACCATCTTGTCGAACATCGAGGGCAGGGGGGTTGCTTCGACGATACGATACACTTCGGCCGGGGAGCGATCATAGGTCTCGCCGCCTTTGACCGGTCCATGGAAATAGGCGCCCGCCGCCAATGCGATCGCGACGCCGCCGAACATGATTTCCTTCATCGCTATCCCCGATGGCCCATCGGGGCAAATAGCGGGCGTGCGTCAATCGCCCGCCAACACCTATCCCTAATGCGCGATTAGGAGACGAGCGGCAGCACGAAGAAGCGATTGAAGTCGGTCGCCTCATAATCGGCAAAGGGTGGGCAGGGGACAAAGCCATGCCGCGCATACAGCGTGTGTGCCGCATCGAACGCGGCCCCGGTCCCGGTCTCCAGCTTGAGCGCTGTATAGCCGCGCGTCCGCGCCAGCCCGATGATGTGCTGCAGAATCGCGGTACCAACACCGCGCCCCAGCGCCGCTTCCGCGGTCCGCATCGACTTGATCTCGCCGCTCTCGCTGTCCAGCGCCTTGACCGCGCCGATCCCCAGCAGCGCCTCGCCGTCCCATGCCGACAGGAAGGTGATATCCGGCGTCTTCAGCCCCGACAGGTCGAGGAAATGGCAGGTCCCCGGCGGCGAGTTGGCGAGCATTCCTCCGGCATGGATTTCCAGCAGGCCGATCACCTGCGGGTCGTCGAGTTTTCCTTCGTGGATATTCATCGTGTCACCCGGAAACTATAGCGTGCGGCGATCGGGCGTCCTGCCCGGTCCACTGCAGGTGCGAACGGCCAGTCGCGCAGGCGCTGGCAGATCCGCAGGTCGACGGTATCGACTCGCGTCGCGCCGACCAGCGTGCACGCGCTGACCCGGCCGTCCGCTTCCACCCTCAACCCTCCGCTGACGCCTGTGACGCGGCCCGGCACGTCGCTTCCGATCAGCCCGGCGCCTGCGGCATCGATCGGGCGGACCGGCACGGGCCTGGAGTCCCGCGATATTGCCGACGGCATTATGCGGACGAGCGGGGGTGCGACCGGAATCACCATGAAATAATAGCTGACGCGCATCGTCAGCCGGTCGGTGGTTCGCTTGCCCTGCCAATCCAGCGCCGGGGTATGACGCAGATGTTGCATCAGGTGCGGACAGGCATGCGCATCGAAAGCGGGCTGGCCGCTCGGGCGCAGCATGCTGCATGCTGCGGGCCTCCCCGCTGCATCGATGTCCACCACCACGCGCAATTCCACCGGTTCCTCGTCGCCGCGCGCCGGAACCGGAAAAGCGCCGGTGTCCATCGTGGAGTTCAGCGAATCATAGTCGGCCCGGCGCACCAGCGCCGGATGCGGATCGAGTATTCCCTCGTCCAGGGTGCCGATCTGCGCGACCCGCCGGCTGCCGTCAGGCGCGATGAAGGGCCGGTCGAACGTCCGCATTTCCTGCGCCGGCGCGGTTGCGGGCGCGATCAGTGCCAGTGCGATCGCGCCCCACCGCATCGTCACACCTCGTCGATGAAGCCCGCCAGCGTATCGAGGCAGGCATGCGCCAGCGCCTTGCTGCGCTCGGGCGACCAGCCATATTCGGCATCGGGGCTGGGGTCGTGATCCTTGAACGGCATTTCCAGCGTCATCGACACTGCGCCGAAGCGCTCGGCGAGCTGGTTGGTCGACATCGACAGGTTCGCCTGTCCCGGCGCCGCCTTGTCATAGCCCTTTTCGAGCTGGAACAGCGGGGTCGCGGCGGCCAGCCGCTTGCCATATTCGTCGTATTTCGCGCCCAGTTCCGCGGTCCAGCTTGGGATGCCGTCGAACCCGGCGATGAAGTTGGCGGGGATCGCTTCGTCGCCATGCACGTCCATCGCAAAGTCGACGCCGGTCGCATCCATCGCATTGCGGACGTGGAGGACCTCGGGGCTCTTCTCCAGCGTCGGCGAATGCCATTCGCGGTTGAGGTTCACGCCCGCGGCGTTGGTGCGCAGATGCCCGCGGAAGCTGCCGTCGGGGTTCATATTGGGGACGATGTGGAAGGTCGCCTTGGCCCGCAGCGCTTTGGCGTTCGCGTCATCGGGGTCGGTGAGCTTCTCCAGCGCGCCTTCCATCCACCATTCGGCCATCGATTCGCCCGGATGCTGGCGGGCATAGAGCCACACCTGCTTCGGCCCGTCGCCCAGCGTCAGCAGGTCGAGCGCGCGCCCGTCGAGCGTCACGCCGATCTCGCGATGCGTCACGCCCGGCTGCGCGGCCATGCGCGCGATCAGGTCGGCGTGGCGCTCCATCGAATAGGGGGCGAAATAGGCGAACCATGCCACATCGCCGTCGAATTCATGGCTGAAGCTGAACACCCCGTCGGCATAGTCGCCATCGGTCATCCGCCACGCCTCGCGGTCGCTGCTCACCCGCGCCTTGTAGCCCGGCCAGCCGAACGCATAGGCCGATCCGCCGGCATTGGTGATGCGGAAGGTCAGCCGCCGCCCGCGCGCACCCGCGACGCGGAAGTGGAACCACTGGTAGAATTCGGACAGGTGATCGGGGACGATCTCGAGGTTGACGGTATCGCCGTCGATCCCGGTCAGGCGAATGTTGCCGCTGTCGAACGCGGCGTTGATCTGAATGCTCATGTCACCGTTGCTGATCTGGAGAAAAGGGAAGGGCGGTTACTTCACCGTGGTCGTGATGCCGGATTGACCCGGAAACTCCTTGAACAGGGCCGCGGCTAGTCTGGCCGCGCCATCGTCCGGCTGCGCGCCGGGCGCGCCGCTCAGCGTCTCGGTGATCGCCTTGCCTTCCCACACGACGGTGTTGTCGCCATGGCGGCGGATCTGGACGGAGAGTTCCATGCCATAGACGGTGCGGGTCTTGCCGCCGATGCCGGTACTCACGCCGCCGCCCACGCCGACATTGCCGCCAAAGCTGCCGCCACCGATCCCGATCGTCACGGGCGGGCGGGTGCGGACCTGACCGCGATCGGTGCGGGTGAAGCTGACTGCAGCGGCATAGTCGGCGGTGCCGCCCGGTGCTGCCGGCGCGAAGCCCAGACGCTCGAACTCGCTTGTCACAGCGTTGGCATAGATGCGGAATTCCGGTCCGGCGAGCTGCCCGGCCCCCGCCTGCACAGCGACGGTCCCGGGCGGGATCGGTTGCGACAGATGATAGCGAGTCGCCTCGACCGGCGCTGCGCGCCCGCCTCCGGTGGTCGAACAACCGCCGGCCAGTGCGGCCACGGCGGTCAGGGCGATCAGGACGCGGGTCTTCATCGGAAATACTCCTCCTGCCGTTCGCAACGAACGGCCTAACGCGGTCAACATGGTTACGCGCGCGAGGGTTCCGCTGCCAAGCCTTTTGACAGCGGTTTGGCGTGGGTTTCTGCCATGCTCGCCTTGACTTCCCCGGGATCGACCTCTAGGCGAGCCCCTCTTTCCGGCACCAGCCACACAATTCGAGATAGTAGAGACCGGTCATGAAGATCGTGAACAGCCTGAAGTCGCTCAAGGGGCGCCACCGTGACAACCGCGTGATCCGTCGTCGCGGCCGTGTCTATGTGATCAACAAGACGCAGCGTCGCTTCAAGGCCCGCCAGGGCTGAAGCCTGCCATGGGAGGGGTCCGCGCCGCTATCTTCGATATCGGCAACGTCCTTTTCACCTGGCATCCGCGTTTTCTCTACGAGCGCCTGATCGGTGACGATCGGGCGCTCGCAGCGTTTCTGGATGACGTCGTCACGCTGGAATGGCATTTCCAGCATGACGAGGGCCGCGACTTCGCCGACACCTCGGCGGAGCTGACCGCGCTGTATCCGCAGCATGCCGATCTGATCGCCGCCTGGCAGCCGCGCTTCAACGAAAGCATCGGCGGGCCGGTGCCCGGCATGCACGACCTCGTCGGCGACCTCGATTCGGCGGGGGTGCCGCTGTTCGCAATCACCAACTTCAGCCACGAATTCTGGCCGCCCTTCCGCGCCGAATGGACCGGGCTGTTCGATCGTTTCCGTGAGATCGTCGTCTCGGGCGATGAGAAGCTGGTGAAGCCCGATCCCGCAATCTATCACCTCGCGCTCGACCGCTTCGGTCTGCAGCCGCACGAGGCGGTGTTCATCGACGACAATGAGGCGAATGTGCTGGCCGCCCGCGCGCTCGGTATCCACTCGATCCATTTCACCGATACCGCCTCCACTCGCAGCGAACTTGCCGATTTGGGTTTGCCGCTTCACGCCTGATCAATAAGAAGTGCCCGTCTGACGCTATCAGGAGACGGGTATGAGTATTTTCAAGATCGGTGCACCGGCGGCATTGCTGGCACTGGCGGCCTGCAATGGCGGCGTCGGCGGAAACAATTCGACGGCTGCCGTCGGCGGAGACGCTGAAGCGGTAACCGAAGCCGGTTCGCAGGAAAACGCGAAGCTCGCTGCTTATACTCAGGCGTATAACAAGCTGATCGGCACCTTTGGCCTCACTGAAACTGCCAAGCGGTACGAGGACGCCAACGTCTCGAAAAAGGCCGGCAGCGACAATGTCTCCATCACCGACGGCTGGGTTTCGCAGGGCCGCGATGCGCTGAACAAGGCGATCGAGAGCCCGGGCGATCTGGGCAAGGCGGATGCCGCGGCCAAAGCGCTGCGCGATACGCTCGATCCGCTGCTCAAGCGGCTCGACGCTCTGAAGATCTATTATGATTCCAAGGCGTACAAGGATGATGCGCTGGCGCGCGGCAAGGCCGAGGACGCACCGATGCGGGCCGACTTCACGCGCGCGCTGGATGCACTGCATGCATTCGACGCCCAGATCACGATTCTGCAGCGCGCGCGCGACGAGAAAATGATCGCCGAATTCAAGGCCAAGGGCGATCTTCTGTCGTTCAACAGCAAGACCGCGCTGCGTCAGGCCGAGGATCTGGTCAATTTGTTCAACAAGCCCGAGGATCTCAAGGACCCTGCGGTGATCGCCAAGGGCAATGCCCAGATCACCGTGCTGGAGAAGACCCTGAGCGATCTGCGGGCCGAAACCGAAAAGGCCAAGGCGGGCGGCGGCGATGCCGACCGCACCCGCAGCCTGATCTATCACGGACAGGTCGCGGACTATCTGACCAGCCTGGTCGGCAAGTATCGCGAATTGCGCGAGGATGGCGACGCGGACGATCGCAACTCGATGATCGACTATTACAACCGCGCCATCGACGCGGCGAACAACCTCAACTGACACGGTTGCGGGGGGCGGTCCGGTGACCGCCCCCCGCCATCGCCCGTCCGGCCCGCTTCCTGAGCGCGTCGCTCGGGATGGGCCCCAGCTCCGTTTCACCGATGTGGCGGCGTGCCGGGCGGAATTGTCGCGGCTCGATCTGCCGGGCTGAGCTCGGCCAGAAACGCGCCGACCGCATCGAACAACGCCTGCCGGCGGGTCTCGAGATGCATGCGATGCGCCCCGCCGGGCAGCCTGACGTCGCGCGCGCCGCCGGGAACGCCTGAAAGCCGCGCGAACAGCCATGCCGCATCCGCATCCGTCGTGACCGGATCCCATTCTCCCCGCACGATCAGGGTCGGCGCACGGATCGCGGTCGGGTCATAGGGATAATGCCCCGCCCATGCGGCGGCCAGGTCACGCTGCGGTCCCGACGGCACCAGCACCGATGGCGGGGTGCGCGACCCGCTGGTCGGGTCCGTGGCGAGATAATCATGCGCCCAGACCTCGAACCGTTCGCGCGCGATGACGGTCTCCCCGGCAGGGACACCCCATTGGAATCCGTTCCACTGATCTTCGGCGGTCACCGGATAGGTCGGGGCCGTCGGTACCGGCTCGGCGGGCTCGTGGCGCAGCGCGACCGGGCCGAACAGCACCAGTCGCTCGACCCGTTCGGGGTGCCGCGCGGCGAACATGCCGGCGGGCAGCGACCCACGCGAATGCGCGATCAGCGACAGCCGCTTGCGGCCCGACTGGCGCAGGATGTGGCGGACCACGCGTTCGATCTCGAGCACCGAATCCCCGGCATCGCCGTTATAGGGCGCGGCCGGCCGATCCGATCCGCCAAAGCCCGCAAAGTCGAACGCCCAGACGTCGAAACCGCGCGCGCGCAGGTCGTCCATCCAGCTGCGCCCGTCGATGCGATAGGCGATCGACGACCCCGACGGGAAGGTCGCGCCATGGATATAGAGGACGGCCGGTCCGTCCGCCGGAGCGTGGCGGAGCAGTAGCGCCGGCTCGCCACGCGTGCCGGTCAGCCGCGTCACCTCCTCGGCGGCTGACGGCGCCGCGGCCAGCGCCAGCGCAGCTGCGATGCCCTGAACGACGGGTTTGAACATGACTTTTCTCCTCGATTCGAACGTGCCCGGTGAAGGCAGGTTCGTAGCGAGGCATCATGCCCGAACGCTTCGGTTAAGGCCGAACTATGGGGCTCAGCCCCGGTTCTTCAGCTCGTCGCCCAGGATCCGCACCACGTGCAGCACGTTGGTCGAGCCCGGCGTGCCGAACGGAACGCCCGCGCACACGATCACGCGGTCGCCTGCCTTGGCGATACCCTGACGCAGCGCCATGCGCTTGGCCTTGGCGACCATGTCCTCGAACGAATCGACGTCGCGCGTGTGGACCGCATGGGTGCCCCACAGCAGGCCCATCCGCCGCGCCGTCTCCA
This sequence comes from Sphingomonas sp. GW821-FHT09B04, assembly GCF_059418285.1. Taxonomy (NCBI): domain Bacteria; kingdom Pseudomonadati; phylum Pseudomonadota; class Alphaproteobacteria; order Sphingomonadales; family Sphingomonadaceae; genus Sphingomonas; species Sphingomonas sp. GW821-FHT09B04. The sequence continues at coordinate 309,460 of NZ_JBWKPO010000005.1, forward strand.
TCTTCGGGGTCAGCACGAGGATCGGCACCGCGGGCCGCTCGCGCGCGATGCGGCGCGCGGTCGATCCCGACATGGTGAAGCAGATGATCGCGGTTGCCGACACCGTCGCCGCGATCGACTTGGCCGCTTCGGCCAGTGCGTCCGCCGTCGTCGGGTCGGGGCGGGTCACGGTGAAGTGCACGCGGTCGCCATGCGCCGGGTCGCGCTCCACCGAATCCGCGATCGCGTCCATCATCGTCACCGACTCGATCGGCCATTCGCCCGCGGCGCTCTCGGCCGAGAGCATGATCGCGTCCGCGCCGTCATACACCGCGGTCGCGACGTCCGAGACCTCGGCGCGGGTCGGGGAGGGCGAAGTGATCATCGATTCGAGCATCTGCGTCGCGACGATCACCGGCCGGCCCAGCCGACGTGCGGTCTCGACGATGCGCTTCTGCATCGGCGGAACGCTCTGCGGCGGCAGTTCGACGCCCAGATCGCCGCGCGCGACCATCACACCGTCGCACGCCTCGACGATTTCCTCGAGCCGCGTCACCGCGCTCGGCTTCTCGATCTTGGCGAGCAAGGCCGCGCCGCCGCCGATGAGCTTGCGCGCCTCGGCCAGATCCTCGGGCCGCTGAACGAACGACAGGGCGATCCAGTCGACCTTCTGGTCGACCGCGAACGCCAGGTCGCTGCGGTCCTTCTCGGTCAATGCTGCCAGCGGCAGGACCATGTCGGGGACGTTGAGTCCCTTGGAGTTTGAAAGCGTGCCGCCGACCTCGACCCGCGTCTCGATCCAGCCGTCGCCATAGCGCGTCACGCGCAGCACCATCTTGCCGTCGTCGAGCAGCAGGCGCGCGCCCTCGGTCACTGCTTCAAAGATTTCGCGATGGGGCAGCTCGACGCGGGTTGCATCACCCGGCGTCTTGTCGCGGTCGAGGCGGAAGGTTGCGCCGGTTTCCAGCACCACCTTGCCGTCGGCGAACTTGCCGACGCGAAGCTTGGGTCCCTGCAGATCGGCGAGGATCGTCATCGGGCGGCCGGTGCTCTTTTCCAGCGCGCGGATCGCTTCGATCACCGGCACCTTCGATGCCTGATCGCCATGGCTCATGTTGATGCGGAAGGCGTCGGCGCCCGCGGCATAGAGCGCGGCGATCATCTCGGGCGCGTTGCTCGCAGGGCCGAGCGTCGCCAAGATACGCACCTTGCGCGAACGCGGATGGATCGCCTTCGACATTGTTCTTGTCTCCTCACTCGATTTCGGGGGCGGAGGGGTTTCCGCCAGCTGCTGGGTCGAAATCGTTCCGCCATCCAGCGCTCGCGATCCATCTGGAGCGGATCGTCGCAACGCGGGCTTGTGCGGGCCGTTCCCTAACGGCAAATGCGGACGATACAACCGTGGAGGCGAAACAATGACAACGTTGGACCGAATCGACGACCGGATCGCCGCCGAAGCCTTTCGCCGCCTCGTCCGCCACCTGCGCCATCGCACCGATGCCGAGAATATCGAACTGATGGGCCTTGCTGGCTTTTGCCGCAACTGCCTTGCCGACTGGCTTGAGGAAGAAAGCCGCGGCCAGCTCAACAAGGACAGTGCGCGTCAGGCGATCTACGGCATGCCCTATGCCGACTGGAAGGCGCTCCACCAGAAAGACGCCACCCCCGAACAGGTCGCGCGGATGGAGGCGAGCATCGCCCGCAACAGGCGCGAGGCGGAGCTGGACGACGCGCTCGACGACAGCTTCCCCGCCAGCGACCCGCCCTCGATGACCGATCCGGGGCGCTGAGCCCGGCCGCCAAGTCCCTGCTTCCCCGGCGGTAAATCGCTTGATAGACAAGCGCCGCCGCGGAGGTTCCCGCGTGACGGGGAGGGCAAGACATGTTCGAATATTTCATCGGCACGCTGCCGCATTTTCTGGCCTATTTCGGCGCCGCGGTGGCGCTCGCGGTCGTGTTCCTGCTGATTTATGTGACGGTTACGCCGCACCGCGAATTCAAGCTGATCCGCGAAGGCAACAGCGCCGCCGCGACCCAGCTCACCGGCACCTTCCTCGGCTTTGCCATCCCGGTCGCGATCGTGATCGGCAATTCGGTCAGCATCCCCGACATGCTGCTCTGGGGCGCGGTCGCCGCGATCGTCCAGCTCGCGGTCTTCTTCGTCATCTCGCGCCTTTTGTTCAAATCGATCTCGGACAAGATCGCGGAGGACTGCGTCTCTTCGGGCATTTTCGTTGGCGGCATGGGGCTCGGCATCGGCATCCTCCAGGCAGCGTGCATGGTCCCCTGAGCGGCCGGCGAGGAGATCGAACATGAAGAAGCATCTCACCATGACTACCGCGATGGCTGCGGCGCTCATCGCGCTGCCGGGCTGCTCGGGCGGCGACGACTGGAACGAGGATGTCTATGCCTCGGGCGACACCGCAATCTGTGTCGACAAAGAGGGGAAGCGCGTCGACGACGACCAGTGCAGCAAGGATCGCGTCCATTATTCGGGCGGGGGCGGGTCCAGCGCCTTCCTCTGGTACTATCTCGGGCGCAGCTCGGCGGTCCCCTATTATGGCGATTCGATCCGGGACAAGCGTTACGCGGGTCAGGGGTCGTATCAGCCGCGTCCCGGCGCCAGCTATACCTCCGCGCCTTCGAGCACCCGCATGACCCGGTCCGCGGCAGTGTCGCGCGGCGGCTTCGGGTCGAGCGGGCGGAGCTTCGGCGGCGGCAGGTCCTGACCGGATGCAACGACACACGATCGCCCCGCGCGACAATTGGCAGGGCGCCGTCGAGGAACAGGGGCTGATCTGGCACAGCGATGCCGACGGCCCCTATTGGGACGAAAGCGCCTATTATTCCTTCACGCTGGATGAGGTCGAGCGGTTCGAGGCGGCGAGTGAGGCCGTCTATCAGCTGTTCATGGAGGCCGGCGAGTGGATCGTCGGCCAAACCGACGTGCTCGAACAGTTCGGCATCCCCGAATATTGCCACAAGGCGATCCGCACCGCGTGGAAGGCCGAGCCGCCCGCGCTCAACTATGGCCGGTTCGACTTCGGCTATACCGGTGACGACGATCCCAAGCTGTTCGAATTCAACTGCGACACCCCGACCTCGATGCTCGAAGCGGCGGTGGTGCAATGGGACTGGAAGGAAGCCTGCTTCCCCGATCTCGACCAGTATAACAGCCTGCATGAAAAGCTGATCGGCCGCTGGGCCGCGCTCCGCGCGCGTCTGCCTGGCCAGCGCGTCTGGTTCACCCATGTCGCCGACGCCGCGCATGAGGATACGATCACCACCACTTATATGCGCGATCTCGCGGCGCAGGCGGGGCTGGAGACGCATGCCGTGCTGATCGACGATATCGGCGTCGATGCGCAGGGCCGCATCGTCGATCAGGAAGATCAGCTGATCTCGGCGATCTTCAAACTCTATCCATGGGAATGGCTCGTCCGCGAAAGCTATGGACAGGACCTCATCCGCCATTTGCCGACGACCGTCTGGATCGAGCCGATCTGGAAGATGCTGTGGAGCAATAAGGCGATCCTTCAGGTGCTGTGGGCGATGTTCCCGGGCCATCCCAATCTGCTCGCCGCCTCGGTGGTGCGTGAGCGGATCGGCGAGAGCTATGTCGCCAAGCCGTTCCTCGCGCGCGAAGGCGCGAATATCGAGGTGGTCCGGCGCGGCGAGACGCTGGCGCGCTCGCAGGGCGAATATCGCGACGGGCTGACCATGTATCAGGAGCTCTTCCCGATGCGCGATTTCGGCAATGGCTATCCGGTGCTCGGCTGCTGGGTAGTCGATGGCGTCGCGGCGGGGATGGGCATCCGCGAGGACGGGCTGATCACCGGCAACCGCGCCCGCTTTGTCCCGCATGTCATCAGGGGGTAGGGGAATGCGCAATCTCAAGGCCGCGACCGACACGTTGCGTGAGCTGGCGGCGGCGTATCTGGTGTTGCTGTTCGCCGCGGCGGCGCTGTTCATGTATCTCGAAAGCGCACCGTTCCTCGACAGCCTCTATTGGGCGGGCACCACCGCGACCTCGACCGGCTATGGCGATATCTCGCCCAAGACCTCGGGCGGGCGCGTGCTGGCGCTGGCACTGATGCATATTTCGATTTTCGGTGTCGCCCCAATGATTATCGTCCGGCTGATCGACCGCCTGAACGAGAATCGCGACGCCTTCACGCATGAGGAGCAGGAGCTGATCCTTAAGCGCCTCGACCGGATCGAGACGCTGCTCGCCGCGCAGGCCGCAGCGCATCCTCGCCCCGACGCGCCGCGCGAATGATGCCGCACCCATAACCCCGGTCTATTGGCGTCCAACGCTTGAGTCATGGACACCCAGCGGGCGCGCGGCCAGTTTTCGCCTTCATGCGGATATTGGGGGAAACTTGCCGATGCTCAACCGACGTTGCTTTCTGTTGGGCTCGACCGCCGCGCTGGCCGCACTTCCTGCCGTCGGGGCACCACTCCGGCTCGCCCCGGTGATCACCGGGGGCACCCGGAGCGTCGCGGGGCTGTCCGCGCCGATCGACATCGTCGACGACAAGTTCGGCATTCCCCATATCCGCGCCGCGACCATCCCCGACGCCTTCTTCGGACAGGGCTATGTCGTCGCGCGCGACCGACTGTTCCAGATCGATCTGTCCTATCGCCGCGATCTTGGCCGGCTGGCCGAGGTTTTCGGCCAGAAATTCGCAAAGCATGACGGCGTCGCCCGCCTGTTCCGCTATCGCGGCGACCTGAATGCCGAACTGGCGCGTGTCCCCGCCGACGTGATCGCCTGCGCCCGCGCCTATGTCGCCGGGATCAACGCGCGCGTCGATGAGGTGACCGCCGATCCGAGCCAGCTCCCGCTCGAATATGGCATTCTCGGCATCACCCCGCTCAAATGGGATTTTGAGGATCTGGTGCGCCAGCGCGAGGCGTCGGAGGGCAATACCGACGACAGCGTCCGCCGCGCCCAGCTCGCCGCACTCGGGCTGCTCGATCTCGACGCGGTGGTCGCGCCGCTGCGCCCGGCCTGGACGATGACCGTCCCCAAGGGCCTCGACGCCGCCGCGGTCACCGATGCCGATCTCGGCGTGCTGCGCATCGGCCGGCTGCCCTTTGGCGGCCCGCCGCCCGCCGCCGATCCCGCCGCACCCGCTGCGCGCGTCTCCTCGCTCGATCACGCCGTGTCGGCCGAGCGCAACAATGCCGGCAGCAACGCCTGGACCGTGTCGCCCTCGCGCACCACCACCGGCCGCCCGATCCTCGCCAACGACCCGCATCTCGGGATCGGCGGGTTCAGCCCGCGCCATGTCGCGCACCTGACCGCCCCCGGCCTCGACGTGATCGGCGGCGGCTCGCCCGGGCTGCCCGGCATCATGCAGGGCCATACCGACCGCTTCGCCTTTGGCCGCACCAACTTCCATATCGACCAGAGTGACCTGTTCATCCTCGAGCTCAACCCCGAGAACCCTGAAGAGTATCGCCACAATGGCGGCTGGAAGCGCTTCGACACGGTCACGGAGACGATCCCGGTCAAGGATGGTGCAGCCGAAAGCGTCACGCATCGCTACACCCTTCAGGGTCCGGTGATCGCGCACGATCCCGCCCGCCGCCGCGCCAGCGTGCTCACCACCGTCGCGATGCAGCCCGGTTCCGCCGATTGCTTCGCGATGATCGCGATCAACCTGTCGAAGGACTGGGTCAGCCTGCGCAAGGCGTTCGCGCTGCACCCGTCGCCGACCAACTTCCACTATGCCGACGTTCAGGGGAATACCGGCTGGCAGGTGATCGGCTTCGCCCCGGTGCGCAAGGATGGCGACGGCCTGCTCCCCGTGCCCGGCGACGGCAGCCACGACTGGACCGGCATGCGCAACTTCAGCGCGCTGCCGAGCGAGTATAACCCGAAGAAAGGCTGGTTCGCCTCGGCCAACCAGAACAATCTGCCCGATAACTGGCCGCGCGACCGCATTCCGGCCTTCTCGTTCCGTGAGCCCTATCGCTACGACCGCTGCGCCGAGGTGCTGGCGTCGCAGCCCAAGCACAGCATCGCCGACAGCGTCGCGCTCCAGCACGACACGCTGTCCAAGCCGGCGCAGCAGTTCCTCGCCCAGCTGCCCGCCAACCCCTCCGCCGCGGTGAAGCCTGCGGTCGACCTGCTCCGCGGCTGGAACGCGCATCTCGACGCGAACAGCGGCCCGGCGGCTTTGTTCGAGACCGTCTGGCGCGACCTGTCGAAGCGCATGCTTGCCGCGATCGTGCCCGATCGTGCGAAGAACCTCGTCACCGAAATCTCGCCGTCGGTCCTGCTCGGCCTGCTCGCCAAGCCCGATGCCCGCCTCGGCGCCGATCCCAAGGGCACCCGCGACGCGATCCTCGACGCCGCGCTCGTCGCCGGCTGGGCCTCGGCACAGCAGCTGCTTGGCGCCGATCCCGCCGCGTGGCGCTGGGGAACGCTCCATCAGGTCAAGCTGCGCCACCCGCTCTCCGCCATCCCCGCCATCGCCAGGGCGTTCCCGGCGATCGAAGGGCAGGGGTCGGGCGGCGACGGCTTCACCGTGATGGCGCGCTGGCTCGGCTCTGGGCCGGGCTGGAACGTCGGCGGCGGCTCCAGCTACCAGCAGGTGATCGACGTCGGCGCGTGGGACAATTCGCAGATCCTGATCATTCCCGGCCAGTCGATCGATCCGCGCTCGCCGCATTATCGCGACCAATATGGCGCGTGGATCGCCGGCGACACGCTCCCCTTGCTCTACAGCCGCGCCGCGGTGGATAAGGCTGCGGCTTCGCGCACCACGCTCAAACCGTCCTGAGGGGGACCATGCTCCGCCACATCGCCGCCTGCCTGCTCCTCGCCGCGCCCGCCGCGGCGCAGGACGCCCCCCTCGATCGCGCCCTGACGGACTTCCGCAAGCTCCACCGCGCCGAGGTCCAGCGCGCCAATATCGCCGGCAGCAGCTTCTATCTTGTCCGCAATGGCCGCACGCTCGCCGCCGACCATCTCGGCGAGCAGGACGCCGACGCCCATGTGCCGGTGGATGCCAACACCATCTATCACTGGGCCTCGGTCACCAAGACGATGACCGGGATCGCGATCCTGCAGCTGCGCGACCGCGGCCTGCTCAAGCTCGATGATCCGATCGTGAAGTACGTCCCCGAACTCGCCAAGGTGCACAACCCCTTTGGCGACACCGGCGCGATCACGATCCGCCAGCTGCTCAGCCACAGCGCCGGCTTCCGCAATGGCACCTGGCCGTGGCGCGACAAGGACTGGCAGCCGTTCGAGCCGCCGAGCTGGAAACAGCTCGAAGCGATGCTCCCCTATACCGAAGTCCAGTTCAAACCGGGCAGCCGCTACAGCTATTCCAACCCCGGCATCGTCTATCTGGGTCAGGTGATCGAGCGCCTCTCGGGCGAGGATTACGAAGTCTATATCGACAAGAACATCCTGCGCCCGCTCGGCATGCACGCCAGCTATTTCGACCGGACCCCGCCGCATCTGCTGCGCCACCGTTCGCACAGCTATTATATCCGCGACGGCAAGCGCAGCGCCGCGCCGTTCGATGCCGATACCGGCGTCACCGTCTCCAATGGCGGCCTCAACGCGCCGATGCCCGATATGGCGCGATACGCCGCCTTCCTTCTCGGCAACGACGCGATGCGAAAGGCGGACTACGACCTCATCCTCAAGCGCGCCTCGCTCGACGAGATGTGGCAGCCCCAGCTCCCTGCGGGCGAGGATTTCAGTCAGGGCCGTATGGCCACGACCACCCAAATTGGCCTGAGCTTCTTCATCGACCGCGTCGAGGGCATCCGCGTCGTCGGCCATAATGGCGACCAGAACGGCTTCCGCGCCTATCTCAGCCTGTGTCCCGATCGCGGCATCGCCACGCTGCTCGCCTTCAACACCGAGACGCGCGGTGTGCGCAACGACTCCAGCAACCGCGAGACCGCCGAATCGCGCGTGGCGCTTGGCACCGACGCGCTATGCCGGGCAGGCGGGTAGGGCCCTTCCACCTGAAAACGACCGCGAAGTGCCGGCGATAGTGGTTAATGCTGGCCCATTGTCTTCAGCGCCTGCTGATCATTCGGCGTCCGGAGCCGATCACCCAGATTGATGATTCGCGCGCCGATAGTTAGTGTCCGTGCGTGCGATGTCCGAACTCGTGAGATCTTCCTCTGCGCTGACTGCGATCCAGATCGCCACGCTTCGCCTCGTCTATTGCGGACTGTCGTCGAAACAGATCGCCCGGCGCCTCGGGACTTCACCCCATACGATCGATGCCCGCGCTGCGCGCGCCGCCCGGAATCTGGGCTTGCCGGATCGAGGAGCGGCTGCGCGATGGGTCATGGCGAATATGCCCGGCCCATATGAGAGGTTGATATATGAACTGATGGCGGTTGCCCCTCGCCTGCCATCCGCTGCAACCTTCTCCTCGCCGAACGATGCTCTGATCGGTTTGAGTGAGGGGGTTGCGGAAATCCACGCCGCCTATGTCCCGCCCTCGAACCTGCTCAGGGAGGAAGTCCGGTCTTGGAAATGGGGGAATCCGGATGAAGTTCGTCCGCTCACACGTGCCGGGCTAATCCTGATCCTCGCGTTCCTGATCCTGGCGATCGTCTTCACCCTGCTTGCGATGGGTGAACGAGCCAGCGACTGGGCCCGCGAGAATCTCCCAAATTACTCGCAGGCCAACGACTAACCGCAGCGCCCTTCGCGCTGCGAAGGGGATGATGCATGTCGGAATTCATTCATGAGATCGCCGCGGAGGTGTCTCCGCTCGTTCTGGCTGCCGATGAGGCAATGGAAGACGCGGTGGTCGCGCTCGCGAACCTGATGGCCGGGGCTGTCGCCCGGCGCCGGGAGGCCGGCATTCTTCCGGCGCAAGCTCAGCCGACCGTACTGCTCCTTCACCGCGCGCTCTCGCAGACGATCGAAACGCAGAGCAATGTTCTGCGCGTCCATGGCAAGCTCGCGGATCAATACCGCACCCTTGCCAGCGACGATGTGCACGCGATCACAGTCGAGGGCGTCCAGCGCTCTGCCGAGCGGGCTACGCGTCATCGTCATGGTCTTGTTGCGGTCAACGCTGCCTGAACGTTTGATCGCTTGACCGCAGCCGGCAGGCATGGCGGGTCTAGCCAATGCGATTAGCAATTGTCCTGGCCATTCTCGCCTTCCTGCTCACGGTCGTCGTGAGTGTTGGATTGAACGCGCACTATGCGCAGACCCATGGAGAGTTCCTTGTCTATGTCTCCGCGGCACGCGTCGCTTTCTACATCGGCTTGGCGATAGGCACATGCACCTATGCCATCCGCTGTGGCGGCACGCCCGAGCGCATAGTCGGGATCGTGATTCTCGCCGGACTGGCGGGGGATCCGATCCTGCATCAACTCCTCCATCTGCGCTTTGCGACGGTCGATCCAACGCATCTCGTCATCGACATCAGCCGGTTCGCGGCTTTCGCCGCCGTCGCACTGACTGCCAGCAGGTTTTGGCCGATATGGATCAGCTCATTTCAATTGCTCGCTCTCGGCGCGCACGTCGCCAAGGCGATGAACCTCGCAATTCACCCGATCGTCTACGCAACAATGAGCGTGATGTGGTCGTACGGGATGCTCGCCGTCCTGATCATCGCGACCCATTATCATCGGCGGCAGACCGCGCACGGCGAGATGCGGAGCTCCTGGAGCGACTTCTCGCGCCGATAGGCAAACCGGCAGCTGAATTTGCAGAGCGCCTGATTCTGCGCTTTGCGTCATTGGGCGGGGTGCTCAGCGCCAGTTCGACAGCGATCATCAACGAGACGTCGGCGGATGTCGTGGAGCTGCTCGATGCGCATCGTGCGCTGCTCGCGCATAGCCTTCGCGACCGGCTTCTCGATATGCCCATCACGGCCAGCGGGGCTGCGCTCGAGCGATACCTCGTCGCCACACTGGGCGATGCGCGCTCCGAAAGGATGCGCGCGCTCTTTCTGGACAGCGGCAATCGCCTGATTCAAGACGAGCTGATTGCCGAGGGTGATCCGGGATGCATTCCCGTTTCGACCCGCAAGGTTCTGAACCGGGCACTCGAGCTGTCTGCCAGCGCGGTCATCCTGGTTCACAATCATCCGGGCGGATCGGCTGAGCCCAGCTCGGCGGATATCGCGTTCACACGACGGGTTGCCGACGCGGGAAAGCATCTCGCGATTCGGCTTCACGATCATCTCATCATCGCAGGAAACGCGTGTGTCAGTCTGCGTGAGCGGGGGTTGCTTCAATGAGCATGTCAGTCGAAAATGCCCGGACCGTAGCCGGGGGTGCCGAAGACGCGATGTCTGGCTCCAAACCTATCGTTCAGATGATGCGTGGGAGCGGCCGCTCGGACTGCACCGCGTCGGATCAGTCGATTACCCTGGCAGCTCGATCGCTCTATCGAGCGAGACGGCGCCGGCTACAGCATTTCCCTTCGCTGGAGCGCGACTTCGGCGAGCCGGTCTGGGACGTGATCCTCGACCTGTTCGTTGCGGAACGGGAAGGGCGGTCGGTTTCGATCACCAGTGCATGCGTTGCCGCGTCTGTTCCTCTCACCACCGCGCTTCGCTGGGTTCAGCAGCTGGAGGAGATGAAAGTGGTTCTTCGCGAACCCGACCCAACCGATCGACGCCGCGCGTACATTCGCCTTTCCCGATCCACCGCAGCAGCGATGGAGGGTTACATCCGCGAGCTGATTGCGGAAGGAGCGGCTGGCTGATCGGTGGCCATCGCTTCGAGTGTCAGCGCAAGCGCGTGGTCGATGTGGCAGGCGATGCGGGACATCCCAAGCGCATCGGCGACATCCAGCGCGGAGCGCAGCAACGAAATCAGCTCGGTCGGGGCAGGTTGTACAGGCATCGGGATCAATCCTTGTGTCTCCAGCGGCATGTCAATTCCGATGGCTGAACACAATCCGCGATTGGGTCGTGAATTGCCCGACTTGCTCCAAATCAAACCAAATCAACGAAGGACCCTCTGATGATTCAGGATGAGGCCGAGCGATACGCCCTCGAGGTTCGCGATCGCGTCTTCGGCGCGACCGTTCGCGCTATCGCCGATCAGATGCATCCGAAGGGGGTTTCGGAGTCGGCGCGCTCGCTCAGTTTCAATGCAACGATCGATGCGCTTTTGAAGGTCGTTGCCGAGTTGGTGGCGGAGGCGCAGGTCTCGACAAACCCCGTGGTTCAAAATGCGATTCTGGCCAATCTGAACCATGCGCTGGAACAGCATTTCGAGAACGCGAAGCGCTCCATCGCAGAGCACGAAAGTCATCAGGCTCGCGCCCGCCGCGACCTCAATTGAGCGTGTGCGGGATTCGATTGCCGCGTGGCGGGGGCTGGGCTTCGGCGCAGCAACTGCTCGGCGCCGATCCCGCCGCATGGCGCTGGGGACGGGCGCGCTGTGCCGGGCGTTGGATTAGCCCGGCGATCGGAAGGCGGGGGACACATTTCCCCTACTTCAATACCCCGCTCCGTCGCATTGCGAACCAGATGATCGCGACCGCAAACGATCCGACGATAAACACTCCCCAGGTGTCACCTTCTCCGGCCATCGAAAATATCGCTATCGGGAATGAAAATGCGGCAACTATTGATCCCGCTAGAATACCAAACATAATTGACAGTGCCACGATAGCGGCAATGGCGAGTCCGAATACTATTATAATGACTTTATCTATGATATTGTACATTCCGCACCTAATCTGAATAACAGCCATTTTTATAGTCGGAAATTCCCTGCTTAATCATTTCCTGATCGCGTGGATCGTCTCCGTATGAACCACCTCGATCGTACCAATGTCCGTCCTTGGGATTATATGACGGGTTCTGCTCTTGGTTTCGCCCTGCGGCGCGAAGCAGTACCTGTTCCGGAATTCCCGCAGCAGCGCCCATGGCACCATAATTATAATTTCCGAAGGGCTCGAAACCTTTGCTGTGCTGCTTGTAGTCATAAGGGCCGCCGGTTTTAAGGCGCGAGTGAAACCAGCTCAACGTTCGGACAGCGCCATAGGACACGACGTCGCGTTCTTCTGCCAAGGCGACGTTCGTTCGCACCTGCCTTGACAGGTCGGCGGTACTGGCTCCCGTGCCGGGTGCGCTCGGCGGTCCCTTGCAATTATTGGCTTCGGATTCGTCCTTTTTCTTATCTTCTCTTCCTTGGGCGTAGGGATATCTGGGGTAGACCTGCCCGTAATTATAGCGATCATTGTTCCTCAAATATTCAAGCCAGTACGTTGGCCCGAAGAAATCGTACTTTATCCCCCAGACGCGGATTTCTGGGTGCTCGGGGGGAGGGGTGTAGTGGGGAGCGCTCATCCGCCCTGACGGATCGTTGGCATTCACAGGATCGCCGCCGACATAGTTGTACAGGTTCATTCCGTCGGCGTAGCCAGCCGGATCGGTCTGGAGGAACCGGCCGAGCGTCGGGGAATAGATGCGCGCCTTGTAGTTCCACATGCCAAGCTCGGGCAGCCAAGTCTGGCCTGTATAGCCGAAGCGTCCCTGATTGCCCGCGGCCGGGATGCCAAAATCGTCATAGCTGTTGAGCGCGATCACTGTGCCCGCAGTGTCGGTCACACTGAGGATGCTGCCGCGTTCGTCGGCCATCAGGAAGCGGCGGCTGCCGCTGCCGATTGTACTGCCTTCATACCACACGATCGGATTGTCGGTGCCGGGGCCGTGGACATACCGGCGCAGCACATTGCCCGATGCGTCATATTCGGCGAGCAGCTCGCTGCCATCATACTGGAACCGCGTCGTGCCGGTTCCTGCGGTTTCGTAGAGGCGGCCGAGCGGATCATAGCTCAACGTCAAACCCGGGGCGGTCTTGAGCTGGTTCTCGGTCGAGTAGGTATAGCTGCTCGTGCCCGAGCTGGTCATGTTGCCGTTTGCGTCATAGCCGAAGCTTGTGCCTCCCGCAGTCGTCACGCGATTCAGCCCATCGATGCCATAGCTGCGGTCGACATTGTAATGACCCTGCCAAGCATAGAGATCGTTGCTGCGCGTTACACTCGCGATCTGGCCGGCGGGGTTGTAGGTGAAGCCCCGCGTCAGGTCGTGCGTGCTGCCCGGCAAATTGTTGGTCAGCGTCGCGAGTTGCGATGCGGGGTTGTAGGCGAAGCTCTGCACACTTCCGTCGCCCAGCGTCACGCTGGCCCGGCGACCGGCGCTGTCATAGCCATAGCTGGCGAGCACGCCTGCACCCGATGTCGCGCCATTCTCGCGGATCGCGGTGACGTTCCCCGTAACGTCATAGTCGTAATTGATCGTCAGTGCGCCACCCGGATAGCTCGTCGTCGCGCGCCGTCCTGCGGCGTCATAGCTATAACCGATGGTCCCATGCGGCCCGGTCTGGCTGATCAACTGGCCTAGCGCATTGTGCGTGAAGCCCAGCGTCTGGCTGCCCTTGGTCGTCGTCGTCGGACGTCCCAGCAGGTCGTGGTTGTAGGTGGTCGTTTCATAGACCCCCGCGCCCGACGACCAGAGCCGCTTCATCGTGAGGCGGTTGAGATTGTCATAGTCGCTGATGATGGTGTGCCCGTCGCGCCGGCCGATATGGATCGCATTGTCTGCCAGGAAATAGGTGATCGTGGTGCGGTCGGTGGTCGAACTGACACCCGGCGTCGACGGATGGGGATAATAGGTCGCGATCTGCCGGTCATGGCCGTCATAGGCGTTGTCGGTCCGATTGTTCTTCCCGTCGGTCAGTGACGCGACCCTGCCATTGGCGGTATAGGTGGTGGTCACCTCGTCCGCCGCGTCGGCGGTGCCGACGGCGGTTTCGACCTTCACGATCCTGTCGTCCGCATCATAGCTGCTGCGCGCGATGCGATCCGGGCCGGCGCCGCCGGTCGTGCCGAGCGTGCACGCGTCCGCAGGAAGCGATCCCCAGGCCGCCGGGTTCATACGTTGCGCCGTGCATCGCAGGCGGTTGCTGCTGTCGTAGCTCAGCTGGGTGACGCTCACGTCGCCGGCAGTTCCCGACACGGTTTCGCGGATCTTGGCGTTGGTGGTTGCATCATAACTGCTGGTGACGGTCGTGAGCGCGGCAAATGCTGCCCAATCGCCGTCGCTCTGACTGGCGACGGTTCCGGTCTGCTGGGTCGCGATCTGGCCCTTGGCGTTGCGGGTGGTACGCAGCGCGATATGCGTGCGCGGGCCTGCGCCATCGGGATCGGGGCCGATCGCCCCGACCTGCTGTCGTCCGGCGTTGTAGCGGAAGCGCGTCGTGTCGCTCGTGCCGCTCAGCGGTCCGTCGACGCTTGAGACGTTCCCGATCGTGTCATAACCATAGGCCGTTGTGCTGCTGACGCTGCCGTTCCCGGTGGCGGTCGTGACCGATGCCGTCATGCTCTTGCCATTATAGGCCATGGTCGTGATGATCTCATCCGCAGTGCCGACACATGACGCCCCCGTCTGGCAGTTCGAGACGCCGGCTAGCTCATAGACGCCGGCGATCAGCGTATAGCTATAACGCGTCTGCGGGCGTACGCCGCCGCTGGTCGCCGCCGGCGCGGTGACGGTCAGAACGCCGCCATGGGTTGCGTCATAGGTGATGTCCGTCACCTGGCCGCGCGCATCCGTGACTGAGTTGGGTTTGTTGCACTTCACCCGGATGGTGCAGGTCGTGTCGAAGCTGGCCGAGGTGACGATGTCCGCCAGGCCCGATCCGGGCTTGGCTACCTTGCGCGACTGGGTGACGTTGCCGCGCGCGTCGTAGGTGCTCTCCTCGTAATTTCCTTCCGGGTGGGTGACGCGGGTCAGTCGCTTGTTGGCGTCATACTGATAGAGCGTCGTGCGGCCAGTTGCGCTGGTGTGCTCCTTGAGCAGTTTGTTGGCGATGTCGAACTTGAAGGTTTCGGTGCCGGCGGGGGTGGTCCGCAACGTAGTCTGGATGCCGGCGATGTCCGCATAGGCGTAGTTTGTGACGACGTTGTTGTTGCGGAGTGCAGAGATTTTGCCGTCGGGCGTGAAACCGGTGACTGCGAAGTAGAAGGCGGAGTCACCGACCCACAGGCGACCGGACGTCGTGGTTATTTCCTGTACGCCATCGGGGCGGGTAAAGGTTCGCTGGCTCAGCGCGTCGGTCGTGATGGTGAGGGTGGGCCATTCATAACCCGAGGGCATCGCGCAACTGTTGGCGGATGATGCGCATCCCACGATCGAATTGTCGAAGGCGGTTACCTTCTTGGGCTGCCGCCATGTCTCCAGGTCGGCGAGCGTGGCACTGGAATCGTTGGTGTATTCGGGCTTGATCATCCAGCCGGTGCCGGTTTGCATCGATTGCAGGCGGCGAACGGCGGCGTAGCCGGCGAGATGGGTTCCGGGGCCCCAGCCGAGAATGATCGGTTTCACCACCTTCGCATAGGTGAAGGACTTGGTCCGGCCGTTGGTCTCAATGATCTGGGTCAGCGCACCCATGTCCAGCCCATCAGGGCCCGGCCCGCTCGCCGCCAAATTCATCGCCCCGTCAAAGATGTACGTCTTTCCGTTTTTATCGATGAACGTAAGTGTCGCACCGTCCCGGGTTAACGAATTTCCATTGGCCTCTACTTCGGATATCACCATTGTCGTGGTGTTCAGGGAGAATTTTGTGCTCCTTCCGCCGATGATAACCGAGTAAATTGTGCTCGACTCTGAGAAATAGATTTGCGCCGCTTCATCGTCGACGAACGACGATCCGTCGATCTTCGCGGTGTAGGATATCCCGCCTTCGTCACCTGGGCCGGCGGACACTGTTGCGATACTCTGCTCCAGCCGTCCGCTGATCAGATCGACGCCATTCTCGTCCATGGTCTTACGCACAGGCGGCGCCGCGGGGGGCGCATAGGCCGTCGATTGCGCGTGCGCGACACTTGGCAGCAGCGCCATGACCGGAACCAATGTGCCAAGTGCCGTGCTCGCAAGCCATCGACGCGAAACGCGTGCGCGTTCAACCTTCATGATATCCCCCGGTAATGAATGAACTCGTCCTGATGCGCGGGAGCGCTAGGGCGGTGGATTGGGCGAATTGATCGTCGTCACGCGGGTGCGATTGTCGGCCTTGTCGTGCACATAGTCGGTCGTGACGTTATTGTTCACGGTCCCGGTCCGCACGGTCCTGACCAGCCGCCCTTTGGCGTCGTAGCTATAGGTGACGGTTTCGGATGCGTGCGCGACGGCGGCGCTCGCCAGAAGAATAATCGACGTGCCGGCAACCACGAGCTTCTTCATCGCGTCCCCCGTTTTCCCCGATTCTGTTCGGGTGTAACTAAAGTTTCGTTATATTGGTCTTTTCCGTCAAGGTACTTATTGGATACCAAATAAATACCTGATGCTTGAGTAACCCGCGGGCGGATTTTGCATCAGCGGGTGAGGGGAGGGGTCGCATCGTGGACTTGCCCTCCCTATCTCCCCCCTAGCTTCCCTTAAAGAACAAAGCTAGAACCACGCCCCATGAGTCTTACCCATATCTCCGTCCGCGGCGCGCGCGAGCACAACCTCAAGGGCGTGGACATCGACATCCCGCGCGACACGCTCACGGTCATCACCGGCCTGTCGGGTTCGGGCAAATCCTCGCTCGCCTTCGACACCATCTATGCCGAGGGTCAGCGCCGCTATGTCGAGTCGCTCAGCGCCTATGCGCGCCAGTTCCTCGAGATGATGCAGAAGCCCAATGTCGAGCACATTGAAGGCCTCAGCCCTGCCATCTCGATCGAGCAGAAGACCACCTCGCGCAACCCGCGCTCGACCGTCGCGACCGTCACCGAGATCTACGATTATATGCGCCTGCTGTGGGCGCGCGTCGGCATCCCATATTCGCCTGCGACCGGCCTCCCCATTGCCGCGCAGACCGTCAGCCAGATGGTCGACCGCGTCCTCGCGCTGCCCGAGGGCACGCGCATGCTCCTCCTCGCCCCCGTCGTGCGCGGGCGCAAGGGCGAGTACCGCAAGGAACTGCTCGAGTGGCAGAAGGCCGGCTTCCAGCGCGTCCGCATCGACGGTGAGACCTATCTGATCGAGGACGCCCCCGCGCTCGACAAGAAGTACAAGCACGACATCGAAGTGGTGGTCGACCGCCTCGTCGTCGGCGGCGACATCGCCACCCGCCTCGCCGAAAGCTTCGAGACCGCGCTCAAGCTCGCCGATGGCCTCGCCTATATCGACCTCGTCGACACCACCGTCGACGCCCTCACCGGCAACCGCGTCCAGGAAGCCCCGCAGAAGTTCGTCGCCGAGACGCCAATCGCCTCTACAAACGTCACCGGCGGCGCGATGAAGGGCACCGGCATCCCCGACAACCGCATCGTCTTCTCCGAGAAGTTCGCCTGCCCGGTCAGCGGCTTCACCATCGCCGAGATCGAACCGCGCCTCTTCTCGTTCAACGCCCCGCAGGGCGCATGCCCGGCGTGCGACGGCCTCGGCGAGCGGCTGGTGTTCGACGAGGACCTCGTCGTCCCCAACCACGATCTCACGATCAAGAAGGGTGCCGTCGCCCCCTGGGCCAAGTCCAACCCGCCATCGCCCTATTACATGCAGGTCCTCGGCAGCCTCGCGCGCGAGTTCGGCTTCAGCCTCGACACCCCGTGGAAGGACCTGCCGGGCGAGGTCCAGCTGATCATCCTCCACGGCACCGGCGGCAAGCCCGTCACGCTCACCTTCGTCGACGGCAAGAAGTCCTACGACGTGAAGAAGCCGTTCGAGGGCGTCATCGGCAATCTCAACCGCCGCATGCTCCAGACCGAGAGCGCGTGGATGCGCGAGGAGCTGGCGAAGTACCAGGCGAGCCACGCGTGCGAGACCTGTGAGGGCGCGCGCCTCAAGCCCGAGGCGCTGGCGGTCAAGATCGCCGGCCGCGACATCTCCAGCGTCACCCGCCTGTCGGTCACCGACGCGCTGCCCTTCTTCGCCAATCTGCCGCAGGACCTCACCGGCCAGCAGCAGGAGATCGCCAAGGCCATCCTCAAGGAGATCGACGAGCGGCTCGGCTTCCTCAACAATGTCGGCCTCGACTATCTCAACTTGAACCGCACCAGCGGCACTCTCTCGGGCGGCGAGAGCCAGCGCATCCGCCTCGCGAGCCAAATAGGTTCGGGATTGTCCGGCGTATTGTACGTATTGGATGAGCCGAGCATCGGCCTGCACCAGCGCGACAACGACATGCTGCTCGCCACGCTCCGCCGCCTGCGCGATCTCGGCAACACCGTCCTCGTCGTCGAGCATGACGAGGACGCGATCCGCACCGCCGACTATGTCATCGACATGGGCCCCGGCGCGGGCGTCCATGGCGGCCAGATCGTCGCGCATGGCAGCTTCGAGCAGGTCCTCGCCTGCACCGACAGCATCACCGCCGACTATCTCGCCGGCCGCCGCGCCGTCCCGCTGCCCACCAAGCGCCGCAAGGGCACCGGCAAGAAGCTCACCGTCCACAACGCCACCGCCAACAACTTGACCGGCGTCACCGCGAGCATCCCGCTCGGCACCTTCACCTGCATCACCGGCGTGTCCGGCTCGGGCAAGTCGAGCTTCACCATCGACACGCTCTACGCCGCCGCCGCGCGTCAGCTCAACGGCGCGCGCCTGCTGGCGGGCAAGCATGACAAGGTCACCGGGCTCGAGCATCTCGACAAGGTGATCGACATCGATCAGTCGCCGATCGGCCGCACCCCGCGCTCCAACCCGGCGACCTATACCGGCGCCTTCACCAACATCCGCGACTGGTTCGCCGGGCTGCCCGAGGCGCAGGCGCGCGGCTACAAGCCCGGCCGCTTCAGCTTCAACGTCAAGGGCGGCCGGTGCGAGGCGTGCACCGGCGACGGCCTGCTCAAGATCGAGATGCACTTCCTCCCCGACGTCTACGTCACCTGCGACGTCTGCCACGGCCAGCGCTACAACCGCGAGACGCTGGAGGTGAAGTTCAAGGGGATGAGCATCGCCGACGTGCTCGACATGACGGTCGAGGATGCGGTCGAATTCTTCAAGGCCGTCCCCCCGATCCGCGACAAGATGGCGATGCTGGCGGAGGTCGGCCTGGGCTATGTCAAGGTCGGCCAGCAGGCGACGACCCTGTCGGGCGGCGAGGCGCAGCGCGTCAAGCTCGCCAAGGAGTTGGCCCGGAGAGCCACCGGCCAGACCCTCTACATCCTCGACGAGCCCACCACCGGCCTCCATTTCGAGGACGTCCGCAAGCTCCTCGAAGTCCTCCACGCGCTGGTCGAGCAGGGCAATACGGTCGTGGTGATCGAGCATAATCTCGACGTCATCAAGACGGCGGACTGGATCCTCGACCTCGGCCCCGAAGGCGGCGTCAAGGGCGGCGAGATCGTCGCCGAGGGCACGCCCGAGACCGTGGTGAAGGCGCCGCGCAGCTATACGGGGAAGTATCTTGCGCCGTTGTTGGAGCGGGGCAGGGTGGGAGAGAGTGTGGCGGCGGAGTGAAGCTGTTGAACGACATTGTCCTCCTTTCTTCAAAGATGGACGTGACGGCGTTCATCCCAAAAGTCGTCGAGGCCGCTGATGGTGAGCGAAACTCATTCGGCTTCTTGCCAGCGAGAGCTTATGAAGACTTTGCGTTGCAGCAACGGCTTATCGTCGCTTGCGACAATAAATCCAATAAGCTGGCAGGGTACGTTGTTTTCGGTGGTACTCCACCTCAGGCCAGAATCTTCCAAACCTATGTTTCACCTGACTACCGGCGAAGCGGGGTTGGGCGAGCTCTAGTCGAAGAAGTTGTGAAGCGCTCAGAGGAAATTTCTTTCTTGAGCATTCGTGTCGAAGTGGCTTCTGATCTCGAAGATGCCAATGAATTTTACAAGAATCAAGGATTTAGACTGGTACGTGAGAAGGCGGGTGGGAGTACTCGTAACCGCGTAATTTATACGCGCGTGAGGGAGCTTGATACGCCAAGTTTGCTCGATTTCGCGACATATGGTGTCGTCGACGGCCCCGCGATCAGCTTGGTCCTTTCTACAGCTGCGGAACAGCCTTTCTACCTGATCGACTTGAACGTCCTCTTCGACCTCACCAAACGGCGTAGCAATGCGCTGGGGGCTGGTCGTGTTCTAGCGGCAGCCGTAGGAAATTCGGTAGCTTTGGCTGTCTCTAGCGAACTGGTATCGGAGTTAGAGCGTAATACCTCTGCAGAAAAACCTGATCCGATCCTGGAAATCGCTAGAGCTTGGCCTCGCTTGAGGTCGCCCGCGCCTGCTGTGTTGGCGACATACGTTGACACCTTAGGACCGCTCATTTTTCCAAATCGGTGGGCGAATGGAGCGCTAACGATCCAAGATCGATCCGATATCGCCCATCTTGCGACGGCGATTGAGGAAGGTGCTGACGGGTTCATCACTTCTGAAAAGGCAATTTTGGTCTGTGCGGAGTGGTTTCGTACCAAGCATAAGCTGGACATCATATCTCCGAATGTATTCGGTAAGCGGCATACTGCCACGGCGCGTAAATCAACGGCATATCAAGTAAGACTTCAGGGAAGGGTCGTCTCCGCTGGGGAGGTTTCGCAGCATCAAGTCGCCAGCGTAAGGGGCTTCCTGTCTTCTCAAGAGGTGCCTGATGACATCATTAGAAGCGCTATTTCTCAGGGGACATCTACCGCGCCGAGGCGAAGGCTTGTCGTTTGCGCGGAGAATGAGATCGTTGCTTTCGCTTCTTGGGCGACTCCTAAGACAAGTGATCGTATTCTGCGCATCTATATATTTGCAAATGAAGTCGATCCTGCGTGTGAGATTGCGGTAGATCATCTCTTTGAGATGGCAGCGCGTGAGGCTTCGACCGATCAACCGCGAGTACTGCAGGTCAACCCTACGACAGAGCACGTGCTCACCAGAAGCCGTGCGATGAACCTCGGTTTTAGGCCTCGGGCAGGGTCTACATCGCGATCCGGAAAGCTAGAAAAGCTATGCCTCGGTTCGGTTGTTACAGAACGAAATTGGTCGCTAATGCGCACGCAGGTTCGCGATCTCTCAGGCATCGAATTTCCTGAAGAGCCACCACTTTTCCGCAATGCGAGTGATCAGATCGGGTTGCGTTCAGGCGATGGACGGCATGCCGCAACCGGCTTGGGCGCGCTTGAGGACTTTGTGTCTCCGGCAATTTTCGCTTTGAAGGGGCGTGCTGCGGTGGTCGTGCCAATCTGGCCGGAGTATGCCGAGGCGCTTTTTCGTGGATCATTGCAGCCATCGTTTCTCAACGATGAGCAAGCGGCATTGCTGCGTAAGCGAAGATATTTCGGGAACGCGCGTACCTATGGGACAATCCCCGATCAGGGGCTGATCTTCTTCTATGAGTCTGCACACAAAGGGGCTGGCCGTTCAGCGGTCATCGCCGTGGGTCGTGTTGCGCGTAGATATCTTGCTCAGGAAGACGTGGCCAAAAATTTGTCCGCTGAGCGGGGTGTTCTATCAGCACGAGCCGTTAAAGGGATCGCGAAGGGCGAGGAGGCCTGCGTGACGGAGTTTGATAGCGTTATGATTTTTGCTCAGCCCGTTTCGCTCAAAGCCTTGAAGGAAATGGGGGGGGCTGACGACTCAAACATGGTAACGGCGCGAGCGATCGGCTCCGACGTAGCGAGTGCGCTTATCGAGGCGGGGAAGCCCAAGTGCGCGCGTTGATCCCCGACAATGTAATTTTCTCTTTGCGGCGCGTTTACGTCGACGGCCTGTTGTCGGGTAGTAAGTGCGTGGAATTCAGGCGCAGAGTTCCTTCGCTCGATAGCGGCACGCGTGTCTGGCTGTATTCGAAAGTGCCCGATGGAGAGGTTTTGGGTGTGGGCGTCCTTGAGGAAGTGGAAACTGGAAATCCTGCGGACCTTTGGGAGAAGTATTCTCAGTGCTCTGGCCTTACGAGAGGCGAGTTTTTCTCATACTTCTCTGGGGTTGAGCGAGGGGCGGCTCTAATATTCGATACCGTTGCCAAGTTGCGACATCCAATACCTTTGTCGCGGTTAAGGGAGCTGGAACCTAATTTCCACCCTCCCCAGTTTTTCCGCCATGTTAAATCGGAAGCTTTGCGAAATCGGCTCACCTCGGCGGAGACCGAGGAACCCACTTCCCCATGTGATCACTAACTGGCGCTCGGCTGAAGTGGCTTGGAACAAAAATAGAACTTTCCTGCAGCCCCCATTCCGGCATACCTAAACGGTCCTCTGCACGACACGATGAGGACCAAGGCCATGAACGCGATCACTCAGACCGATCCCGAAGCCGAATTCACCTTCGATCACGCCGCCTTCCACGAGCTTGAATCCGGCGTCCCCGATTCCGCGCGCTACAATGGCTGGACCGCGGAGAAGCAGAAGCGCTTCCTCACCGCGCTGTCGCTCGGCCACCCGATCAACCGCGCCTGCGCCATCGTCGATATGTCGCGCCAGTCGGCCTATGCGCTGCGTAACGCTGCGCGCGGTGCCGCCTTCCGCCTTGCCTGGGACGCCGCCTTGCTCCGCTCGCGCGATGTCCTCGCCGACGAGCTGATGGAGCGCGCGCTCAACGGCGTGCGTACCACGGTCACCGCCGATGACGGCCGCACCGTCACCCGCCACCGCCACGATAACACGCTGGCCTGGCGCATGCTGACCCGGCTCGACCGGCGCGCGGACACCGCCTGCGCCGATGCCAATGCCACCGCGGTGCGCCTCGCCGCCGCCGATTTCGAACAGCTGCTCGATCTCGTCGCGCGCGATGCCGCGCCGGCGCGCGCCGGCCTGTTCCTCGCCGCGCGGCTCGGCGCGTGCGGCACCGAAGCGACCGAGGACGATCTCGCCCCGATCCGCACGCTCGCCCGCGCCGATCGCTGGCTGCGCACGCATACCGACGTCGCCGAGCCGCTCGACACCGCCGACCTCGATCCCGCCAACCGCGCGCACTGGACCGCCGAACAATGGGTCCGCGCCGAGGCGATCGGGCTGGTCCAGCTCGCGCCCGAGCCGCCCGCCGCGGAAACAGCCGATTCAAGTCAAGTATGTCATGTGGATGAGGACCCCGCCGTCTGGTGGTGCGAGACTCTCGAGGAATGGCGCACCAGCTTCCCGCCGCCCGAGGATTTCTTCGGGGATGAGGAGGGGGAGGCGGGCCAACCCGGCTATGAGCGCGAGCTGACGCCCGAGGAGGTCGCGGTGGCCGAAGCGCACCATGCCCGCGACCTCGCGCCCTTCATCGCCGCGGGCCATGCCGCGCGCGAAGCCTGGATTGCGCAGGGCAGTGAGGCCGGCGGAGGAGGGGCGAACGGCGCGATGCAACCGCATTAGTGCCTGCGTCGGGTCGAACCCGGCATGCCGCGTCGTTTCGCCGCAAAAGAGGGCGGCGCGACGGTCCGCCGCGCCGCACCCGATCAGTCCGCGTCCGCGCAGCTGCACGGGCCGATGGGCAGGAACTCATCCTCGAACGCCACCGGCCCGGCGTCGGCGGCGGTGATCCGCCGCGCCGCGCTGGCGGGCACCTCGAGCACCGACAGGTCGAGCGCCGCGACCTCGGCGGCGGTCAGCCAGGCGATGTCGGTGCCCCAGATGTCCCAGCACTGGTTGATCGGTCCATAGCCGATGCACGCGCGCGCCTGCAGCCGCACCTTGTTGCCGCCGCGCGGCTCGATGCAGATCTCGATCTTGCCCACCGCGATGGTGAAGATCGTGTGGCAGGCGTTGGTCAGCCGGTATTCGAACTGCTTGCCCGCCGCCTCGACCTGCAGGACGACCACGCCGCCCTTCTCGATCAGGCGCAGGCACGCGCGCACGCCGACGCAGATCTTGGTGTTGAACGGAAAGCCCAGCTTCACGCACTTCTCGAACTTGAGGCAGGTCTCCCAGATCGTGCTGGCGACCGCCGCCTGTACCTTGGTCATCTCGCGTCTCCCCTGTGGGGACGGCCCGATGCCGCCCCGTCCGGGTTGTCGCGCACTCAGGGGCGCGCTGCGCGTGACGGCCGTCACGCCGGCCTCTTGTCAGCGCGCCGAAAACCCGACAGCTTCCGCGTATCGTGCCGGCGCCATGGTGTGCGTGCGGCGGGGGAGGGAAGAGATGGTCTCATTCGGAAAGCTGGTCGCGGCCGCGGGATTGGTGGCACTGGCCGCCGCGCCGCTCGCTGCACAGACGGCACCGGCACCGGTGCCGGAAAAGAAGATCTGCAGGTCGGAAGTTTCCACCGGCTCGCTCGTGGCACGCAAGAAGATCTGCAAGACCAAGGCGCAGTGGGATGCGGAGCGGCGCGAGGCACAGGCGGCTACGCAGCAGATGCAGGAACCGCGCACCAGCTGCGGCGCGACGGACCCCGGCATCTGCTAAGCGCTGAATCTGCGGTTCCGCCGCATCGGGGCATGGCGGATTGCGGATCGGATCGCTAGGTTGCGCTCCGCATGTCCGACTCCTTCGATCTTGGCGAACCGCCCCAAAGCCCTGTCAATTCGCGTGACGCCGCCTATCGCGTCCTCGCGCGCAAATATCGGCCAAACACCTTCGCCCAGCTCATCGGGCAGGACGCGATGGTGCAGACGCTGGGCAACGCGATCAAACGCGACCGGCTGGCGCATGCCTTCCTGCTGACGGGCGTGCGCGGGGTCGGCAAGACCTCGACCGCGCGGCTGATCGCCAAGGCGCTCAACTGCATCGGTCCGGACGAGCAGGGCGGCCCGACGATCGATCCGTGCGGGGTGTGCGAGCCGTGCCGGGCGATCGGCGAAGGGCGGCATGTCGACGTGATCGAGATCGACGCCGCCTCGCATAACGGCATCGACGACGTCCGCCAGATGACCGACGCGGTCCGCTATGCGGCGGTGTCGGCGCGGTACAAGATGTACATCATCGACGAAGTCCACATGATGTCGAAACCCGCGTTCAACGCGCTCCTCAAGACGTTGGAGGAGCCGCCCGCGCATGTGAAGTTCCTGCTGGCGACGACCGAGGTGGACAAGGTCCCGGTGACCGTCCTCTCGCGCTGTCAGCGCTTCGATCTGCGCCGCATCCCGGCGGACAAGCTTGCGGCGCATTTCGCCGAGGTTGTTGCGGCCGAGGGTGCGGAAGCGGAGCCTGAGGCGCTGGCGATGATCGCCCGTGCCGCCGAAGGGTCGGCGCGCGACGGCCTGTCTATCCTCGACCAGGCGATCGCCCATGCCGGGATCGAGGGCGGGGCGGTGAGCGCCGAGGCGGTCCGCTCAATGCTCGGCCTCTCTGACCGCAACGCGATCCGCTCGCTGTTCGGCCTCGTGATCGCCGGCGACGGCCCCGGTGCGCTCGCTGCGGTCCGCGACCAGTATGACCTCGGCGTCGATCCGCAGGCGGTACTCAAGGCGCTGCTCGAGACCGTCCACCGCGTGACGCTGTCGAAGCTCGGTAACGAGGCGATCCCGGGACAAGCGATCGAGGAAACGGCGGCCCTTACCGAATGGGCGGCCAAACTCGGCTTCCCCGCCCTGCACCGGCTGTGGCAGCTGCTGCTGCGTGGTCATGACGAGGTCATCCGCGCCGCACTCCCGATCGAAGCGTGCGAAATGGCGCTGCTCCGCGTCATCCATGCCTCGACCTTGCCCGACCCCGGCGAGCTGGCGCGCAAGATCGCCGAAGGCCTGCCCATCGGCGCCGCGCCGGTGGCCGCGTCTTCGGGGCCGGCCGAACCGCCCGCACCGCGCGATCTCGCGCAGGTTCTGGATCGGCTGGAGGCAGTGAATGAACATCATGTCGCCGCCCGCGCGCGCAACCTCATGCGTGTCATCGCGTTCAACGAACCGGTGATTGAAGTGAGCAGTCACGGCCTGCCCGCCGATCTGGTGAGCGATTTCGAGCAGGCCATCCGCCGCGTGCTCGGCAAGCGCTGGTCGCTACGGGTCATCGACGCGCCGGGCGAAGCGACGCTCGCCGAGATCAAGGGTGCGGAAGCCGCTGCCGAGCGGGACGCGGTACTGCGTTCGCCGGTCGTCGCTGCCGCGCTTGAAGCCTTTCCCGAAGCCGAGCTGATCGGCTGGACCCCAATTCGGAGGACCGCATGAAGAGTATCGAAGACATCATGGCCATGGCGCAGAACGTCCAGGACGAGCTGACCAAGGCCCAGGCCAATCTCGACGGGATCGAGGTCGAAGGCGTCTCGGGCGGCGGCTTGGTCAAGGTCAAGGCCAGCGCGAAGGGCCGCATCATCGGCGTCGATATCGATGAATCGCTGCTCGCGCCGAGCGAGAAGCAGATGCTCGAGGATCTGGTCGCGGCTGCGCTGAACGATGCGCGGGCGAAGGCGGATGCCGCGGCGCAGGGCGAAATGTCGAAGCTTTCCAGCGGTATCCCGCTCCCGCCGGGGTTCAAGCTTCCATTCTGAACATTTCACAACGGGAACAATCGTTTCGCCGCATCCGTTAGTGCCGCCATCAGATCCTGTCGGGAGATGCAATATGAGCGATGATGACCGGACCGAAGCGACTCGTGTCGAAACGCCGACTCACACCACCACGATCGTTGAACGGCGCGGTGGTGGTGGTGGGCTGATCCTGGGCATCCTCGCCTTGGTGGTCGTGGTAGTCGGCGCCTTCTATTTTCTGAGCGAGAAGAGCAGCGAGACCAAGAAAGACGCTGCGATCACCGAAGCCGCCAAGAGCGTCGGCGAGGGCGCGGAGAAGGTTGGCGACGCTGCCGAGAAGGCAGGCAAGCGGATCGAGAATTCGGTCCAATAGCCGGGGCATTTTGCCTGACGATGCGAAAGAGCGTCAGGCAGGTGTTTCAGATCGGCGGCGTGTAGGAAAATGTTTTCTGCGCTGTCGTTCAGCGCAGGCACGTATCCAGCCCGTCATTCTGAACGACGCCGATCCGCGCTGCGATCGAATTGCCGTAGCGGCGGGTGAAGCCCTTTGGGGCGACACCCGCCCTTTTCTTGGGCAGCGGCAGTACTGCCGCGATCCGCGCCGCCTCGGCGCGGGTCATCTTCGCGGCGCTATGCCCGAAGTAACGCTGCGACCCTGCCTCGACACCATAGGTGCCGATCCCGGTCTCCGCGACGTTGAGATAGACCTCCATGATCCGCTTCTTGGGCCAGATCAGCTCGATCAGGACGGTGAACCACGCCTCCAGACCCTTGCGAAAGAAGCCGCCGCCCTGCCAGAGGAAGACGTTCTTTGCGGTCTGCTGGCTGATCGTCGACCCTCCGCGCAGCACTTTGCCGCCCTTGGCATTGCGGTACATCGCCGCGGCGATCGCGTCGTAATCGAAGCCACCATGGGTGCAGAAGGATGAATCCTCGGCGGCGATGGCCGCACGGGGCATGTCAGGGTCGATCCGGCTCAGCGGCACCCATTGCTTGCTGATGCCATGGCCCGAGACCAGATCGCCCGCCATGGTCAGCGTGAAGGGCGGGGGGACGAAGCGGAAGATCAGCACCAGCAGCAGCGAGCCGCCGACGAACGCCAGCAAGGCCTTGCCGGCCCAGATGATGAGCCGGCGGCCCCATCGCCGCGTGCCAGTCGCTGCCGTCAACTCCGCCCCCCGGCCGCGCCGTCAGGCGACGGCGAGCAGGCGCCGGTCGCCGGCCAGCCGCATCATCGCCTTTTGCAGCTTCTCGAACGCGCGCACCTCGATCTGGCGGACGCGCTCGCGCGACACGCCATAGACCTGCGAGAGTTCCTCTAGGGTCTTGGGATCGTCGGTCAGGCGGCGCTCGGTCAGAATGTGCTGCTCACGCTCGTTGAGTTCGTCCATCGCCTCGACCAGCATGCCGTGACGGACATCGGCCTCCTGCGCCTCGGCGACGACTTCGTCCTGCAACGCGCTGTCGTCCTGCAGCCAATCCTGCCACTGACCGTCGCCATCCTCGCGCATCGGCACGTTGAGCGACGTGTCGCCGCCCATCGCCATGCGGCGGTTCATCGACGTGACCTCGTCCTCGGTCACGCCCAGATCCTTGGCGATCTTGGCGAGATGCTCAGGGTTGAGATCGCCATCCTCGAACGCGTCGAGCTTGGCCTTCATCCGGCGCAGGTTGAAGAACAGCTTCTTCTGCGCGGCGGTGGTGCCCATCTTCACGAGCGACCAGCTGCGCAGGATAAATTCCTGGATCGAGGCGCGGATCCACCACATCGCATAGGTGGCGAGGCGGAAGCCGCGATCGGCCTCAAACTTCTTCACACCCTGCATCAGGCCGATATTGCCTTCGGAGATCAGCTCGGACACCGGCAGGCCATAGCCGCGATAGCCCATCGCAATCTTCGCCACGAGGCGCAAATGCGAGGTCACGAGCTGAGCCGCTGCCTCAGTGTCACCATGCTCCTCAAAGCGCTTGGCGAGCATATATTCCTGCTCGGGCGCGAGGATCGGAAACTTCTTGATCTCGGCCAGATAGCGATTGAGGCTCTGCTCACCGCCGAGTGCGGGGATCGTCGCCGGGACGTTGCTTCCGCTTGCCATGATCTACTTACTCCCTTTTGCGCGTCCCCCCTGAAGCGGCGAGGACAATGTGCGACCCTCCGAAGACGGGTCAGTGAAAACCTATACGACAAGCTGGCGGAACAGTTCCTCCATGTCGGGCGGCATTTGGCTTTCAAAGGCCAAAGCCCGGCTATCTATGGGATGGATAAACCCCAAATGCGCCGCATGTAAGGCCTGACGATGGAAACCCAGGGTTTCCAACAGCTCACGATGTTCTTTTTTCGTTCTGCCATAGACCGGATCGCCGATCAAGGGATGACCGATCGAGGCCATGTGGACGCGGACCTGATGCGTCCGCCCGGTTTCGAGCCGGCATTCGACCAGAGCCGCCTCGTGAAGCTGACCAACTTGACACATCTGCCAATGTGTCACGGCGCGCTTACCGCCGGCGACGATCGCCATCTTCTTGCGATTCTGTGGCGACCGGGCGAGCGGAGCGTCGATCGTTCCGCCCGACGTTTTCGGCCGCCCCGATACGATCGCCTTGTAACGGCGGTCGATCGAGTGCGCCTTGAACTGGCGGGCGAGCCCGACATGCGCGCGATCGGTCTTGGCCGCCACCATGAGCCCCGATGTGTCCTTGTCGATGCGGTGAACGATTCCCGGCCGCGCCACGCCACCGATCCCCGACAGACTGCCCTGGCAATGGTGGAGCAGGGCGTTGACCAAAGTCCCATCGTAATTGCCGGCAGCAGGATGGACGACGAGGCCGGCCTGTTTGTCGATAACAATCAGATGTTCATCCTCGAACACCACGTTGAGCGCAATTTCCTGCGGCTCGTTATGCGCCGCCGCCGGTTCGGGAACGTCGATGCGGAACATCGCGCCGCCCGGAGCCTTTTTCTTGGGGTCGCGTACCTGCCCGTCGGGGCCGGTGACGTTACCGGTCGAGATCAGCGCCTTGATCCGTTCGCGCGACAGCGTGGGAAGGGCATCCGCCAAAGCCCGGTCGAGACGCCAGCCATTGGCTGCGTCCGCAATCCGCGCTTCTAGTGTGGAAACCCCCGGACTCATTGTCGTAGGAGATGGCAATGAACCCCGAAATTTCAAGCGCCATCATCCTACGGATCATGCGGTCGGTCCTTCACGCATCCTATCGCGACGGCGGATATGGGCGTCCGCATGAGAAGTGTGGGATCCTCCGCGGGAGGGGGCATCGAATTACGGCCGCGGACCGCACGAACAACGTGTCATCCGAACCAGAAATCGCGTTTGAGATCGACCCAGCCCAGCTTCTCGCGGCGTACAAGGCGCAGCGCAAAGCCAACGCGCTGCAGATCATGGGCTTCTACCACACCCATCTGACCGACGACCCCACACCGTCGGTACGGGATGCGGAAGGTGCCGCGCCCGACGGCATGCTCTGGGTGATCGCAACCTCGATGCGCGCGCGGCTGTGGCGCGCGGTTCCGAACGGTTCGATCCATGGACGATTCGAGCCGGTTCGTTTCGATCTGAAGGTCGGAAAGCAACTCAGGCCGGGACTGCTGGATATCCAGCATGTGGACTATGGGAAGGACTATGAGATCCGCATCGAAGGCTTGCCTTCCGGACTAAGCTGATCGGCGGATCGCAAGTCGCGTGCTCGTTCAGGCCCCGCGCTCTGGCAGCCGGAAGAACAGCGCGAGTTGCAAGCTCTCGGCGATGCGCCGTGCCTTGTCCTGCAACGCCGCCGCCGCTTCGGGCACCATCAGCGCGTTGCTGGTCTCGTCCCACAGAGCGAGCCAGCGGTCGAACAGCTCGGGGCTGATCCGTGCGGCGTGCTTGTGGTGCGCGGGGACTGGCCGGCCCTTGTAGCGGCCGCTGGTCAGCATCACCGACGACCAGAAGTCGGTGAGCAGGTCGAGATGCGCGGGCCAGTCGTGGATCGCATCATTGAAGACCGGGCCGAGCTCCGCATCCGTGCGAACGCGGGCATAAAATTGCCCGACCAGCTCGCGAAGGCTGTCCTCGTCGATCCTGCGTCGTTCGATCACCCTGTCTTCGCTCATGTCACCTATCTATGAACGCGCCTGGCAGGTTTCCATTGGACAAATCGCCCCGGACTTGCGCAGGCGGATCCGTGCGCGTCGCCCGAAGCGGCTTCCGTTTCATCGATCTGGCGATGAGAACCCGCTGAAGGCAGGGTGCCGGGCGACGATCGAGCGAGAGGAGCAGGATCTTGGCGAAGACCGATTTCAGGACCATCGACCAGTATATCGCCACCTTCGATGGCGAGAACGCCGCGGGTCTGCAGGCGCTCCGCGAGACGATCATGGCGGCCGTTCCCGAGGCGGAGGAGCGGATCAGCTATCAGATCCCGGCTTTCTTCCATCACGGCTGGATCTTCTACATCTCGGCCTATGCGAAGCACTTCAACCTGTCGTGCCCGCCGCCGAGTGCCGCGTTCGAGACGTTCAAGGACGAACTCGCCGGGTACAAGATGACCAAGTCGGCGGTGCAACTGCCCAAGAGCAAACCGCTGCCGCTCGACCTGATCGGGCGCATGGCCAAGGTACAGGCCAGAGCGAATGCCGAGCACGAAGCGAGCAAGCCCGGCAAGAAACGGTGAGCTAAAGGCAGGGAACATTCCACGGCCCGTCTTGTTACTCCTTTGTAACAAAAGGATTTGACATGCTCTGGACCATCGCCGTCGTTATTCTGATCCTCTGGCTTCTGGGCTTCTCGCTCAATATTGCCGGCGGCCTTATCCACTTGCTGTTGGTGGTGGCATTGATCGTGGTCGTTGTGCAGTTCCTGCAGGGGCGACGCGGGGTGTGAACCCCGCCTCGCGGCGGCGGGTCAGTGCCCGTCGCCGGTGGCCAGTTCGGTGATCGCCACCAGCGCAGCGTCGTACCGGCCTTCGATCTCGGCGTTGCGCAGGAACTTGACGCGCTCGACCAGGATTTCGCGCGGCGTCGGCGTCTGACCGAACAGCGCAAACACTTCGTCCGCGAACTCTTCCAGCGGCTGATAGCCGGCGCGGCTACGCTGGCCCGGCGTCAGGTCGGTCTGCGTTGCGGGTGGCGCCATCTCGATCACCTCGACCTGACCGGCCAGTACGTCGCGAAGCGAAACGGTGTAGCTGTGGATCGCCGCCTTGGTCGCACTGTAGGTCGCGGCAGCGGGGAGCGGCACGAAGGCGAGGCCCGAGGTCACGTTGACGATCGCTGCGTCCGCCTGCGCCTTCAGATGATCGACCAGCGCGTTGGTCAGCCGGATCGGGCCGAGCAGATTGGTGGTGATCATCGCTTCGGTGGCGCCAAGATCGCGGTGGGTGTCTACATCCTCATGCTGCATAACGCCGGCGTTGTTGAACAGGATGTTGAGCAAGGGGTGTGCGGCGACCAGTTCGCGCGCGAACGCCTCGATCGCCTCCGGACTATCGATATCCAGCACCATCGCATGCATGTTGGTCCTGCCCGCGATCGTGGCCTCAAGCGCGTCGTGGCGGCGGCCCGCGACGATCACAACGTTGCCCGCATCGTGGAAGCGCTGCGCGAGCGCTGCGCCGATGCCCGATCCGCCGCCGGTGATGAGGATGGTGTTGCCGCTGCGCTTCATGGAAATGCCTCCTGAGTTAGAGGCGGCGATGTAGCGCTGCACTAACCACTGGAAAGAAGGCACCCAAAAGATTTATACTCACCAAATGGAGAGTATTGCGAAATCCTGCGAATGGCATGCCGCGGACCCGCGCGTCGATGCCCTGGTCAACGAGCTGATCGGCAACGTTGCCGATAAATGGACGATGATCCTGCTCGAAACGCTGGAACAGCATGGCGAACTGCGTTTCACCCAGCTTTCGAAGCTGGTGCCGCAGATCAGCCAGAAGATGCTCACCCAGACGCTGCGGCGGATGGAGCGCGACGGCATGGTCACCCGCACCGTGCATGCAGTGGTGCCGCCGCGCGTCGACTACCGCCTCACTCCAGTGGGCGAGAGCCTGGGCGAGGCATTCTGCGGCGTCTGGCGCTGGGCGGAGGCCAATCTGGAAACGGTGCTGGCCGCACGCACCGGTTTCGACACGCGCTGCACCTGACGCGTCAGTCGCCCGGCGGCCCGAGATAGTCGGCGCCGTACACCGCCTTGCGGATATCGGTGTGGAGCGTGCCATCGAATGGGATCGTCTGGACGAAGAACACTGCCGCCATGCGGTTGGCGGGGTCGACCCAGAACAGCGTCGAAGCCATGCCGTCCCAAAAGAATTCGCCGACCGCGCCGCGGTTGCGATCGGGGGTGGCGGGGCGGGCGGTGCGCACGGTGAAGTCGAAGCCGAACCCGCCGTCGATCTTGCCCATCAGCCACTCGCGCTCCCTGATCGCGGGATCGAGCTGATCGGTCGCCATCAGCCGGATCGTGGCCGGCTTGAGGATCCGCGCGCCGTCGAGCTCGCCGCCGTTGAGCAGCATTCGGGCGAAGCGCATGTAGTCATCAATCGGCGCGACGACGCCCGCACCGCCCATCGTTAGCTTCGCGCTCGCGAAGTTCATGCGCCGGGTCTGCGCATCGGGCTGGCGGACCAGCTTGCCGTCCTGTTTCACATAGGTCGCGGCGAGACGGGGGAGGCGGTCCATCGGCTGGTGCCACGCCGCCTCGCGCATCTTGAGCGGTTCGAAGATATGCGTGCGGATATAGTCGGTGAACTTCATGCCGGAGAGGCGCTCGACCAGCAGTGCCTGCACGTCCACCGCGGCACTGTAATGCCATTCGGTGCCCGGCTCGGACAGCAGAGGCACCTTCGCCAGCCTGCGGCCGAACTCGGCAAGATCATTGTCGAGATTGAGCGGATCGGCGGCGGCGAACGCTTTGTGCGCTGCAGTCGGGCCGTCGCCATAGGCGAAGCCTGCCGTATGCCGCAGCACATCGCGGATCGTGATCGGGCGGCTCGCCGCGCGCCATAGCGGCTTGCCATCCTTGTCGGTACCGTCCTGAACCAGCGGATTGGCGAATTCGGGCAGATAGTGCGCCAGCGGATCGTCAAGCCGGAACTTGCCCTGTTCCCACAACTGCATCAGCGCGACCCCGGTGACCGGCTTGGTCATCGACCAGATCTGGACCAGCGTATCGCGGCGGAAGGGCCTGTTGCCCTCGCGGTCGGCCAGGCCGCGCTCGCCATAATAGACTTCGCGCCCGTCCTTCCACACCAGCGCCGACACGCCCGCGGCGCGGCCATCGGCGATCATCGTGGCGAGCATCTTGTCGATCCGGGCCTTGTCGATGCGCAGCGTCTCCACCGCCGCCGGACGCTGCTGCGCCAGCGCCGGGAGCGGGACCGCCCCGGCCAGCATCCATCCGGTCAACGCTGTCACCATCATTCGCTGCATGAATTCGCTCCGCCCGTTTCGGACGAGGCTATCGGGCTTCGGGGCCGGATGAAAGATCGTTCGCTTGCGGCATGGGCGCTGCTGCGCCAAAGAGTTGCGCGAATTGCCGGAGCATCATGTGACTATCTCGCCCACCGACTTCGCCAGCCTGCTTTGCTCGCGCCTGTGCCATGACTTGCTGAGTCCCGTGGGCGCGCTCAACAACGGGCTGGAGCTGCTGGCGGACGAGAATGATCCCGAGATGCGCGCACGCTGCCTCGAGCTGCTCGCGGAAAGCGCTCGGGCGAGCGCGAACAAACTCAAATTCTTCCGCCTCGCCTTTGGCGCTGCGGGCGGGTTCGGCGATACCGTCGACACGCGCGAGGCGCAGGCGGCGATCGAGGGACTGTTCGGCGACAACCATCGCGTCAGCATCGGCTGGATGGTTGAGGATCCGGTACTGCCCAAGCAGGTGATCAAGGTTCTGCTCAACCTTGCACTGATCGGCGGGGACGCGCTGGTACGCGGCGGCCAGCTCGATATCGGTGCGGAGGCGCGCGACGGTACGGTCGAGATCGTGGTGCGCGCCGACGGCCCGCGCATCGTGCTGGATCAGGAGCTTCGCGGCGCGCTGACCGGCGATACCGGCGACTCCCCGGTCACCCCACGTGCGGCGGCGGCCTATCTGGTGCATCAGCTCGTCGCGCAGGGCGGTGGTGACCTTCAGGTCTCCCCACCCGACGCGCCGGTGCTGCTGTTCGGGGCGGCATTCACGGCGGGATGAGATGACCGGGCCGGTTCGCGTCGCGGCGCTCTATCAGTTCACACGGTTCGGCGATCCGGCGGCTATTCGGGGCACGCTCGCAGAGTTGTGCGCGACGCAGAGCGTACGCGGCACGCTGCTGATCGCGCGTGAGGGGATCAACGGAACGATCGCGGGCAGCGATTCCGGGATCGAAGCCGTGCTCGAGCATATCCGCACTTTGCCCGGATGCAGTGCGATCGAGGTCAAGGAATCGCGCGCTGCGACGATGCCCTTCCACCGGACAAAGGTGCGCCTGAAGCGCGAGATCGTGACGATGGGTCAGCCCGATATCGATCCGCTGGTCGATGTCGGTCACTATGTCGCGCCCGCGGACTGGAACGCGCTGATCGCCGATCCCGACACGGTGCTGATCGACACGCGCAACGACTATGAAGTTGCGATCGGCACCTTCCGCGGCGCGATTGATCCGAAAACGCACAGCTTTCGCGAGTTTCCCGACTGGTTCCGCGCGCACCGCGTCGAGCTGGAGCGGGAAGGGCGGGCCCCCAAGATCGCGATGTTCTGCACCGGTGGTATCCGGTGCGAAAAGGCGACCGCCTTCATCAAGGCCGAGGGGCTGGATGAGGTGTATCACCTCAAGGGCGGCATCCTCGCCTATCTGGAAACGATCCCCGAAGCCCGCAGCCTGTGGGACGGCGAGTGCTTCGTCTTCGACGAGCGGGTTTCGGTGAAGCACGGGCTGGAGACCGGTG
Source organism: Sphingomonas sp. GW821-FHT09B04 (assembly GCF_059418285.1). Taxonomy (NCBI): domain Bacteria; kingdom Pseudomonadati; phylum Pseudomonadota; class Alphaproteobacteria; order Sphingomonadales; family Sphingomonadaceae; genus Sphingomonas; species Sphingomonas sp. GW821-FHT09B04. The sequence goes on from NZ_JBWKPO010000005.1 coordinate 344,613, forward strand.
ATCATAGCCTGTGCCGCGCATGCCGGATGCCGGTGAGCCCGGAAGAACGCACCTCCCCGCTCTATGCTGAGGGGGTGAGCTGCCCTGCATGTCACGAGACGCGAACCGACGAACAGCGCGCGGGTTATGCCGAGCGGCACAAGCAGACATTGCTGGCCGAGGCGCGTGGCGAGACGCACGTCGGGCGGTGATCGCGACATCGGCTCGAAAACCGGTATCTGGATAACCTGGTCTTAACCCCCGTACCCCCATGACCTTCGTGTACGTGTGGGGGCATCGTGGACGACCTGCTGCAAGAATTCATCGCGGAGACACGCGAGACGCTGGAAGCACTGTCGGGCGAGATCGTCGCCTGGGAGGCGAATCCGGGCGATCGCGCGCGTCTCGATGCGATCTTCCGCTTCGTCCATACGGTCAAGGGAAGCTGCGGCTTTCTCGACCTGCCGCGCCTCGCACGCCTTAGCCATGCCGCCGAGGATGTGCTGGCCGCAGTCCGGGCGGGTGAGCGCACACCCGATCGCGCGCTGGTCAACGCGGTGCTGGCTGTCGTCGACCGGATCGGCGAGCTTGTTGAGGCGATCGACGCCGGCGCCGGGCTCGACGATAGTGGCGAAGACCTGCTGATCGCGGCGCTTGCCGAGGGATCCGAAGAAGTCATCCAGGTAGCAGCCCCTGCTGCCCAGCGTGCTGCCGCGCGCAGCGTCCGCCTCAACGTCGATCTGCTCGACCGGATGATGAGCGGCATGTCCGACATGGTGCTCGCCCGCAACGAATTGTCGCGGCGGCTCCGCAATGCCGAGGTCGATCCGCAGGTCGAGGCGGCGCTCGAACGCATGTCCGCGACCGTCGCCGATCTGCGCGATACCGTCACCCGCACGCGGATGCAGAAGATCGACGCGCTCTTCTCGGCACTGCCGCGTATGGTACGCGACACTGCGGCGAGTCTTGGCAAGTCGGTCAACCTCCAGATCGACGGCGCTGAGGTCGAACTCGATCGCGAGATGATCGAGGTACTGCGTGACCCGCTGGTTCACATCATCCGCAATTCGATCGATCACGGCATCGAATCGCCTGAAGATCGCCGCACCGCGGGCAAGCGCGAAAATGGGCGCCTCAGCGTCGCCGCGCGCCAGTCGGGCAACCAGATCGTGGTCGAGGTCGCCGATGACGGCCGCGGCATCGACACCGACCGGCTGATCCGCAAGCTCGCCGATACCGGCCGCGACGAACGCGCGCTGCGTGCGCTTGGCGAGCGGGCCAAGCTCGATCTGGTGTTCGAGCCGGGTCTGTCGAGCAAGGATGAGGTCTCCGAGATTTCAGGGCGCGGCGTCGGCATGGATGTGGTGCGCGCTGCGATCGAGCAGATCGGCGGCCGGGTCGATCTCGACAGCCAGCCGGGCAAGGGGCTGCGCATCCTGATCCGCGTGCCGCTCACGTTGTCGATCATCCCGACAATCGTCGTCGCGGCGGCGGGCCAGCGCTTCGCAGTGCCGCGTCAGGCGATCGAGGAAATCGTCAGCGAATCGAGCGAGGCGATCCGCGTCGATCGCATCGGCAGCGCCGAGGTGGTGACGGTGCGCGACCGGCGGCTGCCGCTGGTCGAACTCTCCGACGTGCTTTGCATCGGCGGCAATGTCCGCGCGATGCGCACGATGCTGGCGATCGTCAGCGTGGGCGAGGGCAGCTTCGCGCTGCGCGTCGATGACGTGCTCGACAATGAGGAACTCGTCATCAAGCCGGCGGCGCCTGCGATCATGGCGACCGGCCTCTATGCCGGCCAGACATTGCCCGACAGCGGCCGCCCGATGCTGCTGCTCGATTGTGGCGGAATCGCGCGCGATGCGGGCCTTCAGTTCGTGCACGACGTGCTCGCCGAGGAAGCTGAAGACGCTGCGGAGGACGAGGTTCCGGGTGTTCAGGCGCTGGTCTTTGTCGATCTCGACGGCACACGCCGCGCGGTGCCGCTGGGCGTGGTCGATCGCATCGAACAGGTCGATGGCGATTCGATCCGCCACGCCGCGGGCCGCTTGCGCCTGACGATCGATGGCCGGATCATTCCGCTCGCGGCGCGCTGCGAGGTCGCAAATGCCCCTGTCTGGTCGATCCTGCGCCTCAAAGATGGTGTGAGCGAGATTGGTTATGCTATTGCCGAAGCAGCAGATATCGTCACGCTTCCGGCTGAGATCGTCGCCGCCGGCGCGCCCGGCCCGATTGCCGGCGCGGTGCTGCTCGACGACGAACCGGTCGAACTGCTCGACCCGCACTGGCTGTTCGCCGAACATGGTGAAGACGGTGCGGATCCCGATGCTGCCCCGCTCTGCCTGCTCACCGGTGGCGAGGACGGGTGGATGCGGACCTTTATCCAGCCGATGCTCGAAACCGCGGGATATCGCGTGACGCTCGACGCCAGCTCATCCGCCGATATCGTGCTCACGCTCGACAGCCCTGCGGACACATTGGCGCGCGCTCCGGTCGTCCGTCTGCGCAGCAAGCGCGGGTGCGACGGCGACGGCAGCATCTGGCGCTATGATCGCGACGCGCTGCTCGGCGCACTCGCCAGCGTTGCACGGGGGAAGTGATGGATCGGCTGTTCCTGATTGCGCACGTTGCGGGGCAGGCGGTGGCGATCGGCGCCGACCAGGTCGAATCGGTGGTGGATATCGGCACGATCGTCGCGGTGCCGCGCGCCGGCGGCCATGTCCGCGGCCTTGCTGCGTTGCGCAGCCGTGTCGTCACGGTCATCGACACCGTTGCCGCGCTCGGCATGACCGGCGGACAGGATGCCAGCCGAGCGGTCATCACCCGCGTCGATGGTCATCACTACGCGTTGCTGGTCGATGCGCTCGACGATGTCGCGCCTTTCCCGCTTCAGCCGCTGGCCTCGGGTGTACCGTTGTCGGAAGCATGGCAGCGTGCCGGCATCGGGCTGGTCGAACGCGACGGCGAGCCGATCCTGGCGATCGATCTGACCGCGCTGGTGCCGGCATCGCCCGCGCAAGCCGCGTGAATTGGCATTAACGTGGTGCTTACATCTTTCAGGCACAACTGTCGGCGAACGCGCCAAAAACCCGGGAATGGCCCAACATGAAGACCTGCCTCGTCGTCGATGATTCCAAGGTGATCCGCAAGGTCGCGCGCCATATCCTTGAAACCATGAATTTCGAGGTGCGCGAGGCCGGCGACGGGCGCGAGGCGCTCGATGCATGCCTCGATTCGGTTCCCGATGTTGTCCTGCTCGACTGGAATATGCCGGTGATGAGCGGGATGGATTTTCTGCGCGCGCTCAAGGACAGCGGCCTCCCGTCCAAGCCGAAGGTGGTGTTCTGCACCACCGAAAACGGCATGGCGTATATCCGCGCCGCCATCGAAGCGGGCGCCGACGAATATGTGATGAAGCCGTTCGACCGCGAGACGCTCGAGAGCAAGCTCCAGATCGTCGGCGTCGCCTGAGGGCCGCGGCGATGGCCAGAAGCTCTACCGCGGCCGGCCTCTCGCTGGACCGCGATGGCGGAAGCGTCCGCGTCCTGATTGTCGATGACTCGGTTGTCGCCCGCGCCGTGCTCGGCCGGATGATCGAGGGGATGGAACGGTTCCGCATCGTCGGATCGGTCAGCAATGTCGCCGATGCGCTCGCGTTTCTCGGCACCAACCGCGCTGACGTGATCCTGCTCGATCTGGAGATGCCCGGCGTCCACGGCCTGACCGCGTTGCCCGATCTGGTGGCTGCGGGGCAGGGGGCGAAGGTACTGGTGGTTTCCTCCGCCGCCGACGATGGAGCCGCCGCCGCGGTGCAGGCGCTCGCGCTCGGCGCTGCAGATACGCTGGTGAAGCCGGGCGTCGGCAATTTTGCCGGCCGCTTCGCTGCGGTGCTCGAGGATCGGCTGAAGCGCCTGTTCAACGCGGACGACGCCCGAACCTCGGTCTCCGCTCATGCCGATCGCGCGCCCGGCGAATTCGACATCGTCGCAGTGGGGGCGTCCACCGGTGGTATCCACGCGCTCAGCCAGATGCTGCGTGCGATCCCGACATCCTTCCAGCCGCCGATCCTGGTTACCCAGCATCTCCCGGCTTCGTTCATGAGCTATTTCGCGGCGCAGCTCGCGGTGCTTGCGGGCCGTCCGTGCGAGGTCGCGGTCGATCATATGCGGGTGCGTCCGGGCCGGATGCTGGTGGCGCCGGGCGACGCGCATCTGCGGGTCATGCGCGCGGGCGAAGGCTATTACGCGGTGCGTCTCTCGCATGAACCGGTGGCGAGCGGCTGCATGCCCTCGGTCGATCCGATGCTCGATTCGATCGGCGACCTGTTCGGCGCGCGCGGGCTTGGCGTGGTCCTGTCGGGCATGGGCCGCGACGGAGCGTTGGGCGCGAAGCGGCTGATCGATGCAGGGGGCAGCGTGATCGTACAGGATAAGGCGAGCTCGGTGGTATGGGGAATGCCCGGTGCGATCGCCGAAAGCGCCGCCGCGGTGCTTCCGCCCGATGAGATCGGCCGCATGATCGCCAGCCAGCGGAGGCCCGGCTGATGGGCGCGCTCCCCCAGACCTTCGCCTCGACCGGCGCGATGCACGTGATCGGCGCGCTGCTCGAACAACGGACGGGCCAGCAGATTGCAGCCAACCGCGCCTGGCGTGTTGAAACGGTGCTGAAGCCGGTGCTGCGCGCTAACGATCTCGACACGCTCGATCAGCTCATCGGCCGTCTTGCTGGTGATCGCAGCGGGCCGCTCGCCGATTCGGTGATCGACGCACTGCTCAATAACGAGACCTCCTTCTTCCGCGACGCTGCTGTGCTCGATCTGGTGTTGGAAGCGGCCATCGCGTTGCAGGCAGAGACGCCCGGCCGTCGGCTACGTATCTGGTCCGCGGGCTGCTCGATGGGACAGGAGCCCTATTCGCTGGCGATGCTGTTCGAGGAAGCGGCGATCACCCGCGGCATGATGATGCCCGAGATCATCGCGACCGATGTCTCCGCCGCTGCGCTGATGCGCGCACGCGCCGGGCGCTTCTCGCAGTTCGAGATCCAGCGCGGCCTGCCGGTTCGGCGGATGGTGCACTGGTTCGACAGCGTCGATGGCGAGTGGGTCGTCCGGCCCGAGCTGTCCCGCCGCGTCCAGTTCCGTCAGCACAACCTCGCCAGGGACCCGGCGCCGGTGGGCAAGTTCGACTTGGTTCTTTGCCGGAACGTCCTGCTCTATTTCGCCGCCGATGTCCGGACCCGTGTGTTCCGTACTCTGCGGACCGCGACCCGCGATGGTGGGCTGCTCGTGCTGGGCGCGGGCGAGACGGTGATCGGCCAGACCGACGCCTTCCGCCCCAGCGACCAGTTCCGCGGCCTCTACCTCGCCGCGGACGCGCGCGTCGCGCCATTCCGCGCCGCTTAACGCTCAAGCGAGGGGCGTTTCGGCTTATCGGCGTGTCTCGCGGCTTGCGTTTCGGCGCGCGCCGCCGCATCCCTCGCAGCGATGATGCAGGACGGGACTGAGCTCAGGTGGATCGACGCGCCGTCGCCCAATTTCGACGCGCGCGCGCTGCCGGTCAGCATCATCGTCCTCCACTATACCGGGATGCAGAGCGCCGAAGAGGCGATCACGCGGCTGCGCGATCCCGAGGCGAAGGTGTCGAGCCACTGGCTGGTCGCCGAAGACGGGCAGATCGTTCGTCTCGTCGATGAAGCCAATCGCGCCTGGCACGCCGGCAAGTCGCGCTGGCGCGGGGTGACTGACATCAACTCGGCATCGGTCGGGATCGAGATCGTCAATCCCGGCCATGAATTCGGCTATCGCCCGTTCCCGGACGAACAGATCGAGTCGGTGATCCGCCTCACCGCCGCGATCAAGAACCGCTACAATATCACCCGCGGCAACGTCGTTGGCCATTCGGACATTGCCCCCGCGCGCAAACAGGACCCGGGCGAGCTCTTCCCCTGGGGCAAGCTCGCGCGCCTGCGTCTCGCATTGCCGCGCCCGACCAAGGGCCTCATGGACCCGGGCTGGACCGATGCCGGCTTCCTGCTCGCGCTCGAACGCTTCGGTTACGAGGTTATCGATGGCCTCGCCGCGACCGTCGCCTTCCAGCGCCGCTTCCGGCCCGAGCTGGTCGACGGCACGATCGACGCCGAATGCCGGATGATCCTGCTCGCGTTGCTCCTGCCCAAGCCTCAAGGCGACGAGTGATGCCGGATCGCGTGCCTGCCGGCGCGCCGATCCTGACCGCTGCACAGATGCGCGCGGCCGAGGATCGGGCGATCGCCGCAGGCGCTTCCGTCTCCGCGCTCATGGAACGCGCGGGAACCGGCGTCGCGGAATGGGTCCACCGGCTGGCGGCGGGCAGCGATGTCTTCATACTGTGCGGACCGGGCAATAATGGCGGCGACGGCTACGTGGCGGCACGGGTGCTGGCCGGTCGGGGTGTCCCGGTCCGGGTCGCCGCAACGGGCGAGCCGCGGACTCCGGCGGCGATGGCGGCGCGGGCGCGTTGGAACGGGCCGGTCGAGCCCTTGCCGGAACCTCGTTCCAACACGGGCGCCTATTCGGGTGTCTATGTTGACGCCGCGTTCGGGACTGGGTTGAACCGCCCGATCCCGGAGTTGATGTGGGACGTGATCGAGCAGCTGGTGGATTTTTCGAGGCTGGCGATCGCGGTCGATCTGCCAAGTGGGGTCGACAGCGATACGGGAGACGACCATGGGTTGTTCGCGGAGGCGGGCTATGATGTCACCATCGCGCTGGGAGCGCTGAAACCCGCGCATGTCCTGCAGCCGGCCGCGCGATATTGTGGTGCGGTTCGGCTGGTCGATCTTGGGCTGGACCTGTTCGACGCGCCAGTGCGCACGCTGGCGCGCGCATCGACGATGAAGCCGCGGCCCTGGACCCACAAATATGGTCGCGGGATGGTCGCGGTCGTCTCCGGCTCCATGCACGGCGCTTCGGAGCTGGCGGCGCTGGCCGCGTATCGCGCGGGAGCGGGCTATGTGTTGCTGCTCACCGGCGGGCTGCCGCATCCGCCGCATGCCGTTGTCCGCCAGCGCTGGAGTGCAGACGCACTCGATGACAGGCGCATCGGCGCGGTGGTGATCGGTCCCGGCCTCGGCCGCGATGACCGCGCGCGGGAGAAACTCAAGGTCGCGCTCGCCAGTCCGCATCCGCTGGTGATTGACGGTGACGCGCTCCATCTGCTCGACATCGACCGCTTGCGGGATCGTGAAGCTGCCACCGTGCTCACCCCGCACGCAGGCGAGTTCGCCGCGCTGTTCGGGGAAGGCGCGGGCAGCAAGATCGCCCGTACGCAGGACGCCGCGCGCCGCAGCAACGCTGTTGTCGTGTTCAAGGGCCCCGATACCGTGATCGCGCATCCCGATGGTGCTACCCGTGTCGCGCCGCCTGCCAGCGCGTGGCTTTCGGTTGCGGGAACAGGGGATGTTCTGGCAGGCGCGATCGCCACCATGATTGCCCAGAACCCTTCCGCACCGCTCGAAGCCGCTTCAGCCGGTGTCTGGCTCCACGCCGACGCCGCGCGCCTGCTCAACCGCTGTTTTCTCGCCGACGAACTGGCCGATGTGCTTCCCTCCGCCCTGGAGCGCACGCTGTGAGCGACGACGCCACCATCGTCCGCGTCGCCGCCCGCGGGGACGGGGTGACCGCTGATGGCCGTCACGCCCCGCTTGCAGCACCCGGCGACACGCTGCGCGCCGACGGCACGCTCCAGCCCGGCCCGCGCCACCAGACACCGCCATGCCGCCACTTCCCCGAATGCGGGGGCTGTCAGCTCCAGCATCTCGACGACCGCGCCTATGCCGAGTTCCTGACGGCCCGCATTGCCGGCGCGCTGATTCAGCAGGGGGTCGAGGCCGGGATCCGCGCGCCGGCGCTCTCTCCGCCGCGCACGCGCCGACGCGCCACATTGCACGCCGAACGTCGCGGGCGGCAAGTGCATCTCGGCTTCACAGAACAGTCGAGCCACCGGCTGATCGACCTTCAGCAGTGCGAGATTCTCGATCCGCGCCTGTTCGCGCTGCTCCAGCCCTTGCGGGGCCTGCTGGCCACGCACCTCCCCGCCAACCGGCGCGTCAACGTCCACCTCGCGCTCACCGATCAGGGCCCAGACGTGCTGGTCGAAGGCCTCGTCACCGACAGCCTGAATGCGATTGAGGCGGTGACCAGCTTCGCCCAGCGTCACGGCCTTGCACGCCTGTCGGTCGATGACGGCCTTGGCCCGGAACCGCGCTGGGAGCCGGACCCGGTCACGGTCAGCTTCGGCGGCGTCCCGGTCCCGTTCCCGCCCGCGAGCTTCCTGCAGGCAACCCCCGAAGGCGAGACCGCGCTGGTCGCCGCGGTGCGCGAAGCAATCGGCGGCGCCAGGGCGATCGCCGACCTGTTCGCGGGCCTCGGCACTTTCGCATTCGCGATGGACGCGGCGGTGAAGGTCTATGCCGGGGAGGGCGCGCGCGAGGCGATCCTATCGCTCAAGGCCGCAGCTGGCCAAGCCCAGCGCCCCGTTTTCGCCGAGCATCGCGATCTGTTCCGCCGCCCGCTGGTGCCGAAGGAGCTCGATCTGTTCGACGCGGTGATCCTCGATCCGCCGCGTGCGGGCGCGCGGGAACAGGTCGAGCAGCTGGCCGCGTCAAAGGTGCCGGTGATCGCCTATGTATCCTGCAATCCCAATACCTTCGCACGCGATACGAAGACTCTGATCGAAGGCGGCTATCGCCTCGACTGGGTGCTCCCGGTCGGCCAGTTCCGCTGGTCGACGCACGCCGAGCTGGCCGCGCGCTTCAGCCGCTAAGGCCAGAATTCAGGGATAGTCGGCCCGCACGAAATACAGCCCGTCGGGCGGCGCATTCAGCCCCAGCGCCGCGCGATCCTTCGCCTTGAGCGCGTCGCGCAGATCGTTCGCGCTCCACTGCCCGCGCCCCACCATCGACAGGCACCCGACCATCGACCGCACCTGATGGTGCAGGAACGACCGTGCCGAGGCGTGGATGCTGATCTCGTCCCCGTCGCGCGCCACGTCGAGCCGGTCCAGCGTCTTGAGCGCGCTCGCCGACTGGCAATGCGCCGATCGGAAGGTCGTGAAGTCATGCAGCCCGACCAGGATCTGCGCCGCGTCGTGCATCGCCGCCGCATCCAGCTCGGCGGGTACGCGCCATTTCAGCCCCTTGTCGAAGGTCAGCGGCGCGCGGCGGTTGACGATGCGGTACACATAGTGCCGAGCGGTGCACGAGAAGCGCGCATGCCAGTCGTCGGCTACCGCCTCGCACGCCAGGATCGCCACCGGCACATTGCGCAGATGCGCATTGAGCGCCTCCATCAGGCGGAACGGCGCCAGATCCTTCTCGATTTCGGTATGCGCGCGCATCCCAAGAGCATGCACACCGGCATCGGTGCGCCCGGCGGCATGAACCAGCGCATCCTCGCCGGTGATGCCGTGGAGCGCATCCTCGATCGCCTGCTGCACGCTGGGGCCATGATCCTGATACTGCCAGCCCATGAACGGCCGGCCGTCATATTCCACGGTGAGCGCGAAGCGGGTCAAAGCTGCGTTCCCACGGGGATGGAAAAGCCGTTGAGCAACTCGGCGGTTGTCATGACGCCACGTCCGGCGCGCTGGACGCTAGTCGGGCGGATTGCCCCCTCACCGCAGGCGATCGTCAGTCCGTCGTCCAGTACGGCGCCTGCCACGCCGTTCTCTTCGACCGTTTCGGTCGCCAGCACGCGCACCCGCTCGCCGGCGACCTCGAAGAACGCCCCCGGAGGATTAAACGCCAGCACCTGCCGCGCCACAGCTCCGGCATCTTGCGCGAAGTCCAGCCGTGCCTCGGCCTTGTCGATCTTTGAGGCATAGGTCACCCCATCTCGGGCCTGCGTCACCGCCGGATAGGCGTCCGGATCGGCCAGCACCTGGACCATCAGCTGCGCGCCCATCACCGCGAGTTCGTCGGTCAGCGCGCCCGCGGTTTTGCCCGCGACCGGCGTCCGCCCCTCCAGCCGCACCGGCCCGGTGTCCAGCCCGGCTTCCATCTGCATGATTCCGACCCCGGTCTCCGCGTCCCCGGCAAGGATCGCCCGCTGGATCGGCGCGGCCCCGCGCCAGCGCGGAAGCAACGAGGCATGGACGTTCAGGCATCCCAGCCGCGGCGCCTCCAGCACGCTCACCGGAAGGATCAGGCCATAGGCAGCGACCACCGCGACATCGGCCTCCAGCGCCGCGAACGCCGTCACGGCGTCAGCGTCCTTTTTGAACGACAGCGGCGTGCGCACCTCGATCCCCAGCGCTTCGGCGCGGGCGTGGACGGGTGAGGGGGTCAGCGCCTTGCCGCGGCGCCCGCCCGCGCGCGGCGGCTGGCTGTACGCCGCCACGACGTCGTGTCCCGCTTCGACCAGCGCGTCGAGCGACGGCACCGCAAACTCCGGCGTTCCCATGAAGATGATCCGCATGGGTTGGCCTTTCGGATCAAGTGCACCCTCGCGCAACAAAAACCGTTCGCCCTGAGCTTGTCGAAGGGCTCCATCTTTGTGAAAGGCCAAGAACAGGGCTTCGACAAGCTTAGTCCGAACGGGTAGGGAACATCGCATGGCCTCGCCTGAGATCGAAACCCTCACCCAAGCGCTGTCGCGCCTGCCCGGTCTTGGCCCGCGTTCGGCGCGGCGCGCGGTGCTGCATCTGCTCAAGCGACGCGAGACCGCGCTCGATCCGCTGCTCGCTGCGCTCGGAGCGGTCAGCCAGCGGCTCGCAACCTGCAGCACCTGCGGCAATGTCGACACGTCGGACCCGTGCGCGATCTGCGCCGACCCGCGCCGCGACACGCGCCAGCTCTGCGTAGTCGAGGAAGTGGCGGATTTGTGGGCGCTCGAACGCTCGCGCCTGTTCCCCGGCCGCTTCCATGTGCTCGGCGGCAAGCTCTCCGCGCTCGACGGGGTCCGGCCCGAGGATCTGGCGATCGACAGCCTGATCACCCGCGTTGCGGCGGGCGGGATAGACGAGGTGGTACTGGCGATGAACGCCACGCTCGAGGGCCAGACCACCGCCCATTACATCGCCGAGCGGCTGGAGGGGTATCCGGTGCGCCTGACCCAACTCGCCCACGGCTTGCCGGTCGGCGGCGAACTCGACTATCTCGACGAAGGCACATTGGCACAGGCGCTGCGCGCCCGCCGGCCGGTTGCCTGATCCGTCCTTGAAGCCGGACCCCGGCGGAGCTAAATTACTGCAATGGCCATTCTACCGATCCTCGAAGTTCCCGACCCCCGCCTCAAGCTGGTGTCCACTCCCGTCGACACGGTCGACGACGAACTGCGCGCGCTGATCGCCGACATGTTCGAGACGATGTACGATGCCCCCGGCATCGGCCTCGCTGCGATCCAGGTCGGTGTGTCCAAGCGGGTGCTGGTCATGGATCTGCAGGAGGAAGAGGACGAGGAGGGCAAGCCGATCCGCGAACCCCGCGTGTTCGTGAACCCCGAAATCCTCGACCCGTCCGAGGACTACAACACTTACAATGAGGGCTGCCTGTCGGTCCCCGACCAGTTCGCCGATGTCGACCGCCCCGCCACCTGTCGCGTCAAGTGGCTCGATGAGCATGGCAAGGCGCATGACGAGGTGTTCACCGGCCTGCTCGCGACGTGCATCCAGCATGAGATGGATCATCTCGAAGGCATCGTCTTCCTCGATCACCTGTCGCGCCTCAAGCGTGAGATGATCATGCGGAAGCTCGGAAAGGCGCGTAAAGCGGCGGCCTGACGCCCCCGTGCGGCGCGTGGTTGCACGCGCCGCAATTAACCCTGTCCTACTGTAGCCGTTCGGTCTATGTTCCTGCTTCCGGTGTGGGGAGCGGGCGGTTGTCACGTGCGCAAAAACATGCCGTTCGTGTCAAGTTGTCGAGAGAAACGTGTCAACCGAGTTTGCCCTTGCCCTGATCTTCGCCCTGCTGCTTGGCGGCGCCGTCGGCTGGTTCGTTGCCAATCGCCGTCTCGCCGAGATCCGGGCCGAGCGCGACAAGCGCGAAGCCGATTTCAAAGCAGCGATCATCGACCTTGCCGGCGCAGAGCAACGCCTGAGCGAGCTTCCCGAGCTGCGTGACCAGCTCGACGGCATCCGTGACGAGCGCGACATCGCCCGGCTTGAACTGACCGAACTGCGTACCAAGGCCGGTGCGTTCGAGGAACGGCTGGAGGAGTTCAAGGGCGCACGCGAGCTGATGGCCGGGCAGTTCCGCGAGCTTGCCGGACAGATGCTCAATCAGACTCAGGAAGCATTCCTCAAGCGCGCCGACGATCGCTTCAAACAGTCCGAGACGGTCGCCGGACAGAACCTCAAGGCCTTGCTCCAGCCGGTCAACGACCGGCTCCTGCGTTATGAGGAGGGCGTCGCCAAGGTCGAGGCCGAGCGCCGCGACGCATTCGGCGAGCTCAAGGGCCAGATCGAGCAGATGCGGATCGGGCAGGAGCGGGTGAGCAGCGAGGCGGCCAAGCTCGTCAACTCGCTGCGCAACGCCCCCAAGTCGCGCGGCCGCTGGGGCGAGCAGCAGCTCAAGAACGTGCTCGAAACCTGCGGCCTCTCCGAACACACCGATTTCGAGACCGAGGTCAGCGTCGCGCAGGAGGAAGGCGGCCGGCTCCGCCCCGACGCGATCGTCCGCGTCCCCGGCGGCAAGGCGCTGGTGATCGACGCCAAGGTGTCGCTCAACGCCTATCAGGACGCGTTCGGCGCGGTCGAGGAGAGCGAGCGCCTTGCGGGCCTCGCCCAGCACGCCGCGGCGATGAAGGCGCATGTCAACGCGCTCGGCAATAAGGCGTACTGGACCCAGTTCGAAGAGGCGCCCGACTACGTCATCATGTTCGTCCCCGGCGAGCATTTCCTCTCTGCCGCGCTCGAGCATGACCACAGCCTGTGGGATTTCGCGTTCGAGAAGCGCGTGCTGCTCGCGACCCCGACCAACCTGATCGCGATCGCGCGCACCGTCGCGGCGGTCTGGCGGCAGGAGAAAATGGCCAAGGAAGCCCGCCAGATCGGCGAGCTCGGCAAGGAGCTGTACGACCGGCTGGCCAAGGCGATGGGCGACCTGCGTCTTGTCGGGAGCGGCCTCAACAGCGCGGTCAAGAACTTCAACACCTTCGCCTCCAGCCTCGAAACCCGCGCTTTGGTCTCTGCGCGGAAACTCAAGGAACTGAACGTCGAGACCGGCGCGCGTGAGATCGAAAGCGTCCCCTCGGTCGAGCTGCTCGCCGGCCACGCTGAAACGCCCGATGCGGAGGTGCTTCCGGCGCAGGCTGCGGAGTAGGCTGCAAGCTTCTCTTTACGTTGATTTTTGGTGCGGGTGCAGGGCGAACGATCTATACCGGCGTAACGACTTGGCTGGCCGCGTTCCAAACAGGGGAGTCCGCGCATGAGAAGCACGTTGAAGCTGATGGTCTTGTCCACAGCGATCGTCACCCAGAGCATTACGCCGCTGATGGCACAGACCCGGCCCGCGCCGCAGGATCGCCCGGTCCCGCTGCCCCGACCGGTGCCGGATCGTCCCGTGCCGCTTCCGCAGCCTGTGCCCGACCGTCCGGTCCCTCTGCCGGGACCGATCGTCGACCGTCCGGTTCCGTTGCCGCATCCGGTTCCCGGCCGCCCACGCCCGCCGCGGCCCGGCTATCCGGGCTATCCTGGCAATCCAGGGAATCCGGACTGGGGCAGCAACCGCGGCTATGCCGGCCGCATCACCTGCGAATCGCGCAACAACCGCACCCGCTACTGCAACGTGAACACGCAGAACCGCGTCGTGCTGCTCCGCGCGAACGGTGGCGTCTGCAACCAGGGTCGTGGGTGGGGCTATGACCGCCGCTCGATCTGGGTACGCGATTGCCGCGCGACCTTCGCCTATGGTTATGGCAACAACTGGGGTGGTGGCTGGCAGCCCGAATATCCCGACCGGGACAAGGGACCGAGCACCGGTCTGATCATCGGCGGCGTCGCGGTTGCGGCGGGCCTGATCGCGCTGCTGGCGAGCAAGAACAAGAAGTCGGGCGATACGACCTCTCCCGAGGCGCCGCCAACCAGCTATCCGCCGGGGCCGCCGGCGGCGCTCTCGGCTGATCTCGCCTCGGTCCGTTCGGACGCGCGGCCCGCGCTCCAGACGTGCCTGTTCGAAGCATCGCGCCAGATCGGCGTGACCGGCGGCACGCGCCTGCGCTTTGACCGGCTGGCCAGCATGGAGCCCGGAAACGGCGGCTGGCGGTTCGGCGCGGAGCTGACTGCGACCTATCCCGATGGGACGCGCGCCACGCCGATCTATTGCCGCGCGACCTCGACCAAGGTGATCCAGCTCGACTTCACGGGCTGAAGCTCTAGGAGCGGCGCAATGGATTTCGACGATCAGTTGCGCCGTTATTTCGGGTCTGCCGACCTCGCCTCGATCCCGCCTTCGGCGGTCGAGGCGGGTGTCGAGCGGATGCGGGTCGATTTCGGGCTGGAGAAGGATCGCCCGCGCCGGTTCGCGCTCTGGACGGTGATGTATCTGCTCGGCGCTGCACCCGATCTCGACGTGGCGTTCAAGGAGGAGCCGGACCGCGAGGCCGCGCGTAACTTCATGGACCTGATGACGGGTATGCAGGAGGAGGGCAGCTAGCGCGCCGCTGTGCGATGGAGGCCGAGCCGGAATCGAACAACTCAAATTTTTCTACGCGATTACAATTATATAGCTTGGTACATCCGGCACGGATGCCCCCAATTAGGCCCCGAGAATTCTTTCCTTCAAGAGCAATCGAACCGATTCCCCAAGCATTGCGCAGTCCCCGCAACGAACGGGCGGCGCAGGTTACGCCGAGCCGAGCTTTGCCCGCTCCGCTTCCAACCGATTGACCTCGCGTTCAAGCACCTCGCGGATGAAGGCGGCACGACGCTGCCGTCCGACTAGCGCGTCGATCCGCTCGCCAAGCCCTTCCGGCAGGCGAATGTTCGTCGATTTCACGTTAAGCGGTGGCCTTCCCATAGTTGCGTCGTAGCCGAGCGAAGCGTCCGATCAATCGGAAGCGGCTTAAGCGGTGCCGCTTATTGAATATTTCCTGCCTTTCATGCTATAAGCGGTGCCGCTTATGGCTCCCGGAGCATCATGGGATGCCTCCGGATAATGAGAAAGGTAGGTTGATGATGTCGCCCGATTTGCCTCCACATGATTCGCCGCTTGAGCCCCTAACATCGCGCCGTGCTTTGCTGGCAGCGCTTGCCGGGACGCCCGCTGCGGCTTTAGCCACGCCGGTCGCGGCTCCTTGGGATCAAGCGTTGATACTCCTCCACGATGGCTATGACGATGAACCGGCTGCACTCGTTCGGACCAAGGAAAGGCGCAGCCTGAGCCGCTTCCGCTATCATAATGCCGAAAACTTTTTCGAATCGGTGGACCGGGGATTCTTCGTTCGTCGTGACGAAATGCTCTATCAGTCGGGAATCGTCGTCCAACTCGCGCTAACTTCGCATTTGCTGGACGTTGGCTTTTCCGACCGATGGAATGCCCGCAATGTCCGGCTCGATGTCGCCAAGGGGCTGGCTTACGCCAACGCGACAGGTTTCGCGCATGAATGTCTCGACATGGCGCGGCTGGCGGCCGTCCTTTCGCCATATTGGAAGTGGGGTCATACCCATCAATTCGACCAGCCCAGGCCCGACGATGGTGGATTTACAATTGGCAAGGTCTGGCCACTGCTGCGCACGCTGCTGGATCGGGTGCATGACGTAACCGGCCATCCGCGTCCGAGTGGCTGGCGCCGCGGCGCGCAAGAGACGTCGCCATGACCGAAGAGATGCTGGCCGCTTACGAGGCTGCCGTGGACCAGCTTCCACCCTTGACGCGCTTGGTTTTTCTTCTGCACCGCGTTGACGATCTGTCCTATCGGGAAATTGCAGATCGGCTGACGATCAAAGTGCGCGCCGTAGAATGCTGCATAGCCGAGGCTTTGATGATGATCGGCGCATTCGTCGATGGCGATACTCCACGACGCTGGCGGCGCGAACCGCTGGCAGAGGCCGAAATCGACCTTCGCCAACGTCACCGGGTCTATTGCGAGCGCAGGTTGCGCTTCTTGCGCATCCGCATCACTTGGGAGGACGATGGCGACGACGATCAAGCCGTCGTTCAAATCATGGTGCGAGCCATGCCGCCGTCTCTCCGCGAAACCTTCGTGCTTCACCGCGATCATCTGACCCGCGAGCAGATAGCGAGCCAAATGCAGATACCTCGATGGGCCGCGCGATGGCGGATGCTATGCCTCACCGGATATTTCACGCTAAGCCCAAAGACATTCGAAGAATGGCTGTGTTCGACGGCATCGCGCCACTTTCGAACCAGCTAAGCGCTGGAGTGCGCGGATTAACTACTATGCCCTAGGCGCCGCAACCATCGACAGCTATCCCGATTTCGATTTTGGTCACGGGAGCGGAATAGCGCATGTCCACTGATTTTAAGTTTCGCAAAAAAGCTGTCAGTTCTCTCACGAATCAAATCGGAGTGTATGTCCTCTGCGATCTTAACCAAGTGCCGATCTATGTTGGGCAATCAAAGGACGGCATCCGAAAGCGCGTCGGTCGGCACTTAACCTCTGCCCGATCGGACATTATCGCCAACCGTCAAATTGACGTCTGGGAAATTGCTTGGGTCATCGCCTTCCCGGTCGAAACAAAAGATGAAATCGGCCCGTTGGAAGGACTGCTGTTCCATCATTTCAATCCGATCTCGCCGCTTATGAACGGCTCGATTCCCGCTGCACCCGCTATAGATATGCCCATCCCCGAGCCAGCCCAGATTGTTCAGGTGATGACTGATGAGGAAATCGCCGACAAAATCGACCCCGTGCAGCGGTTGCCTCGGCAGGCCAGCCATTACACCCAAATCGTCGAACATTTCCTCGCCGTCAAAAATTCGCCGCAAGTGGCACGCGCTATGGACGCCCACTTCAATCGGCTTGCTAAGTACCACGCTACATTGCTCGGTCTGACATCGCCGGAAAATGAAGTTGAAGAGGGCGAGGCAGATTGACCTCCGGCATGAGAACAAATAAAGAACGCTATGGACAGCCACAGAAAATGGCGCCATAGTGGCGCCATGACCCAGCCCAAACCAACCAATGTCCTTCCGCTGGACCGCACGAACTTGAGGCTTCCGGCCGGCACTTTCGCCGCAATTGATACAGCTTGTGCCACGCGACCGGGAAACGTATCCCGTAACACATGGATTGCCGAAGCAATCGCGGAGAAGCTAGCGCGCGAAGGCCTTTCCGAAAGTCCTGCTATCTCTACAAAGCAGGTGGCAAATGGCTAAATTCTACGAGTTCTTCGCAGGTGGGGGCATGGCTCGCGCGGGTCTCGGCTCCGGTTGGACATGCCTTTTCGCCAATGATTTCGATCATAAAAAGGGTTTGACCTACCAAGCCAACTGGGGGACCGGCGGCGAGCTTAGAGTAGGTGACGTGCGGCAAGTCTCTCCCGCCGATCTGCCCGGGGTCGCTGATCTAGTCTGGGGATCCTTCCCCTGCCAAGACCTGTCACTTGCTGGCGGCGGCGCCGGTCTGCGTGGGGAGCGGTCGGGGACGTTCTACCCGTTCTGGGATGTGATTAAGGGACTGATCGCAGAAAAGCGCGGCCCCAAACTGATTGCACTCGAAAATGTTTGCGGCACGCTTACCTCGCATGGAGGCAAGGATTTCGAAGCGATTTGCAAAACCTTCGCTGACGCGGGCTATCGGTGCGGAGCACTGGTCATCAACGCCGCGCTATTCCTTCCGCAATCTCGTCCCCGGCTTTTTGTAATCGGCGTCCGGGCCGATACGGAAGTTGACCCTATTCTACTTGCTCCCGGTCCAATCGAGCCTTTTCACACGCGGGGGCTACAGAGCGCGATTGACCGGCTACCCGCCAAGTTGCGAGAAAAGATGCTTTGGTGGAACATGCCTACGCCTGATAGGCGCAACTCGACGTTCGCGAGCATGATCGAGGAAAATCCATCCAGTGTGAGGTGGCATACCCCTGATGAAACCGAACAACTCCTGAGTATGATGTCGCCGATCAATCTTGCCAAGGTCAACGCGGCTAAGCGCGCCGATCATCGTGTTGTTGGCGGTGTCTACAAACGGACGCGGCTCAATGAAAAAGGCGTAAAGGTGCAGCGCGCCGAGGTGCGCTTTGATGACATATCTGGCTGCCTACGGACGCCCGCAGGCGGATCGAGCAGACAAATTATTCTGGTGATCGATGGAGCCAAGGTCCGATCCCGCCTAATCTCTGCACGCGAGACGGCGCGCCTTATGGGGCTGGATGACGACTATAAACTCCCCCGTAATTACAATGAGGCATATCACCTCACCGGCGATGGCGTAGCGGTCCCGGTGGTTCGGCACCTCGCTTACCACATCTTAGAACCCTTGTTGGGCATGGTGGAGGCTGCCGAACGGGCCGCTGCATGAGCGTTATCCCCTGCGAGCAGAATAGTAATCTTCGCGCACAAATCGAGCGGTTCGCCGAAGTTCTGAAGACCGAGGCGCACCGCCTTGGGGATCACGGCCTAGACGAAAAGGATTTCTATAACTCCGGTCTATTTCGCGGCGCTGTCGAACGAGTGAGAGGACAGTTTTCCGCGACCATGCGCGCAAAACGCGAGTTCGTTCAGCACGTCCTCAATCACATGGAGGATGAGGGATTCATTACCGGGTGGGATTTGACGGAGGATGCCAGTCGCAATGATTATGCGGTTCGCCTACCCAGTGGTCGCAGGGCGATCATTGATCTGAAAGGCTGCCTCGACGGCAACAACACCAACATATTTGAGCGACCGGCTGATGCTGACGAATTTGTGATTTGGAGCATATGCACCAATCTTGGCGCCGATCCCCGCCGCAATGCTTGGTCGGGCATCCACACCCGTCTTAGTACCGAAATGATCTCCCGAAATCAGCGCGTGGACGGCCTTATCGTTTGGGATATGGTGTGCGGCACCATTGGCCGACCGTGTCCTAAAATAGCGAATGATCCCAATGAGGAGCGGCTAACCGATATTGGCCCTTTCCGTGTTCCCCCTGCCTGCATCTATTTGTTTCCTAACATTGTGCCATCGGTCGCTGCCCCGTCGGTTTCAGCTCAAGCGATCGAAAACGTAGAGTTGCTGGCTGCCTTCCATCAATGCTTCAAGGGTGATGATTTGGAACTAAATCATGTCGACTTCGAGTTGGAGCAAACTGGCTCCGATCTGATGCGGCGAACCACGATCCGACGTGCCGGCATTGTTCAAAAAGTATCGGACATGACCGCTATTAGGCGGGTATGAGCCTGCCGCCCACAGCGACGGACGATCTGCGATCCCGCACAATGAGGGCGGTTCGATCAAAGGATACCACCCCCGAAATTATCGTGCGCAAGCTCCTCCATGCGGCGGGCTATCGCTTTCGGCTCCATCTCAAAATTCTGCCGGGTTCCCCTGACTTGGTGTTTCCGGGGCGTCGCAAGGTCGTGTTCGTGCATGGCTGTTTCTGGCATGGTCACGACTGCAAACGTGGTGCCCGTCAGCCCAAAGAGAACGCGGAGTATTGGCGGACTAAAATTGCCCGGAATAAGGCGCGTGACCAGCAGACTCTATCGGACTTAAATGCGGCCGGGTGGAGCACCGCAATCGTTTGGGAATGTCATACCAAAGTCAGGATGCGAGCTGATCTACTGACGTCTCTGATAGAGTTTTTGGAAGGCGAGGAACAATGAGTATGACGCTGAGCAAAGTTTAGGCATTCCATCAACCGGAGAGGTGCCACAGGTCGAGCATCAGCCCATTTCTGCCATGGAAGCCTTATTGGCTATAGATGCAGACATGCGGGCTTGAATGATCGCGGATTGCACTTGACCAGCCCGTTCACTGATGGCTGAAACCAGTTTTCCGCGATCATTGGTGAAGATTGTCACTGACTCCTTCGCGCGGGAAATCCCCACATAGAAGGATTTCTGATCGACGAGGTTGGCAGCACGGCTGTCGGCATGGATAATGACATGATCGGCGGTGCCGCCTTGGGCGGCGAAGGCGGTTTCGACATGGGCATGGGCGATATGCCGGTCACGGGCAGCATCGAGATTCAGCGTTTCGGTCCTGCCACCCGGCGTCTGGATGGTGGCGATGCGAGTCTGCGGGTCCACTGCGATCACCTCGCTGCGCCCACCGTTGACGCGGCCCGCTTCACGGTCGTTGCGGGTGAACCGGATGCTGTCGCCGGTTTTAAGGTCCAGCGCCTGCGGCGCGAACGCTTGGCTTTTGCCCGCGCCCCACTGGCGTAATCGCCAATCCACCTCGCGCCCGTTTTCGGACTTGAGCGCGATGGCGGCCTTCGCCGGGTCTATGCTCTCAACGCGGTAAGCCTCGCCTCGCGCCACGCCCTTATCGGCATAGTCGCGGGTGAACCGCACCACATCGCCCTTGTCATAGCTCATCGGGTCACGGGCCTCGGCGCGGGTCAGCCCCTTGTTGGCGAGGCTCTGCACGGCGACGGAGGGGCCGGTCAGCTCGCCGGATCGGGTGAGCGCCGCGCGAATATCGGCGGTCAGCGCAACGCGTCCCTCACGCGACGGTTCGATAACAAGGGTGCAGGCGCGGCTCGCCTTGTCCATCCCGGCATACCGCTCAGCGATGGCAGCGAAGCGCTCGGCTCGATCAGCATTCTCGATGATCTGTCCGCCGCCACGATCCAGCGCCGCCAGCGCCTTCTTCGCATCGCCTTCGATCGACGCTAACACCGCCTCCTTGGTAGCGTCGTTGGACTGCCGCACGATCTCGCCCAGCTTGGCGGTTTCCATGCCCGCACCCTGCAACTGCGCGAACGCCGCGCCCGCCTCGACCGATCCAAGCTGCTTCACATCGCCGACAAGTACGATCCGGGCATCGTGTTTGTCGGCCAGGTCGAACAGGCGGGCAGTGTCGCGGGCCGACAAAAGCGATGCCTCGTCCACGATCCACGCGGCGGGCTGGCCGGGTTGGGACCGCTCGGGCGACAACAGATGCCGCGCGACGGTGTCGCTGCGCGCGTTCAGCGCCTCGCCCAGCACCATCGCGGCCGACGCAGTGGGGGCAAGCGCGACGACGGGGACGCCGCGCTCCTCTGCCTCGCGGGCGAAGGTCGCCAAGACGGTCGTGGTCTTGGCCGTCCCCGCATAACCCTGCAACGCGGTGACGCGGTTGCGGCTGGTCAGAAGCTGTTCGGTGGCGCTGCGCTGATCGGCATTCCAGCCAAAGCCCGCGCGCTCCGTCTGCGCCGATGCGATGGCAACGGCCTTCGCAGCGGATAGCGGCGATGCGATTGGGGAGAGCGCACCGCGTCCCTCAGCTTCGATACGCAGCATCTTGGCTTCGGTTTCGACATTCTGGCGGGTGGTGAACCCGGCGAACTCCGCGCCGCGCCGATCCAGAAAGGCCCGGTCGATCAACGCGCCCTCTTTGGTAGCGGAGTCGATCGCCGTGCCGATCTGGGTATAGCCGACCTTGCCCAGTCCGATCCGTCCGGCTTCTTCCTGCAAGGCAGCAGCAGAAAAGACCGATTGCCGCTCGCCCAGCTTGTCGGCGGCATGGGCGACGGCACGATCCGCTATTGTTGCCTGCGCGGCCATGTCGGCGCGGTGCACGGGGCTGGCGGCCTGAGCTTCCGCCTGCCTGACCATCGCCAGCCGCGCCTCCGACCCGAACCCAGCCCTGCTTGACGTATCGCGCCAGTCCGCAACCAAAGATGCCTGATCTACGGCAAGTTTCGCCTCGCGCGTATCGAGCGCGGCGATCTGCTTTTCGGCGGCGCTGGCCGTATCGCGCGAGGTGCCGCGTTCGCCAAGCGCCGCCGCGATCTCGGCGCTGCGGGTGCTGAACGCCCCGATGACATCACCGGACACGCCCTTGATCTCGAACAGCGAGTCCTTGCCGGGTTCGATCTCGTAGCCGAGTTCGCGGACCTTCAGCGCCAGTTCCTGCCGGTAGATCGAGCCGATCTGCTTTTGAAGCTGGTAGATGGCGCGAGGTTCTAGGCTGCGCCATGCGCCGTCCTCACCTCGCGTCGCGTTCATAACGACATTATGGGTATGGAGTTGCGGGTCTTGCGCGCGGCTGGTGCCATGCTGGAAGCTGGCGATGACGAGATTGCCGGTCGCCTCGCGGTTCACCGTGCCGCCGTCGCGGATACGAGTGGCCGCCATATGTTTCTCAACATGGGCCATCGCTGTTTTCACGGCCTCGCCATGCGCCGCGATCAAGCGCCGGTCGCCCGCAACCTCGGCCATGATCGACACCGACTTGGGCGCGCTCAAGGTCACATCCCAGCCGGGGCGATGCTCCAACTGGCCGTCGCGGAACGTGCCAAGCTGTTGCTCGCCGATCCTGCCGTCCAGCAGGTCGCGGAACTGTTCCCTATCGACCTCGCCGGACAGACCCAACGCCTCCGCGCCTTGCCCCTGCCATTCGGATGGAGAAAGTCCGCCCTCGGCATAATAGTCATCGGCCTCATAATAACTGCTGGCCTGCGCCGAACTGGTCAGCGCGGATATGGACGCGACCATCAGACCGGTCCTTGACCCATAGGTGATGACGAGGGCGGCGGCAGCGAAGATGGAGGAGATGACGGCGCGGCCTGCGATGCCTGTTGCCAGAGCGTGGCCTTCGGATCGCCGGGAAGGAAACCCGGTTCGCGGGCAGGCCCGCGCCGGGTGATGTGATCGGAGGTAAGCCTGATCCGCGCGACCGGCAAGCCATCCGGGAGCAGCAAATACCCCTCATACTTTGGGAGTCGCAATTCACTTTCCAGCACGGCGGGCCGCATCTTCCGCATCCGGCCCAAGGTGGTGCGCGTCGCGTCGCCGCCATCGGCGAGCGCGTCAGTCATGGTCTGGATCTCGATTTCGCACTCGCCGATCGTCTGGCTCGCCCATTGCCGCGTTTCACTGTCGATGGTTTGCAGGAACAGCTTGGTGTTGCAGCAACCCAGCATAGATTCGGCGATCTGTGGTCCATAGCGATGCCGCATCTGGCCGAGCGCCTGAAAGGTCAGCACGACCGCCGCGCCGAACTTTCGCCCCTCAGGCAAGAGCCGTGCGAGATTATCGACGCGCGGAAGGTCGGCCAGTTCGTCGAGGACGAACCAGATGCGCCGGTCGGCGGAAGGGGGAAGGCCCAGAACGGCGCTGGCCGCGCATTCGAGCCAGCAGGCGAGCAGCGGCTTCGACGCCTCGAAATAATCCTCCTTGCGCGGCACGAATATCCACGGGCGGGCACCGCGGCGTTTATCCAACCCGTTGATGAAGTCCCGGAACGCGAAGGGCTCGCCGCCGCGGCCCTCGGCACGAAGGAACTGAATCAGGTTCGACGCCTTGGCGAGCATGAACAGGACGCTGCCGGTCGCCCGGTCGGCGTCATCGGCGAAGGTGCGCGCCGATGACGTGTTTTCCAGCCATGTCTTGAGGTCATCCTTGGTCTTGATCTGAAGCGCATCGAGCAGCGCGGACAAAGTGCCGTTCCCCTCTTTCCAGAGGGTGGTGATCATATTGGCGACAAGGATTCGGCTGGTGTCCAGCCATACGTCGCTGTCCTGATGACCCGTCTCGGTGATGAACTGGTGCGCGATGCGGGCGGCGTCGGCTGGATGGGCGATCTCCGCGAAAGGCGACCAATAGGCACAGCGGGCGTCGAAGGGGTTGAGTATGATGTCGCCGCGCTCGGGCCGGTAGTAATGGGCGACGAACTCCCCGCTGGTGTCATAGACCAAGGCCGCCTCCCCCCGCGCCTCGATCCCGTCGAGCAATTGGCGCAGCGCGGTGGTCTTGCCGCTGCCGGTCGTGCCGATCATCGCCATGTGCCGCGTCTCGAGACGCGAAGGGATCGGCACCGCACCAATGGCGAGCGCGCGAGCATCGGCTTCGGCGGCGGTCTGCGCCGCAAGCTGCTTCTCGGTCGTGACCAAGGTTCCAGCGATGACACGATCGCGCAAGGCGCGCTCACGACGCCGCGCCATGGCGCCGCGAAAGAGGAGCAGGCCGGACAGCCAGCCAACGAAGCCCAGCAGGGCGCCCTTGCCGGACAGAGACAGGGCACGCGCTACCGACCCACGATAGTAGCGATCTGCAACCACGGCGCGGGCCGGGACGCGATACTGCGCGCCCTCGTATGTGACATTGATTGCAGGGTCGGGGCCGAGAGCGATCCAAACCGCTCCCCGCGCATAGGCGTAAACGCCGATCGCCCATCGCTCGTCCTTGTCGAGCATAGCGTATGGCGAGCCGATCGCACCCAGGGCGACCGATGCCATCATGATTCCGGCCTGTCGCTTGAAGCGCTGCCACTGGCTAAGTCGATGATGCCGGCGCAAGGCGTCGGCGTGGATGCGGCGGTCGTGATGCTGGGTCATGGCCGCTTCTCCTGCGAGAGTCGCCGCTGACGGTCGTAGGATTCATTGATGTCGGCAGCGATGGCCTCATCGGTCATCCGCACGCCCTTCGAGGCGCTGCGCGCATAACAATAGGCCGCACAGGCGGTGAACAAGGTGCGGTCCAGCATACGCTCGACATCGACAACGCGGGCGCCAACTGACACCAGTTCGCCGACGATCTCGCGCGGTGGGTTGTCCGGAGCTGGCGGATTCGCCAAGGCCGCGACACCGGCTTTCACGCTGCGCTGGAGCATCGCGTAGACGCTGATACGGTGGCGCTCGGCGAGCGCCCGAAGCGCCTTGTCGAGCGATACAGGCAGGCGAACGGTATATTGGACCGGCTTCATTGGGCCACCTCCGCGAGAGTACGCGGCGCACTCTCGAAGAAGCGCGCAAATGCGAGGTTCCCGCGATCGGCCAATTCCGCGCACTCGCGGCGCACTCTCGAAAAATGGCGGAAAAGCTGGATGCACCCGTGCGTGAGGTGTGTATCTGAATTACTGGCTCGATGCGTAGCATCGCAGCCCTGCGACGATGCCATCCGGCGCTCTTGCTCACGCATGATCCCGCCCTTTCCGGCAAGCATGGCACAAGACCCCAGCGGCTTCGTCGGAACAGCAATCGCCGGGTCGGTCGCTCGCGTTCGACATGGCGTCGGTCGCCGGTTTGGAGGAATGCTTCGCCACCCATCGGGCGATGACTGCGCGGGCTTCCCGGTCGGCCTTGGGACGGTCGATCTCCCGACGCTGGCGCGGCTGATCATAAAGGCCATGCTCGACGATCCAGTCACGTATCGTCCGCTCGACCGCTTCTTGCACCCGCCTGTCGAGCCGGTTGGCTTCGACGGGATCGAGATGAGCGGTCACGCCGGGGGACTCGATCAGCCCGCCCAGCGGAAGGTAGCTGACGCCCGCCTTCTGCAACGGGCCGTCGATCCGGAAACTCGAAACCTCGCCCCGATGGGCATGGAGCGGCGGGCGCTCGTCGATAGCCCATTGCACGATGGAACAGCGATAGGTCTCACCGTCCTCATCGTCGGCGAGCAGCCGTTTGATGAGCGGTACGGTGAAACGGGCGATGCGATAATCGGCGTTGAAGTGAAGCGTGACCTTGCGGCCCGTCCAGCGGAAATCGGCGAACCGATCCAAGGCGCGGTGGAAAATGGACATGCGGCGTCCTTTCTTGGAATTACGATGACGAGCGTTCGGAGGTGTCAGGGGACGCAGGCGCGAAGCGGCCCGCCAACTCAAAAGGCTGGGGCCGTAGAGCGGCTGCGGGTCAGGGGGTCGGTCGGCATTGCGCCAAGCGCCGGATGGACTCCGTGGTCAGCAGCGTTCGCCTGCCGATCTTGATGGCGTCGAGGCCACCGGACTTTATCAGGGCGTATACCGATGATCGCCCGACGCCGAGCGCCTTGGCGGTGTCATTGATGGATATGGCAAGAAGTTCCATGTGCGTCTCCAAGTTGGCCGATTCACGGCGAGAGACGTGTCAAGTTGCACATGATTGCCAGTGGGTCGTCCAGCAATGGGAGCGCCGCAGAAGTCTGGCGATGACGCGGGTTACAGGAATGCACGAGTGCTGCCCGAAAATCCTTTCGCAGAGGTCGAAAAACGAAAGCGGCGATCAGCGGCTCTTGGCGGACGCAATAATTTCCAGATGCGTGCAGATTTTTTCCGCGTAACGGGTCAATTGATCTCGGCGCGGCACGTCGCCTGACTCATCGGCGTTTGCCTCGAACCATTCGAACAGCCAATCCTTGATGGAGTGGACCGCCGCCGCTCGATCCTTCGTCTCCAATGCGCCTAGCCGGGGATCACCGATCAGCGCGATAATTGCATCGTCATATCTATATTTGGCGTTCCGGCCCGGACCGCCTTTGCGCTTGGGCCTGCTCATCGCGAGCATTTTTTCAACATCTTCGCGATGGAGAAAAAGGTCGGCGGGGAGCGACGTGGCGGTCGGGAAACGCATCACCATGCCGCGATCTTTGCTATGCTCGGAGAACAGGAAATAGCGCAACCTGCCGAAAAACTGCCTGCGGTTGAGACGAATCCGCTTCTTGCGAAAGCGAGAGAGGTAGAAGGCTTGCGGACCTCCCACCTTCTGCAAATGACCCAACACATCGTCAAAAATCCGGTCTGACGCATGGGGCAATTTCAGCGGAGCGTCCGGGATTTTCAGCCCGTATTGATACGCCTGCCGCCAGAGGTGCGGCGCTACCGTGGCGGCCAGCGCGGCCAATGTGAGAAAGAAGAAAAGGTCCGTCGTTTTCGAACGTGCCGAGATCAATAGCCCGACCATGAAAACGAGAAAGAGAAATCCGAAACCAAAGCTGATGACAAAAGCGATATTGTAATATCGCACGGAGCGTGGCTTCGCCTGATCGATAATCGCTGCGTTTGCCTTCAAGCCTTCGTCCAAATCCTCCGACCTGAATTGAGCGAGGACTTTCCAGAGTGGAACGTCATCGGCATCATCCCCGTCCGCGAAGATTTTCCATCCTTCACCGGGGGCGCCTGTCATTTGTTTCCTCCGTTCCGCAGCTTGTCCAGATAGTCGCTCCACCATCGCGCCATTTCAACCCGTTCAGCCCAATAAGCCGACTGATTGTATATGCGCCGGACGCTGCCCGCGACCATGTGCGCCAGCGCTCGCTCGATCGCATCAGGGTTCCATTTGCCAGATTCGTTCAGGAGCGAGGATGCAGACGTGCGAAAGCCGTGCGCCGTCATCTGGTCCTTGGGATAACCCATTCGGCGGAGCGCCGCATTGATCGTATTTTCACTGATCGGCCTAGCCCGTGTCCTGATCGACGGGAACACATAGCGGCCAGAACCGGACAGGGATCGCATATTGGTAAGGATTGCCAGCGACTGCCGGGACAACGGGACCGAATGGGGCTGGCGCATCTTCATCTTTCCTTCCGGAATGATCCAGACCGCCTTACCAAAATCTACCTCTGTCCATTCCATCTGGCGGATTTCGCCGGGTCGCTGGAAAACATGAGGCGTTAACTTAAGCGCATAGATCACGGCAGGATCGCCCTGATAATCTTCAATCGCACGGAGCAACCCGCCGAAGGTGACTGGATCAGTGATTGCCGGGAAATGCTTAACCCTCGGCGTTGTCAGCGCGCCAATCAGCAATTGGGCCGGATCGCGTTCCGCCCGCGCTGTCGCAACCGCATAGCGAAACACGCGACTGGCGAACGCGCGCAAGAGATTTGCCGTCTCCAATCGGCCCCGCCGCTCATGCTTTCGCAATTCGTGCAACAATTCTTGCGGCGTGATCTCTGCCACCGGACGCTTGCCGAATTCTGATCCAAGTAGTTTCACAAACCAGCGCATCTTTGCGAGCGTCGGCTCCGCTAACCCTTCTCGCGTTTTCTTCTCTATCAGCTCCTGCGCCACGCTCGAAAAGCTGTTGCTGGCGCGAATTCCCGCCTCGATACGCGCTTGCCGCTTAGCAAAATTGGGATCGATCGAATGGGCCAGTTGTCGGCGCGCAGCATCGCGGGCGCTACGCGCCTCGGCCAAGGTGATTTCAGGGTAGGAACCTAGTGCCAGTTTCCGTTCCATGCCGTTGATGCGATACTTGACGCGCCAAAGTTTACTGCCCCTCGGGTTGATCAGCAGATACAGCCCCTGTGAGTCGGCCACCTTGTAAGGCTTCTCCTTGGGTTTCGCCTTTCGAATCGCAGTATCGGTCAGCACGATGGGGGCCTCGCTTTCATGGAGGCTCAGTGAAGCCCCCCGATTAGGCCCCCAACATCTGCATCTACTGGCAAACAGAGGCCATCACTGGCAGTCAGCGAATGCCCATAAACTATCGGAAATCAGGGATTTTTTCAACCGTCCGCACACCCCGGCTGACAGTTTTATGGAGGCCCGAGCCGGAATCGAACCGGCGTGCAAGGATTTGCAGTCCTCTGCGTAACCACTCCGCCATCGGGCCCCGAAAGCGAGCGGGCGCTGTGCGCGGGGGCGTGGCGCATGTCAACTGTCGGCGGTGAAAATTGCGTTCGCGCTTGCCTGGTCCATTTGCTTGGCCCACCTGCTTGGCTACGCCGCCGCCACAAGATACAAGCGCGCCAATTGAACTAGTGTATTGCATGACTATAACAGTTGTGCGAACAGGGCTGGAGTTATGATGATCGCAACCGCCGAACTTCCCGGTTCCGAAACCGCGCGCGCCGCGATGGTGGTGAGCCAGCTGCGCACCAGCGGCGTCAGTGACGCGCGCGTCGTGGCGGCGATGGCGCAGGTCGAGCGGGAGAAGTTCCTGCCCGAATCGCAGCGTCCGCTCGCATATCGCGATCGTTCGCTTCCGCTGGGCAACGGCAGGACCCAGAATCCACCGCTCGCCACCGGCCTGCTGCTGACCCAGGCGCGGCTGCGCCCTGAGGACAAGGTGCTGATCGTCGGCGCTGCAGGCGGCTATGCCGCAGCGGTTGCGGCGAAGCTCGCGGCAAAGGTCGTAGCGGTCGAAGCCGATCCGGCGCTCGCCGCGGCGGCGCGTACCGCGCTTGAGGGGCAGGCTGAACTGGTCGAAGGCCCGCTGGCCGATGGCCATGCCGCGGGTGCGCCCTATGACGTGCTGATCGTCGATGGTGCGGTCGAAGAACTCCCCGCGGCGCTCGCCATGCAGGTGGTTCCGGGCGGGCGAATCGTCAGCGGCCTCGTCGATCGCGGCGTGACGCGCCTCGCTTCGGGCGTGCGTAGCGAAGACGGCTTCGGCCTCACCCCGTTCGTGGACATCGAAACCGCCGTGCTTCCGGGATTCGAGAAGCCGCGCGGGTTCCAATTCTGAGAAAGATAGACGGATGCGATTGAGCCTTTTCCTCGCCGGGGTCAGTGTTGCCGGCCTTGCGCTGCCCGCTGTCGCGCAGACGGCGCCGCCGGCGGCGCAGGCCGTCGAAGCCGGTCCGGTCGAGACGCTGCGCGAGGCGATGGTGAAGGCGTACAACACCAACCCCGACTTGTCGGCCGAACGCGCCAGCTTGCGCGCGACCGATGAGGATGTGCCGATCGCGCGCTCACGCGGGTTGCCGGGGGTTAGCTCCACCGGCCGCTACAACGAGAATCTGCACGACAGCGATACCACCGGGCTCTCCTCGCCGCGTCAGGGCAGCGCGGGTGTCAGCTTCAACATGCCGGTATTTTCGGGCGGGTCTGTGCGCAACTCGGTGCGCGCGGCTGAAACCCGCGTCGACGCGGGTCGTGCGGGCCTACGCAGCGTCGAGGCGCAGCTCTTTACCGACGTGGTCGCCGTCTATCTCGATTCGATCCGCGACGAGGCGATCGTGCGCCTCAACCAGCAGAATGTCCGTGTGCTCGAGGTCAATCTCCAGGCGACGCGCGATCGGTTCGAGGTGGGCGACCTGACCCGCACCGACGTCGCTCAGTCCGAAGCGCGTCTCGCGCTCGCGCAGAGCCAGCTTCGCGGTGCCGAATCGAGCCTGATCAGCAGCCGTGAGCGCTATATCCGCGTGGTGGGTACGCCGCCGGGCGCCCTTGCCACTCCGCCGGCGCTACCGAACCTGCCCGCGGGGCCGGATCAGGCGGTTGGTGTGGCGCTGGAGGACAACCCTTCGCTCGATGCTGCGAAGAAGCGGCGCGATGCTTCGGCCTATGATGTCAATGTCGCGCGTGCCGGGCGTCTGCCGCAGGTGAGCGTCGGCGTGAACGGTGATTACTATAACCGGTTTGGAGGGGTTCCCGGGCCGGGTCAGCGGGCCGGTATCGCCAATGACGGTTTCGCGACCAGCGCGGGCGTCAACCTGACGCTGCCGCTCTTCCAGGGCGGCCGTCCCGCGGCGCAGGTGCGTCAGGCGCAGGCGCGTCAGTCGACTGCGATCGAGCAGGTGACTGCTGCCGAGCGCGGCGTTATCGCGCAGACCCGCTCAGCCTATGCGGTGTGGCAGTCGGCGCAGCGCGTGATCGAGAGCAGCACGCTTGCGGTCAGCGCCAACCGGCTGAGCCTTGAAGGCGTCCGTGCCGAGAACAGCGTCGGCACCCGCACGATCCTCGACATCCTCAACGCCGAGCAGGAACTGCTGAACAGCCAGGTTCAGCTCGTCACCGCCGAGCGCGATGCCTATGTCGCCGGTTTCGCCGTGCTGGCGGCGATGGGGCGTGCCGAAGCCGAGGATCTGGGCCTCGACGGTGGGCCGCTCTACGATCCGGTGGCGAACTACAACCGCTCGCGCCGGAGCCTTTCGGACTGGCGCGACGGCCCGACGCCGGAGCCGCAGGCGACCCGCACCACCAACACCCCCGCCCAGACCCCCGCGGTGTCCGGCCCGATCGATCCGGGTAGCCCTAATTAAATCTTAAAGGGTTATGGTTGACAGATACCCGTCAAATCCGACACTTGACGGGTTTGGTTATCCCTAACGCGGGAACAACGAATGGGGGACGTCAGTAACGAGCCGTCGATGGAGGACATCCTGTCCTCGATCAAACGGATCATCGCCGAGGAAGGCGAGAGCGCGGTTACGGCCCGTGTTCGTCGTCCTGCGCGTGCTGCGCCACCTCCGCCGGTCGTGGACGAGGACGAGATTCTCGAGCTGAGCGAGCCTGCTCCGGTCGAATCGCGCCAGCCGGTGGCTGCGCCTGCTCCGGAGCCGGTGCCGGTTGTTGCTCCCGTCACCGACGCAGCGCCCGCCGAACCGATTCTCTCCGCCACCACGGCGCAGGCGACTCGCGGGCCGCTCGAAGCGCTCTCGCGCATGCTCGTAAAGCCCGATGTCGCGGGCAGCGACACGCTTGAGGGGCTGGTGCGCGAGATGCTTCGCCCGATGCTGCGCGAATGGCTCGACGCCAACCTTCCGCGCATGGTCGAGGAAATGGTCCAGCGCGAGATTGCCCGGATCACCGCCGACCGCGACTGATCGTCCGGACTGGTTGCCCGAATACTTGCCTTGCCCGACACGCCCGTTAAGGGCGGGGCATGAGCGAACTCCCCAAGACATTCGACCCGGCTGAAATCGAAGCGCGCTGGTACGCGCATTGGGAAGAGGGCGGCCTGTTCCGCCCCGACCGTCCCGGCGCCGAGCCGTGGACGATCGTCAACCCGCCGCCCAACGTAACGGGCTCGCTCCATATCGGCCATGCGCTCGACAACACGCTGCAGGACATCCTCGTCCGCCACGCGCGCCTGAAGGGCAAGGACGCGCGCTGGGTGGTCGGCACCGACCATGCCGGCATCGCGACCCAGATGGTGGTCGAGCGCCAGCTCAACGAACGGCAGGACAAGCGCACCAATTACTCGCGCGAGGACTTCGTCGACCTCGTGTGGAAGTGGAAGGAAGAGAGCGGCGGCACGATCACCCGCCAGCTCCGCCGGCTTGGCTGTTCGATGGACTGGTCGAACGAGCGCTTCACCATGGACGAAGGCTTTTCGAAGGCCGTGCTCAAGGTGTTCGTCGACCTGCACAAGCAGGGGCTGATCTACCGCGACAAGCGGCTGGTGAACTGGGACCCCAAGCTCAAGACCGCGATCTCCGACCTCGAGGTCGAATCGCGCGCGGTGCAGGGCCATATGTGGCACTTCAAATACCCGCTCGCGGGTGGCGAGACCTACACCTATGTCGAGCGCGACGAGGATGGGAACGTCGTGCTGGAGGAAGAGCGCGACTATATCTCGATCGCGACCACCCGGCCCGAGACGATGCTGGGCGACGGCGCGGTCGCGGTGCACCCCGATGACGAGCGCTACCGCCCGATCGTCGGCAAGCTCTGCGAAATCCCGGTCGGCCCCAAGGCGCTGCGCCGCCTGATCCCGATCATCACCGACGATTATCCCGATCCCCATTTCGGATCGGGCGCGGTCAAGATCACCGGCGCGCACGACGAGAACGACTATGGCGTCGCCCAGCGCAACAGCATCCCGATGTATCGCCTGATGGACGACGTCGCGGCGATGCGTGCCGATGGCGCACCCTATGCCGAGGCCGCAGCACGCGCGCAGCAGATCGCCGGCGGCGCCGCGTGGACGGCGGCCGAGGTCGATGCGCTCAACCTGGTGCCCGACGCCTATCGCGGGCTCGACCGTTACGAGGCGCGCAAGCGCGTCGTCGCCGATATCGATGCCGACGGCCTGATGATCCAGGTCGAGGACAAGCAGATCATGCAGCCGTTCGGCGACCGCGGCGGCGTGGTGATCGAGCCGATGCTGACCGACCAATGGTATGTCGACGCCGCGACGCTGGCCAAGCCCGCGATCGAGGCGGTCCGCTCGGGCGCGACCAAGGTCGTGCCGAAGAGCTGGGAAAAGACCTATTTCAACTGGATGGAGAACATCCAGCCGTGGTGCGTCAGCCGCCAGCTGTGGTGGGGCCACCGCATCCCGGCATGGTATGCCGAGGATGGCCGCATCTTCGTCGCCGAGAGCGAGGAAGATGCGCAGGCACAGGCCGGGCAGGGCGTTGCGCTCACGCGCGACGAAGACGTGCTCGACACCTGGTTCTCCTCCGCGCTGTGGCCGTTCGCGACGATGGGCTGGCCCGACGCCGATGTGAAGGCGATGGGTCGCTATCCCAATGACGTGCTGATCTCCGGCTTCGACATCCTGTTCTTCTGGGACGCGCGGATGATGATGCAGGGCTTGCACTTCATGAAGGAAGTGCCGTTCAAGACCCTGTATCTCCACGGACTTGTCCGCGCCGCGGACGGACAGAAAATGTCCAAGTCCAAGGGCAATGTCGTCGACCCGCTGATCCTGATCGACAAATACGGCGCCGATGCGCTGCGCTTCTTCATGGCCGCCATGGAAAGCCAGGGCCGCGACGTGAAGATGGATGAGAAGCGGGTCGAGGGGTATCGCAACTTCGCGACCAAGCTGTGGAACGCCGCGCGCTTCGCCCAGTCCAACGGGATCAGCGCGAGCACGCAGATCGAGCCACCTGAAACGACGCTTGCGGTCAACAAGTGGATCGTCGCCGAGACGGTGGCGACAGTGCAGGCGATGGACCTGGCCTTTGCCGACCATCGCTTCGACGAGGCCGCCAACGCGATCTACCAGTTCACCTGGAGCCGCTTCTGCGACTGGTATCTCGAGCTGATCAAGCCGGTGCTGCAGACCGAGGGTGCGGAAGGCGCCGAGGAAACCCGCCTTGTCGCGGGCTGGGTGCTCGACCAGATCCTCGTCCTGCTCCACCCGTTCATGCCCTTCATCACCGAAGAGCTGTGGTCGAAGCTGGGCGATCGCGCCGACTATCCGCTGATCACCGCGAAGTGGCCGATGGCCGACGCCCGCGCGCTCGATTCGCATGCGGCGAAGGAGATCGACTGGCTGATCCGGCTGGTGAGCGAGCTGCGCGGCGCGCGTAACGAACTCAATGTGCCCCCGGGCGCGCGGCTTCCGCTGCATGTGCGCGATGCCCATGCCGACACCGCCGAGCGACTCGCCCGGCAGGAGCTGGCGCTCGCCCGTCTGGCCCGCGTCGATCGCGCCGGTGGCGATGTGCCCGCTGGCGGGGCGCTGCAGATCGTGGTGGATGAGGCGACCTTCGTCCTCCCGCTTGAAGGCGTGATCGACCTCGACGCCGAACGCGCCCGCCTGACCAAGGCGATCGCCGCGGCGGAGAAGGAGCGCGACAGCCTGAACGCGCGCCTGTCCAACCCGGCCTTTGCCGAAAAGGCCAAGCCCGAGGCGGTCGAGAAGGCCCGCGCCGATCACGCCGAGAAATCGGCCGAGGCGGCGCGGCTGGGCGCGGCGCTGGGACGGCTGGGCTGACCGACGGAGCCTCTCCCTGGCTCGCGGGGAGAGGCTGGCCGACAAACTTGACTTGAAACGCTGGTTTTTCGGCCGAAACGACCACGACGCGACCGGAACGCGCCTGCGACGCGACACCTTCGCGCCGTTGACGCGCCACCTACACGACAGTCGCGCGACAGCGACGCGCCACCGGCGCGACCGCCGCGCGCCGCTGAAGCGCCGGATACGCGCCACCGGCGCGGCGGTGCGAAGTGGAGGGAGGCGTCCCGTTCGATCATGGGACGGACCAGATATCGCGAAACCGGGGCTGTAGGAAAATGGTTTCGCGGGCGGTGTGGTTGATTCGCGCAATCTTTACCCGGTAACGGGCATGGTCGGTCCCGTGGATCGTTTCTCCTCATTGTAGCGTTAGTGTTTCTTATGCGTATTCGTACTCTGCTTCCCCTCGGCGTCGCGCTTGTGATGGCCGCGCCCGCCTCCGCTCAAGTCGCGGGCATCGACGCGATGAAGGAATGGAACCTCATCGTGCTCGGCAACCTGCAATCCGCCGGGCAGGTGGAAGGCCGCACCTTTGTCGGCGGTAACCTCAGCGGGAACTCGTCGGACTATCAGGTGCGCACGCCGCCGCCCTCGGCACGCGGCACGCCGGGGCTGACCGTCGTCGGCGACGTCAATGGTGGGCACAAGAACCTCAACAACGCGTCGGGCGCGGCGATCGGCGGCAACGTCAACAGCGGCTTCAACCTCAACGGATCGTCGCAGACGGTCCGCGTCGGCGGCACGATTTCCAACACCAACGTCAACCAGAACACGGTCAATTCGGGCCTTAACACCACCGACCCCGCCTTCCGCGTTGGCCTTGAGCAGCAGAAGAGCCTGCTGGGTTCCAGCCTGACCAACCTGTCTTCGGACATGAAGGGGATGGCAGGGAACAGCAGCTTCACCGTCAGCGGCAGCCGCGGCACGTTCGATGCCAAGCCCGATGCCAAGGGCGTCGCGGTGTTCAACATCACCAGCGCGGACCTGAGCAAGGTCAGCGAGATCAAGTTCAACCTCAACGGCGCCGATACCGCGATCGTCAACGTCAGCGGATCGGCGATTGCGCTCAACCAGAATTTTCTGGGCGGGACCAAGGGGCTGGGCGAGAACGTCGTCTGGAACTTCGCTGATGCCACTAGCGTGGCGATCGCCACGGCGTGGGGGGGATCGGTGCTGGCGCCCAAGGCGACCGGTCAGGTCTCCAACAGCATCGATGGTTCGGGCGTGTTCGGCAGCCTGCAGCAGAATGGCAGGCTCTCGGGCGGCTATGACGGCAGCTATGTGCCGCCGACGACCAATCCGGGCGGTGGCAGCAGCGGGGGCGGCAATCCCACGCCGGTACCCGAGGAAACGGTCGGCCTGTTCGCGCTGGGCGCGGCCGGGCTGGGGCTGCTCCACTGGCGCCGCCGGCGCAAGGCGAAAGCAGCGCGGGAAACCGCCGCCTGACGCTTGCGTCGCAGGGCGGGCTGTCCCACAAGCCCGCCATGTCCCATTACCCCGCGCTTCGCCTCCGCCGCACCCGCGCCTCCGCATGGAGCCGCCGGATGTACGCCGAAACCGTGCTGACCCCGGCGGACCTGATCTGGCCGCTGTTCGTCACCGAAGGCGAGAGTGTCGAGGAGCCGATCGCATCGCTGCCCGGGGTGTCGCGCTGGTCGGTCGATCAGGTGGTGATCCGGGCGAAGGAAGCCGCGGCGCTCGGCATCCCGTGCCTGGCGCTGTTCCCCAACACGCCGCGCGATTTGCGCACCGATGACGGGCGTGAGGCGCTCAACCCCGACAATCTCATGTGCCGGTCGATCCGCGCGATCCGCGATGCGGTGCCGGATATCGGGCTGCTCACCGACGTCGCGCTCGACCCCTATACTGCGCATGGGCATGACGGGCTGGTCGACGACAAGGGCTATGTCCTCAACGACCAGACCGCCGAGCTGCTGGTCGGCCAGTCGCTCAATCAGGCGCGCGCCGGGGCGGACATCATCGCGCCCAGCGACATGATGGACGGCCGCGTCGGCCTGATCCGCGAGGCGCTGGAGGGCGAGGGGCATGTCAATGTCCAGATCATGGCCTATGCCGCGAAATACGCTTCCGCCTTTTACGGCCCGTTCCGCGATGCGGTCGGCAGCCGGGGCCTGCTCAAGGGCGACAAGAAGACCTATCAGATGGACCCGGCCAATGCCGAGGAAGCGCTGCGCGAGGTCGGGCTCGACCTCGACGAGGGCGCGGACAGCGTGATGGTGAAGCCGGGCCTGCCGTATCTCGACATCGTCCGCCGTGTGAAGGAGCGGTTCGAAGTGCCGGTATTCGCTTATCAGGTGAGTGGCGAATATGCGATGATCGAGGCAGCAGCGGCTGCCGGGGCAGGGGATCGCGACGGGCTGGTGCTGGAGACGCTGATGGCATTCAAGCGCGCCGGATGCAGCGGCGTGTTGACCTATCACGCGGCGCACGCGGCGCGGCTGCTCGGCGGCTGAGTTGATCGAGACCGAGCGCCTGATCCTGCGCAAGCCGCGCCCGACGGACCATCCCGCGCTGTTCGCGATGTGGGCCGATCCGGTGATGATGGCCAATCTTGGCCCGGTGAAGGATGCGGCGGCGAGCGAGGCCACGCTCGCGCGGCATGACGGCCAACGTTACGAGGGGCTGGGGTTCTTGAGCGTCGAGCGCAAGTCGGACTGGGCGGTGATCGGCTTTTGCGGCCTCAAGCGCGGCGATCCGCAGCATCCGATTGCGGGCGAGATCGAGGCGGGATGGATGATCGCGCGGCCCCATTGGCGGCAAGGCTATGCGCTTGAGGCGATGCAGGCGGTGATGGACTGGGGCTGGGCCAGCTTCGACGCGCCGCGCATCGTCGCGATCACCGCCGAACGGAATCTGGCCAGTCAGGCGATGATGACCCGGCTGGGCATGACGCGGCTCGCGGACGGCGATTTCGATCATCACGCCTTTGCGCCCGGCGATCCCTTGCGCAAGATCGTTACGTACAGCATCAATCGGCCTTGAGTATCGCGTAGAGAAGGGGAGGCGATGAGCGCCGAAGCAATTGCCGATCCGGCGCCAGTCGAACCCGTCATCCCCCGGCGCGCCATCGGCCCGCTATTCGTCACCTCGATCCTGCTCGGCAGTTTCCTGCTGTTTCTCGTCCAGCCGATGATCGCGCGGATGGCGCTGCCGCGGCTCGGCGGTGCGCCGGCGGTGTGGAACAGCGCGATGCTGGTCTATCAGGCGCTGCTGCTCGGCGGCTATGCCTATGCCCATTGGCTGGGCCGGGTGCCGGTGCGGCAACAGGCGATGATCCATCTCGGCGTGCTCGCGGTCGCGGCGCTGTGGTTGCCGATCGGGCTGATGGCGATGCAGATGCCCGCCGACGCCGAGCCGGCCGTGTGGGTGCCGTGGCTGCTCGGTGCCTCGATCGGCCCGTTGTTCTTCGCGATTTCGGCGCAGGCGCCGTTGCTCCAGCGCTGGTTCGCCGTCGCCTCGGGCGGGCGTGATCCCTATGCGCTCTACGCAGCATCGAACGTGGGCAGTTTCGGCGGCCTGCTCGCCTATCCGCTGCTGGTCGAGCCGGGGCTTGCGCTCAAGGGGCAGAGCTGGCTGTGGACCGCCGGCTATGCGCTGGTGTTCGTGGCGGTCGCCGCCTGTGCGCTGCTGCTTCCGCGAAAGGCCGCCGATCAGCCCCATGTCGATGCGACCAGCCCGGCGCCCTCGCGCAAGCGAGTCGCACACTGGGTCGCGCTGGCCCTTGTCCCGTCGGGTCTGATGCTCGCCACGTCGAGTTTTCTCACCACCGATATCGTCGCGGTGCCGATGCTGTGGGTTCTCCCCCTCGGTCTCTACCTGCTGAGCTTCACCATCGCCTTTGCCGCCCGCCGCTGGCCGGCGGAGCTGCTCACCCGCTTCGCGCCGGTGACGATCCTGATGTTCGGCGGGCTGATGATCGCCGGGCAAAACGGCAATCCCGAACTCAACGCGCTGATGGCCCTGGGCCTGCTCTTCATGGTCGCGGTCGCACTTCACACGCACATGTACGACCTGCGGCCTGAGCCGGACCGGCTGACGGGATTCTATCTTGCGATGTCGGTGGGTGGAGCGTTGGGCGGGGTATTCGCGGCGCTGATCGCCCCGCTCGTGTTCGACTGGAGCTACGAATATCCGATCCTGATTCTCGCCGCCGGATTGCTGGTGCCGCAGGCGTTCCTGCTTCCGCTGTTCGCGAAGCTTTGGAAAGCCGATACGCGGGGCATCCGGATTCGCGTGCTGCTGGTGACGTTGCTGGTTGCGGTGATCGTCTGGTTCGGTCTGTTCGGTCCGGCCGCCGTACTGAGTGAAAAGGCGCTGGGCCTGCTCTATCTGAGCGTTGCGTTGATCGGCCTGTTCACGATCGGGATGCGGCTGCCGTACATGATCGTCCTCGCGGGGGCGCTGTTCCTGTTCGGCGGCTATCGTTCGCTGGCGATGAGCTGGGAGGGGGATGTCCGCACCCGCAGCTATTTCGGCGTCTACACGATCACCGACCTTCCGACCCAGAAACGGCTCGCGCACGGCACCACGCTGCATGGCGTGCAGCTGGAGGGACATGATGTCCTGAGGCGGATGCCGACGACCTATTATGTGCCCGGATCGGGGGTTGGCCGGGGCATGATGGCGCTCGAATCGCTCTATGGCCCCGCGGCGCGGGTCGGCGTCGTCGGCCTCGGCACCGGCACGCTCGCTTGCTATGCGCGTCCCGGGCAGGACTGGCGCTTCTATGAGATCGATCCGGCGGTGGTCGAACTGGCGCGTGGCGCGTTCCGCTTCCTCGAGCTGTGCCTTCCCAAGGCGAGCATCGTCATCGGCGACGCGCGCGTGCGCCTGAACGAAGCCGCACCGTCCAGCCTCGACCTGCTCGCGCTGGATGCCTTCTCGTCCGACGCTGTCCCAATGCACCTGATGACGCGCGAGGCGTTCGCAACCTATGACCGCGTGCTCGCGAAGAACGGGTTGCTGCTCGTCCATATCTCTAACCGGTTCATGTCGCTTGAGCCGGTGGTTGCGGCGGCGGCCAAGGCCGGGGGATGGACCGCGGCCGGCCTGACTTACCGACCTTCGCCGGACGAGGAGATGCAGGAAGCGGCGACGTCGGACTGGATCGCATTGTCGCGCTCGCCCGAGACGATCGCGAAGCTGCGCGCGCGGGGCGGAGAATGGCGCGATTTGCAGGAAACGCCGGGTTTCACGCCATGGACCGACGATTATGCGACGATCTTGCCGGTATTGCGCAGCCTCAACAAGGATCTGCCCTGAGGCCGCTTATTTGAGCTTGAGTGGCAGCCCCGCGGCGACGAACATCACCCCGTCTACCGCCGCGGCGACCTGTTGATTGATGCGCCCCGCCTCGTCGCGGAAGCGGCGGGCGAGGGCGTTGTCGGGGACGATCCCCAGCCCGACCTCGTTGGCGACGAGGATCAGCGGCCCCGCGGCGTCCGTGATCGCCGCGACCAGTTCGGTGGTTGCGGTGGGGATATCGCGCTCGGCCAGCAGCAGGTTCGAGGTCCACAAGGTCAGGCAGTCGATCAGCAGCACGCGATCCTCGCGGCTCTCGTCGCGTATCGCGGCGGCCAGTTCGATCGGCGCCTCAACGGTGATCCAGCGCGGCCCGCGATCGTCCCGGTGCCGCGCGATCCGCTCGGCCATCTCCTCGTCGAATGCCTGCCCGGTGGCGACGAAGACCAGTTCGCCGTCCAGCGCCTCGGCTCGGGTCTGCGCATAGCGACTCTTGCCCGAGCGTGCGCCGCCAAGGACGAAGAGGGTGTTCATGCTGAAGTCCTTTTCATCGCGAGCGCGATCAGGGCGTCGATATCGAGATGGGTTTCCAGTGCCGCGGCGATTTCGTCGAGCGCGGCGTCCACCGACGCCGCATAGTCGACGCCGCCGCCCGCCACCCCCAGCCGCGCCAGCAACGCCGTACGCTGAGCCGGATCGGCGAGCAGGCCATGGACATAGCTTCCCATCACCCGCCCGTCGGCGCTGATCGCGCCGTCGCTGCGGCCATCGTCCAGGGTTGCGAAGGGGCGTTCCGTGCCGGGCCCGCGGGTTTCGCCCATATGCATCTCATAGCCGTCGAAGCGCGCGTCGAGCGCGTAGCCCGATACCGGGCGCAGTTCCTTGGCCGCGGTCAGCACCGTCTCGACGTCGAGCAGTCCCAGCCCGGCGGCCTCGCCCGGCGCGCCCTCCAGTCCCAGCGGATCGGCGATCCGCGTGCCCAGCATCTGATAGCCGCCGCACAGCCCCAGGATCATGCCGCCGCGGCGACGATGGGCGAGGATGTCGATGTCCCAGCCCTGTGCGCGCACCGCCGCCAGATCGGCGAGCGTCGCCTTCGACCCCGGCAGCACGATCAGCGCTGCTTCGGCGGGGATCGGTTGGCCCGGCGGGACCATCACCACCTCTACGCCCGCCTCCAGCTTCAGCGGATCGAGATCGTCGAAATTGGAGATGCGTGGCAAGATGGGGCAGGCGATGACGAGCCGCTTGCCATTGCGGGTCTCCGGGCGCTCCAGCCGCACCGCATCCTCGCTCGGCAGGCGCGCGGCGGCGGGCAGCCAGTGGACCAGGCCATAGCCGGGCCAGCCGCTGCGTTCCTCGATCGCGCGATAGCCGTCGGCGAACAGCGCCGGATCGCCGCGGAATTTGTTGATGATGAAGCCGCGGATCATCGCGGCGTCTGCGGGATCGATCACGGCGCGGGTGCCGACCACCGACGCGATCACCCCGCCGCGGTCGATATCGCCGATCAGCACCACCGGCACATCGGCCGCGCGTGCGAAGCCCATATTGGCGATATCACCCGCGCGCAGGTTGATCTCCGCCGGGGATCCCGCGCCCTCGATCACGACGATGTCGCATGCCGCTTCGAGCCGCTCGAAGCTCTCCATCACCTCGGTGAGCAACGCACCCCGCGCCGCGCGAAAATTGCCGCTGCCGAGCGTGCCGCGAACCCGCCCGTGGACGATCAGCTGCGAGGTGTGGTCGGCCTGCGGCTTGAGCAGCACCGGGTTCATGTCGGTATGCGGTTCGGCCCGGCACGCAATCGCCTGAAGCGCCTGCGCCCGCCCGATTTCGCCGCCATCGGCCGTCACAGCGGCGTTGTTCGACATGTTCTGTGGCTTGAACGGAAGCACGCGCAGCCTGCGATTGGCGAGCGCGCGGCACAGCCCGGCGACCAGCACCGACTTGCCGACGTCCGACCCGGTTCCCTGCAGCATCAGCGCACCCATGCGGTCACTCCTGCAATCAGCCACAGTGCCGCACAAGCGCGCAGATAGAAGTTGAGCGCGCGGGAAATGTCATTTGCTCCAGCATCGGTGCGGCCGTCGCCGATCCATGATTTGGTGTGCATCTCCCCGTCATAGCTGACCGGCCCGGCAAGGCGCAGGTTGAGCGCGCCGGCCATCGCCGCTTCGGTCCAGCCGGCATTGGGGGAGGCGTGGTTGCGTGCGTCGCGCGCCATCACCCGCCAGCCCCGTCCGGCGACGAGGCAGATCAGCGCGCCGCCGATCCGCGCGGGGATCAGGTTGAGCAGATCGTCGCTCCGCGCCGCCGCCCAGCCGAACGCACGCCAGCGTTGCTCGCGATGGCCGATCAGGCTGTCGGCGGTATTGATCGCCTTGTAGATCCAGATGCCGGGCAGCCCGAGCAGCAGCAGCCAGAAGAGCGGCGCGGCGATGCCATCGCAGAAGCTCTCCGCCAGACTTTCGATCGCGGCGCGCGAGATGCCTGCTTCGTCGAGCGCTGCGACGTCGCGGCCGACGATCATTGCCACGGCGGATCGTGCGGCCTCGAGGTCGCCGCCCGCCAGCGCATCGCGGACGGCGCGGACATGATCGAACAGGCTGCGCTGCGCGAGGCCGGGGGCGGCGAGCAGGGCCACCCCGATCCAGCTCCAGTCGCCGAGCGCACGATCCATCAGCCAGGTCAGTGCCCAGCCGATGCCGCCGGCGACGCCGATCAGGATCAGGACGGTGACGATACCCGCGACCCGCTTCGCCGCCTCGCCACGCGCGGGCTGGTTCCACATCGCCTCGCATCGCGCGATGATTGCCGCGAACGCACCGACGGGGTGGCCGATGCGCCGATAGAGCGCGGCTGGCCAGCCGATCGCGGCGTCGATCGCCAGCGCCGCGATCGCGACGGGCTCAGCCATGGGCGAGCGCGGCGTTTAGCCGTTCGAGCGCGGCGGGAGTCGCGGGCAGTCCGATCCGCAGCCAGCGTGGGTTGTCGTCGAACGGGCGGGTAAGGATGGATTTCCGCGCCAGCCGGGTGAACAGGCTATGCGAGTCGTCGGTCTCGATCAGGCGGAACAGCGGGCACGCGCCGGCCGGGGTATGGCCATGCCCCATCAGGACACGGTCGAGGGCGGCAGCCTGCATCGGCAGCTGCTCGCGTGTTTCCGCGATCCATGCGGTATCGCGATAGGCGGCGCTGCCGATCGCGATGGCTGCCGCCGAAACCGGCCATGCGCCGAGCTGCGCGCGAAGCCGGGCGATCAGCGGGGGCGGGGCGATCGCGAACCCCAGCCGTGCGCCGGCAAGCCCGAAGAATTTGCCGAAGGACCGCAATATGACCAGCCGCCGGTCGGATCCGACCTCGCTGGCGAGACTATGGCGCGGATCGGTGTCGGCAAAGGCTTCGTCGATCACCAGCCAGCCCCTGGCCATCTGCGCGTGCAGCACCGGGGAGGGCGTGACCCGGCCGTCAGGGTTGTTGGGGTTGGCGAGGATCAGCGTGCCTTCGTCTGCCTCCAGCGCTGCGGGCGCAACGGCGATGGCATCGGGGGCCATTTCGGCATGGGTGCGATAACTCGGCCAGCGATAGCGCACCGGCGCGGGCAGGTGCTCGCCTACCAGCCTCAGCCCGATCTCGGTGCCGGGAAGCGCCAGCACGCATGCCGGGTCCGCACCGAAATAGGCCGCCGCTACGGCTTCGAGATCGGCGAGCGCGTCGGCGTCGGGCAGCCGGGTCCAGTCGATCGCGATCCGGTCAGCGCCGGGCCACGCGGTGGGGTTGATGCCGGTCGACAGGTCGATCCATGGCGCGCCGCTATCGCCGAACGCCTTCCGCGCCCGCTCCAGCTGCCCGCCATGCCAGGTCCATTCGCTCACGCCAGCCCGGTCCAGAGGATCACCGCGAGCAGCAGTCCCGTCTCGACCAGCTCGATCCCCGCGCCGAGGCAATCGCCCGAAACCCCGCCCAGCTTCTGCCGGAGCCAGAGCCCCCACCACAGGATCAGCAGCGGCGCGACGAGCAGGGCGGGGACGAAC
Organism: Sphingomonas sp. GW821-FHT09B04; assembly: GCF_059418285.1. NCBI lineage: Bacteria > Pseudomonadati > Pseudomonadota > Alphaproteobacteria > Sphingomonadales > Sphingomonadaceae > Sphingomonas > Sphingomonas sp. GW821-FHT09B04. The sequence goes on from NZ_JBWKPO010000005.1 coordinate 388,074, forward strand.
CAGCATGCCGCTGCCCAGCCGATCACCCACACCGTCAGCACGGGCAGGCTGGCGACGCCGATGAAGCGCTCGGCAAGGCCTGCATGGAGCGAGGGCAGCCAGCGCGTCCATGCCAGCGGCGCGATCCGGGCGATGGCGGGGATCAGCAGCAGCGCAGGCCATTGCGCGGGGGGGAGCAGGTGGAGAAGCACGAGCTTGGCAATAAGCTGGACGATCAGCGTGACTACGCCGAAGCTGCCGACATGCGGATCGGCCATCACCGCCAGCAGCCGCTCGGGATCGCGATGCGCTGCGCCGCGCGCATCGGCGAGGTCGGACAGGCCATCGAGATGCAGCGCGCCGGTGACCCACACCCAGGCGACCAGACCCGCGAGCGCGGCCAGCCAGGGATCGAACCGCCCGCCCAGCCAGAAGGCGCCCGCGACCACGCCGCCCACTGCCAGCCCGGCGACGGGGAACCAGCGCATGCTCTTGGCGAAGCTCGCCGAATCTACCGGGACGCCCGGCATCGGCAGCCGTGTCAGGAATTGCAGCGCAATGATCAGTCCCTTCATGGCCACAGCCCCATGATCTGCCCGTTACGCCCGTCCCAGAGTCGCAGCGCGAGCACGCTGGCATAAGGAAGGTCGAACGCCCAGAGCTGGGGCTGGGAAAATCCGCACAGGACATGCAGCGCGGCCCGCATCGCGCCGCCATGGGTGACGACCAGCGCAGGCTCGGCGGGCAGGGTGTCGATCGCCGCGGCGACGCGCGCGACGAGTGCGGACCAGCGCTCGCCATCGGGCGGCGGGTTGGCGTCGGGATCGTTCCAGAAGCGGCCGAGCGCTTCCGCGTCGATTGCGCCGCTTTCCAGCCCGTCCCACGTGCCGAAATCGAGTTCGCGCCAGCGCGGATCGATCGTCAGCGATCGGCCAAGGTCCGCCGCCACCGCCTCGCCGCATTGCGATGCGCGCTGGAGGTCGGAGGCGATGATATGGGCGACTTCCAAGCCTTCGGCCTGTGCCCGGCACGCGGCAACGCCCTCGGGTGTCACCTTGCAATCGGTCTTGCCCAGCATTCGGCCGGTCAGCACCGGCTCGCCGTGCCGCATCAGATAGAGGGTGCGGGCGCTCACAGCTTCCCCGAAACGCTCGCCTCGGCAAAGGTTGCCATGCCGTTATGCGCCGCGAGTGCCGCGCGCACGATCGAGACCGCCACCGCCGCGCCGCTGCCTTCGCCCAGCCGCATGTCGAGCTGCAGCAGCGGCGTCAGGTTGAACTGGCGGAGCAGGCGGCGATGCCCGGGCTCGGCCGAGCAATGGCCGGCAAGGCAATGGTCGATGATCGCGGGCTGCTGGGCCGCGAGCGGGGCCAGCGCGGCGCAGGCGATGAAGCCGTCGAGCATGACGGGCACGCGCGCCTGTCGTGCCGCGAGCACAGCGCCGGCGATGGCAGCGATCTCACGCCCGCCCAGCCGGCGCAGCGTCTCAAAGGCATCGTGCGGTGCATCGGCGTGGGCAGCGAGCGCGCGTTCGACCACCGCGACCTTGTTGGCCACGCCTGCTGCATCCAGACCGGTGCCCGGCCCGACCCAATCCTGCACCGCGCCACCGAGGCTGCGGGCGCAAAGGGCGGCGGCGGCGGTGCTGTTGCCGATCCCCATCTCGCCGACGACGAGCAGGTCGAGGTCGGGCGCTACCGTCGCCGCGCCGCGGTCGAGCGCTTCGAGGCACTCGTCCACGGACATCGCGGGGTCTTGGGTGAAGTCGGCGGTGGGGCGGTCGAGGTCGAGCGCGACCACTTGCAGCTCAAGCCCGGCATGGCGCGCGAGCTGGTTGATCGCCGCGCCGCCCGCCTCGAAATTGGCGACCATCTGCACGGTCACATCCGACGGAAAGGCGCTGACGCCGTGGCGGGTGACGCCGTGATTGCCCGCGAAGATCACTGCGCGGCTCTTGTCCAGCGCCGGGCGCTCCTTGCCCCGCCAGCCCGCCATGAACAGCGCGATCTCCTCAAGCCGGCCGAGCGATCCGGCGGGCTTGGTGAGCTGTCCCTGCCGTGCCGATGCGGCTTCGCGCGCCGCCGCGTCCGGCTCGGGCAGGGCGGCGAGAGCAGCGGCAAAGGCTTCAGCGGATTCGAAACGCATCAAACACTCACTTCCTGCGCGATCCGCCCGGTCGGCACGACCAGCGGCGCGGCTTCATTTCCTTCGATCCGGGCGCGCACGCCATAGACGGAGCGGAGATTGGCTTCGCTCAGCACCTCGAGTGGCGCGCCCTGCGCAACCAGCTGTCCGCGATCCATCAACAGCAGCCGGTCGCAATAGCGTGCGGCCATGGTCAGGTCGTGCAGGACCGCGATGACCAGCGACCCCGCCGCGGCTTCGCTGCGCAGCAATTCCATCACGTCGATCTGGTGCCCCGGGTCGAGCGAGGCGAGCGGTTCGTCGGCGATCAGGCCGCGTGCCTCGACTGCTAGAGCACGGGCGAGCAGGACGCGGGCGCGTTCGCCGCCCGAAAGCTCGGTCGCGATGCGGTCGCGCAGATGGCCGATATCGGCGCGCGCGATCGCGCGATCGATGATCGCCTGATCCGCGGCCGAGATTCGCGACATCGGGGCGAGGTGAGGCAGGCGACCAAGGCCGACCAGCCGCTCGACCGACAATGGCCAGTGCAGCGTCTGGCCCTGCGGCAGATAGGCGAGTTCGCGGGCGATCTGCGCGCGCGTCAGGCCAGTGATCTCGGCAGCGTCGAGCGTGATGTTTCCGCGATAGGGCACCAGCCCGAGCAACGCGCGCACTAAGGTCGACTTGCCCGCACCGTTGGGGCCGATGATCCCGATCAGCGTGCCGGGCACGAGCGACAGGCTCATGCCATCCACAACGGTGCGGGTGCCGAGCGATACGCTCAGCGCCTGTGTCGTCAGCGTCACCATAGCCGGCGCTCCCGCATCAGATGGACAAGGAAGACCGGGATTCCGAGGAAGGCGGTGACCACGCCGAGCTTCAACTCGCTATGCGCGGGGATCATGCGCACGCCGAGATCGGAGACGGTGAGCAGAAGTGCCCCGCCGATTGCGGAGGGCCACAGGATCGCCGACGGGCTGCGGTCGGTGAACGGGCGGATGATGTGCGGCACGATCAGTCCGATGAAGCCGATCGACCCGGAGACGGCGACCGCGCCGCCGACGCCGATTGCGACTCCCACCAGCAGCCGCCAGCGTACCGCGCGCAGATTGATCCCCAGTGCCCGCGCGCCGTCCTCGCCCAAAGTCAGCGCGTCGAGCGCGCGCGCGTCCCACAGCAGCAGCGCGCCGCCGACGACGACGCAGGGCAGGGCGATCCACACATGCTGCGACGAGCGATTCTCGAGGCTACCGAGCAGCCAGCTCATGATCTCCATCGCCGCGAACGGGTTGGGCGACAGGTTGAGCGCGAGGCTGATGCCGGCGCCCGCGAGCGTCGCGATGGCGATGCCGGCGAGGATCAGCGTCAGCGCACTCTCCGACTGGCCGGACAGGCCGAACAGCAGGATCAGCGCGACCATCGCCATGGCGATGGCGAGCAGCGGGAGCAGCGCCGGATGAAGCTCGGCGATGCCGAAATAGAGCGCGATCACCGCGCCCAATGCGGCGGCGTTCGACGCGCCCAGCACCGACGGCTCAGCCAGCGGGTTGCGCAGGAACCCCTGCAGCGCGGCCCCGGCCAAGCCGAGCATCGCGCCGACCAGCAACCCGAGCAACATGCGCGGCATGCGCAGGTCGAGCACGATCGTACTGGCGATCTGGTCGCCGTTGCCGAGCAATGCCGCGATCACCCGGTCGGGTGCGATCGAGACGGTGCCAAAGGCGAGCGAGGCCAGAGCGGCGAGCGCGGTGAGCACCAGCAGCAGGCCGTTGAGGCGGAAGGACGCGCCGCGCGTCATCGTGTCACGAACCGCTTGCCCGGTTCGCTAACCGGGTTAGGAGCAACATCATGCGGCGTCTTCTCCATCTTGCAGCCATTTCCCTGTTCACGCTCGGAGCGTCCGCGGCACCCGCCGTGCCGCAGCCGGCCAGCGCGCCCGTTCGACCACAGCGGATCGTTTCGCTCAACCTCTGCACCGATCAGCTGCTGCTCGCGCTGGCGGACCGCTCGCAGATCGCCGCGCTCACCAAGAATGCGCGCGATACCGAAATGTCGGCCGCGGCGGCGCAGGCGCAGGGCATCACCCTGCTCAAGGAATCGTCCGAGCAGCTGTTTGCGCTGCGCCCCGACCTGATCGTCGGCATGCCCGCGAGCCGCCATCCGATGCTGCGTCCGCTGGGACCGGAAAAGTACCGCACGCTCGATCTGGGCTATGCTGAAAGCTACCCCACGATCATCGAGCAAATCCGCACCGTCGCCGCAGCCGTCGGCCATCCCGCGCGTGGCGAGGCGCTGATCCGCCGCATGGAGGCAGACCTCGCCAAGCTCGGCAAGCTCAAGGGCGGCAAGGTCGCGGCCTATTACCAGCGCCGCGGTTTCATGACCGGCACCGAGACGCTGATCGACGATTTGATGAAGCGTGCCGGCCTGATCAACCTTGCTGCGAAGCTCGGCAAGCCGCCGCTGTCGCAGATCAGCCTCGAAGAAATGGTTGCGGCCCGACCGGACTATCTGATCGTCGAAAGCGCCACCGACCGCGTGGTCGATCAGGGGACGGAGATGCTCCACCACCCGGCGCTGCGCAGCATCCCGCGCATCTCGATCCCGCAGGCGTGGACGGTGTGCGGCAGCCCCGCCTATGTGCTGGCCGCGCGCGGCATCGTTCAACAGGCCAGCCGTAAGCACTAGAATTCGATGCCCTTTTGCGCGCGGACATTCTGCGTGCGGAAGGGGTGTTTGACCTCGGTCATCTCGGTGACGAGATCGGCCGCGTCGATCAGTGCCTGGGGCGCGTTGCGGCCGGTGATGATGACATGCTTCATCTCGGCGCGGGCGGTGACTGCCTCCAGCACCTCTTCGACCGGCAGATAGTCGTAGCGCAGAACGATGTTGAGCTCGTCGGCGATGACCAGCGCATAGGCGGGGTCGGCGATCATCCGCTTGACCTCTTCCCACCCGGCGCGCGCCGCAGCGATGTCGCGCGTGCGGTCCTGCGTGTCCCAGGTGAAGCCTTCGCCCATCCGTTTGAATTCGATCTCGTCGGGGAAGCGGTCGAAGAAGCGCTTTTCGCCGGTGTCGATCGTGCCCTTCACGAACTGGACGATGCCAACCTTCATGCCATGCCCGATCGCGCGTGCGGCGACGCCGAAGGCGGAAGACGACTTGCCCTTGCCGTTGCCGGTGTGGACGATCAGCAGACCCTTCTCGACCGTCTTGGTCGCGATCTTCTTCGCCTGAGCGGCCTGGATCTTCTTCATCCGCTCATTGTGTTCGGCGTCGGTCCGGGGCTTCATCGCGTGTCTCCGAAAATGAGTAGGGGAGGCGGCCCGAGCCGCCTCCCCGAACAGGTCAGAACTTCAGGCGGATGCCGCCATAAGCGCTGCGGCCGAGGGCGTTCTTGCCGTAGGCCATCTGATACTGCTTATCGAACAGGTTGGTGACCCGGCCATAGATCTCGACATTGTCGGTGATCCCGTAGGACGCGAGCAGATCGACGACCTCATAGCCCTTGAGCCTGCGGGTGCTGGGCTGGCTGTTGTCGCGATGGCGCAGGCGCGCGGTGAATGAGAAGCGATCGATCGGCGTGAGCGTGACCGACGTGCTGCCCGTGAATTCGGGGCGGCGCAGGCTTTGCCATTTGCTGGCCACATACTGTTCGGCGTCGAGATAGGTCAGGCTCTGGCGGAACGCCAACCACTCGGTGGGGCGCAGGTTGAACGCGACTTCGACGCCAGACTTCCGCGTCCTGCCCAGGTTCATATAGCAACCCTTTTCCTTTGCGGCCGCGGCTGCGGCGCAATCGAACAGGATCTCGTTGCGGGTCTTGGCGAAGAAGTAGGAGACCTGAGCGCTGAACGCCGAGCCGAAGTCGAAATCGACGCCGACATCGCCGCCTTCGCTGGTCTCGACCTGGAGCTTGGGATTGCCATAGGTCGGGTCGAACAGTTGGTAGAGCCCCGGTGCCTTGGCGCCCGAGCCATAGCTTGCGCGCAGCTTGACGTTGCCGCTGCCGATCAGGTCTTCGAGGACATAGGCGCCGGTGACGCGATAGGTGTCGAAGCTGCCGAAGCGGCTATTGTCGTCGATGCGTGCCGCACCGGTGACGGTGAGGCCCTGTGCCGGGCGCAGCGCCAGCTCGGCAAAGGCCGACTTGGTCGTGATCTTCTTGTCGAACACGCCCGAGAAGGCAGTCACCTGATCGGTATATTCTTCTTCATAGTTCGCGCCGGCCGCGACACCGAAGAGGCCGCCCTTGTCGTAGCTGACATTGGCCGCGAGCACGTCCTTGGTGCCTTCGAAGAAGTCGCCTTCGGCGCGGTTATAGGTGCCGAAATAGCGACGCTGGGCGACGTAGCGGCTTGCCGTGGCGCTCGCACGCCAGGCATTGTCGTCGCTGCGGTAGCTCGCCTGAGCCGCATAGGCCCATTCCTTCTTGCGCACCGTGTCGGTGCTGTCGGCGTTGGTGCCGTCGAGGTCCGAATGCGAATTCTGCCAGAAGCCGATCAGCTGCAGATCGATATTCGAGGTTGCGGCGAGGCCAGCGCGACCGCTGAAGCCGTAGCGCCAATATTCGTCTTCCTCGACCGATGTGCCGGTCGCCGGATCGGCGAGCGAGGGGCCGTTATGCTTGTAGCCGCTGGCGGTCAGGCGGAAGTCGAGCGCGCCCTTCTTGCCGATCACCGACGCCGCGCCGTTGAGCGTTTCGTACGACCCATATTCGCCCTGCGCGTTGAACAGCAGGCCGTCGTCCTTTGCGCGCTTGGTGATGATGTTGACCACGCCGCCGATCGCGTCGGAGCCGTAGAGCGAGCTCTGGTTGCCGCGCAGCACCTCGATCCGCGCGATATCGGCGGTGGTCAGGTGATCCGACTGATATTGGGTGCTGGTCGAGCTGGGGTCGCCGAGCTCGATGCCGTCGATCAGGTACAGGACCTGATCATTGTCCGACCCGCGGATGCTGACGCTGGTGAGGTCGCCGGGGCGGTCGGAGCTGATCTGCACGCCGGCCAGATCCTGGAAGATGTCCTTCACGAAGGTGACCTGCTCGCGCTGGATATCCTCGGCGGTGATCACGGTGACGGCGCTGCCGATCTCGCGCGGCGTGAGCGGCACGCGGCTGGCGCTGACGACGACATCGTCGGCGGGTGCCTGATCCTGCGCGAATGCCGGCATGGCGGCGGCGCTGGCAAGCAGGACGGTCAAATAACGGTACTTCACATTTAGTCCCCCCGCGTCGAGCAACTGGAAGGCGGGACCTGCCGGATCGCATCCGGCCGGCACGCGCGTGCGGACGGACGCTGGAGGGCACCCGCACAAGCGTGACCGTGCGGCCCCGGCCGCATGGTTCGTCGCTCAGACGGAGAGAAACCGTGCCCTGGCCAATCCCTGGACCACGGCAAGAGCGACCCACGCTGGCAGGTATCCTGGCTCACGGGTCGTCGCTCGATGCACGGCCTTCCCGGATCGTTTCGATCCAGTGGCTGCTTCCTCGAATGGGAAGCCAGCGCATCTCGCTCGCCGCTTACAGTTGCAGGGACAGCCGCGGATTTGGATGGAAGCCCATCCGCACCGCATTCCCATTCAAGCCCCTTGCGGGGCACCAGCGCGATCAATCGGACGACCGGATTTCTCCCGGCGTCCGAGCGCGCCCCTACGCGCAAATGCTGCACTTGCCAACGGGGATCGCGAGGCCGGGCCTTGCAGCGGCTAGAAATTCCAGTCGAAGCCGATGCGGATGCTGCGCGGACGCAGCGGGGTGATCTGGTCGCGGTCGCGGATCAGGAAGGGCGAACCCAGCGCGAAGCGGTTGCCGCGCGAATCGAGCAAGTTAGTCAGCGTCAGGCTGATCCCGCGCCGGTCGTTGCCGATCCGCGCTTCCAGCCCGGTATCGACATAGTCGCCCTGCAACCGTTCAAGGATCGGTCCGACGCCCAGCGTGGATTGCCCGACATAGCGGACATGGCCATCCAGCTTGAACGAGTCGCCCGAGGTGAGTTCGGTGGTGTAGGCAAATCCCACGCGACCGGTCGCGTCGGCGACATTGGGCAGCCGGTCGGCCGGGATCGAGGGTACCCCCTCGATCGGCAGCACGACGAAGTCGCGGCGCGTGACGCTGCTGTCGTTGAGATAGACCGACGCGTCGATCTCGAGCCCGCGCATCGGGCGCCAGCGGCCCGCGACTCCCAGTGAGAACACTTCGCCATCGCCGATATTCGCGGTGGTGGGAAAACCGAAGCCATCGATCAGGTCTGCCTGAATGTGCTTCCAGTCGGTCCATGATCCGCTCACGGCGATATCGAACCTGTCCCCGATATAACGGCTGCCGGCTTCCAGCGTGGTCACCCGGTCGCCCTCGAAGCGCTGCACATAGTCCTGCCGAATGGCGATGCCACCCGGGCGGAAACCCTGCTGGAAGCGCGCGAACAGGGTGAGCTGATCATTTGGCCGCCACGCGAGCGCCGCCGATGGGAGGAACCGGGTTTCGCTGCGGCTGACGCGCGCACCGGGGTCATTGCGATAGGCGAGCGTCTCCAGCACGTCCTCTGAACGGCCCGAAAGACTGGCGTGTGTGAGCCGCGATCCAAGGGTCAGCGTCACGCGCGGCATCGGCTCGATCGTCGCCTCGCCGTACAGCGTCGCTTCGTCGACCTTGTTGGTAACCCCGGTCAGCGGCTGAAAGACTGCCATCGACCAGACATAGTCGCGGCTGGGGAAGGTCACGCTGCCCGAGCCCCCAACCTGGGCGCCACCCACGGGGGCCAGCGTGGGGGCGATGTCCATTCGGCGCTCGACGCGCGCGTTGTTGCGGAGGAGGCTCGCGGCGAGCAGCCAGCCGGTGCCGTCCGGCCCGCGCTTTGCGAGCCGCGTTTCGAAGGTGAGCATCGAGACTCGGTTGGCCTGCGAATAGCCGGTGCCGGGCGCATCCGCCTTGGGCTGCACGTCCGGCATGCCGACGTCGGCCAGCGCCTGCCCTTCGAACATCTCGAAGACATATTGCCGGGCATAGCCGAGCGAGGAGGTCAGCTCGAGATCGTCCCAGCGCTTGCGGACGACGAAGTCCGCCAGCCAATAGTCGCTGCGGAACGGCTGCGCGATGCTGCCGTTCCGGGCCAGCTCCCCCGCGCCGCGCTCGGCATATTGGCTGTCGTCGCCGCGAATCTTCTGGCCGACACCGGTCAGGTCGAGCAGCCAGCCGTCCCCGGCATCGAACCGCAGCGCGCCGCGTCCGCCGATCGTCCGCACGCGGTTCACATCGCGCAGGCCGCGGCCAATATCGTCGATATAGCCGCCCTCGACCGAGCCGAAGGCAAGTCCCCGGAACGCAAGCTTGTCGTCGATCAGCGGCACGTTGACGATTGCGCCGCCATCGATCGAAGGCTGCCCATGCTGCACGCCGGTGATGCCGCCCCAGATCGCAGCCTCGCTCGCGCGCAAATTGGGCGCGCGCGGTACGATGCGGACCACCCCGCCCAGCGATCCAGCGCCATAGAGGGTGCCCTGTGGACCCTCCAGCACCTCGATGCTCTGGACGTCGTAGAGGCGCAGATTGGGATCCGGCGCGCTGTAGGTGATGCGGCTGTTGCCCCAATATTGCCCGACGGTCGCCTGAGTGGGGCCGACGAAGCTCGAATCGGCGATGCCGCGCACGAACAGCTTGTTGCGGCCGGGGCCGAGATGGGTCGAGACGACGCTTGCGATGCGCGTCTCGATCGCGGCGGTGCCTTGCAGCCCGTCCGCCGCAGACAGGCTGTCGCCGTTGATGATCTGGACTCCGCCGGGATAGGCGCCCAGCGGAATGTCGCGTTTAGTGGCGGTGACGACCACTTCGATCGGTGCTTCGGGTGCGGGTGGCGCCGGCTCGGCGCGTGGAGGTGCCGGGCGCGGAGCGGGTCTTGCGACCACGGTCGCGCGTTCGATCAGATATGTGGCCGCCGCTACCTGCCGCGCGCGCGCGCCGGTGCCCCGCAGGGCGCGCTCGAGCGCTGCAGCCGCGGTCAGTTTGCCGCGCACCGCGTTGACGCGCACGCCGGCCAGCGCAGGGTCGCGGAAACCGATGCTTGCGCCCGATTGTTTGCTGAGCAGGCGCACCGCGGCGTCGAGGCGCATTTCGGGCAGGCGAACGTCGGCCGTCCGCTCCTGCGCGAGTGCAGGAGACGCCATCAGGATTGGGATCAGGGCCAGGGGGCTAGGGCGGAGAACCATTGGCAGGTGACATTACCCATCCTTTTCCATGTGCGGTGAACCGCACGCCCAGCAGCGGCGCTGCGCGTGCCAGCACGTCCTCCGCACTTCCGTTGAGCATCAGCGAACCCGTATAGGGCGCGAATCCGCCGCCCTTGACCTCTACCGTCCGCCCGAGATTGCGCGTCAGATCCTGCGCGATCCGGTCGAGCGGCGCACGGTCGTAATAGAGCGCGCCCGAACGCCAGCCGCCGACATTCTGCGGGCTGGCCTTGCGCAGGACCGGAAGCGCGCCGGTGCGGGAGCGCGACAATCCGTCGCCCGGATCGAGCCGCACCTGACCGGCACCGGGCTGATAGATCACCGCGCCTTCGGCCACCTCGACGTCCAGCGCGCCATTACCCTCGGCGATGACGTTGAACACGGTGCCCGCGTCGAGCAGTTTCGTATTGCCGGTGACGACGAGGAACGGATTGGCCTCGTCATGCCTGACCTCGAACAGCGCCTCGCCCTGCGCCAGCTCGACATGGCGCGGCTTGTCGCGGTCGATGGTGATGCGGGTGTTGCCGTTGAGGATGATCCGTGACCCGTCAGCCAGGTCGATGGTGCGGTGCTCGCCCGGTGCGGTCGCGATCTGCTCGGGTGAATGACCGCGATCGATCAGGCCCCAGCCAGTGACCGCCGCTACAGCAGCCGCTACCGCAGCGCCGGCGAACCAGCGGCGGCGGGGCGGACGATAGCCCGAGTCCGGCTCGGGCTGCCAGGCGGGAATTGGTTTCGTGGCAAGCAGTTCGGCGGCTTCATCGGCCTGCGCGAGCGCCGTCTCATAGGCGTCGAGGTGCGCGGGCGATTCTTCCAGCCACTGCGTGAAGGCATCCCAGTCGGAAAAGCCCGGATCGCTCGCGCGGATCGCCCACAGGCGCGCGGTCTCGGCGATCTCGGGCGTCGGCAGGGCGTTCGATTCCATCGTCATATCGCCCTCATGACGGACTCGTGCCGCTCAATCCGCATCGAATGCCGCCTTCAGTTGTGCGAGCGCGCGATACGCCTTCTGCAGATCCTTCTCCACCGAGCTCAGGCTGACCCCCAGTTCGCGCGCGATCACCGCCTGACCGACCCCGTCGAGCCGGTAGCGGCGGAAGACATGATCCGCGCGCGGCCCCAGCTCCGCCAGTGCAGTCTCGACCCGGCGCAACTGCTCGCGTGCGATCAGCGACCGTTCGCCTTTGGGCGCTTCGGACTCGGGCACGCTGACCTCGTGCCATTCCTGCTGACGCCGCGCACGGCTCACGCTCGAGCGGCGGCGGTCGCGCATCAGATTCTCGGCGGCGCGGAACAGGTAGGACACCGAATCGGCGATCGGCTCGCTCGGTGCCGCGGCGACGCGCTGCCACAGGTCCTGCAGCACGTCCTCCGCCTCGTCCCCCGCACCGCGCGCGGACAGGAAGCGCAACAACCGCCCGCGCTCGTTCAGGATCACGCGCTGGAGTCCGCTGACCGCGTCGTCCGAAGTCATGGCTGCCCGGTACCTTTGTTGCGAACGGAATGCGAATCCGCTCCCGGTGACAGGAGCAGAGTGCAGGTCGAGCATCGGGTCTTCAAGGGACGCGAGCGTGTCGTCAAGGCTCAGATCCGCGCTCCTGCGGCTGGCGCGCCATCCGGGCGCGGGAAAACGCGGACTGGTGCGTTTCCGCCGGTGCGATGGCGGGCGAGCGCGTTGGCATCACTGCCCCGCCCAGATGCGGCAGCGGATCGAGTGCCCGGCCATCGGCGCGCAGTTCGAAATGAAGGTGGCTTCCCGTCGAGCGTCCGGTCGATCCCATCAGCGCGACCGTATCGCCGCGCGCCACCGGCGTGCCGGCGGAGACCAATATGCGCTCCAGATGCCCGTAACGCGTCGTGAGGCCATCGGCATGCGCGATTTCGACCAGATTGCCATAGCCGCCTGCGCGCCCGGCGAAGCGGACCACGCCGCCATCCGCGGCCTGCACCGGGGTTCCGGCCCGGCCGGGAATGTCGATGCCATAGTGCATCCGCGCAGCGCGATGGAATGGATCGGCGCGGCGTCCGAAGCGGGAGGAAATGTGCGGCAATACCGCCGGCGCGTCTATTTTGGGGGCCGACGCGCCGGCGGCTGGACCGGGGGCGAACCACGGCCGCGTCGCTATCCATGCGCGAAAGATTGGGCCGTTCGCGCGGGGCAGCTCAGCGATGTCCGGCCCGATGACTTCCGCGCTCGCTAGCAAAGAGAGCGCCAAAGGCATCGCGGGGGTGAGAAAACCGGGCATCGCCCGAAAGACGAAGCGGCGCCGGGAATCCCGTACCGTCCGCGGTGAATATTTTCTCTGTCCCCGAAACTTGCGGAATGTGGCGCCGCGCTCCGTCTCGGCAAGCATCAGTAAGTGCTTTGCAGTTGAGGAGACTCGCCCATGAATTCCGCCGAACGTCGCATGCTGGACATGCTGAAAAAGGGCCGGGACCACTATGGCGTCGTCGCCGTCAAGGCTGAGTTCGAGGCAGAGGGAACGCGCCCTGACGAGCTGCTTCGTCTGCTCGAACTCACCCGCCGCGCCGACCTCAAGGTCGCGCTCAAGATCGGCGGGTGCGAGGCGGTGTCGGATCTGCTCGCCTCCCGGCTCTATGGTGTCGACCATGTCATCGCCCCGATGATCGAGACCCGCTACGCGCTGTCCAAATATATCGACGCCAAGAACAAGACCTATGGCGAGGATGCCGGCGGTACCCAGTTCCTGTTCAACCTTGAGACCGAGGCGACGCTCGGCAATCTCGAATCGATGCTCCCGCTCGCTGCGGCCGGCGTCGATGGGATCGTCTTCGGCCGCGTCGACTTTACCTTGTCGCGCGGACTCCCGCGCAAAGCGGTCAACACGCGTGAGATTACCGATGCGGTGCTGATCGCGGCACAGGCCTGCGCCGACAACGACCTTGAGCTGGTCGTCGGCGGATCGGTCGCGCCCGAGGCGGTGCCGGCGCTGCGCGAGATCCGCCGCATCCGGCTCGATCGCTTTGAGACGCGCAAGATCGTGTTCGACGGCGCCGCCGCCGATGCCTCTGACATCGATGCGGGCATCGCCAATGCGGTCGCGTTCGAGCTGGCCTGGCTCGAGAACAAGCGCGATTATTACCGCAGTGCGGCCGAGGAGGATTCGGCGCGCATCCGCATGATGCAGGAGCGCGCAGGCACCCCGGCGTCCGCAAAGCTGGCCAGCGTGGCGGCCTGAAACTCATGCCGCTGCAGAATTCGTTAAACGACACCGTTTCCACGCTGATGCGCAGCGTTGCCGCGCAAGAAGTGATGCCGCGCTTTCGTGCGCTTGCGGCGCATGAGATCGTCGAGAAAAGCCCGGGCGAGGTGGTGACGACAGCCGACCGCGAATCCGAACTGCGGTTGAGCGAAGGTCTTGCCGCGCTCAACCTTGGCGCGCGGATCGTAGGCGAGGAAGCGTCGTCGCGCGATCCCGCGCTGCTCGACGGGGTGGGCGAGGGACTGGTGTGGCTGATCGACCCGGTCGACGGCACCGCCAATTTCGCGGCGGGCCACGGCCCGTTCGGGATGATGGTGGCGCTGGTCGAGGATGGTCAGCCGATCGCCGGCTGGATGCTCGATCCGCAGAGCGGGCGGATGTGCCATGCCGAGCGCGGCAAGGGCGCAACCTGCGACGGTGTGCGTGTCCATTCCCGCACCAGCGGCAGCAGCCGCCCCGTTGCGGCGCTGGCGACCCAGTTCATGGGCGCCGCGCGGCGCGAGCGGGTTCATGCTTCGGCGCGCCGTCGCTTCGCGCAGGTCCCGATCCCGCGTTGCGCCGCCGAAAGCTATCCGCGCCTCGTGCTCGGCAGCAACGATGTCGCACTGTTCCAGCGTATCCTGCCCTGGGATCATGCCCCCGGCGTGCTGTTCCTGACCGAGGCGGGCGGACACGCGACCCATTGGGATCGCACGACCTATCGCGTGGGTGGAGATGGGGCAGGGCTGCTCGCCGCCGCCGATGCGCAGCATTGGGACGCGGCGGCGGAACTGCTGCTCGTGCCGGGCGGCGCGCTGATCGACATGGAAACCCGTGCAGCATGAAGCATTCCCGTAACCTGTTCGCCACGGCCTGTGCCGTGGCGCTGCTTCTGCCCATGCCTGTGCTCGCCCAGCTTGCTTCGCCCGTCGCGGCGGGGGGACAGCGCAGCGATGCGCCGACCACCGGCACCCCGCAGATCGCTGTGCCCAAGGCCGAGATTACGCCCTATCGCCCCCAGACGATCGAGGGGCCGCCTGTCGATGTCGCGGCTCCGGAGCCTGAAGCAAAGGCTCCGCGTCCCGTGCCGCGTCCGGCCAGCGAATATGAGCGTTTCGTCTCCGAAGTCGCGGGCAAACCGCTGCGCCGCTTCGGCACCGAATTGCTGCTGCCCGAGGCAAAGGGGTTTGCGGTCCCGCCCATCGCCGCGGTTCCCGCCGACTATCGCCTTAATCCGGGCGACGAATTGCTGCTCGGCCTCACCGGATCGGTGCAGGCATCGGGGTTGCGGCTCACGGTCGATCCCGAAGGCCGCGTCTTCATCCCCCGCGTCGGCGCGATCCGCGTCGGCGGGGTGCGCTATGGCGATGTCCATGGCGTGATCGAGCGCCAGGTCGCGCGGCAATATCGCGGCTTCACGCTTGAGGTCGCGGTGGGCAAATTGCGTGGTGTCACCGTCTATGTCACCGGCTTCGCAGCGAAGCCCGGCGCCTATACCGTCGGCAGCCTCTCGACGCTGGTGAACGCCGTCCTCGCTGCGGGCGGTCCGGCAGAGGGCGGCAGCTTCCGCTCGGTCCAGTTGCGTCGTGGCGGCAAACTGGTGTCCGACTTCGATCTCTATGACCTTCTGTTGCGCGGTGACCGCAGCGGCGATGCGGTGCTGCAGAATGGCGACGTGCTCTTCATCGCCCCGGCGGGCGATCAGGTCGCGGTGATCGGCAGCGTCAACCGCGAGGCGATTTTCGAGATCGCGCCCGGCGAGACCTTGTCGGACACATTGCTCTATGCTGGCGGGATCAGCACGATCGCCGACGGCACGCGCCTGATGATGCTCGACTCGCTCGCGCGCTCCGCCACCGGCTGGACCGAGGTGAGTGCCGCCGACGCATCGGCGCGCAAGGCGCAGCGGGGCGATGTGCTGCGCGTCCTTTCCAACGTTGATCTCGCCCGCCCCATGGGACAGCAATCCGTGCTGGTGACGATCAGCGGCGAGGTCGGGAAGCCCGGCCGCTATTACTTCAAGCCGGGCACCAGCCTCAATGAAGTGGTCGCGGCGGCGGGTGGCCTGACTTCGCACGCATTTCCCTATGCCAGTGTCATCACGCGCGAGAGCGTGAAGCAGCAGCAGCGCAAGAGCTTCGATCGTGCGATCGAGGATGTCGAGCTGCTGCTCACCGCTCAGCCGGTCACCTCCGTCAACCGCGCGGCGCTGGTCCAGCCGGCCAACCTCTCGCTGGTCAAGTCGGTGGTCGAACAGCTGCGCAAGCGCGAGCCGACCGGGCGACTGGTGTTCAACCTGCCCGTCGATGCCCTCACATTGCCCGGCGACCTGATCCTCGAAAACAACGATACGGTCTTCGTGCCGCAGCGGCCGGTGACGGTCGGCGTGTTCGGCGCGGTGCCGAGCCCGGCGTCCTTCGCGTGGCGTTCGGGCGGCACGGTCGGCGACTATGTGACTTCGGCGGGCGGCGTTCAGAAGCTCGGCGACAAGGGCGAGATCTTCGTGGTCCGCGCCAACGGCACTGTGGTGACCGACGGCAAGCGCGTGCTGCGCGCGCCGGCGCTGCCGGGCGACCTCATCTACGTGCCGATCGAGGCCAATCGCGGCGAGTTCTGGGCGCGGTTGCGCGACATCACGGGCAGCCTGTTCAGCGGCTTCATCGGTGCCGCCTCGGCCAAGTCGCTCTTCGACTGATGCGGATCCAGCAACTCTCCGCGTGGATCGCCGATCCGCGCCGCCGCCGCATCGCCTATGCGGTGCTTGTGCTCGTGCTGGCGGTGCTGTGCATCGTCCCGCGCCCTTATGTGGCGCGCGCCAAGGTTGTGCCGCAGGATAGCAGCAGCATCGGACTTGGTTCGATGACCAACGCCGTGGGCGGCCAGGCGCAGGGCTTCGCGGCCCTGCTCGGCGGGGTGAAGACTCCGGTCGATCTCTACCTCGCCATCGGGCGCGGCACCGAGGTGACCGACAGCGTGATCGCGCGCATGAACCTCGTCGGCCCGGACGCTTATCCCAGCGTCAGTAAGGCACGGCTCGCGCTCGCCAAGCGGGTGGACATCCACTCGCTCACCGGCGGCATCGTCGAGGTCGAGGTGCGCACGCACGATCCCGTCTTCGCGCAGCAACTCACCCAGACCTATGTCCGTGCGATCAGCGACCGGCTGACTGCGCTCGGCGAGGATCGGGTAAAGCGCAAGCAGGCGGTGGTGGAACGGCGCTTCAAGGAAGCCGCGGGCAGGGTGATCGCGGCGGAGAGCGCGCTCGGCGAGTTTCGTCGTCGCAACAACCTCGCCGCTCCCGAAGCCCAGCTCGGCTCGGCGCTGTCGCTGCGGGCGGGACTTGAGGCGCAGCTTCAGGCCAAGCTGGTCGAACTCAGCACGCTCGAGCAATTCCAGGGGCCGGAAAATCCGCAGCTGATGGCGGTCCGTGCCGAGGTCGCGCAGCTGCGCACCCAGATTGGGCAGAGCAGCCGTCCGGACACCGGACCCGCCGGCCCGAACGTCGCCGGCCTCACCGAAGTCTCGGGCGAGTATCTCAACCTCTACCGCGACTATCGCTTCGCGCAGGCGCTGTACGAGGTCTATGCGCGTTCCTCGGAAGAAGTGGCGGTCGAGACGCTGGCGGCCGAGACCGCGACCGATGTCCAGATCGTCGAAGCGCCGCGCCTCGACGACGACCGCAAGCTCAACATCTCCGCCATCGCCTTGCTTGCGCTGGTGATCGCGCTTGCGTTGTTCACCGAGGTCTACGCCCCCGCAACCGGCATCCGCTTGTGGCCGCGCCGGGCAGAGCCATGAGTGCCGCGCCAGAATTGTCGATCGTCATTCCCTGCTTCAACGAGGCGGAGAATGTGCGGAACATCGTCGCCGCGGTCACAGCAGCGGCGGGAGCGTGCACCGCGAGCCATGAGATCATCCTGATCGATAATGACTCGACCGACGGCACCCGCGACATCATGCGCGACCTGTGCGCCGCCGATCCGCGGGTGCGGGCGATCCTCAACAACCGCAATTACGGCCAGATGCGTTCGCCGACCTATGGCATCTATCAGGCCAACGGCGCGGCGGTGATCGGGATGTGTGCCGATTTTCAGGATCCGCCCGCGATGATCGCCACCTTCGTGGCGCAATGGCGGGCAGGGGCGCAAATCGTCCTTGCCCAGCGCCGCTCGGAGCGCACCTCGCTGCTGCTCGGCCTCGCGCGCAAGCACGGCTATCGCTTCCTCGCCCGCTTCGGTGACCACCCCGTCGTCCCCGGCGCAACCGGCTTCGGGCTGTTCGACCGCAAGGTGGTCGACACGCTCGCCCGCTGGAACGAACCCGAGCCCTTCTTCCGCGCGATGCTCGTTGAAAGCGGTTTCCGCCTTGCCGTCGTGCCCTTCGACCGCCCCGAGCGTGCGGCGGGGGAGAGCAAGAACGACTTTGCCGCGCTCTTCTCCTTCGCGTTGTCGGGCCTTGCCGGTTCCGCCAAGTCGCTGCTGCGGCTGCCGGTGATCCTGTCCTTCTGGGCGGGCGGTGCGGCAATCGCGCTGCTGCTCGCCGCTTTCGTTGCGGCCTTGTTCGACGGCCCCGGGCTTGGCCTGCTCGCGGGATCGGTGGTGACCGGCATGTTCGCGATCCTGCTGCTGTTCCTCGGCCTGATCGGCGAGCAGGTGCGGCTGATCTCCGAACGCACGCGCGGCGTTCCGCTGGTGATCGAGGCCGAGCGGATCAACTTTCCGTGAGGCGTCACCTCCGTCTGCTCCCCGAGGTCCTGCTTGCCGTCGCGGTGCTGGCGAGCCTTGCCGCGACCGCGGTCTTCTTTCAGCGCAACGGCTATTTGCCCCAGCCCTTTGTGTTCGACACCAACGACACATTCATGGACTGGTTCAACACCGCCTATTGGGCGAATAATCCCGGCGCGTACGATGTGTGGCGGACGATCTACCCGCCGCTGTCCTTCGTCTTCCTCGATACGTTCAGTCTGTCGGGCTGCTATCTCCAGTCGCCCTTCCACGCGCGCGACTGCGACTGGCTCGGCCGCGCGACGATCTACGCCTTCTACCTGATCAACATCGTGCTCGTCTGGTTCAGCTTGCGCCGCATCGATCGCGCCACAGCCCCGATGCGTACCATCGCCCTGGCGCTTGGGCTTCCGCTCCTGTTCACCCTGGAACGGGGCAATTTGATCCTCATCGGTTTCGCCTGCTTCATCCTCGCGCACGGCCCGTTGCTGCGTCAGGGATGGGGCAGGGCGCTGGCCGCCGCCGCGACGATCAACTTCAAGCCCTATCTCCTGCTTCCGGTGCTCGCCCATGCGGTGAAGCGCGAATGGCGCCCGCTCGAACTGACCGGCATCGCCACCGTCCTGCTCTACCTCGTCACCCTCGCCATGGTCGGTGGCGGTACCCCGGGCGAGATCGCTTCCAACACCGCCAACTGGGTGGTGTTCCAGAGCGGGCAGGTGTGGAACGAGATCAACTATTCGACCAGCTACGCTCCGCTGATGCTGGTGCAGAAGGCGCCGATTCCGCTGCTCCAGTTCGTGCCGTCGCAGACGGTCGACACGATTATCCTTGCCGCCTCCGTCGTGATCCGCGCGACACAGGGCATCGCGCTCGTCGCCTTGCTCGCCGCATGGGTTCAGCCCGGCGCGGTTTCGCGCGAACGCATCGCCGCACTCCTCCTCGGCGCGTACCTCGTCACCCAGTCGCCCGGCGGCTACACGCAGGTGTTCCTCATCTTCCTCGTCTTCCTCGAGCCCTGGCGGCGCCGCGGCCCGATCGTCGCACTCACCTGCGCGTACCTGCTCAGCCTCGTCGGCGACGTGTCGCTCTCGACGATCCTTGAGCTGTCGACGCCGAGCTGGCTCAGTGGCCGCCCGGTCGAGCCCGAGTTCGGCCTCACCATGGGGCATTTCGTTCGCCCCGGCGTGATCGCGCTGCTGGTCTGGGCATTGGCGCTCGATACGATCGCGCAGAGTATCCGTGCCCATCGCGGCCGGCGTCCCGTCCTCGGACTCGCCCCCGCATGATCCTCGATCATGACCTTGCCGCGGTGAACGCCGCGCTCGCCCCGCTCTGGCCGCGCCTCAACGGCGCGCGCATCTTCATGACCGGCGGCACCGGCTTCATCGGTCGCTGGATGCTCGAAGCGCTCGCCCGCGCCGATATCGATGTCGAAGTCGTGGTGCTGACCCGTGATCCCGTCGCCTTCGCCGATCGCGCGCCGCACCTTGCCGAACGCCTCACCCTGCTGCCCGGCGACGTGATGAATTTCGAGCCGCCCAAGGGGGCGTTCACCCATATCGTCCACGCCGCGACCGACGCCAGCGCCGCGCTCAACGCGCGCGATCCGCTGCGCATGTTCGATACGATCGTCACCGGTACCCGACGCACGCTCGACTTCGCGCGCACCAGCGGGACGGGGCGGGTGCTCTATCTCAGCTCCGGCGCGGTCTATGGTGCCCAGCCGCCGGCGGTTACGCATGTTGCCGAAGATTGGCACGGCGGCCCCGATCCGTGCGATCCCCGCTCCGCCTATGGCGAAGGCAAGCGCGCCGCCGAAATGCTGTGCGCGATCTATGCCCGCCAGTTCGGGGTTCAGCTGGTCAACGCGCGCATCTTCGCGCTGCTCGGGCCGCTACTCTCGCTCGACATCCATTTCGCCGCGGGCAATTTCATCCGCGACGCGATGGCCGGCGCGACGATCCGGGTCGAAGGTTCGGGACAGGCGGTCCGCTCCTACCTCTACGCCGCCGATCTCACCACCTGGCTCTGGACGCTGCTGCTCAACGGCAAGTCGGGTGAGACCTATAATCTCGGCTCGGAGGAGGCGGTCTCGATCGCCGATCTCGCGCGCCGCACCGCCGCGATCCTCGGCGGTCCCGGCGTCGAGATCCTCGGCCGCCCCGATCCCGGCTGGAACCCCGGCCGCTACGTTCCCTCGACCGCAAAGGTCCGCCGCGACCTCGGCCTCGTCCCCACCGTCGACCTCGACGAGGCGATCCGCCGCACCGCGCTTCACAACGGATGGACTCCATGACTCTTGTAAAGCTTTCCGACTGGGTCGCAAACACGCTGGCGCAGCGCGGTATCCGCGACGTGTTCATGCTGACCGGGGGCGGGGCGATGCACCTCAACCACTCGCTCGGCACGCATCCGGAGCTGAAGACGACCTTCACCCATCACGAGCAGGCACTGGCGATGGCGGCGGAGGCCTATTACCGCCTCACCAACCGGCTCGCCGTGGTCAACGTGACCTCCGGCCCCGGCGGGACCAACGCGATCACCGGCGTCTATGGCGCCTATGTCGACTCGATCGGGATGCTGGTGATCTCGGGTCAGGTGAAGACCGAGACCACCGTCCGTCATACCGGCCTGCCGCTTCGCCAGTTCGGCGATCAGGAGCTGGATATCGAGGAGCTGGTCCGCCCGGTCACGAAATACGCGACGATGGTCACCGATCCGCGCTCGATCCGCTACCATCTGGAAAAGGCGATCCACCTCGCCACCACCGGCCGTCCCGGCCCGGTATGGCTCGATATCCCGCTCGACGTGCAGGCGACGAAGATCGATCCCGACGATCTGCTCCCCGGCTTCGACCCGGCCGAACTGGATCAGCCGTGGCAGGCAGCTGATCTCGATGCGACCGCTGATGCGATCCTGACCAAGCTCGCTGCCGCACAAAGGCCGGTGGTGTTCGCGGGCGGCGGCGTGCGACTTTCCGGCGCCTATGCCGATTTCCTCAAGCTGATCGAGAAGCTCGGCATTCCTGTCGTCACCGGTTGGAACGCGCATGACGTGCTGTGGAACGATCATCCGCTCTATTGCGGGCGGCCCGGAACGGTGGGTGATCGCGGCGGCAACATGGTCACGCAGAGCGCCGATCTGCTGCTGATCCTCGGCAGCCGTCTCAACATCCGTCAGGTCAGCTACAATTGGAAGAGCTTCGCGCGGGAGGCGTACAAGATCTGGGTCGATATCGACCCCGTCGAGCTGGCCAAGCCAACCGTCATCCCCGACATGCCGGTGGTTGCCGACCTCGGGGCGCTGATCCCGACGTTGCTGGCGCGTCCCTATGCCGGATCGACGCCGGCGCATGACGAATGGCTGGAATGGTCGCGGGAGCGCGTGTTCAACTTCCCGGCGGTGCTTCCCGAATATCGCCACCACGGCCCCAGCATCCATCCCTATGTCGCGATGGACGAACTGTTCGCGCAGCTCGACGAGGATGACGTCGTCGTCACCGGCAACGGCAGCGCCTGCGTCGTCAGCTTCCAGACCGCGAATTTGAAGCAGGGCCAGCGGCTGTGGACCAATTCGGGCTGCGCGACGATGGGCTATGACCTACCCGCCGCGATTGGCGTCTGGGCCGCCACCAATGGCGAGAAGCGCATCATCGCCATCGCCGGCGACGGCAGCATCATGATGAACATTCAGGAGCTGCAAACCATCGCCGGCTACAACATGCCGGTGAAGGTCTTCCTCGTGAACAACAGCGGCTATGTCTCGATCTTCCAGACGCATCGCAACTTCTTCAACGGGGTCGAGGTCGGCGGCGGGCCCAAGAGCAATGTCACCTTCCCCGATTTCGGCAAGGTCGCGACGGCGTTCGGCTTCGCCTATTTCCGCGCGGAATCGCACAACGACCTCCCCGGCACGGTCGCCGCTGCACTTGCTGCCGACGGTCCGGTGCTGTGCGAGCTGATCATCGACGAGCATGTCGGCTTCGCGCCCAAGCTCGGTGCGAAGGCCCATCCTGACGGACGGATCACGTCACCCGCGCTGGAAGATCTGTCGCCTTTCCTGCCTCGCGACGTGCTGGCGGCGAACATGCGGATTCCGCTGATGGAGGAATCGTGATGGTCGCCGTTTCCATCGTCCTTCTTTCGTCGCCCCGGCCTTGTGCCGGGGTCCATTCCGCCTCACGCGCTGCCCTTCAGGCTCTTTCCCGCCGCCTGCCTCTCGTTGGACCCCGGCACAGGGCCGGGGTGACGGAACGGGGTGGATGGAGGCACCCGTCGTGATCGCGCGCGCGGAACGTCCGTTGCGCTTTGCCGCTGCGGGGGCGGCGAACACCGTGTTCGGCATCGGCATTTACCCGCTGTTGCTGTGGGCGGTGCCGGTCTTCCAGACGCATTATCTGATCGCGCTCGGCATCGCACAGGTGGTCAGCCTGTGCTTCGCCTTCACCACCTACAAGCTCGGGGTGTTCCGCACGCGTGGCAATCTCGCCCGTGAATTCGGCGCCTTCGCCAGCTTCTACCTCGCCAATTATGCGGCCAACTGGATCATCCTGCCGATCCTGGTTGAGATCGGCGGTGTTCCGCCGGTGATCGCCCAGCTCGGCTTCGCGCTCGTCATCATCGTGACGAGCTGGTTCTGGCACAGCCGCGTCACCTTCCGCACGGCGGAGAGACCCTGATGACCGAGTATCTGTATCGCGACTGCCCCGCCTGCGGTTCTTCCAACGCGCGTCGCGAAGTGCGTGCGGGTAAGGCTGCCGAGACGATGACGCTCGACGCATTGCGCCCGTTCTGGGCGGGG
The DNA here is from genome assembly GCF_059418285.1 of Sphingomonas sp. GW821-FHT09B04. NCBI lineage: Bacteria > Pseudomonadati > Pseudomonadota > Alphaproteobacteria > Sphingomonadales > Sphingomonadaceae > Sphingomonas > Sphingomonas sp. GW821-FHT09B04. The sequence continues at coordinate 411,130 of NZ_JBWKPO010000005.1, forward strand.
CTGTTCAAGGAAAAGTGCTTCTTCTCCTATCACCGCTGCGTCGATTGCAAACAGCTCTACAACCCGGTGTTCTTCACCGGCGAGCAACTCGGCGAGCTTTACGCGCGGATGGCGCCCAACATGGATGCGATCGGCGATGCGGCGATCGTCGCGACGCAGCGCGGCTATTTCTCCCGCAGCGTTGAGCAGGGCGGGGTGGGCGGCGGTTACCTCGAAATCGGTCCCGACGCCGGTCATCTCGTTCGCGCTGCGGCGCTGCATGGCGGGTTCAACCGTTTCTGGCTGTTCGAGCCCAACGCGGCGATTCACGACACGCTGCGCGCCGCCGCGGGCGGGCTGCCCGCCACCATCTCGGCCGCGATGGAGGATCTCTCGCCTGTTCCGGATGGCTCGATCGGTCTTGCGGTGATGGTGCATGTGCTCGATCATCTGCTCGATCCGCTCGCGATGCTGTCGCAGATCCGCGCCAAGCTGCGTCCCGGCGGCACGCTGATGATCGTCACCCACGACGAAAGCTCGCTGCTGCGGTATGTGATGGGTAAGCGCTGGCCGCCCTTCTGCCTCCAGCATCCCGAACTCTATCGCCCCTCGACGATGAAGGCGCTGCTGGGCCGCGCCGGGTTTAACGACGTGCATGTCGAGGGCAGCCGCAACGTCTTCCCGCTCGATTTCCTCGTGCGGCAAGCGGCATGGGCGGCAGGTATCCGCGTTACGCGCGTGCCGCTGCCAGCGGTTCCGGTCGGCCTCAAGCTCGGCAATATCCTGACGCTGGCGACTGCGCCGGCTCAGGCGGCGGCGCGCATGCTCGAAGCGGCGGAATAGTCGGCGATCTGGGCGAGGGTGACGGCGCGGGCGTCGTCACCCGATCCCACCGCCTTGTGCCAGTCGACGATCCACTCCAGTGCACGGTCGAGCGTGAGGGCAGGGCGCCAGCCCAGCGCCGCGCGCACCTTGGAGCTGTCGAGCCGCAACAGCCCGGCCTCGTGCGGGCGAGGGCCGCTGTCGAGCAGCGGTGCGTCGCCGTCACCCCATGCTGCGCGCATCCGTTCGACGATCCAGCCCACGGGTCGCGCATCGTCGTCGGATGGCCCGAAGTTCCAGGCATCGGCAAAGCTGCGGTCGCCGGCCATCAGCCGTTCGGCGATCGCGATATATCCGCCCAGCGCTTCCAGCACATGCTGCCAGGGCCGCACTGCGTCGGGCGCGCGGATCAGCGGCGCTACGCCTGCTTCAAATGCGCGGATCAGGTCGGGGATCAGCCGGTCTTCGGCCCAATCGCCACCGCCGATGACATTGCCCGCACGGACGGTGGCAAGGGCAGGGCCGTCGTCTCCGAAGAACGAGTTGCGCCACGATGCCGCGACCAGTTCGGCGCAGCCCTTGCTGCTGCTATACGGGTCGTGCCCGCCCATCGGGTCGCTCTCGCGATAGGGCCACACCCATTCGCGGTTGGCGTAGCATTTGTCGCTGGTGACGCAGACCACGCCCTTGACGCTCCCGGCGTGCCGCGCGGCCTCGAGCACGTGCACCGTGCCCATCACATTGGTCGCATAGGTTCCGATCGGGTCGGAATAGGACGCACGCACCAGCGGCTGGGCGGCGAGGTGGAAGACAAGTTCCGGCTTTGCCCTGGCGAACGTGGCGTGCACTGCGGCGTAATCACCAACATCGGCGACCACATGTTCCACGATGTCCCGGATCCGCGCCGCCTCGAACAGGCTCGGTTCGGTCGGTGCAGGCAGCGCCAGCCCCGTCACCTCGGCCCCCATCGAATGCAGCCACAGGCTCAGCCAGCTGCCCTTGAACCCGGTATGCCCGGTGACCAGCACCCGGCGTCCGCGCCATCCGCTCACCAGCGTTTCCACGGCGCATTTCCGCCGTTCCACAGGTCTTCGAGGTACAATTTGTCGCGCAGCGTATCCATCGGCTGCCAGAAGCCGTCGTGGCGATAGCCCATCAGCTCGCCGCCCCGCGCCAGCGTTTCGAGCGGCTTCTGTTCCCACACACTGTCCGGCCCGTCGATCAGGTCGAGGACGGAGGGATCGGCGACGAAGAACCCGCCGTTGATCTGCCCGCCATCGCCGGCAGGCTTCTCCTTGAAATCCGTGACATGCGTCCCGCTGAACTCGAGCGCGCCGAAGCGTCCCGGGGGCGACACCGCGGTGATCGTCGCGCGCAACCCGTGCGATTTGTGGAAACTCACCAGGTCGGCGATGTCGATATCCGCGACGCCGTCGCCATAGGTGAAGCAGAACGGCTCGCCATCCTCCAGATACGGCCGGATCGCGCCCAGCCGCCCGCCGGTCATCGTCGCCGCGCCGGTCTCGACCAGCGTGATCCGCCACGGTTCGGAGCGGGCGTGATGCACCTCCATCCCGTTGCCGCCGCGCAGGTCGATGGTCACGTCGGAGGTGTGGAGGAAGTAGTTCGCGAAGAACTCCTTGATCAGATAGCCCTTGTAGCCAAGGCAGATCACGAAGTCATTGAAGCCGGCGGCGGAATAGATCTTCATGATGTGCCACAGGATCGGCATTCCGCCGATTTCGACCATCGGCTTGGGCCGGACGGCGGTTTCCTCGCCGAGCCGGGTGCCGAGGCCGCCGGCCAGGATTACGGTTCGCATCGTTACTCCACGTCATGCCATTCGACACCATGACGGACCCGAACCTCCCGCCCCGTAACCGCGATCGCTGGACCGAGCGTGCCGCGATCCTGCTTATCCTGCTCATCGCCGCCGCGATCCGTATCCACGGCGTCGGATTTGGCCTGCCGGCGCTCAACGATCCGGACGAGCCGCTGTTCATGATGACTGCGCTCGACATGCTGCGTAGCGGCAACCTCAACCCGGGCTGGTTCGGGCATCCCGCGACGCTCACCTTCTATGCGATCGCGCTGGTGATGGTCGCGGTGGCGGGGATTGGCATTCTCACCGGGCGCTTCGCCGATCTCGATGCCTTTGTTGCCGCCGCCTATGCCGATCCCTCGATCCTGTTCCTGCCCGCGCGGTTGTTCTTCGTGGCGTGCGGCGTGCTCTGCGTTTGGCTGACCTATCGGCTCGGAAAGCGGCTGGGTGGTGCGCGCATGGGGTTGCTCGCGGCGGCATTGATTGCGGTGAACGCGGTCCATGTCTCCTACTCGCAGGTCATCCGCACCGACGTGCAGATGACCGTCTTCGTCCTGCTGGCGACGCTCGCGTCGCTGAACATCCTGGAGCGCGGGCGGTGGCGCGATCATGCGCTCGCAGGGGTCTTCATCGGCCTGGGTGTCGCCACCAAATGGCCTGCGGCACTGTTTGCGATGAGCCCGCTCGCTGCGGCCTTTGCGTGCGGCAAGGACTGGGGCAGGGTGCGGAACGTCGCCATCGTCGGCACCGCTGCGGCCGTGGCGCTGTTGATCGCATCGCCCTTCCTCCTGCTCGACTATGTCACGGTGATCCACAATCTCACCGGCGAAGCGCGGCCCGCGCACCCCGGAGCGACCGGTGGTGGCCTTCTTGCCAATATCGGCTGGTATGTGCGCGGCCCGTTGCTTGGCTCATTTGGTACGGCGGGTCTTGCGGCGATTGTGATCGGCAGCGTGTCGGGGCTACGCGACCGGCGGGTCCGGATCGCGGTGCTGCCCGGTGTTGCGGCCCTCGCCATCGTGATCTGTGCGCAGGCGTTGGTCTGGGAACGTTGGGTGGTGCCGCTGCTACCCTTCCTTGCGCTCGGGGCTGCGGCGGCAATCTGTGCGCTTGCAGGCCGTTTGCGCGCGTTCGGGCGCCGGCTGACCGGGTTAGAATTTGCAGCGATCGCAGCGCTGCTGATGGCGCCGATGGTCGAGGCGACCTTCACGACACAGGCTGAGCGCGCCGACGATACGCGCCAAGCCGCATCCGCCTGGATCATGGCGAATGCGCCGAGCGGGAGCACGATCCTTGTCGAGCATGCCGCGTTCGACCTGCTGCAGAACGGGTGGCCGTTGCGCTTCCCGTTGGGGTCGGCCGGGTGTGTCGATGCCGCCGCGCTGCTGGCCGGGCGTATCCCCTATTCCCGCGTCGAAACGCTGCGGGCAGGAAGCGCGGTGGTCGATTTCGGGCATCTCGATTCCGAGCAGCTGGCCAGCTGCCAAGGCCGATTTGCGGTGTTTACGCATGAAGAAGTCTACCGACGGGAGCCAGCCCGGTATCGCGCACAGCTCGACAGGTATCGCGCGATTTCCGCCGGCGGACGTTTACGGACGGTTATTCGGCCCGAACCCGGCAGCCGTGGAGGACCGGTCGTCCGTATCTTCGAACTCCCACCTCTGCTGGAACGAGGCGGGCTTGGGCTGTCCCCAGGAGCAGTCGGCGACAGATAGGGGCTTGCAATGTTGTCATATGAAGTTCTTGATTGGTTAGAGCTTTGACTTCGATGCCAAGCGACGGAACTTGGATTGTCGTGAACGCGCCATTCGGGAGGCACAGTGACCCGGCCCAGGATACTTGTCGCGGACGATCATCCTCTGATGCTTTCGGGCATCGAGGCGGTGCTGCGTGGCTCGGATTTCGAAGTGGTGGGCACTGCACGTGACGGCGCGCAGACGCTTGAGCTGATCCCGGTCGTCCGCCCCGATGTGCTGATCCTCGATATCGCGATGCCGAATCGCGGCGGCATGGATGTGGTGCGCGCCCTGCGCGCGCGGCACGACAAGCGGGCGATCGTGCTGCTCACTGCGCATATTTCCGACTCGGACCTGATCGAGGCGCTCGACCTCAAGGTTCAGGGCATCTTGCCCAAGGAAGGGGCGGAGACGCTGCTGGTCGCGTGCCTGCGCGAAGTGTCCACCGGCGGGCAGTGGATCGAGCGGTCGATCATGCAGCGCGCGCTGTCGCTGGCGATGCAGGGCAGCAAGAGCGTTACCCGGCTGAGTCTGCTTACCTTGCGTGAGCGGTCGATCGCGCAACTCATCACCCGCGGACTGCGCAACCGCGATATCGGCTTTGAGCTGGGCGTGACCGAAGGGACCGTCAAGCTCACCTTGCACCGGATCTTTGCCAAGCTCGACGTCGCGAATCGAGTCGAGCTGGCGATGCTGATGCAGAAAGAAAACGAGCGTCTGCCCAAGACGGGGACTGAACTCTAGTCACGCCCGCTTGATGACTTCCTTTCGGATAAGCGTCATCGCAAGACAGGCGAAGATATAACTATAGTTTCATCCACATAATGCTTAATATATCGTCAGTTTGTCCATAACGTTGAATGGATCAGCTGAGCAATCTGCTTAACAATCCGTAAACATCGAGTCGTGGCGCAATGTTGCGCTTCCAAGTGAAGGCGATGCGAAAGCGGAACCTAACTTCGTCTCGACAGGCCTTTTCAGGGAGGCGGAGTTGCGGATTTCGGTCTGGACTTTGGGAATCTTGGCGGCGACAGGGCTAACGCTCTGCAACGCGCCAGCATCAGCCCAAACCTATTATGCCGATGGCCCCAATGCTGGCGGCTTCGCTTCGCTCCCGATTCAGGTACGGGCCATGGTCGGCGGTCGCTGCGGCTTCGCTACCGGCGCAGCGCCGAACGGCAGCTTCGATCAGCCGAACTTCGACCAGACCGGCTTCACCCATGATTTCACCTTCCAGCTCGAATGCACCGGACCCTCGCGCGTTGCGGTGGTGTCGAGCAATGGCGGGCTGAAGGCGTCGGGCAGCGCGCCGTCGGGCTATTCGACGCTTGCGCCTTATGATGTGATGCTCAACCTGGTCGGATCGAGCGCGACGGCATCGGCGACCTGCGCGGTTGCGGCGCTGACCGCGACAACAGGGACGCCGTGCAGCTTCCGCGGCCCGGCGACGACCACTGACGGGCTGCGGCTCAATTCCAATTCCATTCTGCAAAACGGGTCGTTCGTGCGCGTGAGCGCGCCTGCCTATTCCGGCGCCAACATGCTGGTTTCGGGCAATTACGCGGACACCCTGACCGTGACCGTGAGTGTCGCGCCATGACCGGCGAAGCAACGCCCGTCCTGCTCCGTGACACCCTCATGAGTGAAGCGTGTGGCCTGTTGCCGATGAACCAAATCTTGCCCGGCCGGATGCCGGCCAGATCAGGAGACCGAGTGATGAAAACCGTTCTTGCCATTCTTGCGGCTGGCACCGCGCTCGCTGTCGCCTCGCCGGCGATGGCCCAAAACACCACCGGCACCGTGAACATCACCGGTTCGGTGGCGCCCAAATGCATTGTCGTTCCCGGCGGTGACAACACCTTTACCCGTCTCGTCGCATTCGGCGAGCTGGCCGGCGTCGACGGCAGGCTGCGCACCGGTCTTGCGGCTGATTTCACTGCGGCTGGCGTCGCTGCCCGGGTCGTGTGCACCACCGCTGCACCGACGATCAGCGTCGACGCGGATCCGATCACCGCGGCAACGGCAACCGCGACGACGGGCTATGACAACAGCATCGACTTCACCGCGAATGTTGCCGTGACGACGACCACTGGCCCTGCAGGCCCGTTCTCGAACGACAGCGCGGCTGCGGCGGGTGCCGACACTGCGGTCGGTGGACGTCTGGCCAATAATGGTTCGGACAACATCGTGATCACTGCAAGCAACTTCCGCACCAATACCGTCAACGATCTGCTGTCCGCAGATCCGGTCTACACCGGCAAGATCACCGTCGTGATCAAGCCCGGCACCTGATCGAAAACCGGAAGGGCATGAGACGATGCGCAAGTTGATCCTGGCTTCGGTGGTTCTGGCCGCCGCAACCGCGACCCCGGTGGTGGCACAGACCACCACGGGAACGGTGACGATCGACGGATCGGTGGCGCCGCGCTGCCTGTTCACCACATCCAATGCGGTGATCAATGCAGGCGAGCTTGCGCAGGGTGGCACCGGCGCAGGTGCGGGCAAGCTGGACGCGAGCAAGCTCGACGGCCAGTCCCGCACGCTCGTCGGCTGGTGCAACGGCACCGCCTCTTCGATGAGCGTCGAGGCGTTCCCGGTGGTCAACACCACGGTGACGAGCGCGCCGCCGGCGGGGTTCGACCGGGTGGTCAATTACACCGCCACGGCGATCGCCAATTCGGTCAATGCGTCCGACAGCTCGATCGTTGCGGGGGCAGGCAGCCCCAGCACCGTCGCGCTGTTCACCGGCAACGTCACCGTGACGCTTTCGAGCTCGTCGACGCCCGCTTCCGGGCTGCTGATCGCCGGCGCCTATCAGGGCGAGACGCGCGTGACGCTGTCGGCGGCGAACTGATCCGGCGGAACCAAGGAGCATGACGATGAAGGCTCTGATGATCACCATCGCCGCAACAGCGGCGGCCATGATCCCGGGAAGCGCGCTAGCCCAGGCGGCCGGCGACACGTCGACCGGGCAGGTCATCGTCAACGGCAATGTCGCGCGGCTGTGCATCCTGGGCGCCCCGTCGCGTGCCACCGTCGATCTCGGCCAGATGGCCGCGACATCGGGCACGCGGGTCGGACGGATCGCGGTGCTGGGTGACCAGAGCGTCACGCTTCCGAACTCGTTCTGCAACTTCGCCGGATCGGCGCTGACGGTGCAGGTGACCGCTCTGGTCTCCGCCGACGCATCGCCGGTGCAGCCGGGGTTCGCCAAAGCGGTGAATTATACCGCGACCGCATCCAACTGGGCGCTGTCGCCGACCGCGGCGACGTCGGCGGCGAGCGCTTCCGGCGCGACGCCGACCGCAACCAGCACCGGCGTGACCCAGCCGGCGCCGAAGATCGCCGATGTCAACGTGACGCTCTCGGGCTTCACCGCGCCGTCGGACGCGCTGCTCACTGCAGGAATCTATAACGGCCTCGTCGTCGTGACGCTTGGCCCGGCCGTTGGCGGAGGAAGCTGAGATGACCCGTTCCCTGATCCTTGCCGCGGGTGCGTTCGTTACCCTGACGGCAGGTTCGGCCGCTGCCCAAAGCGCGACCGACACCAAGTCCTTCGCCGTGGCCGGCAACGTCCCCGCGCTGTGCTCGGGCGGGACGATCGTGGGCACCGGATCCACCTTCGATCTCGGCGTCCTCACCGACACCACGACCGGCCTGCTGCGCACCGACCTGGCGGCACCGTCCAAGGTTCTGACCGGTTCCTTCTGCAGCTCGCGTAGCACGATCACCGTCAATGCGACGCCGATGGCTGCACAGAATTTCACCGCGGCGCCCCCCGCGGGCTTCTCGCGCACGGTGGACTATACGGCGACCGCGAGCGGCTGGACGGCCACTGCGGCGACCTTTGCCACCGGCGCGGGGAGCAACCCCGGCGCGGTCCAGACGCGGCCGACCGCCTTCTCCGGCGACATCACCGTGTCGATCGGCACCTTCGCCACCAATGGCGGCAGCGGACTGCGGCTGGTGTCCGACACCAGCTATCTCGGCCTGGTGACCGTCACGCTGGCGGTGGCGAACTGAGATGACCCGGGTCGCGCTCCTCCTCGCCTCGGTCGTGGCCGCCGGGACCGCGCCGTCGACCGCGCAGATCCGGCCTGCCACGACCAACATGCCCGTCATCGGATCGGCGCCGCAGATCTGCGTGTTGCAGCCGCCGCGGTTGGCACCGGGCGCGCAAACCAACTTCCGCGGGCTGAGCGGCGAGACGCTCCAGATCGACCAGATGGTCGACTCGACGACGCTCGCGACCAATGCGGCGAGCGCGTCGGTCCAGTTCGACGCGGTCTGCAGCTTCCCGCATCGCCTGCGCATCGAATCGCAGAATAACGGGTTGTGGCGGACCAGCGAGCTGCCCCCGACCCCGTCGGCCGGCTTCACCTATGCGGTGCCCTATCGGGCCGAAGTCTCCTGGGCTGGCGTCAACACCGCGCTCGACGCCGACGCGCTGTCGCGCCGCGTCGCCGAGCGCGGCGTGACCATCGACCGGCCCGGCGCGGGCACGCTCGAGCTGCGCATCGAGATTCAGCAGGGCGCGTCGAACGTGCGCGCCAATGCCCCGGTGATCGCCGGCTATTACGGCGACACGCTCCGCATTGTCCTGGAGCCGCAACAATGAGGTACGCAATTCCCCTAGCCGGCGCGCTTGCGCTTACCGCTGTACTCCCGGCGGCAGCGCAAACGGGCGACGCCCGCGGACGGATCGAACTTGCCGGGCGGACATATCCCGCCTGTGTGATCCGCTCCGCGCGCGCCGGCACCGCCGTCAACGCCAGCTTTATCGGCGCCGGTCCGTCGAGCGGCGAGATCCGCATCGCCGAACTGGTCGATCCGCTGACCGCGCAGCCGCGCGCAGCGGAAATGGTGATCGAACTACCCGTGGTGTGCAACGCCGCGCACCGGCTGACGCTGTCGAGCGCGAATGGCGGATTGCTGCGCGATGGCGGCAATCGCGCGAGGCGCCAGTCGACGACCGGCTTTGGCGACGTGCTCGGTTATCAGCTCGATGCGAACTGGGCGAACCGCGCCCTGACGCTCAATGCCGCGGCGTCGCCGCAGGCCATTCTCGATGTTCCGGACGGGACGGCGGGCGATCTGTCGTTGCGTCTCTCGATCCCGGCCGGCGGCGGGGCACTCACTGCCGGGCGCTATTCAGACACGGTTGTCATCGAACTGCACGTTTCGAGCTGATCGCACGATCGGCACAGGGAGACTGGACATATGAAGCTCCTTCGAGGTCTCGTTACGGTACTCGCGGCACTGGCGGCGGTCTTCGCGTCGCCCGCCTGGAGCATGACCGTTCAGCCGGTGGTGATCGACCTGTCGGTCTCGGGCCGCGGGATGAGTCAGGTCATCACGGTCGAGAACACGTTTGCGACTCCGCTGCCGGTCGAACTGCGCGTCGAGGAGCTGATGTTCGACGAGACCGGGGTGAAGAGCACCGGCAAGCCGAGCGAGGATCTGCTGATCTTCCCGCCTCAGGCACTGATCCAGCCGGGCCAGACCCAGACCTTCCGCATCCAATATGTCGGCGATCCCGATCTTAAGGCGAGCAAGCATTATTACGTCACGGTGGCACAGCTGCCCGTGAAGCTGCCCGAAGGACAGTCGGCGATCCAGATCCTCTACAATTTCCAGGTGCTGGTCAGTGTGTCGCCTGCGGGTGCCAAGCCAGCGCTCTCGATCCAGTCGGCAGAAGTTGGGAAGAACGCCGAGGGGAAACCCGCGCCGGTTCTCACCCTCGCTAATCCGTCGGCGGCGCACGCCTATCTCTCGAATGGCCGCTTGCGGATCATCCAGAGGGACGCGTCGGGCAAAGAGGTCTTTCGCAAGACTCTCTCGGGCCCGGAAATCCAGCAGACGATCGGTTTCGGTCTTGTCGGCGCCAATCAGGTACGCCGCATGACGCTGCCGATCGTGCTGCCAACCGAAGGGGGCAAGCTCGATGTCAGCTTCACGCCCGAAACCTGACCGTGCACGCCTGCTGGGCGGCTGTGCGTTCGTCCTGACCGCGCTGCTGGCGATCCCCGCCAACGCATCGGACCAGGCCGGAACCACGCTGCAAGTGCAGGAACGGCGCGTGACGATCCAGGCGCCCCCGGCAATGGCGGCGGGGCCGCAGATGCGGCTCAACCCGACCGGCAAGCCGATCGCGCTGACCGTACCGCTCAAGGATGGCGGCATCTATCTGGGCGATATGCAGATCGTCATCCAGCCCGACGACCGCATCGAATTGCCTGCGCAGCGACTGATCGACCTGCTCGCCAATGTGCTCAACCCCGGCACGATCAAGGCGCTGCAGGGGGTGTCGGCGACCAAGGCGTCGCTGACACCCGCCGATTTCGAAGCGTCGGGCGTGCAGATCCGCTACAATCCGCAGACGCTGGAGCTGAACCTGACGATCGCGGCGGAGCGCCGCGGCACCAAGACGGTGCAGGTCAGCCCGCTCGATCGCGACCGGATCGGCACCTTTGCGGAGCCGGCGGATTTCAGCGCCTATCTCAATATCCGCGGCGCGCTGGATTACCTCCATGCGGGCGGCGATGTCGGCTTTACCTCGCCGATCTTCTCGCTCGACGGCGCCACCCGTATCGGCCCGGTGGTGGCCGAGGGTGAGGCGATCTGGCAGCCCGGCGGGCCGGGGACGGACTTCCAGCGGCTCGGCTCGCGCTTCGTCTATGACGATGAGAAGAACCTGATGCGGTGGACTGTGGGCGATCTGCGCACGATCAGCCGCGGCTTCCAGTCGGCGCCCGATATCGCCGGCGTTTCGATCTTCCGTTCGTACAGCGTGCTGCAACCGCAGCAGATTATCCGGCCGCGTGGCGACCGGAGCTTCCGGCTGGACCGTCCTTCGACCGTTGAGGTCGAGGTCAACGGCCAGATCGTCCGGCGTCTTCAGCTTGCACCCGGTAACTATGACCTTCGCGACTTCCCCTTCACCCAAGGCGCGAACGACATACGGTTGTCTGTGCTGGATGACGCCGGACGCACCGAATTGCTCCGCTTCAACCTGTTCCTCGACCAGTCGCAACTCGCGAAGGGGCTGAGCGAATTCGGGCTATACGCGGGCGTTCTCAACCCGCTTGGGCCGAGCGGGCCGCGCTATAGCGACGATTGGGCCGTGACCGGCTTCTATCGTCGCGGCCTGACCGACCAGCTGACGCTGGGCGCCAACATCCAGGCCGACAAGCGCTCGCGCATGGGTGGGGTCGAGTTCGTCGCCGCGACGACGATCGGGTCGTTCGCGGGCAATTTCTCGGTCTCCGACATCCGCAATTACGGATCGGGCTATGCCGCGACGCTGACCTTCCAGCGGCTGATCCAGCGCCGCAACGGACAGGCGGACTCGTTGACGCTGTTCGCCGAGACCCGCAGCCGCCGGTTCGGACCGATGGGGGTGTTCACGCCCGACAATCAGTTCGTCGCCGAGTTTGGTGGTGGCTATTCGCATGCCTTCAACGACCGGCTCTATGCCGGGTTCGACGGCCGTTACTCGATCGGGCGCGGCGCGCAGCGCGACGTGCACAGCTATCGCGTGACGACCGGCTACCGCATTTCGGACATAGCGAGCCTGACCGTGGACGGACGCTGGGAACGCGACGGCGGGGGATCGCGCGTCAGCGCGCTCGCATCGCTGGTGGTCCGGCTTGGCCGTTATTCGAGCGCCCGCGCCGACTATGATACGCGTGACAATCGTGTGCGCACATCGTTCCAGACGCTGCACGGGCAGGGCGTCGGATCGTACAACATTACCGCCGATGTCGAACGCAGCGACCATGGGTCGGGCTTCAACTTCAACGGCAATTACTACAGCAACCGCGCCGAGTTTGGCCTCAGCCACTTCGGGACGTTCCAGGGAACGTTTGGCGCGCGGACGAGCCAGCGCACGTCGGTTCGGATGGGCACCTCGCTGGCGATCGCGGACGGCGCCTTCTCGGTCGGACGGCCGATCTATGACAGCTTCGCGATCGTCACGCCGCATCGCACGCTGGGCGGCGCCAATGTCGTGGTCGAGCCGACGCCGTTCGGGTTCACCGCGAACAGCGGCATGCTCAAGGCAGGTACACAGCCGAGCATCAGCTCCTATGCCGAGCGGACGCTGACGGTCGACGCGCCCGACGCGCCGGCTGGAGCGGACATGGGTCAGGGATCGTTCCGCCTGCTGCCGCCCTATCGCAGCGGGTACAAGCTGGTGGTCGGGTCCGACTATTTCGTCACCGCGATCGGTCGCCTGCTCGACAGCGATGGCGAGCCGGTGAGTCTGGTGACCGGCAGTGCCACCGAACTGGCGCATCCCGACCGGCCGCCGGTCACGGTGTTCACCACCCGTGACGGCCGCTTCGCCGCAGCAGGCCTCGCGCCCGGACGCTGGCGGATCGAGATGCTCGACGCGAAGAAATCAACGTTCATCATCACCATCCCGGCCGACACCAAGGGCCTTGTGCGCCTGCCGGAAATCCAGTCGGGGAAGGACAAGTGACCATGCGATTTGGCAAACTCGGGCTGATCCTCTGCGCGCTGGCCGGGATGTTCACCGGCAGCGAAGCGCTGGCAGGTGGGAAATGCGGCCTGACCACCGTATCGGGCGGCGTCGCCAACCTGCAATATGATCCGTTCAGCCCGACCGCCTTCGGCGTCACCATCACCGGCGTGACGCTGTCGCGCGTCAACGGGACGGGTGGCGAGAAAACGTCCAACATCGAATTCTATGCCAAGGGCGCGACGTCGGCGCAGAATGGTTCGACGCTGACGCCGATGATCGCGGCGAGTACGGGCAGCGGAGGGACTGGTTACAACCAGAACATCTTCTTTGGCACCAACCAGTCGCCGCCGATCCTGAACATCAACGCCCAGACTCCGGCGCCCGGGGTGTTCCGCTGGGCCTTTTCGGGCAACAATCAGGCGTCTGATACCTTCACGCTCAATTTCGGGCTGACGCTGCCCGCGAATTTGAACCTGATCGCGGGGGGCACGCTGCCCTTCGACATCGTCTATAGCTGCCGGGCGACGGGCAATGGCGGGCCGATCACCGATACCGGCACGCATCCTAATGCGATCGTCGTTTCGGTGACGGTGCTGAGCGGGCTTCAGGCGAGCTATGTCGGCACGATGCTCGATTTCGGCGAGGTCGGCGACAAGACGACGGCCGAGGTGCTGGGCGCGCCTGCCACCTACACCACGCCGAATACCAACTATGTCCGTGTGGCGAGCTCCGGTCCGTTCTCGGTCGGTCTCAGTTCACCCAATGCCTATCGGCTGACCTATCCGGGCGGAACCCTGTCCGACCCGAACCAGACGCTGCGCTACAGCGTCCGCTTCCTGGGCCAGACGAAGAACAATACCAGCCCGACCTTTACCACCGTGACCTGCCAGCGCGCGGGCACCGATGCGGCGACCGGCATCCTGCCGATCACCGCGACGTTGCTCGAGGGCGGGCAGGGCAAGGCCGTGTCGCCGCAATATGGCGAAGTGCTGGTGGTCACCGTGACCCCGCTGGTGGCGAGCACGCCGTCCGGGATCCAACAGAATTGCCCTGTCCTCTGATCCTCTCCCAGAGGGCAGGGCAACCCGTTTAGAGCTGGCCGTTAGATCTGGCTGTTCAGAGCGGGACGATCCGGAACGCGATCTGCGCCGAGGTCACCCCTTCAGGCACTTCAAGCGAAACGCCGTTGTTCTGGATCGCGGCATGGTCCGACATGCGGATGCGCGTCGAGCCGGTCTCCGACAGCTGGATCTTCTGCCCGCCGACGACGATGCTGCCACCCGCAAGCGCGGCCGAGTGATCGGCGTAGATCGCATAGCCATTGGGGCTGTTGCAGAACTCGCTGAGCGTGCCGAGCGAGACTTCGCCGGCGGTCGTGGGGACCGACGTCGCATCGACGGTGGCGCGGCAGACGACCGGCACGAAGCCGGTGATGCTCAGCGTGTAGCGGCTCGACCCGATGTCGAGCCCGGTGTCGCCGGCCGAGGCATTGACCGCGGCGAAGCTGCTGAGGGCCGCCGCGAAGAGCGCGCCCGATTTGATTGCCCGTACCATGTTGGACTCCGAATTGATTGCGGTCCGACAATAGCGGGCACGGCTTACCGGATTGGTTTCCCCGGCTGGTAAAGGCCGGATTTACCTCTGGGATCCGCAGGCTACGGTGATGCTTGCATCCGGCCTGATCGCGCAACGGCTTAGCGGGCAAAGTTCATGCCGCGGGATTTGCGGCGTTCGAAAAAACTTTTGCGGCGATGTGCAACGAACCCGGTCTTCCGGACGAATTCGGCGCTATTCCGGATCCGGATTCGCAGTCGTCTCATGCTCCTCGACCGGAAGGCGGATCGCGAGCAGCGTCCCTGCGCTGATCGCCTCCTCATAGGCGGTGCCGCCGAGCATCACGATCCGCCGCTCGAGCGAGCGCGAGGCGATGCGCTCCTCGCCGTCATCATCGATCTGCCGCGACGGATCGGGCGGACGGCCGTCGGACTTGATGCTGAGGAAGAGCTGCTCGCCGTCGGTGGCCAGCCGCACGGTGAATTGCCCGGCGCCGGCGTAACGGACAGCGTTCGAGATCGCCTCGCGGATCAGCAGTTCCAGCTCCATCGACAGGCTGGCGGAGACGGGAAGGGTCGACTCGCCCTTGGGGTCGAGCCGGCATTCGATTTGCCATTGGCGCCCCAGCAGCTCGAGCCGCCGGGCGATCAGCGTGACGAGATCGACCCGGTCGTTCGTCACATGCGGGCGATCGACCATCAGCGCGCGCAAATTGGTCTGTTCGGCGGCGATGATCCCAACGATCTCACCCAGGTCTGCATCGATCTCTGCGCGGTCGCCGTCGAGCCGGCTGCGCAGGGCGGAAAGGTTGAGGCGGAGCCCGGCGAGCGTCTGAGTAATCCCGTCGTGAAGGTCGCGGCTCATTGCGATCCGTGCCGAGGTCTGCGCATGTTCGAACCAGCGGGCGAGCACCTGTTGGCGCGCGAGCGCGGTATTCATCGCCTCTCCCGCACGCGCGGCGGTTTCGAGCAGCGTGCCTGACGGACGGCCAACGCCAAGCAGGATCGCGTGTCCCTGCATCTCCCCGGCCTGGATCGGTACGCCGCACATCGGCTGTCCAGATAGCGCGAGTGTGGGAGGAAGGCTGGGCGCGTGCCCGGTCGAGCGGCGCACCACGCCGCGCCAGTTGCGCAGAAGGGCAACCCGACTGCCAGGGACGAAAAGGAACGCCTGCTCATCCCATGCCGGCGGCACGAACGCTGCGCCGTCGGTATCAACCCGGGTGAGGCGGTCATTCTCCGCCAACGCCGCATGGAGTCTGCCCCCATCCGTCGTGCGCCAGACGAACAGAACCTGTCGCGCGTCGACGTGCCGGGTGAGCTCCGCGGCAAGCAGATCGAGTGACAGAAGGCGCGGATCGTCCCCGGCTTCGGACCAGATTTCCTGCTCTGCCGCTGCCTCGCCGTCGTGTGCGACCGTAGCCCGCCACCCCAGCAGCAGGATCGCAGTGAGATTGACCAGCCCGAACTGGAGCCAGATCATGCTCGGCGCGACTGGTGACCAGCCAGCGTAGGTCGCGCCGGCTTCTGCCAGCAAGATCATCAGATCGAGCAGAAGCAGGCGGATCAGCAGTGCCTTTCGCGACGGGGCTGCGGCCAGTGTGAACCAGACAAAGGGCAAATAGAGGGCGGGTGCCGTGACCGCGAGCACCAGCATCGTGCTGCACATCGCCAGATCGATCGGGGCGGCGAGCTTGCGCAGCCAATAATCGATGAGCCACAGAAACATGTGTGCGACGAGGAAACCGGCCGCAACGATGCTATAGGCAAGCAGGATTGTTTGTGCAGCGCGATGCCAGGTCTCAGGCTCGATCCGGGCACTCCACGACAGGGGTATGGCGATGAGCACGAGCAGCAATCGTGCAGCCACCACCACCGCTCGGCCACCGTCCGCGCCATCGAACGCACGATCGAACGCGCGCCGGACGCGGCTCGCCGCGCGGTGGAGGCTGCCGGTCTCGCCCGTCGTTACGGTGCCCTTTGTTCCTGCCCCTCCGGGAACTAGATCCGCGTTCATGAATTCGGCCCCCAATGCGTTCCCCGATGAAAGGGAGTTAACCATCCTGGAAGATCGTTCGTCTAGATCGGTGGCGGGATCGTGCATGGAGACGACCGGGTACCGCGCATGAAGCAGAAGTTACGCCATCGCCTGACCGCACGAAGCGCAGCGCTGATCTGCCGGCTTGAGGTGGATCTGCCGGCGCTCGCGCTGCTGTGGGCTGCGGCGGCGGCGCTCGCCAGTGGCCTGCGCATGTCGCTGAGCGGGGATATGGCGGGGGTGTTCGTGCCCAACCTGCTCTCCTATTCGCTGCTCATCGCGGCACCGATGGTGATGATGTTCCTCGGCCTCAGCTGGTTCCGCAAGGACATGCTGCAACCCCAACTGCGATACCGGTTCAGCCGGATCGGGCGGTGGCGTGATGTCGATCCGGTCGCCGCGCGATCGCTGCCGTTGTTCGGCGCCACCGGATTCATGGCCTCGCTGGTGGTCGGCATCCTGCTCAACATCCCGTTGCGTGCGTTCGAGTTTCTGACCGCGATCCCAGCCTTGCCCGCCGACGCGCCGGGGTGGTTCCTGTTGCTCCGCCAACTGATGCTGCTCGACGTGGTGGTGATGACCAGCATGTACGCATTCGCTGCGGTGCTGGCGCTTCGGCATGTGCCGAGCTTCCCGCGCTTCCTCGTGGTCGCGTGGATCGTCGACATCGCGATGCAGGTCGGGATCGCGCGCGTCATGGGGGCGCTGACCGATCTGCCCCCGGCCGTCGCGGCACCGCTGGGCGGGTTGCTGGAAGGCAACCTCAAGAAAGTGCTGATCAGCGTGGCGATCTGGCTCCCCTATCTGATCCTGTCGAAGCGGGTGAACCTGACCTATCGTTGTCGCGTGCCTGCCTGAGATCGGGCCCGCGCCGGGCATCGGCGATGTGGATCACCGCCCATTTGTCGGCATGAATCCGGCGCCAGCCCGGCTCCTTGTCAAGTTGCGCGACAAGCGGGTTATCGGGCGGCAGGATCGTCCACGCGAATTGCCATCGCGCATCGGCGCGGCGCCATCGTGCGATATCGCCGCGCGACATCTCGAAATAATCGGTGGTGAAGGCGTCGCCATACATATCCGACCGACCGTCAATGAATGGACGGATCCCCTCCAGCACCAGCAGCCCGCCGAAACTATACTCGTTGAACACCGGTCTTGTACGGAGATCCGGCGGCAAAGCGCTGAGTGCGGATTGCGGAACGCCACGGCTGTCGGGCCGATCAAACGGGATTGCGAGCCGCAGCGCGATCATCCCGGCAAACAGCAGCAGCCCGGTAGCGAGCAGCGGCCGCAGCTGGACCGTGTCAACACGAATGCTCCTCAACAGCGACGGGCGGGGGAGGGAGGCTTCGTTACTCCAGGCACGGCCTATCGGCTCGGCGAGAAGGATAGGGGCGATGACAGCGAGCACCGCAAGCTGACGGATATGCTCGAGCGCGAGGTGGAGGAAACCGAGCAGCATCAGCAGGCGGATCACCGGCACCCGAACCGGCCGCGCCAGCAGGAAGAACAGCGTCGAGAGCAGGACGATCTCGAAGATCGAGATCTGACCGAACGAAGCGGGATTCCACTCGCTGATATATTTCAGCAGCTCAAGCCGGCTGACGTAGAAGGGATATTCATAGGCGTGGACCCCGGCCGGATTGCACAGTCCCGCGAGTAGCAGGACGGCGCCGAACAGCCCCCAGTCGCGTGCGACCCGCCAGCGGCGGTCGCGCGGCGCATCGATCAGCGCTTCGAGACCGAAGGCGCCGGCGATGGCGATGCCGACGATGAAGCTGGCATGGGCATTGACCCAGACGAGCATCAGAAGCCCCAGCCAAAGCGGAGGCGCGCGATCCTGTTCGCGCGCTCTGATCATGAGTAGCATCCACCCGGCGAGGAGCGGAAGCGCGAGCATGTGCGGCCGCGCAAGATAAGCGGGCAGCAGGGCTGCGGAAACGTAGAGCAGGGTCAGTGCTGTGGCGCCCGGCGTCATCCACTTGCGCAAGTGCAGCGCGAGCATCGCATAGAGCGTCGCCGCCGCCGTCCCGAACAACAGCATGATACCCCGCCAGCCTGCGGCGTACCACGCCGTGGCCATCGCGACCTCACTCAGCCATTCGTGGGCCATCCACGGGCGGCCGGCGGCGCTGAACGAAAAGGGGTCGGTGCGCGGGACCTGCCCATGTTCGAGAATCCACCTGCCTGTACCAATATGCCAGCCGGTATCGCCGTCTGCCAGCGCAGAGGACATGACCAGCGCAAAAGCAAAGGCCGTGAAGGTAGCGGCGATAAGCAGAAACAGGTCACCCGGCGCTACTTGCGACTCGGATTTATCCGTGACGCTCAACCTGTTCCTCCTCGCCCGAGTCGATTTGAACTATATCCTAAACATGTAACGATGAAATCATCTGCTGGATTTTGATAATGAAGTGACCGTTTCGTATAGTAATGCCTTATATCTTTAGTTACAAATTGGGCCGCCCTGTGTTGATCGGGTACACATTTTGACCAAAAAAGAAGACATCGCACTGTGGAACGGTCGAATATGGATCATTCTTAACGTGTTGATATGTAATGATTTTTATCAATATAGTTAACGAGAATGCGTGACAAGATGTTGAATTATATAGTGAATTTTTAGTTATTGACTTGCCTGTGGGCGAAGCTCCTAATCGATTGTGCGGTATGCAGCGACGCTTCGACGATCCAACGGGAGGACGCCGCCGCAGACCGGATTGATGAAGGTGGAGCGGCCCAGATCCGCTGTGACACGGGTCCGCTGAGGAGACGTGAGATGACCATGATCAAGGCTCTGTGGAATGATGAAAGCGGCGCCTCCGCCGCGGAATATGCGCTCATCCTGGCAATCGTCGGCACGGGGATCGCGCTTGCGGCCTGGCAGCTGGGTGACTCGGTGAGCAAGGCCATGAACGAGGCTTCGAACTGCATCAAGAACAGCGTCAACGGCGTCTGCTGATGCACCCCCTGGGGACCGTCCCAAGGGACGGTCCCCTCCCGTGATGGAGGCCGGGGGCTATGCGTAATCAGTCGATCATCATGCTGGCGATCGCGATTGTTGTTGGACTGGCGGCAGTATTTCTTGCGAATACTTACTTGGGCCGTGTCGAACAGGCGCAAACGCAAAGCAGCCAGGGAACTCGAAAAGTCGTCGTGGCGCGCGTCCCGATCGATTTCGGTACCCAGATTACCGCGGACAAGGTCCGCCTGATCGACTGGCCCGCGGACTCGGTTCCTGCCGGCGCCTTCCACTCACTTGAGCAGTTGCTTCCAATGGGCAAGCCGCGCGTCGCGCTGCGCCCGATGCTCACGGACGAGCCGATCCTGCGCCCCAAGCTGGCGGGCGAGGGCGGCCGCGCGACGATCTCCGCAGTGCTCAAGCCCGACATGCGCGCTGCTGCGGTGCGGGTGAACGAGGTGGCGGGTGTCGCCGGCTTCGTACTCCCCGGCGACGTCGTCGATGTGCTGGTGACGCGCACGCCCACCGATCTGACCGGCAATACCGGCCAGATCACGGACGTGTTGTTGCAGAAGGTGCGCGTGATCGCGATCGATCAGGACGCGAACGACAACGCCGACAAGCCCATGGTCGGCAAGACTGCAACGCTTGAAGTGTCGCAGATCGATTCACAAAAGCTGGCGCTTGCGCAGCAGATCGGGACGCTGAGCCTTGTGCTGCGCACCGTCACCGGCGAACCCAATCCGGTGGTCGAGACGGTGAGCGTCGATGATCTGCGCGATGGCGCATATGTCGGTGGCTATAACCGGCCGCAGCCGCTTCGTCCGGCCGGTCCGGCCCCCGTGCGGACGCGCGAGACGCGCGCACCACAGCCGCGCGCCGCCATAACCCCTGCGGGCGACCGTGTCGAAGTGGTCCGGGGCACGCAGGACAAAAGCTATGAGGTGGGGCGCTATGCCGGGTTCTGATCGCAAAACCCGCTTGGCGGGACGGCTGGTCGCAGTGGCTTTGTGCGCTGCGCCACTGACATTGCCTGCACAGGCGCAAGGCGTCGTCCCCGCGCCGGACATGTCCGCAGGCGAGATCGTCGTGCCGGTCAACAAGAGTCAGGTGGTCGTGGCGGACCGGCCCTTTACCAAGGTGCTGATCGGCAATCCGGAGATTGCCGATGTCGTCCCGCTCACGACCCGGTCGGTCTATGTGCTCGGCAAGAAGCAGGGGACGACGAGCCTGACCATTTATGACCGCAACAACACATTGATAACAGTGATCGACGTTTCGGTCGGTGCCGATGTCGTGTCGCTGCGGCGGCAATTGTCCGAACTGATGCCCGACGAGAAGATCGCGGTACGCGCGTCAGGGGATTCGGTGGTGCTGTCGGGGACCGTCTCCTCTGGCCCGGCCGCGGATCGCGCCAAGCAGATCGCGGCGACCTTTGCCGGTGACAAGGTCGTCAATCTGCTCAGCGTCGGCGCGGCGCAGCAAGTGATGTTGGAGGTGCGCTTCTCCGAGATGAACCGCACCGCGGCGAAGCAGTTCGGGTTCAATAACGCCTTCTTCTCGGGCGGTTTCCGCGGCGGCACCGGTAATACAGCACCCCAGACCACGATCCTCACCGATCAGGGCGGCCGGCCGATCGTCAACCTGCCGGGGATCCTTGAAGCATTCGGCGTCGGTGCGGCGCGCTACAGCATCGGATCACTGAACATCGTCACCGCGCTCGATGCGCTCGAACGAAAGGGCGTGGTCACCACGCTGGCCGAGCCGACATTGATCGCGCTCTCGGGCGAGTCCGCCTCGTTCCTTGCGGGTGGGGAATTTCCCGTGCCCGTCGCGCAAAGCTCGGCCAGCGGCACCGGTAATGGCGGGTCGACGATCACCGTCGAGTTCAAGCCGTTCGGCGTGAGCCTGGCCTTTACGCCGACGGTTCTGGACGACGGCGTCATCAATCTGGAGGTCGCGCCCGAGGTCAGTTCGATCGATCCGTCGGCGTCGGTGACGATCAACGGGCTGACCGTGCCCGGCCTGCAGACCCGGCGCGCGAAGACGACGCTGGAGCTGCGCGATGGCCAGTCCTTTGCGATTGCCGGCCTGCTGCGCAAAGATTTCCAGGATACGGTGCGGCAGTTCCCCGTACTGGGATCGATCCCGATCATCGGCGCGCTGTTCCGTTCGACCGGCTTCCAGAAGCAGGAGACCGAACTGGTCATCATCGTGACGCCGCGGCTGGTGAAGCCGGTAAGCGCCGAAAAGCTGGCGATGCCGACGGACCGGGTATTGCCGCCGAGCGAGGGCGATCTGTTCGGGTTCGGACGCACCGATCGCGCGGTGGGGATCAACCCGCTCGATCCCCATGCGCCGCCGCCCGAAACGAAGAAGGTCAAGCCCCCGGCGCGCGTGCTGCCCGATGACGCCCCCTCCGGCTACGAGATGAGGAAGTGAGCATGGACATGATCCGCCGCTTCGCGTTGCTGCCGGTCCTCGCGCTCGCGGCCTGCACGCCGATCGACACGGGGCTGGGCGATACGATCCGCGCTAATCAGGCGCTCCACGTCATCGACCCCGGTCCGGTCGTGGACGACGACGCGCCCATCCTGACTTCGGGCGCGCGCGCCGCGGCCGCAGCCGAACGCTATCGCAAGGGAGAAGTCAAAAAGCCCGCAGCAGTTTCGACCACCGGCACCGCGAGCGGTGCGGGCGGGCCGCCGAAATAGGCGCGGCTGGCGATGCGCACCCTCCGCGATCTGCTGCGGGACGAGGGCGGCGCGGTCGCCCCCATCGTTGCGGTATCGCTGTTCGGGCTGGTCGGCGCGGCGGGGCTTGCATTCGACTATGCGCGGCTCGCTGGCCTCGACACCGAACTTCAGGGCGCCGCGGATCAGGCTGCGCTTGCCGCGGCGTCGCAGCTCGATGGGCTGACCGGCGCGCAGAGCAGAGCGACCTCGGCTGCGCAGAGTCTGATCGCAAATCGTGCGTTGTTCGCCAATGACGGGGTCGATCGCACCGTGACGGTGCCGACGATCGCCTTCTACTCGACCTTCAGCGACAGCGCACGGACCGCGGCGACCGGCGATACGGACTCGCATTTCGTGCAGGTCACCGTTGGCGCACGCACGGCACGCTATGCGCTGACGCCGATCGTGGGTGCGCTCAATTCCGGAGCGATCAGCGCTTCGGCGTCTGCAGGTGTCGGTACCGCGATCTGCAACGTCCCGCCGGTGATGGTGTGCAACCCATCCGAGCCGCTCAACAACGGCGACGAGCTGCTGGGGTTCAGCCCGGCGGTGGGCATCGGATTGAAGCTGATCACCGGCAATGCCGATGCGCCGGGCAATTTCGGCTGGCTCGAATCCAATGCCGGCAATGGCGCGAGCGCGCTGGCCGCGGCGCTGGGCTACAACAAGCCGCCGGGTAATTGCTCACCGCTGACGGGCGTGACGACCAAGACCGGAATGAGCGCGTCGGTGCTGTCGGCGCTCAACACAAGGTTCGACGTGTTCGCCAACGGCAACCAGACCTGTCCCTCGCAGGACGGCGGTACCTGTTCGCCTTCGAGCAACAGCCGCAAGGATCTGGTCTGCACCTCCAACAACGCGGCAAACTGTTCGAACGACACATGGGGCGAGTCGAGCCGGCCCTATCGCCCGACCAGTGCGGCTGCACTCGCAGCCAATGGCAGTGCCGACCCCGACATCATGGGCTATCCGCGCGACTTGTGCCACGCGGTCGCATCGTCGGCGCAATGCGGCACGATGGGCACCGGCAGCTGGGACCGCGACGCCTATTTCCGCGTGAACTACAAGCTCAGCGGTTCGGGGGCATGGACCGGCGCGACCGGACTGTCGGCCAGCGCGTCGCGCTACGAGGTCTATAAATGGGAGATGACGCACACGGCGATCACCGTGGGTGGACAGTCCTATGGCATCTCGATCGCCCAAGGGCTGGGGGGCGGTAATGGCAATGGCAACGGTAATGGCAACGGTAATGGCAACGGAGCTCAGCCGACCGGCTTCGGGCATCCCGCGACCGGCCGGACAGGGCTGACCCCCGGCGCAGAGGGTGACCGGCGTCGCATTTCGATCGCCGTCCTCAACTGCCGAGCGCTGACGTTGCACGGCAAATCGACCAACGTTCCTGTCGCCAAATGGCTCGACGTGTTCCTGGTCGAACCGGCCTTCACGCGGAAGAGCGGCAATGTCGCGTACACCGATTCCAAGGAGGTCTATGTCGAGGTGATCGGCGAGACACTCGCCGGTGCGAACGGCGCCAATCAGGCTCAGGTGGTGCGGCGCGACGTGCCGTATCTGCTGCAATGAGGCGGCTGGCGCCTTTGCTGCGGCGCTGCCGCTCGGGGTCGGTCGGCGTCGAGATGGCGCTGGTCACCCCGGTGATCCTGATCCTGATGTTCGGCCTGGTCGACCTCGGCAATTACTTCATGTCGGAACATGTCGTGGTGAAAGCGGTGCGCGATGGTGCCCGCTATGCCTCGCGCCGAGGTTTTGGCGAATATAGCTGCGCTTCGGCATCGACCGATGTCGTGACCAAGACGCGCGCGATCACGCGGACCGGCACGATCAGCGGCGGGACGGCGCGGCTGGTCGGCTGGACCGATCCCACCAGTGTGACCCTGACGGTGAGATGCGACAGTTCGGGCACCTATTCGGGGATCTACAAAGGCGCAGCGAATGGTGTGCCGGTGGTGAAGGTGGCGGCGGTGGTGCCGTATAATTCGCTCTTCAGGCACTTCGGTTTCACCACGGCGACGATCAGCCTGACCGCGGCGTCGGAAGTACCGGTGATGGGGGTATGATCGCTCGCCGCCTTCTGGCCGATCGGGGCGGGGCAAGCGCGGTGGAGTTCGCGGTGGTGCTGCCGCTGCTGATCGTCTTTCTGCTGGGCTCGGTCGATCTCGCCCGCTTCCTGTGGGAGTGCAACCGCGCGGAAAAGGCGACGCAGACCGGCGCGCGCTATGCGGTCGTGACCGATATCGTGCCGGGCGGGCTGGCAGCCTACAGCTTCACCGTCAGTGGCGGGCTGTTGCAGGGGGACCTGGTGCCGCAAGCGAGCTTCGCGGGGGCGAGTTGTGTCTCGACCGCTGTGACGGGGAACAACGCGACCGCAGTCAATTGCAGCTGCATCGCGGGCTCCTGTCCATGGCTCGGCACCGCGAACCTTGCAGCGTTCAACAAGGTGGCGGCGCGGATGCGGCTGATCTTCCCGCGGTTGACCGCGGCGAATGTCGAGATTCGCTACGAATATTCCGGGCTTGGCTATGCCGGCGATCCCAACGGCGCCGATGTCGCGCCGCTGGTGGTCGTACGCCTGCGCAATGTCAGTTTCCGGCCGGTGCTGATGAGCTTCTTCAAGACCAACAGCATCAGCCTTCCTGCGTTCAGCGCCTCCCTCACGCTCGAGGACGGGAGCGGAAACGTGGCGAATTAGGAGTGACGATGTGGAAGTTCGTAACGTGAGTGAATGGGGGCCGGGCGGCTGGCGGGTACGCAGCAGCGCGGTTGCGGTCGAGCTGGTGCTGTCCCAGGCCGAGATCGGCGCGAGCGAGATGGGGCCAAGCCGGCGCAATGACTTCGTCATCGACCTGACCGCGCTGGAACCCAACGCTGAAATCCCCACGGATATTGCTGCCCGCGCGCAGACCATCGTGGTTGAAGTGTGCGCAAAAGACCCTGGTTCGATCCGGAGGCTCGAGCGGTTGCGTGAACGCTATCCACGGCTGATTGTCGTCGCCGCTGCGCGCGACACGTCGCTCGCCACGGTCCGTGCGCTGTTGCGTATCGGTGCGAGTGACGTCGTTTCGCTCCCGTTGATCCGCAGCGAGCTCGAAGCAGTGATCGAGCGGCTCGGAGAGCAGATGGGCCAGAGCGACCCCGCGCCGGGTAAGCTCGTCACCGTCATCAAGAGCGTCGGCGGTGTGGGCGCGACCGCGTTGGTGACGCAGCTTGCAGCGCTCTACGCGACACGGGAGGGTAAGGCGGGGCGCGAAACGGCGCTATTCGACCTCGACCTGCAGAACGGCAACGCTGCGACCTATCTGGGGCTCGAGGCGAACCTGACTGTGGGCGACCTGCTCGACGCGGGATCGCGGCTCGACCTTGCAGTGCTCCGTTCGGTTCCGGTGAAGCACGCGACGGGCCTCGCCGTCTTCGCCGCGCCGGTCGATATCCTGCCGCTCGAATCGATCGACATCGACCAGGTCTGCAATCTCGTCGAGCTGGCGCGGACCAGCTACGATACGGTGTTCCTCGATCTGCCGAGCGACTGGACGAACTGGTCGCTGTCGCAGCTGGCGCGGGCGAGCACGATCCTGTTCGTGGTCGACCTGACCATCGCGAGCCTTGCCAAGGCGCAACGGCAATTGGCGCTGCTCGAACGGCTGGGCATCGCGCCGGAGACCGTCCGCATCGTCGTCAACCGGGTCGAGAAGAAGCTGTTTCGCTCGATCGACCTTGGCGATGCCGAGCGGGTGCTGCGGCGGCCGGTCGCGTTCACCGTGACCAACGATTTTCCCCTGATGATGGCGGCGCTGAACGAGGGAATCCTGGTCACCGACATCAAGGGCAAGAGCCGGATCGGCCGCGATGTGGAGACGATGATGGACGGTCTCGACGAATTGCTGGGCCGGAGTTGAACGCGATGTGGCAGATCAAGAACAGCGCACGCATCGCGGATCGTTCCGCCGCCCCTGCGGTCGAGACCGAGAGCAAGACTGAGGATGTAGCGCGCTGGACCGAGCTGAAAGTCGAACTGCACCAGCGATTGCTGGATCAGATCAACCTGTCTGCGCTCGAGACGATGACGCCGGAACTGATCCGGTCCGAGATCGGCGACATCGTGCAGGATCAGCTTGCGCTCCAGAAGCACGCGCTGAACCTCAGCGAGCGCCGACAGCTGGTGAGCGACGTGCTCGACGAATTGCTGGGCCTCGGCCCGATCGAGCCGCTGCTCAAGGATCCGACGATTACCGACATCCTGATCAATGGCCCGCAGACCGTGTTCGTCGAACGCGGCGGGAAGCTGGAGGAGACGCGGGTCCGATTCAAGGACGACCGGCACCTCTTGCGGATCATCCAGAAGATCGTTTCGGCGGTGGGCCGCCGGATCGACGAATCCTCACCCTATGTCGATGCGCGGCTGGCCGACGGATCGCGCGTCAACGCGGTGGTGCCGCCGCTGGCGGTCGACGGGCCGCTGATGTCGATCCGCAAATTCGCCAAGACCCCGATCACGATGGAGCGGCTGACCGAATTGGGCAGTATCCCGGAGGACATCGCGCAGGTGCTGGCGGCGATCGTTGCGGCGCGGCGTAACGTGCTGATTTCGGGCGGTACCGGCTCGGGCAAGACGACCCTGCTCAATGCGATGTCGGCTTACATCGACGGTGCCGAGCGCATCGTCACGATCGAGGATTCGGCCGAGCTGCAGCTCCAGCAGCGTCATATCGTGCGGCTGGAGACACGGCCCGCGAACATCGAAGGGGCAGGGGAGGTCACCCAGCGCGATCTGGTCAAGAACGCGCTGCGGATGCGTCCCGACCGCATCATCGTCGGCGAAGTCCGCGCCGGCGAGGCGTTCGATATGCTTCAGGCGATGAACACCGGCCATGACGGGTCGATGACGACCGTCCACGCCAATACACCCCGCGACGCGCTGTCCCGCATTGAACAGATGATCGGGATGAGCGGGATCGACATCCCGGTCAGCTCGTCGCGCTCTCAAATCGCGTCTGCGATCAACGTAGTGATCCAGGTCGGACGGCTCGGCGATGGCGGACGGCGCTTGTTGAGCGTGTCCGAAATCACCGGAATGGAGGGTGAGGTGATCACCATGCAGGAGATCTTCCGCTTCCGCATGACTGGCCGTGATGCCGACGGCGCCGTGCAGGGCAAGTTCGAGGCGACAGGTATTCGCCCCAAATTCATG
Source organism: Sphingomonas sp. GW821-FHT09B04 (assembly GCF_059418285.1). Taxonomy (NCBI): domain Bacteria; kingdom Pseudomonadati; phylum Pseudomonadota; class Alphaproteobacteria; order Sphingomonadales; family Sphingomonadaceae; genus Sphingomonas; species Sphingomonas sp. GW821-FHT09B04. The sequence continues at coordinate 438,465 of NZ_JBWKPO010000005.1, forward strand.
CAAGAGCTGAGCGATCGTGGCATCGATCTCCCCGCCGGACTGTTCCGGCCCGAACTGGCGCTGCGCTAGATGAGCGACAGCACCCTTCGCCTCCTGATCCTGCTGCTGGTGTTCGGCGCGACTCTGTTCGCCGTTGACGTGGCGCTGCAATGGATGCGCAGTTCGCGCAACCAGAAGCGTGCGGTCAACAAGCGGCTGGATATGATCGAGCATGGCGCCGATCAGGCGATGATCGCGGCCAAGCTTCGGCGGGATTCGCTGGCAGGTGCGATCGACCTGCCCGGTGTGCTGGGCGGGCCGGGAAAGCGGCTGGAAAAGATACTGCGTACCAGCGGGTTGCCCTTCTCCCCGATCCAGATCGCGGCGTGGATGGCGATGGCGGGGTTTGGCATCTTTGTGGTGGCGCTTGCCATCGCGGTGATGACCGGAGTGGGGATCACGCTGGGCGTGATCGTGATGATCGCGACCTTTGCCGGCGTGGTCGGCGTCGCGCTGCCGCTGCTGGTCTTCGCGCGCACGGCGGACCGGCGGCACAAGAAGCTGAGCGAGCAATTCCCCGTCGCGCTCGATATCTTCGTGCGCGGGTTGCGCGCCGGGCATCCGGTGGCATCCGCGCTCGACCTGCTGACGCGCGAAATGTCCGATCCGATCGGCAGCGAGTTCGGACTCGCGGCGGACGAGGTGACCTATGGCGCCGATCTGCGCGACGCGCTGCATAACATGGCCGAGCGGTGCGATCTGGATGACATGCGGATGTTCGTGGTTTCGCTCGCGATCCAGAATGAGACGGGTGGCAACCTCGCCGAAATTCTCGAGAACCTGTCAAAGGTGATCCGCGAGCGTGCGAGCATGGCGATGATGGTCCGGGCGCTGAGCTCCGAAGGGCGGATGACGGGAACGATCCTGACCGTCTTGCCGCTGTTGGCATTCACCGTGCTGTTCCTGCTCAACCCGGCCTTCTATCTCGACGTGGCGGGCGACCCCGCCTTTCTGACCGGGTTTGCTGGGCTGATCGTGCTCTATTTCGTCGGGTTTTTCACGATCCGGCGCATGGTCGATCTGAAGGTATGATGCGATGATCGCTGACTTCGCCCCACAACTGTCCCGCACGTTCATTCTGGTGCTGGTGTTCGTGCTGGCGTCGGGACTGGCGCTGGCGACGTCGACGCTGGTGCGCAACCGGTCCCGGGTGCGGGCGAGGCTGCACGCGATGTCGCGCGGAAGCATTGCGGTGACGAGTGGATCCCTGCGTGGCGAGCAGCAGTCGACCGCGTGGCACCGGCTGGTCAACACGATCGAGCGGAGCGGACTTTCGCTCGCCGACACCAACGGCGCCGCGCTGTCCGATCGGCTTGCGGAGGCGGGGTTCGCTTCTCCGGTGGCGCCGCGCATCTACACGCTGGTTCGGCTGGTTGCGACGCTGGGGCTGCCGGCATTGTTCGTTGTGGTTGCGACACTCACCGGTCGGACCGGATCACTCGGGCGGCTCTATGTGATCGGCGCGGCGCTGGCTTTGGCGGGACTCTATTTGCCGGCGCTGTTCGTCCGCGCGCGCGTCGACCGGCGGCGTGACCGGCTGACCCGTGATTTTCCCGATGCGCTCGATCTGATGCTCGTCTGCGTCGAGGCGGGACTCGGACTCGAAGCAGCGCTCGACCGGGTCGGACGCGAGATGATGCATTCGCACCCACTGGTCGCGAAACTGTTTGCCGGGGTGGTGCTCGAACTCCGCGCCGGACGCAGCCGCGAGGATGCGCTGCATCGAATGGGCGAGCGTGCGCGGGTCGATCAGATCCGCTCCTTCGTGACGCTGGTCATCCAGTCCGATCGGTTGGGGTCGAGCATCGGCAAGACATTGCGCGTCTATGCTGCCGAGATGCGCGAGCGCCGTCGCCTGGCCGCCGAAGAGAAGGCGCACAAGCTGCCGGTGCTGCTGTCGATCCCGTTGGTTGCGTGCATGCTGCCCGTGATGATCGGGGTGCTGATGCTGCCTGCGGCGATCCGTGTGGTGCGTGACCTGATTCCGGCAATGTCGGGGGGAGGGTAACGATGACTGCCGCCCGCCCGTTCTGGCTTGCGCTGGCCGTTCTGGGCTTGCTCAACGGATGCGGCGCCTCGCGCGGCGTGTCGGGAGTTCGGGCGGTCGGCGACCTTGCGGTCGGACAAACCAGCATCGCAGCAGCCAATGCGCTGGTCGAGCGCGGGCAATATGGTCTCGCGATAGCCGCGTATCGGCGCGTGCAGCGCCTCGATCCCGCGAGCAGCCCGGCGCTGGAAGGGTTGGCGATCAGCTACGAGCTGTTGGGCCGGGCCGACCTTGCCGATCGCTATTATCAGGAGGCGCTGGCGTTGGCGCCGCGGAACCCCCGCATCTACCAGAATTTCGCCGCCTTCCTGCGCGCGCAGCGGCGCGATGCCGATGCGGCGCAACTGCTGGCCGATATGCGGATCGCGCTGCCCGAGGCCGAGGCGGCGTCAGTGGAAGCATCCATACCTCCGGCCCACACGGACGCCGCACCTGCCGCGGTTGCTGCTGCGGAGCCTGATGTCCGGCTGATCCGGCAATCCGAGCGCGCGACTTTGGTGGTGACGATGCCGCGCCTGGCGGTTGCACCACCCGCCGCATCGGTCGCGGCGCTTCCTCCCGCTTCCTCACCGCCGGTGACGCTCGGCCTTCGCCCCCTGCGCGTCGTCAACGCGGTCGGACGGTGGGGCGTGGCACGACAGACCGCAGCGTTGCTGGCGAAGCGGGGATTCACGGGAGCCGAGACGGGTGACGCCGCCTTCAAGCTGAAACGCAGTCGCATCCTCGTTCCTGCACACAGCCGTGAGCTGGGCGAGCGGCTGGCGCAAAACCTGCCCTTTATGGCGCGGGTTGAGGAAAGCGCGCGCGTCGATCGGGTCCAGATCCTGATCGGCGCGGATGCGGTAGCGGCGCTGGCGCGGGTTCGCAGGGTATGAGGTGGGTGATCGGGCTCATTGCAGCGGCACTGGCATCAAGCATGTCGGCGCGGGCATCTGCCGGGGAGGATCTGGCTGTCATTGCCGCGGCGATCCGTGCAGGGCGGCTGATCCAGGCGGAGGTGATGCTGGCGCGATTGCCTGTAGCCGCGGGTAGAGAGGCGGCGGAGGCGGTCGCCGATGTCCGCGGACAGTTTGCGCTCGCGACCGGGGCCTCCGAACAGGCGCTGAGCATCTTCGATGCGCTGCATAGGGAGGCGCCGACGCGATGCGACTATGGTCGCGATTTCGGCGTAGCTGCGGCGCGCATGGCGGATGCGCGTGCGCTTGACGCGCTGCAGGAAGCCGAGCTGCATTGCGCGACCTGGCAGAGCGAACAGACGCTGGGCATCGTCTTCGCGCAGATGCGACGCTGGGACGAAAGCGAACGGGCATTTGCGCAGTCGCTGCAATTGTCGCCGCGCAATGCGGTGACGCTCAACAACCGCGCTTTCGCGCGGATCGAGCAGGCGCGGTTTGACGACGCGCTTGATGATCTGCGTGCCGCATTGCGGACCGCGCCGGGGGACCGCCGTGTCATCAACAATATTGATCTGGTGGAGGGTGCACGCGGCAACCGGCCGCGGCGGCAGGGGGTGGACGACGACAGCGGCTGGGCATCGCGGCTGACCCTCGCCGCAAAGGGGGCCTTGCGCGCCGGGCGGACCGAGCTGGCGCGGGCGATGCTGGCACAGGCTGTCGAGGTCAGTCCGTACCATGCGGACGAATCCAGCGCGCTGCTGGCAGGGCTGGGTGACGTGAGGGGAGAGGGGCCATGATCGTGACGGTGTTGCTGGGCGCGTTCGTGCTGCTGCTCGCAGCGGCGGGGATCCAGGACGTATACCAGCTGCGCATCTCCAACGCCTTTCCGGTGGCAATCCTTCTCCTCTTTCCGATCTACGCGCTGATCAAAGGGGTCGATGCGACGATCTGGCAGAATGGAGCGGTGTTCCTCGCCGTGCTTGCGCTCGGTATCCTTGCCTTTGGCGCGCATTGGCTGGGGGGCGGTGACGTCAAGCTGCTGGCAGCGACGGCGTTTTGGTTCGACATCTCCGGTGCAGCATGGCTGATCGGCGGGATCGCGATGCTGGGCGCAGCGATCGCATTGCTCTTCATCTTCTTCCGCCGCATCATTCCCGAGCCCTTGCTGCTGCGGTCGGGCATGATCTCGCTCAAGCGCCGCGGGCCGATCCCCTACGGACTGGGGATCGCCGGCGGAGCCATCGCCGCGATCCTGATGGGGCATGTCAGCCCATAAGGAACGCGCTCAGGCCTTGAGCCAGAACCGGATGACGAACGCGACCGCGCCGAGCACGGTTAGGCTCATCACCCAGATCGCGACCAGCCAGGCGATCCGTTTCCACCAGGGGCCGGCGTTTTCGCCATCCATCGTCAATGATACCCCTCGGCGGTGACCTTTCCGCGGAAAACCCAGTAGGAAAAGGCGGTGTAGCCGAGGATGATCGGGATCAGCACGACCGCGCCGACCAGCATGAACCATTGGCTCGATGCCGGAGCGGCAGCCTCCCAGATCGTCAGGTGATCCGGCACGATATAGGGGTACATGCTGATGCCGAGGCCGATGAAGCTCATCAGGAACAGCGCCAGCGCGAGGAAGAAGGGACGCGCCTCACGCCGCTTGCGGATCGAGCGGTAGAAGGCGAAGGCGATGATCGCGGTCAGCAGCGGCACCTGAGCGGTCAGCAGGACGGCGGGATAGCCGAGCCACTTCTCGCGATAGGCATAGTCGAGATTGAGCGTCGCCAGACTGACCAATCCGATCACCGCCAGTGTTGCGATCCCCGCCGGTTTGGCGAGGCTGAAGGCGCGATCCTGGATGCTGCCGTCGGTCTTCCAGATCAGCCAGGTCGCGCCGAGCAGGGCATAGCCGCACACCACGCCGACGCCGGTCAGCAGGCTGAACGGTGTGAGCCAGTCGAGCCACCCGCCCGCATAGACGCGGTTCTCGATCGCTATCCCCTGCAGCATCGCGCCGAGCGTGACGCCCTGACAGAAGGAGGCGACGATCGATCCGCCGGCAAAGGCGATGTCCCACCAGCGCCGGTGATCGGGATCGCGCCAGCGCGCCTCGAACGCGACACCGCGGAACACCAGCCCCAGCACCATCGCGATGATCGGCGGATAGAGCGCGGTCATCACGACGCCATAGGCCAGCGGGAATGCTGCCATCAGCCCGCCACCGCCCAGCACCAGCCAGGTTTCGTTGCCGTCCCAGACCGGCGCAATCGAGTTCATCGCGGTATCGCGCTCCTGTCCGACCTTGAAGGTCGGGAAGAGGATGCCGATCCCGAGATCGAATCCGTCCATCACGATGTACGCGAACACCGCGAAGGCGATGATGAATGCCCAGACCGTGGCGAGGTCGAAATCGACGGCGCTCATATCTGGCCCTCCGGATGCTGTGCGGGTCCGGGGGTAATGCCGGCGGTGCGGATCGGCGCATCTACGTCGATATGGTCCTCACCGCGATGCGCGCCCTTGGCCATCAGCTTGAGGATGTACCAGGTGCCGAAACCGAACACCGCGAAGTAGACGACGACGAATGCGATGAGCGAAGCGCCCACCGCGGGCGCCTCCAGCGGCGACGCGCTCTGGGCGGTGCGCAGGAAGCCATAGACGGTGAAGGGCTGTCGCCCGACTTCGGTGGTCACCCATCCGGCGAGCACCGCGACGAAGCCTGACGGTCCCATCACCAGCGCTGCCCTGTGAAGGAGCGGCCAATCGTAGAGCCGTTTGCGGAAGCGCGCGAACAAGCTCCACAGCCCCATGCCGAGCATCGCCATGCCCATGCCCACCATGATGCGGAACGACCAGAAGACGATGCCGACCGGCGGCTGGTCCTGCGGCGCAATCGTGTCGAGCCCGGCGAGCGGCGCATCTGCGTCGTGCTTCAGGATCAGCGATGAGGCCTTGGGAATCTCGATGGCATAGTCGACGCGTTTCTCGGCGGAATTGGGGATGCCGAACAGGATCAGCGGCGCGCCGTCGGGGTGGCTCTGATAGTGCCCCTCCATCGCCATCACCTTGGCCGGCTGATGCTCGAGCGTATTGAGGCCGTGGAGGTCGCCCGCGACAATCTGAACCGGCGCGACGATCGCCGCCATCCACATCGCCATCGAGAACATTTTGCGCGCATGCGGATCGGCGCGATCCTTGAGCAAATGCCATGCGCCGACCGCTCCGACGACGAATGCGGTCGTGAGGTAGGCTGCGATGACGGTATGGGTCAGGCGATAGGGGAAGCTGGGGTTGAACACGATCGTCCACCAGCTGCCTCCGGGCACGAACTGGCCGGCTGCGTTGATTTCGAAGCCGACTGGCGTCTGCATCCAGCTGTTCGCGGACAGGATCCAGGTGGCCGAGATCAGTGTACCGACCGCGACGGCCAGGGTGGACGCGAAGTGCAATCCCTTTCCGACCTTGTTCATCCCGAACAGCATGACGCCCAGGAAGCCCGCTTCGAGGAAGAAGGCGGTGAGCACTTCATAGGCCATCAGCGGCCCGATGATCGGGCCTGCCTTGTCGGAGAAGACCGCCCAGTTGGTCCCGAACTGGTAGGACATGACGATCCCGGAGACGACGCCCATCGCAAACGCCACCGCGAAGATCTTCACCCAGAATTTGAAGAGGTCGAGATAGAGCTGCTTGCCGGTTTTCAGCCACAGGCCCTCGAGCACCGCAAGATAGCTGGCCAGCCCGATCGAGAACGCCGGGAAGATGAAATGGAAGCTGACGGTGAACGCAAACTGGATTCGCGCCAGCAGGATCGGGTCGAAGCCCTCGAACATGAAATTCAACCTCATGCCCTTGCTCGACATAGAATGCGCCGAACTTCGGGTGAAGGCAATCATTTGGGGCGTATCGGCCGGCGGACCCATTGGGCAAATTGTCCAAACCGATCGAATGACGATCGATGCACCCATGCACATCGACGGCTTGCCAGTCCGATCGGATGCGGTTACATCCCGCCTTCGTTTCAATGCGAAGAAGGGAGGGCCTAAATGTCAGATAGCATCACACGCCCTTCCGGTGAGTTCCGCACCAATGGGCGTTTCCGCCACTAGGTCCTGAAGCCACCCTGATCCGGGTTCCCACCCGCATCACCCCAAATCGATATCGCATTGGAGACGGCGCCTTGGCGCCGGTTCACGACATGACACAAGACACTGACCGCCCGGACTCGATCCGTCGCGTCCTGCGCTTCGCTTTCCGTCACTGGATGCGGCAGCGCGGGCGTGCTGCCTTTATCGCCCTCTTCATCACCGTCGCGACGGTGACGGAGATCTTCATCCCGATGTTTGCGGGTCGCCTGATCGATGCGCTCGCGGCCAATCTGCGCAGCGAGGCGCTGGCATTGTTCGCGGCGATGGCTGCGCTCGGCCTTGCGATGGTGGTCCTGCGCCACATCGCCTGGGCGGGTATCATTCCCTTCACGCTGCGCATGATGCGCGACGTGACGCAGGATGGCTTCCACCGCGTCCAGCGCTTCTCGACCGACTGGCATGCCAACAGCTTCGCGGGCTCGACCGTCCGCAAGATCACTCGTGGCATGTGGGCCTTCGATACGCTCAACGACGTGCTGCTGCTCCAGTTGCTGCCATCGCTTGCAGTGCTGGTCGGCACGATGTTCCTGCTCGGTTGGCACTGGCCGGTGCTGGGGCTGGTGATGGCGATCGGTGCCATTGCCTATGTGGCGATGACGGTGGTTCTGGCGACGCGCTGGGCGTCGCCCGCGGCGACGCTGTCCAACGCGTGGGACACCCGGATCGGCGGACACCTTTCCGACTCGATCGGTTCGAACGCCGTCGTCAAGGCGTTCGGCGCGGAGCAGCGTGAGGAAGCCCGCGTCGGCAAGCTTCTTGCCAAATGGGCAAAGCGTACGCGGCGCACCTGGCTGCGCTACACCTGGTCGGGCAGTGCGCAGATCGCGGTGCTGTGGACGATCCGCAGCGCGATCACCGGCACCGCATTGTGGCTGTGGTGGCGCGGGGCAGCGACGCCGGGCGATGTCACCTTCGTTCTCGCGAGCTATTTCGTGGTCCACGGCTATCTGGTCGATGTCGGCTTCCACATCCATCATCTGCAGCGCTCGGTGAACGAGATGGAGGAGCTGGTCGACCTGCACGATCAGCCGCTGGGGATCGAGGATCGCACGGACGCCGAGCCGATCCGCATCACCGCGGGTGAAGTGCGCTTCGACGACGTTACCTTCCGCTATGGCGGGCACGAGACGCCGCTCTACGAGCATCTCGACCTGCACATCCGCGGCGGCGAGCGTGTCGGTCTGGTCGGTCATTCGGGTTCGGGCAAGACGACCTTCGTCAAGCTGATCCAGCGTCTCTACGACGTGAACGAGGGCAGGGTGACGATCGACGGGCAGGACGTATCGCATGCGACCCAGCAGTCGCTGCGTGCCCAGATCGCGATCGTTCAACAGGAGCCGATCCTGTTCCATCGCAGCCTTGCCGACAACATCGCCTATGCCCGGCCCGGCGCGAGCCTGGCGGAGATCGAGACTGCGGCACGACTGGCCAATGCGCACGACTTTATCCTCAAGCTTCCGCGCGGTTATGCGACACCGGTCGGCGAGCGCGGGGTGAAGTTGTCGGGTGGTGAACGCCAGCGTGTTGCACTGGCCCGTGCTTTCCTGGCCGACGCGCCGATCCTCATCCTGGACGAGGCGACCTCGAGCCTCGATTCAGAGAGCGAGGCGCTGATCCAGCAAGCGATGGACCGGCTGATGAAGGGGCGCACTGCGATCGTTATCGCGCACCGGTTGTCGACGGTGCGCACGCTCGACCGCATCCTGGTGTTCGATCAGGGCCGGGTCATTGAGGACGGCGATCACGATACGCTGCTCGCCGATCCGGATGGCCGATATCGCCGGCTGTTCGACCGGCAGTCGGGCAATATCGTGGACGACGAACCGGTGCTGGCTGAGGCGTAGGTGCCGTTCTGAATTGGGAGTCTGTGCCCGGGATATGTCTTCATATTCCGGGCACAGACTCCAGCCCCTTGCCCACGGGGGGGATATCAGCCGGATATCCGGCGATACCCCTGTGGTGAGACACCGATCTCGCGCCTGAACGCGCGCGAGAAATTGTGGACCGTGCTGAACCCGAGCTGGTGCGCGATTTCGGTGATACTCCAACTCGAATGGAGCACCAGTTCGGCGGCCTTCTGCATCCGCGCGCGAATCTGCATGTCTCGCGGGCCTTCGCCATGCGTTTCGCGAAACAGCTTGCGGAAATGGGATTCGCTCAACCGCGCATCGGCGGCCAGCGCCTTGAGGTCCAGCGCCGCCTCGGGCTTGGCCACGATACGCTCCGCCGCACGCCGCATCGCCGGCCAGTGCAGACCCGCACTGGCAGCAGGCGCCGACAGGCCCGTCGCGATCTCGCCGAAGATTTCGAGCATCAGGCCGGACACACGAAGCGGGCGTCGCGCGCCGCGATGCTCCGCGATCGCCTGTCGCATCAGCGCATAGATTGCGGGGCCGTTGACGACCGGCAGCAGGCCGGCCCAGCCCGCGATCGGCTGTCGCGTCCAGACGGGGTGCATGTCGGGGTGGGAGCCTTGCGGATATCGAGCGCCGCTTCGAACGCGAGGGCTGCGTTCGGCATCGTGCACCAGATCGAAATGCAGATAGGCAACGAACATCGTTGGGGATACGCTGCGCATCTCGTGAAGTACGCCGGGCGGGATCCAGATCAGGTCACCCGGGCCGACGTTGAAGGCATCGTCGCCCACCGAAAAATCCCCGGTTCCCGAGACGATATAAACCAGGAGATAGTCGAGCACGACCCAGCGTTTGATGTGCCACGGGCCGCGCCAATGCTCAAGCGCGCCGCGGACATAGGGGGACAGCATCGCGGCGAGGGCATAGTCGGTGCCTGTCACTGCTTCGGTCGTCGTTGCGTTCATCCAGACAGGATAATCGTTTGGGATACGTATTGCACGCTGCAGGTAAAGACGCTGCGCTCCGGGAAATTAGGGTGAGGAAATGCCGACACCATGACCGGGGAGAAACCGCATGCCCTATCCTGAGCCGACCTATGACGACATCGTACGCTTCAACGCCGATGGATTCCTTGTTGTCCGGGATGTGATCGACCCCATCGAGCAGCAGGCGCTGGCGGATATGGGCGCGGAGATGATTGTGCGTCCCGCGGACTGGGGGAACGACTGGGACTGGCGTCGGGGCGAGCCACTGGACCAGCGCGGCTTCCGTATCGTTCAGAGCGGAGTCGATCGGCATTTTCCGTGGCTGCCCGTTTCGCGCTTCCGGGACTGGGCAGGGCGGTTCGGCGGCGCACTGATGGGGCAGGAGATGGCATTCTGGTACGAGCAATTTCTGGCCAAGCCTCCCGGCACCGGCGCGCCTACGCCGTGGCATCAGGACGAAGCCTATTGGGGACGTACCCTGCTCAATCGTGGTGTGACCTGCTGGACTGCGTTCCACGCCGTTGGCGTAGAGAATGGCTGCATGCATTTTGTGCGGGGCGGTCACCGAACGATGCTGGAGCACCGCAATCCGCCGGAGATGGCGAGCGACTTGCTGGTATGCGATGTCCCGGATGACAGCGACATCGTCGTTTGTCCGATCGAGGCGGGCAGCGTTACGTTCCATCACAGCGCGACCCCGCATATGACCACCGGGAACATGACGGAGCGCTGGCGGCAATCGCTGACCCAGCATTTCCGCGCGCCCGATTGCGCGACGCTCGAGCCGGATCACTACCCTTGGCGCGTCCGTGTCAGCCAGCGGGACGGCGAATGACAATGCGTGCGCCCGGCGCGAAGATCAGCTTTCGATTTCGTCCAGCAGCACCTCGACCAGACGCAGGCGAACCGTGGCGCGCGACCATACGATGCCGATGCGGCGACCGATCGGGTCGCCCGGCAAGGGCAGGCGGCAGAGGTTCAGCCCCTCGGGCCAGGGCGGCATCCAGTCAGGAACGAGCGATACGCCAAGACCGCGGTCGACCATCACCGCAATCGCATTCAGCGCGTTGAGTTCGAACCGCTCGCGCGGAACGATGCCGGATGCGCGCAGATATTCGTCGGCGCGCCGTCCGCCCCATTGATTGCGGTCGTAGCGGATCAGCGGTTCTTCGCGCAGCAGGGCATGAGGGTCGCGATCCGCCAGCGCGGGTGGCGCGAGCACGATCAGCGGTTCTTCGCGCAGCACCTGCCACTCGCAGGTCTTGGGCAGCGCGTGCGGGGCTTCGAGCACAAAGGCGGCGTCGAGGTTGCCCGCCTCAACCTCGGCATAGAGCTGGGCCGAGTGGCTTGAGCGGATATGGACGTTGATCTGAGGGAATTTGGCGCTGACCCTTGCGAGGATTTCCGGGAGCATCCCGATCAGCGGGGTGGTGCAGGCGCCCAGCCGCAGCTCGCCGCTGAGATCGCCGTCACGCGCCAGGCTCCGCAGATCGGCGACATCACGGAGCAACTGGCGGGCTTGAGCGAGGATACGGTCGCCCTGCTCGGTCATCCGCACGGTCCGCCCCACCCGCACGATCAGCGGAGCGCCCAGTTCACGCTCCAGCGCGTGCAGTTGCTGAGCGACCGCGGACGGACTCAAGGTCAGCGCGCGCGCCGCCGCCGCCATCGATCCATGTTCGACCACCGCCACGAAGGTCCGCAGGAAGTTGATGTCGATGGTGTGGTTCTCCGCTTAGATCTCAGCCTTCTTACGCGCCCTGTCGTAGATCGTCAGGCCCTCCAGCGAATGCGCCGGTGGCGGGAAGAACAGGCTTGCGAGATAGCCGATCACGATTGACGCCATGATCGCGAGCGCCAGATACCAATAGGGGTGGATCAGCCCGAAGATCCAAACCGCCAGCGTCAGCAGCGACGCGGCGACGATTCCGATCGCAACACCCTGCCAGTTGGCGCGACGGGTGAACATGCCGAGCGTATAGGCGCCGGCGCAGCTGCCGCCGAGCAGACCGAACAGTTCGATCGTCAGGTCGAGCAGCGAGTGGATGTCCATCCGCGACAGGATGATCGCGATGCCGATGCCGATCAGGCCGACAAGCACGCTCATCCATTCGGCGAAGCGGACCGTCTGCGCCTGCGTTGGATTGCGGAACTTGCCGTAGAAATCGACAGACAACAAAGTCGCGACCGAATTGATGATGCCGGACAGCGTGCCCATCGCCGCCGCAAACAGGCCGGCGATGATCAGACCGGTTATCCCGGCGGGCAGCTCGGTGCCGATGAATGCCGGGAACACCGCATCGATCGGCAGCATCGGGTTCAGCTGTGCCGGGTTCTCCCGGTAATAAGCGAACAGGACCGTGCCGATGATGTAGAACATGAAGGCGCTTGGCAGCAGCACGACAGCGAACACCCAGACCGACCGGCTTGCTTCCTTCTCAGACGGGGTCGCCAGCACCCGCTGCATCAACACCTGATCCTTGGGGAAGGTGAGCACGACGTCGAACAGTACAAGGATCAGGAACCCCCACAGGGTCGGCTGGGTGATGTCGAAGCTCAGATTGACCATGTCGGTCTTCTCGAACGCGCGGGCGGTATCGACGATCGGCATCAGGCCGAGCTGGTAGACGATGTAGCCGATCGCGAAGCACGCGCCGCCGGTCAGCACCATCACCTGGAAGACGTCGGTCCACACCACCGCCTTCATCCCGCCGAGCGCGGTGTAGATGATCGTGAACACGCCGACGATGACGATGCACGCGACGATGTTGGTGTCGGTGATCGTGCCGATCGCCATTGCCGGCAGGAACAGGACGATGCCCATGCGTCCGCCGATCTGCATCAGCATCCACAGCGCGCTCGACAACAGGCGGATCGACGGATGGAAGCGTGTTTCGAGATAGTTGAATACCGACACCAGATTGAGCCGCCGGAACAGCGGTACGATCCAGATCGCGACGAAGATCAGGCCGACGATCGTCGACATCTTCGACATGATATACTGCCAGTTGGTCTCGTACGCCTTGGCCGGGATTGCCAGATAGCTGATCGAGCTGATGCTGCCCGCGAACATGCTGATCCCGGCCGCCCAGGCCGGGATCGAACGGCTACCCAGGAAGAACTCGTTGGACGAGCTGCCCTTCGCACCGCGGTAGAAGTAAAAACCGACGCCGAGCATCCCGAACATGTAGACGGCGATGATCAGCCAATCGAAGATCGCGAGCGACTGGCGTTCGCTGACCAGTTCGGTCGCTGCGAAATCGAACCCGCTGGTGCCCTCCCGCGCCACCAGTAAACCGTCGCCATAGCCGAGCGCGGCGCGCGCCGTGCCGGCTTGCGGGGCGCCGAGCGCCGCCCACGCGTCGGTGATCGCGCTATAACTATAGAGCCGCGTCGACCCGCCCGCGTCGGTGCCGAGGTAGAGGAGATAGGCCTGCCCGATCGCGCGGGCCGAGCCGGGGAGGATCGTCGCCGGGGCTCGCGCGCCCGCACGCCAGCCCTTGTCCGGGAACCAGCGCCATTGCGCGCCGCCCGACAGGGTCACGAATGCCCCCTTGTTCTGAGCACCCAGAGCGATCGGGGCGCCACCGCCGGGCCAGGCGGGCTGTACGGTCCAGCGGCCGGGTGCGGACAGTGAGAGCCGGAAAAGCCGGTTGGCGCCATCGGTGCCGATACCGGCCACCCATAGATTGTCGCCGGCGATCGCCGCCTGCGCAGCGCGCATCGGCGCGGGCAGCGCAGTCACATGAAGCGTGGCGAGGCTGCCATTGGCGATCGCGAGCCGGGCGATCCGCTCTGCGAGGCCCCCACGGCCGATAATGACGACAGCGCGGTTTCCGTCGCTGGCGGTGCCGGTGATCGCGCCGAGGCTGGCAAGGGTGCCTGTGTTCAGCGCGGCCCAGCTGCGTTTGTCGGCAGCCAGCCCGAATGCGGCCTTTTCCAGCAGCACAACGGGCTGCCCGTCCACGCCAACCAGCCGGATCGTTCCCTCGACCCCGGGCAAGGCGGGCAGGGCGGTTACCTTGCTCGAAACCGGCGCGCCCGCGTTGGCGATGCCGGGCGTCAGGCACAATACTGCCGCGAGCAGGGCCGGCAGCCATGACAGAATGAAACGGACGATCATGCTGCATCTCCCGCACGATCGAGCTGGGCTTGCGCCTGGGCGATCATCGGCCGGTCGACCATTCGTCCCTCGAACAGGAAGGCTCCGCGACCGTCCGCGGCCGCAACGCGCGCCGCTGCGACCAGCCGCCGCGCGGCGGCAAGATCGCGGTCCTGCCCGAATATCCGGTTGGCGGCGGCGATCTGGCTGGGGTGGATACAGGTCTTGCCGATATAGCCGAGCGCATGGGCCATCTCTGCTTCGGCACTAAATCCTGCCTCGTCCCGCAGGTCGGGCCAGGCGCCGTCACATGCGAAGACGCCCGCCTCGGCGGCGCCGATCCGGACCTGCCACAACGCAATATGGACATTGCGCGGATCGCGGCGCTCTGCGCCCAGTGCCGCGAACAGGTCGTTGAGGCCGACTTGCAGTCCGGCGACGCTGGGGTGGGCGCGGGCAATGTCGGCGGCGCGAGCCAGCGCGCGCGGGGTTTCGATATTCACCAGCAGCTCGACCGGTTCGCTGCGCGTCTCAGCGATCGCGTGCGCGGCCGCGATGGTGCCGGGAGCATCGTCGATCTTGGGAATGTTGAGCATGCCGACATTGCAGCCTCGCAGCGCGTCGAGATCTGCCGCGAAATCCGTGCTGCACGGATCGTTCACGCGGACGATGATCTGTTTGGCGGTCTGGCGTGCTGCGTCGCTGTCGAGAAACGCGGCGAGGCGTTCGCGCGCGGCCGCCTTGCCTTCGACCGGAACCGAGTCCTCAAGGTCGAAGGAAAGCGCGTCTGCATCGCTCGCCATTGCCTTGTCGAAGAACTCGGGACGCGAGCATGGCACGAACAGCTTGCTGCGCATCGAAACAGATCCTCCCCGCCGGGTCTATCCCGGTCGCTGCCATCGATAGCTGCGCGCGCAGGAAATTGATGCTGGTTTCACACAGCAGAAATTGTGCGGTCTCGTGGCTGGCTTCGATTCGGGACCGCAGAAAATGTCGGGTATGAACGCAGCACAGCCCCGGTTTTGTCGTTCTGCGTCCAGAGTAAGATGCGCGCCGATAAGAGCAAATATGAATTGGGAGGGGATAATGAGGAATTTCGCGCGCGCTACGGTTGGAGCGCTCATGCTCGGTGGCATCGCGATGCCGGCCTGGGCGCAGTCCGATACTGGCGCAGCCGAGCCTGCGACCGCTCAGGATAGCACTGACGAGAACGCCAAGGACGTGATCGTCACCGGAAGCCGCACGCCCAAAGCGGTCGACAAGATCCCCGGCGCGATCACCGTGATCTCGGCTGCCGAGCTCTCTCGCTCGCTCACCCTGACCGAAGACAATACCGCGGTGCTGGCGAAGACCGTGCCCGGCTATTCGGAATCGAACCAGACCCTCAACACGCTGGGCGAGACGATGCGTGGTCGCGCCGCGCTCTATCTGTTCGACGGTGTTCCGCAGTCGACCCCGCTGCGTGACGGCAGCCGCAACGCAACCTTCACCGATATGTCGACGGTCGAGAAGATCGAGGTCATCGGCGGCGCGTCTGCGGCCGAGGGCATCGGTGCGGCCGGCGGCGTGATCAACTATATCTCACGGCGCGCGACCCGCGACGGTTTCCACGCCAACATCGGTGGACGTTTGGGCAGTCAGTTCCGTGACGACAGCGAGACCTGGGGCATCAAGGGCGACATCGCCTACAAGTCCGGCGCGTTCGATGTGTTCGCCGCCGCGGCCTATGTCGATCGCGGGATGACTTATGACGCGAAGGGTCGCCGCATCGGCTTGTCCGCGTCGAGCTCGCTGGCCGATTCGACCCAGCGCAACTTCTTCCTCAAGGTCGGCACCGATTTCGGGACTAATGGTCAGCAACGGCTGGAAGCGACGGGCAGCTATTTCAAGCTCGCGAGCAAGGGCGGCTATCACTATGTCGCCGGCAACCGCGCGCTCGGTCTCCCGGATACTGCCGAACCCGGCCCGCTGCTGGTCAAT
The DNA here is from genome assembly GCF_059418285.1 of Sphingomonas sp. GW821-FHT09B04. Taxonomy (NCBI): domain Bacteria; kingdom Pseudomonadati; phylum Pseudomonadota; class Alphaproteobacteria; order Sphingomonadales; family Sphingomonadaceae; genus Sphingomonas; species Sphingomonas sp. GW821-FHT09B04. Next base: position 454,513 of record NZ_JBWKPO010000005.1, read on the forward strand.
GGCCGCGACGTGCTGCGCGAGGAATTCAACGAGTTCATCCAGGGCGCGTTGACCTATAATCATTCCGACCTGTTCGGCGGCAACCTCATCATGACCGCCTATTATGCGAAGCAGGCGATGCGCTATGGCGGAGAGAACAGCACGGATCGTCAGGACCCGCTGATTGCGCCGATCGGCACGCTGGTCGATCAGTCGGAGATCCGGTCCGAGAAATACGGCCTGCGGACCTCCTACTCGCGCCCCGATTTCCTCGTCGACGGTCTTGAAGTCCGTGTCGGCATCGATGCGGTGCATGACGAGACCGAGCAGCGTCTGGCCCTGACCAACCGGGTCTGGGTGCCTCCGATGAAGTATACGAGCTTCGGCCCGTTCGTTCAGCTGTCCTGGGATATCGGCCCGGTTACGCTTTCGGGCGGCCTGAGGCATGAGAACGGCACGATTAAAGTCGACGACTACACCACGACCTTCTTCCGCGGCCGGCAGGCCGTGAAGGGTGGCGAGCTCAAATATGAGAACAACCTGTTCAACGGCGGCGTGATCGTGCGGCTCGGCCACGGTTTTTCGGCATTCGCGTCGTACAGCGAAGGCTTTACACTGCCCAACGTCGGCATTCCGTTGCGCAACATCAGCATCCCGGGTCAGTCGGTTGCGAGCACCTTTGACGAGCTGCAGGCGGTGGTGTTCGAGAACAAGGAAGTCGGTGTGAACTGGCGCGGCAGCTGGGGCAGCTTCGGCATCTCACGCTACAATTCCTATTCGAAGCTGGGCTCGACCTATGGCGTCGATCCGGTGACGCTCGACTTCGTGCTCAACCGCCGCCCGATCCGGATCAAGGGCTGGGACATGACCGCAGAGGTCCGCCCGGTCTCGCAGCTGCGCCTCAATGCGGTCTATAGTTCGCTCGAGGGCTATACGAGTCCGGCCAATTTCCAGAGCCGGCCGCTCAACGTTCAGCTCGGCATCGTCAACATCGCACCCGACAAGCTGAACCTCAGCGCGACGTGGACGCCGACGGAGGAAGTCTCGCTGTCGTTCGGGATGGACAAGACCTTCGACCGTACCGTCCGCACGGGCCAGACCGTGACCGAACGGACGACGGGCCGTACGTTGTTCGATCTGACCGCGAAGTATCGGGTCAAGGAGGTCGGAACGGTCTCGCTGGGCGTCGAGAATCTGTTCAACAAATATTACTTCCTCGCCTTCTCGCAGATCGATTTCTTCCAGAACTATTTCGCTGGCCGTGGGCGCACCGTGTCGCTGACACTCAGAAGCGATTTCTGAGCCCGCGCGACGTTTGATAAGAGGACCGTTATGACCGGGACCACACCCGGCGGCCGGGTGCTGGTCGCCGGATCCGCCAATGTCGACTTTGTCGTCCGCGCGCCGCACATTCCGGCTCCGGGAGAAACGGTGCTGGGCGGGGATCTGTCGGTCGTGCCGGGCGGGAAGGGCGCCAATCAGGCCGTCGCTTCCGCCCGAGCGGGCGGGGCCGAGACCGCGATGCTCGTCGCGCTTGGCGACGATCCCTCGGCGGCGGTGCTGGAGGAATCGCTGCGGGCAGCCGGGGTTGATCTCCATCTGGTCCGCAGCGCCCGCCCGACCGGTGCCGCGCTGATCACCGTATCCGACGGGGCCGAGAACGCGATCACCGTCGCGCAGGGTGCGAACGGAGATTTGGCGCCGGAGCATCTGCCATCGCTGGACAGGGTTTCGTGGTTGCTGCTCCAGCTCGAAACCCCGATCGCCAGCGTCATCGCCTATGCGCGCGCGGCCCGGGTCGCGGGTGTTCGGGTGATGCTCAATGCTGCGCCGGCACAGCCGCTTCCTGCAGAGCTGCTGGCGCTGCTGGACCTGCTCGTGGTCAATGAAGAGGAACTGTCGGCGATTGTCGGCAAGCAGGGCAGCATCGCCGAGCGGCTCGCGCGGACCGGCGTCGCCACCACCGTTGTGACGTTGGGTGAGCGGGGCTGCTGTGCGTCCGATCACGGGACCTTGATTGCGCAGGCCGCCTTCTCCGTCACGGCAACCGATACGACGGCGGCAGGCGACACCTTCTGCGGGGTGCTGGGAGCCGCGCTGGCGGGAGGCACCGATCTGCTCGGTGCGCTGCGCCGGGCGGCAGCGGCGGCGGCGCTGTCGGCCACCCGTGCCGGAGCGCAGATCAGTATCCCGACCGCGACAGAGGTTGCCACCTTCCTCGCCGATGCGGCCGAAGCCGATGCGCGTACACTGGCCGCCTATTGCGGCATAAGCGAGTAGATCCCGATTCCGATGACCGACCAACCGATCCGCACCACCAGCGACTATAAGTTCAGCCACGCGCTGACCGGCCCCTATCTGCCTACCCCCGGCAAAGCGCTGGGCTGGCCATTTCAGGAAATGGGCCGCTGGCGGATCGACGCCGATGGCGAGGCCGACGAATGGGTGCAGGGCCTGATCGAATGGCGGCGCGAGCATCTGCTGCGCATCGGCTTCGACGACAGCCTCTACCGCCACCCCGACCTCGTTTGGGCGCAGGGCAATTTCGTCCATGCGTTGCTGATGGTCGAGGATCGCTATTTCTACGATCCCGACACCGGCCGCTACACGGTCGACCGCTATCTCGACGATCTCGAGGCGCGGTTCGGCGGGATCGACAGCGTGCTGCCTTGGTACATCTATCCCAATATCGGGATCGATGACCGCAGCCAGTTCGACCTCGCCGATGCGCTTCCGGGCGGGGTCGAGGCGCTGAAACAGGTCGTCGCCGATTTCCATCGGCGCGGGGTCAAAGTGTTCCTGCCGACGATGCCGTGGGACAATGGCACGCGTGAGGGCGACCGGCCCGACTGGGAGCGGATGGCGGATCTGGTCGCCGCGACCGGCGCCGACGGGATCAACGGCGACACCTATTCGGGTGTGCCGCGCGCTTTCCACGTCGCTTGCGAGGCACGCGGGCGGCCGGTGATCCTCCAGCCCGAATCCACCGCGCAGGCGGGCGACCATCATTTGTCTTGGAACCTGCAGAGCTGGACAAAGCGGGTGCCGGACGAGAGCATTCCGACCGTCATCAAGCTCAAATGGCTCGAGCCGCGTCACATCATCAACATTGAGAACCGCTGGAGCCGGAACCGGACCAACGACCTGCAGCACGCCTTCTTCAACGGTATCGGCTATGTCGCGTGGGAGAATGTCTTCGGTTTCGTCAATCTGATCACCGATCGCGATGCCGAGACGCTGCGCCGGGTGGCGATGGTCCAGCGGCAATTCGCGTCGCTGTTCGTGAGCAAGGACTGGCGGCCGTATGAGCGCACGCTGCAGTTCGGCATTTTCGCCAGCCGCTTCCCGGGCGAGCGACGGACGCTGTGGACGTTGATCAACCGCAGCGAATTCGCAGTCGCTGGCGAGCAGCTAAGCGTCCCGCACGTTGCGGGGACGCGCTATTACGACGTGTGGAACGGTAGCGAACTGTCGCCGCGGATCGAGGGTGATCGTGCGATCATCGAATTGGCGATCGACGGACGCGGCTTTGGCGCGGTGCTGGCGACAACCGGCGACGAGCCCAGCCTCGCCGATTTCCTGAAGGCGATGGCCGATCGGGCCGCGACGCCACTATCGTCTTTCTCATCGGCCTGGCATGCTGCGCCGCAGGAGCTGGTCGAGATCGAAGTAACCGCGCCCTATGGCGTCGCGCCGGCCGGGATGGTCGCGATCCCCCCCGCCGATTTCGACTTCAACGTGCGTGGCGTCGTGATCGAGGGCTACGCCACCGCCGGCGTCGATATTCAATATCCGTGGGAGCCCGATCCGCGCCGCACCCATCGCCACCGTGTGAACATCCCGGCCTTCGCGATCGACAAATTCCCCGTCACCAACATCATGTTCAAGCGGTTCCTCGACGCGAGCGGCTATGCGCCGAACGACAGCCAGAACTTCCTCGCCCACTGGATCGACGGCGCGCCGCCTGCAGGATGGGAGAACAAGCCGGTCACATGGGTCGGAATCGAGGACGCGCGCGCTTATGCCTCCTGGGCGGGCAAGCGTCTGTGCCGCGAATGGGAATGGCAATATGCCGCGCAGGGCAGCGACGGCCGCCGCTATCCGTGGGGCAATGACTGGAACCCCGAGGCCGTTCCGGAACCGTGCCTCGACCGGACGATGTCCGATCCCGCCGATGTCGACGCGCATCCGGCGGGCGCCAGCCCGTTCGGGGTGATGGATCTGGTCGGCAATGTCTGGGAATGGACCGACGAGTATCGCGACCGCCATGTCCGTGGCGCGGTGCTGCGCGGCGGCAGCGCTTATCAGCCGCAGACCAGCCACTGGTATTTCCCGCCGGCCTATCGTCTCGACGAGCATGGCAAATATCTGCTGATGGCGCCGGCCAAGGATCGCTCGGCAGGGATCGGGTTCCGTTGTGCCGTCGATCTCTGAACCTGCCCAATCTTTCGCATCTGCGGGTGCGGTGACCCTGGGTGGCGTGCTCGGTGAAGCGCTTGCCGCCAACCATCATGGGCGGCTGAGCCATTTCATTACCGACGAGACCAGCCCCGCCATCGCAATCTTCGCCCCCGAAGCGGTGGCGGGGAACGAAGGCGGCGACTGGTATGGCGAACATTCCGGAAAGTGGCTGGCGGCAGCGGCGAGGGCAGGGGCACGCAGTGGCGACAAGGCCCTGCTCGGCCGCGTCCGACGGGTGGCTGACTGGCTGATCGGGCATCAGGACCCGAACGGCTATCTCGGCAACTATCCGCTGCCGCGCCGCTTTACCGCCAAGCACCCGCCCAAGCCGGTCAGTTGGAACGGTGAGCCGAGCCTGCGCACGTGGGACATCTGGACCCATGCCTATCTGACACTGGGTCTGGTCGAACTCTGGCGGGTGGCGGGCGACGACCGCTACCTTACCGCCGCGCGAAAGATCGGCGATCTGGTCTGGCGTACGCTGACGGAAGGCGGACTGAAGATCACCGACATGGGCAACCATTTCGGTCTGTCGGCGACGGTAATGCTCGATCCCGCGCTGGAGCTCTATTTCGCAAGCGGCGAGCAGCGCTATCTCGACCTTGCGCTCAAGATCGTCGAACAGGCCGAGGGTGAACCGCACAATCGGTTACTCAGTCAGGCGCTGGCGGGTACGGATCCGTCGGAGATCGCGACCGGCAAGGCCTATCAGCTGCTGTGGAATCTGGTCGGCCTCGCCAAGCTCCATCGCGCGACCGGTGAAGCGAAATATCTCACCGCCGTCCGCAACCTGTGGACAGCGGTACGCGACCATCATCTGACGCTGGGTGGCGGGCCGTGGGGCGGTGTCGCACATCGCTCGCGCGAGGTATTCAACCCCGCCGCGGTGTTCGATCCTGACGGCTATGTCGAAACCTGCTCGACCATGGCGTGGATCCAGCTCAACCGCGAGCTGCTGGGCATCCTGGGTGAAGCGCAGTTTGCGCAGGAGATCGAACGCAGCGCGTATAACGACCTGATCGGCGCACAGGCCCCGGACGGGGAGGACTGGTGCTATTACTGCTTCCCCAACGGCCGCCGCGTTCACACCACCTATTGGCGCTGCTGCAAGTCGAGCGGTGCGATCGCGATCGAGGAATTGCCGGGCGTCGCCTATGCGGTGACTGCGGATGGTGGTGTCGCGGTCAATCTGCTCGGGCCGGGCGAGGCGCGGTTCGACCTGCCCGCAGGAGCAGTGCGGCTGCGACAGGAGACGAACTACCCGTTCGATGGCCGGATCGAAATCGCGGTCGACGTCGACGGCCCGGCGCAATTCCCCCTGCGCGTTCGCATCCCCGACTGGGCGGAGGGCGCGCAGCTGACCGTCGCCGGAGAAGCCGTGGCGGCTATCGCCGGCGACTATGTGCGGCTCGACCGTCGCTGGCAGTCCGGCGATAAGGTGGTGCTGATGCTGCCGATGCGCCCGGTCGTGCATCGCGCTGCACGGCGCAACGTGCAGGAATCGCTCGCGCCGGATGGTTCGCCCGTGGCGCAGCAAGTCATGCGCTACGATTATCTCGCGATCACCCGCGGGCCGCTGGTGCAGGCGACCGGCCTCATCGACGGATATAAACTGACCGAAACCCTTCGCTTCGACGGCGAACCGGAAGTCGAGGAGGCGGACGGCGTCCTGTTGCTCAAGCCGCAGGGCCGCGCGCCGATCCCGTTTACGCCCTGGTTCAGCGCCGGCGCGCGTCGCGACGGCAGCTGGCGGCTGACCTGGATGCCGCTCGCGCCGGAGGACATCGGCTGATGTTCGCCCGCCGTACCTTCCTGGCCGGACCGGCGGCGTTGCTCTCCGGGCGAGCCTATGCGCAGACATCCGGCGTTGCGGAGGTGACCTGTCGCGCCGGCCGCTTCATCGGCGAGCGCGTCGATAGCGTCTCTCGTTTCCGCGGCATCCGCTACGGCCGCGCCGAGCGCTTTCGCCGCGCTGCAGCTATTCCGGCGGCGCGCGATCCGGTCCGCGCCACCGCATTCGGCCCCGCCTGTCCCCAGCGCGGAAAGTACCGGCCGCAGTCCGAGGATTGCCTGTTCCTCAACATCTGGACGCCAGAGGCGGACGCTCGCGCGAAATTGCCGGTGATGGTCTATGTCCATGGTGGCGCCTATGCGAATGGCAGCGTCACCGATCCCGAGAATGACGGCGCGTCGCTCGCGGCGAAGGGCGTGGTGCTGGTAACGGTCAACCACCGGCTCAACGCGCTCGGCTATCTCTATCTCGCGCCCTTCGACCCGCGTTTCCAGGATAGCGGCAATAACGGCCAGCTCGATCTGGTGCTGGCGCTGAGATGGGTGCGCGCGAACATCGCGGCGTTCGGCGGTGATCCGGCGCAGGTGACGATGTTCGGGCAGTCGGGCGGCGGCGCCAAGATCGCCACCCTCACCGCGATGCCCGAAGCCCGCGGACTGTTTCAGCGCGCCGCGACGATGAGCGGGCAGCAAGTGGCAGTGACCGATGCGGATCGCTCGACCGCGCGCACGCGCGCCTGTCTCGAAACCCTCAGGATTTCGCCACAGGATCTGTCGCCTCTGCTGTCTCTTCCCGTCGAGCGGCTGCTTGAAGCGCTCGCAACCCGCGATCCGTTCGAGGACTCGCCGGTCTATATGGGTCCGGTGCTGGATGGGCGGAATGTGACGCGCCACCCGTTCAGCCCCGATGCGGCCCCCGCAGCACGAGAAATCGCCTGGATGCTTGGTGGCACGCGCGACGAAACCCGCGCCTATTTCGATCCTGCCGGAGCGGAGATGCGCGCGCTCGGCTGGGACGCGGTCGGCGCGAAGATCGCCGCCGAACTGCCGGTAAAAGTGCCGGTCGAAACCATCGTCGCCGACTATCGCCGACGCCTTCCGTCCGCCTCTCCCGCCGACATCTTCTTCGCCGCGACGAGCGACGGCCGCAGCTGGCGGCCGATGCTCGCGGAGGCCGAAGCGCTTGCCCGCGCCGGCCACCCGGCCTTCGTCTATCAGTTCGACTTTGCTTCGCCCGTGGAACCGGCGCGCGGTGCATTCCACGCGCTCGACATCCCGTTCGTATTCGGAACACTCGCCGGTTCGCCCGCCGGAACCGGCGCGGAAGCGCGCGCGGTCAGCGCAGCGATGCAGGAGCGTTTCGTGGCGTTCGCCCGCACCGGAGCGCCCAACGCGCCGGGCCTCCACTCCTGGCCCGCCTACACCCCGCGCGACCGTGCGACGATGATCTTCGACCGCCGCACGCGCGTGGTTCGCGATCCGCGTGGCTGGCAGCGGCGGCTGTTCGCACCCTATCCCTACACCCAACCCGGAACCTGACCCGATGAGCGGCCCTTCTCCTTTCGTCAGCCCCCGTCGCGTCGGTCCCGCAGGACCGCTCAGCGGGATCAAGGTGCTCGATCTCAGCGCCTATATCGCCGGGCCCTATGGGTGCAGCCTGCTCGCCGATCAGGGCGCCGATGTCGTCAAGGTTGAGCCGCCGGGCGGCGACAATCTGCGCCAATATCCCTCCACGCTTGAGGGGGAGAACCGCGCCTTCCTCGGCGTCAACCGCAGCAAGCAGGGCGTGATGCTCGACCTCAAGCAAGATGGCGATCGCGCCACATTGCTCGAGCTGGCCGATCAGGCCGATGTGCTGGTCCATAATTTCCGGCCGGGCGTGCCCGAGCGGCTGGGCATCGGCCATGACGCGCTCGCCGCCCGCAATCCGCGACTCATCTATTGCGCGGTGACCGGCTATGGCGAGGACGGGCCACTGCGCGCCAAGGCGGGTTACGATCAGGTGCTGCAGGCGATGACCGGCATGTGCGTGCTGCAGGGGCCGCCGGGAACGCCGGAGATCACCTATGGCTCACCGGTCGATTACTACGCCGCCGCGCTGGTCGCCGCTGGCGTCGCTTCTGCGCTCTATGAGCGCGAACGCAGCGGGATCGGCCAATATGTCGGCGTCTCCCTGCTCCGTAGCGCACTGACGATGCAATCGGCGCGGCTGATCCGTGCGGAGGGGGAGGACCCCGGTATATCGCGCGACATGCGCTCGGGTGGGATCACCGGCCTGCATCCCACTGCCGCCGGGCACCTGTATCTGTCGGCGAACACGCCGCGCTTCTGGCGTGCGCTGTGCGAGGGGGTCGGCATCGCCGACCTGCTCGAGGATTCCCGCCTCGATACGGTCAAGGGGCGCGCCGCCCATGCCGACGAGATTATCCCGCGGTTGCGCGCAGCATTGATGACGAAATCGGCACGTGAATGGGAAGCGTTGTTGGGGGATGCCGTTCCCTGTTCGGTGGCGCGATCGATCGACGATATGTTCGACGATCCCCAGGTCGCTGCCGAGGGGATACTGAGCGATATCCCACACCCTGCTCTCGGCAGCTATCGCGGCGTTGCGCGCGCCATCCGGTTCAGCCGCACGCCCGGTCCGGATCCGTTCAGCGCGCCGCTGCTGGATCAGGACAGTGCGCGCCTGCGACGGGGCGGGAGCTGAACAACGCCGGCTTCAGGGCCCTGAGCCGCCGATCGCGGCTTTGAATCGCGACCAATCCTCGCTCGACGCCGCCAGACAATAGCGCGCTGCATCCGCGGCACCCTCGAAGACCGCGCCGTCGACGCCATCGATGCCCAGCGCGGTCAGAGGGGCGACCGCGCTGACATAGGTATAGAAGCCGCGCCCGCCATCGACCGGGCGGACACCTTGGGGCATGGCCGTCTCGAATTCGCGGCGGCGCTGGTCGAGCGCGGTGAGGAGGTTGTTGCGACCTTCCAGCCATTCTGCCGAGATGAGCAGCGCGGCGGCGAGATGCTCCGAAGCGGAGCAGGACGTCTGCACGAGATGGCGCTTGGCCTCGACGATTGCATCGCGAAGCGCGCGGTCGCGGATGACGATGAACCCGAGCCGCAATCCGGGCAGGCAAAGCAGCTTCCCCAGGCTCCCAACCGCCGCCAGCCCGATCGTCTGCGATCTCGCCTGCGCGAAGCTGCCGAAATGAGTGATCCGCCCCATCGGCCCGTCGAGCCAGCCATAGGTGTCGTCGAGTATGGTGAGCTGAGTCATCTGCCCGAGCGCGGCGGCGACGCGGTCGCGACCGGCTGCGGCGAGCGCGATTCCCGTCGGGTTGTGCGGCGAGTTGACGATGACCGCGTCGATCATCCGACTGTCCGGAGCGTGCAGCCGTTCCAGCAGATCGGCCCCATCCGCGCGCCAGTCATAGAAGCGGAGCTTGCAGCCGCGATAGGCGGCGATCCGCAGATAGGCCGGAAAGGCGGGGCGGGGGACTAGCACGGTAGCGCCGGGTCTCAGTCCCGCGAGCAGCAGCAGGAAGATCGCCTGTGAGGCGCCGTCCGTCACCACGATCTCATCGGGGTGCACGCCCGCCGCTTCAGCGATGCGCGCGCGCAATACGGGGGTCCCTTCGGTCGGTGCATAGCCGAACAGTGGCTTTGCCCGGAGATGCGCTTCGGCGACCTCTTCCGGAAGGAATTGAGCGAGAAAGGACGGCGCGATCGAGCGGAGATTGATGCGGCCATCCACGCCCTGCAGGACCGCGCCTGTCGTCTGCAACGCGTCGACAGGCGCTCCGTCGTTCATGCCGGTATGCCGAAGCCGGAAGACGCGACCAGCGCCCCGGGTACCGAACCGGCATCGATGTGGTTTTGAAGCAGCGCGGCAGCGCGTTCGGCGCAGCCTGCGGCGTCGGACGTGTCGCGCAGCTGATCCTCTTGCGGCGGTGTGAGGTTGAGCGCCCCGGCGACGATCGACGCGATGTCCGGAGATGCTTCGGGGCCGATCCGCTGCTCGACCCGTTTCAGCGCCGGTAGCAGCATGGTCAGGCAGCTCTCGTTCGAGCCGGTCGATGCCGCCATCAGCGTCAGCCAAAGCTCGAGGCGCAGATTGCCCGCCCCACGGCCGACTCCCTGAAGCGAAGCGTCGACCCACGAAGTCCCCTCCGACGTCGCCGCCAGCGCGTTGGCCAGCGCGAGTGAAAGGAAGTCGTGGCCGTGAAATCCCAGGGTTCCCAGCGGAGAGAGCGCCCGCGCAATCGCTCCCGTCTCGGAAGGAAGCAGCGCAGCGCACGTGTCGGCGAAGTAGAGGATATCAATATTCGGGCCCGCGATATCGCAGGCTTCCGCGACAAGCTCAGCTCCCTGATAGCGGCTCGCCAGCGCGATGTTTGCCGAGATCAGCAGCCCTGCTTCCCGTGCCTCCCGTGCGAGTGCGGCGAAGCGCGCCTTCCATCGCGCATGATAGACGAGGCGCACCATGTTCAGTCCGGCTGCAGCGAACGGCGCCAGTTGCAGATCGTCCGACGCAGCCGAAGGATGCACCATTGCGGCGAGCAGGCCCGTCGGCACTTCGGCACGTACATGGGCGACATGCTCGGGTGCGAGGTTGGCGGTCGGGCCTGCCTCCTCCACGCCATGCGCTTCGGGAACGCCGCCGATATAGCCGAGTTCGACGCAGGACACGCCCGCATCCACGACGGCAGAGGCGATCGTTACCATGTCATCGACCGTCCAGCCGAAGCCGTTGCGGAAACCGCCGTCGCGCAGGGTGACGTCGATCACGCGGGCCGACGGCCAGGGGCGCCGGCGCACGTCCAGCTCCAGAAAGTCCTTCATCCCTTGCCCCCCATCTCACCAAAGGTCACGCCGAGCAGCGCTGCGATGCGCGCATCGGCATGAACCGGGCAGAGGCGCACATAGCCGTCCATCCCGAATGTCCGTCCGGCGACGCCGCGGGCGAGCGCGTCGGGACCCAGCGCGACGCAATCACCACCCTTTGCAGCCGGAACCCACAGATACAGTCCACCGCTGCTTTCCGCGGGGGTTCCTAGGTCGTGCAATCGTTCAGCAAGCCGCGCGACGCTGGCTTGCGCGAACTGACGAATGCTTTGGCGAAACGGATCCGCTGCGGGGGAAAGCAGGAAGGCTGCGATCGACTGGCCGGTTCCCGGAGGGCAGGAATCGAGGGTGGCGCGGACGGCGAGCGCGGCATCGATGGTTCCCGCAGCGCCGCTGAGGAACCCGATGCGCAACCCGGCCGCGCCCGCGGTCTTGGAAATCGAATCCGCGACCATCATGGCGCTGTCCGCGCCGATATGCGGAAGGAACGACGCCCGGCTGTTGCCCAGCTCGCGATAGACCTCGTCGGAGATCACCGACACGCCGGCATCCGCCGCCGCGGCGGCGATCCGGTCGATCGTCGTCTGATCATATTCGGTGCCGGTCGGGTTGTGCGGCGAATTGACGACCGCATGGTCGCAGCTGCGTGCGGCAAGCGCTGCCAGCAGCGTTTCGGCATGCGGATCTCCGGCGTCGTAGAAGGAAATATCCGCGCCGAAGATCCGCGCCCAGATCGCATAGGGCGCCCAGCCGGGGCGGGGCAGCAGCACGCGGTTCCCGGGCTGTACTGCGGTTGCGAAGGCGAGCCAGAGTGCTTGTTTGGCGCCGGCTGTGACAAGAGTCTGACTTGCCTCGAGGCTGTTGCGCGACGCGATTGCAACATGCGCGCGATAGGCTTCGCGCAGCGCTGCCGATCCACGCGGCTCCTGATAGCGCAGGTCGGTGTCGCGCACAGGCGGAAACGCGGCCAGCATTTCGGCGGGCCAGCCGAAGCGCACTTCTCCGAGAGACATGTCGAATTGCGCCAAGTCGTCGCGCTTGCCCTGCAAGTAATCGGGGGCGGTATCGCGTATCGCGCTACTCACCCGGTCCGAAAAGGTCGTCGTAATCGTCAACGGCTATCCCTTTCCTGCGGGGTCATGTTCTTCGGCTCGATTGACCAAGTCAATTGGCGTATGCACCCTGACATCGATCTGCGCGAAGGCGGCGGTGGTTCGCGCGGGCGCGGGAGGGGCGGTGATGGAGCAGCTGGACGAAGCCGATTGCCTTGCGCGTCTGACCCGGATGCTCGAGCTGGAGGGCGAACCCCGCCGCGCCGCCGCCGCGCAGCGCGACAAGGGGTCGCGATATCGGTTCCTTGCGATCCGTGTGCCGGTGCTGCGGCGTGTCGCGCTCCGGGATTTCGACGTTTCAGGCTACACGCCGGATGAGCGGCTTCGCATCTTCGACTATATCTGGACGCGGTCCGAAGACTATGAGGTGATGTCGGTTCCGCTGCTCTATTACCGCAACAAGGGGCTTGCGATCCGGTCTGAGGATTTCGAAGTCATTCGCGGCTGGGTCGGTCGCATCGACGACTGGGGGCATTGCGACGACCTCGCCGCGATCTATTCCTACTGCAATCACAACTGGCCGGAGCAGGTCCTGCCGTTCCTGCGCCAGCTCAATAGCGCGGATGACATCTGGTCGATCCGGACCTCGATCGTGGCGTTGGTGCATTATTCGGGCAAGAACGCCGTCTATCTGCGGCCCGGGCAGGTATTCCCCTTTCTGGATGCCCATCTCGCCAACCGTGACAAGTATATCGCGAATGCCGTGGGTTGGGTGTTGCGTGAAATGCACAAGAACTACCCGATAGAGGTCGAGGGCTATATTTCGGATCATTCCGAAGATATTTCCGCTGTCGCACGCCGCAAAGCGAAGTTATGAAATCAGAGGCGAAGAGGGGGCAATATGGATCAGGTTCTGCGCGAACGTGTTTCAAGCGCCATGTCGGCGAGCAATTCTCTGGCCGAGGCGCTGGACGGTGCACTACTCGATCGCCGAAACGGAACCACCCCCTCCGTCAGCATTGCCAGCCAGTTCTGGTGTCTGGTCGGCGCGCGGGAAAGTTATTCGGCGGGCATCGCTGCCGGACGCTGGACCGGGTTCTCGTGCAGCATCGGGCGGGCGCAGGCGAAGGAGCAGGCTGTGCTCCTGGACGCGCTTGAGCGTTCGCGCGTGGCCGCGCTCGATACCCTTGACCAATATGCCGATGATACGGACAGGACTGCGCTGGCCTATGACATGCTCGAGCACGAGGCGCAGCATCACGGACAACTGATCCGCTATTTCTACACCAACGGGGTGCCGTTTCCGCTGGACTTCGCGAAGCGTTACGCACTGGCGCAGCCTGTGAGCGTTGCGATGTGAGCCTGAGCGCGCAGGAAATCGCGCAATTCGACCGAAACGGGTTCATTGGGCCGTTCGACGTCTATCCACGCGACGAAATGCTTTCGCGGCTTTCGGACCTGCGCCTTTCGCTGCTCGATCGCGGCTCTGCCGCCTATAACCTTGATGAGGCGGGGCCGATCGCCAACTATGACCGCCACCTCGATGTGGGTTTTCTCGACGCGCACGTCCGGCGACCCGAGATCGTCGATCGCGTGCGCTGCATCCTTGGCGACGACCTGTTGTGCTGGCGCACCGAGTTCTTCGCGAAATACCCCGGAGACGAGGGGACGGATTGGCACCAGTCGCGCAACCTCGCGATCGGTGGAGGTATCCCGCAGCTGGTCGCGACCGAACCGCATCAGCGCTACCCGGATATCTTCCTGACGCTGACCGTTTGGACCGCGTTTACCGACGCGACGATCGAGAACGGCTGCATGCAGTATGTGCCCGGCTCGCACAGGCATATCTATTTTGACGATCTCCGCCCGATGCGATGGGAGCCGAAACGGATCAGCGGCAATATGCGCAACGGCGTGCCGCGGGGCCTCTATGGCTATGATACTCGTGAGATCCAGGTCGATCCCGCCTGGGATCCTGACCGGTGCGAACCGGCAACGGTGGAGATGCACGCGGGGCAGTGCATGATATCCTGGGAGGCGACGATGCACGGCTCGTTGCCCAACATAACACGCGAACAGACGCGCATGGCCTTTGTCGCACGCTATGTGCCCACTAATGTTCGAATCTATCCTACCCAGCATCGACTCGATGAATATGGCGGCATCGCCGATCTGAAGAACTGGCGCGCGGTGCTTGTCAGTGGCGAGGACCGGAGCGGTCATAATCGCGTTGGCGCCGGTCCGCTTGTGTGATGTCGGAAACCGATACCGATGCCGCCGCCGAACTCGAGGGTTTGAGCGGCACGGGTGTGGTGGTCCGCGCCATGCTGATCCGCGATCTGCCTTGCGTCGGCGTGGATGGAGGCGAACTCGACCGGCAGACGCCGGCGCGTCGGCGCGCGTTTGCAAGCGGCAGAGCTTGTGCGCGAGAGGCGCTCGCTGCCCTTGGAGTGGCGTCCGTTGCACTCCCGCCGGATGCGAACGGCGTGCCGCGATGGCCGTCCGGCTTTACCGGAAGCATCAGCCATGACGACGCAATGTGTTGCGCGGCAGCTGCTCGAACCTCGGACATTGCCGCACTGGGGATTGATGTCGAGCGGATCGTGCCATTCGAGTCGGCGTTGGCACGGCGAGTATGCCGTGCCGACGAGCGTGCGCGCATCGTGCGAATGCCCGATCTGGACGGACGCTGGCCGAACCTCGTCTTCAGCGCGAAGGAGGCGGTCTACAAATGCCTTTCCCCGCGCTTCGGGTGCTTTCTGGAATTCGAAGACATGGCGCTCGACTTCACGATCCAATCAGGGCGTGAATCCGGCGAGTTTCGCGTGGTGAATATGGTGCGCGGCCCCTGGGAGGTCTCCGCGCGCGAGCTGGAAGGGCGGTGGCTCATCACCGGGGGGCACATATTTGCGATCGCGGTGGATCGAGGCTTCGGCAGCTCCGCTTGAGCGGATGGAGGTAGAAATGAGCGAACAGTGGGAAGAACGTATGCAGGTGGTCGTCAACGACGAAGAGCAATATTCGATCTGGCCGGCCGGTCGCGCACTGCCGCCGGGCTGGCGTGAGGCCGGCTTCTCGGGGAGTAAGCAGGAGTGCCTGGACTATATCGATCGGGTGTGGACCGATATGCGCCCTCGCAGCCTGCGGGAGGCGATGGCACGCGACGATCCGTCGCCCTAGGCGCGCGCAACCGTATAGTAGCGACGCTGGTGCTCGATGATCTCGATGAGATCGGCATGCCCGCTTCGTTCCGCCATTGCCGCCAGCCGGGTGAATATGGACTGCAGCGGCATGTGGCGGGTGAAGGCCTTGCGGATCAGAATCGCGAGGATGTCGCGATGGTTAAACCGGTCGATCACGTCGCCCAGTGCTATCAGAGACGATTCCTCCTCGGGCGTAAGCGACGGGCGTGCAACGAGTGCGTCGTCGGGAACGGTCATGCATGACGCGCAGTCGATACGAAGCGTCTGCTCCGGACTGCCGCTGGACGCGAAGTCGAGGATGAGATGAATTCTGGCGCGGTCCCACGTCGACGCCGCGCTGTGAATCCGGCGTGCGTCGAGATGCCAGATCTCGCCTTCGGCCATGTGGAAGACTCGATCCTCTTCGGCGTTGAGACAGGCGCGGCTGGTCGTCAGCGGCACATGGACCCGTACCAGCCCGCGATCGAGCTCGAGGAAATCGCAATGCGGCACAAGGACAGTGTCGGGCATCATCCGGGCAAGCCGGCCAAAGCGCAGGCGGTCGAGGCGGAAGGTTCGCTCGATCATCGCGCGCAGATAGGGCATGGCCGCGCCATAGGCGGTCAACTGCGCGGCGTGGTCGTTATTCGATAGATGGCCTTCTGCGATATCTCCCGAGGTGTTCCAGAGCATGCAGCTGCGCCATTCGCCGAGCACGAATTCGCTGTAGGCGCCGTTGAACATGAAAGACTCCGCGACCTCGAGATCGTTCGCGAGCAAATCGGATGCAAATTCGAGCGCTGCCAGCCGCCGCGTGCTCATGCCGGACCCGGTATCGATATCCGGCCTTCCAGATAGGTCGTCGCGGCGCCGAGCAGATGGACGCGCGAGGCGTCAAAACCACCATCGATGCGGATCACGTGCATCGCGCCGTGTCGGATCGAAAACTGCTTGGCTGAAAGGCCGGTCTTGCCAAGCCGGCTGGCCCAATAGGGCATGAGCGTGCAGTGCGCCGAGCCAGTGATCGCATCTTCCGGAATCGACAGTTTAGGAGCGAAGAAGCGCGATGCGAAGTCGCAGTCTCCGGCAGGAGCGGTCACGACAAGGCCGCGCAGGTCGAAGGTCGCGATGATCCCCTGGTCAGGTTTGATCGCCGCCAGCTCGGCTTCGTCACGCAGTACGACCATTAGATCGAGCGAGGCGAAACAGGCCTCAGGCGTCACACCCAACGCCTCTGCAATCCGGGGTGGCGGCGCGATCGGAACATAGGGCAGGGCGGGGAGATCCATGGTCCAGCGGTCCCCGGATGCAGCGACATGAAGCGGCCCGCTGGGCGATTGGAAGGTGATGGCTTCCATGCCGGGGCGGATGAATGCGTGCACCACATGCGCGGCTGCCAGCGTGGCATGGCCGCAGAGCGTCACCTCGCATGCTGGCGTAAACCAGCGCAGGTCATAGCCCCGGCCGTTGTCGACGATGAAGGCCGTCTCGGGATGATTATTCTCGAATGCGATTGCCTGAAGAATTGGATCGGGCAGCCAGTCTTCCAGCAAGCAGACCGATGCGGGATTGCCCATGAACGGTGTGTCCGAGAAGGCATTCACCTGGTAGAGTGGGATCTGCAACGTTCCTGCGCTTCCCGCGGTCTCGTGGGTGACGTTAGCCGGACTTCGCTTCATCGCGCGGTTTCGCACGATCCGGCCAGGGCGGCGGCGAAATCCTTTAGCGCATCGTTCCACAAACCGGCATAGCGGCGCGTCAGCGCAAGCAGTTCCTGTTGCTGGTCTCCGGATCTTGCAAGCGAAGCCATGCCGGTCTCATCATTCCGGACATCGCGCGCATGCACGACCTCGGCTTGGATATGGGTATCGATCCAGGCCAGATCGTCGCGTCCGGAGAACAGCCTTTCCCCATCGATCTCAAGGCGCGAGAAGACCCGCCTGAACGCGATCGCGATATCGCGGGCGATCGTCTCGACCACGCGCAACTGTACGGCTGTGCCGAGCGGAGATGTGGCGCTACGGCACATGACGTTCGTCAGTGCCCGGGTCGCGGCAGAGATATGGCAACGCAACCGTACATCGGCCGGGCTGCGCGCGGCGATCGGCTGCAGCACGCTCGCCTCCCACCAGAGATAATGGATCCCGTCGATTCCCTTGGGTGCGCGCGCAGCAAAGGCCGGCGCGGCATTGTCGAGATCGTCGGCGATGACACGCACACCGGTCTGGAGCACGCCCAGCGCGTTGCGTGCTGGCTCATGCACCGCGAGCTCCGCGCGAGCGATTTCGCCAAGGCCGACGATCGTCGATAGCATGAAGGTTCTGGTGATCTCGCGCCAGTTGTGGGCGATGTGAAGACCGGCTTGTGCATCGACTGAAGCGACTGCGCGCGCGGATCGAAAGAAGGCGTTGCTGTTTGGCCGGAGGCAAGTGTCGCTGATGATCGCATCCATCGCGGCGTCGAGTTCTTCGAGCGCAAGAGGTACCGTCGCGTCGTCACGCGCCGCTTGCATCACCGTCACGTCCGGCTGCCCGACATCGAAATCCCCCTCCCGCCATGGCACTGTCCCGTCAGTGCATAGCCCGCATCAATGTGCCCGAGTTTCCCGCAACTGATCTCCCTGGTCAAGATTACAACAAAGTCGTCATGCATAGGATACTCTGGCATGACTGGAGAAGCGGCCATTATCGATGTAATATTCTCCTGATCCTCGGACATGGACTAAATACCTATCGTCCAGAATTGAAGAATATTCGATTCCAGACGCTTGATGTCTAGTATCATGCTGCGCGATGGAGTAATTTTCTCTCGCTGTCGCGAAGCGGGCGTTACAATCGGCCGTTCTCGTGCTGTCGGTGAAGATGCGTGTGAACTCAGCGGGCGGAGGGGAGCTTGCATCGGGATCCGGTTCGCCGACCACCCAGGGATCTGTGGGCGATCTTCGGCGATATTCGCACGCATGATCGCATCGACGACGCCATCATCAGTGGCGCTGCGGATGTTGTCCGCCTGGTACCGGACGATATCTTGTGCATGCATCGGGCGGCGCTGGCAGGGGACGCTGTTCCGCAAATCATTCGCGACAGGAGTGCGTTGCCGCTTGCGGGGATGGCCAGCTGCATCGACGATGTGCAGGAGCTGGCTTGGTGGGCCAATGCTGGTCTCAGTCGGGCCAATGATCGGCTGTTCGCCGCCCAGCGCCTGATCAGCGACAAGGAGACGCTCTACCGGCTGCTTGAGGCGCAGGGAATAGCGATCCCTGAACGGATCATCGCGCGTAACCTCGATGAGCTAGAGCGGGTGCTGGCGTCGTTGGACGTGCCGCTGGATTCGGTCATCCTCAAACCGGTTGTCGGTACGGAATCGCGGGGCGTTTTCCGCCCGGAATCTGGCGCTTCCGCCGCCGAAGTGATTGCTGCGCTGCAAGGGCTTGACGATTTACCGGGCGAGGAAGCGGTGCTCGTCATGCCCTTTGTCGGTCCGCGAGCCGGGCCTCGCGAATTCTGCCTGGACGGGATCGTGAGCGCGCGCAGCGTGACCTTTTGTGCGAGTCACGAAAAGGTGCGTGTTTACGAGCGCTATCCTATTCACGACCGTGCAATGATCACACCGCCTTGCCGGCCGCCAGCGCCCCCGGCGCTGGAGGCATTGCTCGCGCGCTTCGCCATGACCTTCCCACTCGACAATTTTGTCTTCCATCTCGAGGTGCGTGTCGACGATGTTGGTCAGCTCGTCCCGATCGATCTCTCGTTCCGTCCAGGCGGCGGCCTGATCTTCCGCTCGGTTCTGGAGGTCCATGGTATCGATCTGCGCCTGGCACATATGTACGTCAGCCTCGGCCTTGACGACGAACTTTCCCGCATCGCACGCCGCGCTACGCCGCAGGGCAGGTCGGCCGCGATCGCAGCGGTCTTCAGCAACGGCCAGCCGCCGGACCGGCTCAATGTGCGCCTTTCGGGCATGCTCGAAACCGGGCCGGGGGCAACCGGGCTGATGACGTATGACCTGTCCAACGTCAGTATCCTGAGCGCGGCCTCACAGGCGCTGAAACCCGATGTCGGAATTTGCGTCACTTCGGCACTGGCCGGAGAGTGCGCGCTCGCCGATCTCGACGCCATCGTGGAGTGCGCCGGAATGGCGCTGCGGTCCGGGCGCGAAGAGGAACCCTTGCCGACAATCGGGGGATCCCCGCAGCCGGCGACTGTGCACGCGATCTTCAGCGCGCAGGCTGAGCGGGCGCCGTACGCGCTCGCGCTGGTGCATGGCGATCGCCAGATGAACTACCATGCGCTCGATTCGCAATCGTCGTTGCTCGCGCGCCACTTGCGCGCTTGCGGGGTCGAAGCCGAAACGCCCGTAGGGCTCCTGCTCGACCGTTCTCCCGATGCCGTGATCGCGATGCTTGCCATATTGAAGGCGGGTGGGTGTTACGTTCCGCTCGATCCGGCGCTTCCGGTTGCGCGGCTAAGGCAACTGATAGGGGACGCGCAAGTCTGTCACATCGTCTCGCACGGCACCGGCGCGCTCGACGGGTTCGACGGCACCATCATCGATCTTGAGCGCGTCGAACTTGGCCTCGCCGAGCATGCGGATGCGCCCGAAGCCGGGCAGCATGGCGCAAGCCTCGCATATATTCTTTTCACCTCAGGATCGACCGGGCGGCCCAAAGCAGTCGCGGTGCCGCATGCCGCGATCACCAATCTGGTGCTCGGGCAAGATTATGTCGATTTCGACGGAGCGACGGCGATCTTGCAGGCTGCGCCGCTCTCGTTTGATGCCGCGACCTTTGAAGTGTGGGGGGCGCTGCTCAACGGCAAGACCTGTGTGCTCCACGATGAGCCTGTCCCGAGCGTGGCAGGGCTGCGCGAGGCGATTGAGCGTCATGGCGTCGATGTCGCCTGGTTCACATCCTCGCTGTTCAACATGCTGGTTGAGGACGGCGTGGAGGTGCTGGGGAGACTTCGCTGTGTGATCGCGGGCGGGGAGACGTTGTCGCCCCGCCACGTCCGCCGTTTCCGGGAGGGCTGTCCCCAGACGTTGCTCATCAATGGCTATGGTCCCACCGAAACCACGACCTTCGTTTGCATGCATCGTTGCGACGAAGAGGCCGATGGCGATGCAGCAATTCCGATCGGGCGGCCGCTCGCCGGTGTCGAGCTGGAAATCCTCGACGCGCAGATGCTTGCCGTTCCGCTGGGGATACCGGGGGAGTTGTTCATCGGCGGCGCGGGCGTTGCTCGGGGCTATGCGAACCTTCCAGGCCACACAGCGGATCGGTTCGTTCCGCATCCCCGAATCTCCGGGGGGCGGCTTTATCGTACGGGTGATCGAGTACTGCAGCGGGAAGATGGGGTGATCGAATTCCTCGGGCGGAGCGACCGGCAGGTCAAGCTGCGCGGGTTCCGGATCGAACTCGACGAGGTCGAGCATGTGCTGCTCAGTCTGCCGGGGGTCCGTGCGGCGGCTGCCTGCGTCGCCGGCCTTGAGGATCATGCCCGTCTGGTGGCATCGGTCGAGCTGAGCGCACCTCTCGCTGCGGGTAGCGCCGATATCCGCAGCGCTCTCGCAGAGAAGCTGCCGCGCTTCATGATCCCCGAACACATCGAGCTGGTGGACCGTCTGCCGGTCACGCCCCATGGCAAGCGCGACCGTACGCCTCCGGCCCGCCGCGATCCGGAGGTTCAGGCCGCGACAATATCGATCGAGATCGGGTGCGAAGTGACGCGAACCCTCGCCGCGATCTGGCGCGATGTCCTCGATATCGACGCGGTTGCAGGGGACGACGATTTCTTCGAGCGGGGCGGGCATTCACTTTCAGCGACGCGCGTCGCGGCACGGATCCGGGACCGTTTAGGTATCCAGGTCGGGCTGAGGCTGTTGTTCGAGCATCGGCGGCTCACCGATCTTGCAGCCGCGATCCGGCAGCAGATGGCTGACTCTCCGGCGATCAAATCTGAACCCAACCGCCCCGCCGCGATCACGGCGGGGCCGGAGGATTCCGACCGCCGCGGCCGGCTGGAGCGGCGGCTCGACATGCTGTCCGATGCCGAAGTCTCCGCATTGCTCGCGCGCGCGCGCGCTGGCGAGGGGGGAGGGCGCTGACATGGCATCGGCGCGCCCGCATCCGAGCGAACGCGAACAACTGCTCGAACTGCTGTTGCGCGAGGGTGCGGACCCGGAAACGATCGGTATCCCGCCGCATTCCGCCGCGCCACTGTCCTTTGCCCAGCAGCGGCTCTGGTTTCTCAATGCGCTCTCGGGTGGCACCGATGTCAGTTACAATGTGCCGTTCGCGCTGCGGCTGCGCGGCACCCTGTCGATGCCGGCGCTGCGTGCGGCGTTTGCCGACCTTGTCGCGCGCCACGACACGTTGCGCGCGCGCTTCGGGGTCGAGGACGCGGAGCCGGTGCAACGCTTCGCGGAAACGGTCGATCTCGATATCGAGCTGATCGAAGCGGATGAAGCCAGGAGCGAGGCGCTGATCCGCGCGCATGCTCGGCATGTCTTCGATCTCGAACGTGGTCCGCTGATCGATGTCCGGGTGCTACGCATCGGGGACGACCATCACATCCTGCTGCTCAACATGCACCATATCGTCGCCGACGGCTGGTCGGTGGGCGTACTGGTCCGCGAGTTGAGCATATTCTACCGCCGCCATCTGTTGGGGGAGGCGGTGTCGCACGCTGCGCTGCCGATGCGTTATGCCGATTTTGCCGAGCAGCAGCGGCGCGCGCTTGAGGACGGGGAGGGGCGCCGACAACTGAATTTCTGGCAACGACATCTGAGCGGTGCGCCCTTGCTGCTCAATCTTACGGATCAGCCGCGGCCCGCGCGCATGAGCGGACAGGGCGGGCAGGCCAGGTTCACGATTCCGGGCGAGGTTCGGGATCGGCTGCTCACGCTGTCCAGGCAACGCGGCGCCACGCTGTTCATGACGCTGATGGCGGCATTCACGACGCTGCTCCATCGCCGATCGGGACAGCATGATATTCTGGTGGGGACGCCGATCGCCGGCCGCGCCGAAACCGAGCTGGAAGGGATCATCGGCTGTTTCGTCAACACGATCGTCATCCGGAGCCGTGCGCGGCCGGAGGATCGGTTCGCGGATCACCTCGATCGGATCCGCCATGAGGCGCTCGCCGCTTATGAACATCAGGACGTGCCCTTCGAAGTGCTGGTGGAGCATCTCCAGTCCGGCCGCAGCCTGGAGCATACGCCCGTCTTCCAGGTGATGATGGCGCTGCAGAATATTCCGATCGGCAGCTTCTCGCTGCCCGGCCTGACGGTCGAGCCTGTAGTGCAGGAACTCACGACCGCGAAATTCGACCTCAATCTCAGTCTTGCCGAGCGGCCTGACGAAATCGCCGGAGTCCTCGAATTCAATGCGGATATCTTCGATGCCCCCCGCGCCGCGGCGCTGGTCGATGACTTTCTTGCAATCCTCGACGATGTAGCAGCGCGCGGGCTGGACAAGCCGATGGCGGAGCTGGGGGGCGGGATCGCTGCCGCGCAGTTGGCGGCGAGTGATGCGCAAGCGATGCATTGGACCAGCCTGAT
Source organism: Sphingomonas sp. GW821-FHT09B04 (assembly GCF_059418285.1). Taxonomy (NCBI): domain Bacteria; kingdom Pseudomonadati; phylum Pseudomonadota; class Alphaproteobacteria; order Sphingomonadales; family Sphingomonadaceae; genus Sphingomonas; species Sphingomonas sp. GW821-FHT09B04. The sequence continues at coordinate 477,377 of NZ_JBWKPO010000005.1, forward strand.
CGCGAATGGCGCGCCGCAGCTCGACTTTCCGCGTGAGATGCCCGGCCGGACCGGCGCGTCCGGATCGGTCCGTGTCATTTTGCCGTGCGAACATGTCGCGCCGCTGCGCGCGCTTGCGGACGAGATGCGCATCGCGCCGGAACAGGTGATTGCGGCCGCGTTGGCGGTGCTGATGTTCCGCCTTACTCAACAATCCGCGTTCCTCCTCGGCTTCGAGTCCGCACCGGCGGCCGGGTGCGCTCGCCAATGGTCCGGGTGGCGATGCGCGCTGTCGGGCGAAACAAGCTTCCGTGACTGCGTCGCCGATGCACGCGCCGCCCTCGATCCCGCCGCGGGTCTGGCGCTGGATCTCGATGCGGCGAGGTCGATCGTCCCGTCAGCGCCGGAGGTCCCCGTATCGCCGCTGTTTTCGGTGAGCCTGGGCGTCGATGAAGGCGGGCTGCCGTCGCCTGAGACCAGCCCGCTGCACTGTGCGGTCCGGCTGACGGAAACTGGCATCGAGGCGGTCGTCGTCTTTGGCGAGACGGTCGGCACGTCGTCGAATGCCGAGCGGATCGGGCGGATGCTCGGAACGCTGCTCGGGGGACTGCTCGAAGCCCCCGACGCGCCGATCGCGATAGCGCGGCTGCTGACGGATGCGGAGCGCACCCATATCCTGACCGGGTTGAACCCGCTGCGCGACGAGACCGCGACGGAGAACAGCCTCGCTGCGCCCTTCGAGGCCTGTAGCGCGCGCATGCCCGATGCCGTGGCGCTGATCGGCGAGGCGCGGACGCTCACCTATCGCATGCTGGATGAATGTGCCGCCCGGCTTGCGCATTATCTGCGTCGGGCCGGAGTCCCGGAGGGTGGCCGGGTGGGTATTTTCATGCGGCGCGGCGTCGACATGGTCGTGGCGCTCTATGCAGTGGCGAAGGCGGGCGCGGCCTATCTGCCGATCGATCCCGAGCTGCCCGACGCCCGTATCCTCGACATGATCGCCGATGCCGGCGTGGATTGCATCGTGACGCAATCTGCGCTGTCCGGCAGGATCGCGGAAAGCGGCGTGCAGGGGGTCGATATCGATGCGCTTGCCGACGCCGCAAGTGCAATGCCGACCGCACCGATTGTGCTGCGCCAGCCCTCGAACGGTATCGCCTATCTGATGTATACATCGGGGTCCACGGGACGGCCCAAGGCGGTGCAGTTTCCGGTCGATGCGGCGATCACATCGATCCGCTGGCTCCAGCAGCAATATCCGGTCGCGCCGGGCGACCATCATCTGTTCAAGACTCCGTTCGGTTTCGACGTATCGATCTGGGAGATATTCTGGCCGCTCTATCATGGCGGCACGCTGGTGGTGTGCGACCCCGACGGCCATCGCGATCCCGTCTATCTGCGCAGTCTGATCGAGCGGCACGGCGTGACCTGCGTCAATTTCGTTCCGTCGATGCTGCAGGTCATGCTCGACGAACTGCCGTCGGCGCGCTGCCGATCGTTGCGGTGGGTGCTGTGCGGCGGGGAGGCGCTCTCACCCCAGTTGCGGGACCGCTGCCACGCGCTCTTGCCGCGGGCTACGCTCGTCAATCTCTATGGCCCGACAGAGACGCATTCGGTGACCGATATCGTCGTGCCGCGGGATCCGGACAATAGCTTCGTTCCGCTCGGTCGCCCCTCCGCTGCCTATCGGCTTTATGTGCTGGACGAACAGGGCGAGCCGGTGCCGATTGGCGTCGTGGGTGAGCTCCATATCGGCGGCGATGTGGGGGTGTCGCATGGCTATATGGGTCGGCCCGCACTCACCGCCGAGCGCTTCCTTCCCGATCCGTTCGGCTCGCCGGGTGGGCGTATGTATCGCAGCGGTGATCTGTGCCGGTACGATGCCGACGGCGTGCTGGAACATCTCGGGCGCGGCGACCGGCAGGTGAAGATCCGCGGAGTCCGCATCGAGCCTGGTGAGATCGAGGCTGCGCTGCTGAGCGAGCCGGGTGTGCGATCTGCTCTGGTGACCGTGATGGGGGATGGAGTGGAGCGCCAGCTGGTGGGGTTTGTTGTGGGAAGGGAGGGACTGCGCGCGGAAGAGGTGCTGCGCGGCGTTGGCCGACGCCTGCCACGGCATATGGTGCCTGCGGAGGTGATCCCGATCCCTGCGATTCCCTGTTCGATCAATGGCAAGGTCGATCACGCGGCGCTGTCTGCAATCTGGTCTGCGAAGGCAGATGAAAGGTCCGTTTCGGGCGAAGACGCGGAAGCGTTGAGCAGCACCGAGCAGCGCCTCAAGCGCCTGTTCGAACAAGTGCTGGCCCGCAGCGATGTCGAGGTCGAGCGAAGCTTCTTCGAGATGGGCGGCCATTCGATGCTCGCGTTCCGACTGACCGCGGCGTGCGAGCAGGAATTCGGCATCGTGCTGTCGATGCAAGCGCTGTTCACGCATGACACGGTCCGTGACCTCGCACGCGAGATCGAGGCAGTACGATCCAGTCAACAGCTGTCGCTGGTGCCGATGGAGAGCGGTCCCGAAGCGGGGAGGCGGGTGCTATTTCTGGTCCATGGTGCCGATGGGACGACCGTTCCGCTGCGCCATCTCGCAAAGCAGCTACGCGGCACCTTTGACGTGTATGGCTTCCAGGCGCCTGGCCTTGGCGATGAGAGTGAGGTTCCGCGCTCGGTCCAGATCTATGCCGAGCGCTATGTCCGGATCGCCGATCAGGTGACAGACGGGCGCAGGATCGTTCTCGCGGGCTGGTCTTATGGCGGTGCGATCGCGCTCGAGATGGCACGAGTCTGGCAGGAGCAGGGGTTGCCGGTTGAGGCAGTGATCCTGCTCGATTCCTTTGTTCTGGGAGCATCTTCGGCATCGCGGCAGGATGACGCCAGTGCCGGGTTCGAAGGTATCGATTTCCTCGGTGGAGCGTCGGCGGCGGGGGATGTGCTGTTCAACCGGCTTACATCGGTCCTGACGGCTAATCTTCGGTCGTTCATGCATTATGTGCCCGAGCGCTTTTCAGGCCGCGTCGAACTGATCAGGGCATGCCGTGGCTTTCCCGGACTGACGGGTGTCTTGCGCGCAGACTACGACTCACCGTCCCGGGGTTGGGCGCATTTTCTGGATGATATCGCGATCGATGAGATCGACGCCGATCACTTCGACCTCCTGTCGGAAGCGAATGCCGAGGCGGTGGCGAAGAAGATGCTGAATGTTTTGGATTCGCAGGAGAAGTTGTAGATTGAATTCAATTGGTATTGGATGATTTAGATTGAAAAACGCTATTGGATATGTGGCAGTTTTACTGATACCGTTCGTGGCTTAGCGTTGTGTCTGGAGTTAACGGGAACCAATAGACAAGCGGGAGGGCGCCATGTCCACGAAGAACCCAATGGCATTCGTACCTGAGGCATATAACCCGGACGCCTACAATCCGAACGCGTATAATATGGTCGTGTATTCGCGTCCGCAAAATCACTCGGAGTTGATGTTCTTTCCCAGGAAGCCGGCAAGCGGACTTTCTACGCTGGAAGACGTCGTCGGCTCCGGCGGCGGTCACGAGATGGCTGGAGCGCTTGATCCGGGCGCGAGGAAGCTGGCAGCCAACTTCACCGCCAAGGCGATGACTGCCGAGTCCGGTAGCGAACCTGGCGCAGTCGTTGCCTTTCTTGAGAGCTGCTATGCGATGGCCGCGATGTTCAACACTGCGACAGGCGCCTGGACTTCGGCTCAGGCGCAGGCCGCGGTTGCCGCAGCGGACCGCACCAACGTGTTCCGCGCGCTGGAGGGGCTTCCCGGTCAGGTCGAAGTACCGGTCGTGGTGGAATCGGCCAAGGCGCTCGGCGACGCGCTGGGCAGGGTCGGGGCAAGCGCGCAGCAGGCGCTCGTTCAGTCGAGCGTAGCGCCGATGTGCGCAGACATGCGGCTCGTCGATACGGCGCGGAGCCCGGCTTCGCCTGTCGATATTTACGAGGCGGCAACCAAGACGTCGCCGGATCATCTCTTGATCGTCGCGCCGTTCCTTGGCCAGAAGGCTTTGGAGCAGGAAGTCTGCTGCGATGGCATTCTTGCCGGTGGCGAAGTGGTCTTCGCGGCTTTTTCGGAGAAGGCGCGGGTGTCGCCCGAGCCACCCTATGAGGATCTTCGTATCGTCACGTCAGACGATCTTGGGGACGACGTCCGGGGCGCTGCGCTTGCCGTTGCTGCGCAACTCGCGGCAAAGCTCGGGGTGCGGAACTGCGTGTTCCATGCCGAGTATTTCATCACGGAGAACGGCCCGCAACTCAGCGACTTCATGACCCGACCCGGCGGTGGCCTTATTCCGGAAATGGTGAAGGCCAAGTGGGGCGTCGATCTGCGTGCCGCGCATGTCTATGCCAGTTTCGGGATGATGGACGATCTGGTCCGGATCGCGAAGGAGGCGGCGAGCACCTCGCAGCAGGTGGCGATCGGAAGCCTCTATTCGACCCCGAGGGCGGCTGGCGTGCAGTTGGGAGGCGATGCGCGCGCTGAACTTGCCGGCAACAAGAGCGTGGTCGCCTATAGCGTCGTGAGCGAGTTTTCGAACTCTGCGGTGGGCAGCAACGACGCCCGCGGTGCCTTGTGCGTCACGGGGACGGACTCCGGTGGAGCGGTCGATGCACTAGATCAGATCGCGGCCCAGTTCGGCCTCGTTTGAGCAGGTTCGCGAAAAGGTTCTGGTTCACTCTGGAAGGGGAGGGCGCAATGCGAGTTTGGTTGTCAATCGCGGGCTGAGCGCCCGGTGCAGAGCCTGTCGCCCGGCCGCGATGCGTTTCCGCATTTTGGACCCGGCGCGGGCGTCTGCGCACATTAGACAGGTCAGCCGCCTTTGTGTGTGCGGACACGGCGGGCCGGGCGTTTAATGACGTCCGGTGTGTAGCATCGGTGCGGACTGGGCGCGCTAGAAGTGCGCGTTCGGGCGGGCTGCTTGTGCTCGTCGGCATCCTTGCGCGTCATATGGCCAGCCTTGTCGGGAGGGGCCAGCCTTGGCTGGAAGGGGAGGCAAAGCATGCACAACGACTATCTTCCGCTGTTTCTGCCGCAGGACATCCTGCTCGAATCCTTCACCTTCCCGTTCTTCGACATCAATTATACCGTGGACCCGGTCGCGATGGCGGGCCTGTTCCACAACACCCCTGATCCCACACCCGGGCGCGGCAAGCGTGGACTCTATGTCCATATTCCGTTCTGCGAGACGATCTGCGCCTTTTGTCCGTTCATCAAATCAGTGGGTACGCTGGAGCGGATCGAGCGGTATCTTAAGGCCCTGCACCTCGAGCTTTCGATGCTCGCCGAAACACGGCTCTGCCAATCCTGGACGATCGATGCGGTGTATATCGGCGGCGGTACGCCATCGGTGCTCAGCCCGCATCAGATCGAGGCGCTTCTGGGGCATATCCGGTCCGTCTTCCGCCTGTCGTCCGACGCCGAAGTGACGATCGAGGTCGAGCCGAAGTCGGCGACGGAGGAGTTCTGTTCGGCAGCGTCGGGTGCGGGTGCGAACCGTGTCTCGTTCGGGATCCAGACCCTCAACCCGCGCTACCGCGAGATGATGAACCTCACCGCGACCTTCGACCAGATCCATGCGCTGGCTGACCGCTCGCGCAGAATGTTCGAAGCCGCCAATTTCGACATGATCGTCGGCTATCCCGGACAGACCGAACGTGAGGTGGAGGCCGATATGGCAGCTGCGCTGGCGCTCGACGTCGGAAATATCTCGGTCTTTCCGCTCGACTATCTCGCGACCTTGCCGAGCTTCCTCGATCGCGTCCGGCGTGGTGAGTATCCGCCGCCTCCGCCGAGCGCGCGGCGTTGGGAGCTCTTCCACCACGCGCGCGCCGAGCTTGCCAAGGGCTATGACGCGCAGAACATGTACTTCTTTTCGGAGCCGGGCATGCCGGGCTGCCGCTACATGTTCGAGATCGTCTATGGCGGTTATTATGACGAGTTCGTCGGGGTCGGGGCTGGCGCGTACAGCATGACCAGGGGGCTCGCGTACGGCAACGACCAGTTCGAGAAGGCGTATACCGAAACCTTGCTGGAGAAGCACAGGCTGCCGATAGCCATGGCCACGCCGGCCCATGCCTATGAGAAACACTATGTCTATTTCGGCAAGCGCACGCGTGCCGATCTGACAGAGGCCCGTGAACTCGGCATCGAATCCGTCGTCTCTGCCAAGTTCGACGCGCTTGAGCAGGCAGGCTATGTCGAACGCGACCTGCAATCCTACCGCCTCACGCCGGCGGGTGAGCGGATCTACGCCCAGATCATGGTTGGCTTCCTAAGCGATCATCAGCGCAGGCTCTACGACCGGGTTTGTGAGCGGATGAAGGACAAGCTGAACTGGAATCTGGACGGTGCGCAGAGCACGGATACTGCCGTCGCAAGGGGGCTGGCCGCGCACAATGTGATGCCACAGCGCAAGGCGTTGTAGCGGGCCGCGCGGTTCGTCTGCCACCTTTCTGGAAAGGGCCGCGTCGTCTTCTGTAAGAGGCGCGAATTGCCCTCGGCGAACCGTTCGCGATCTGCGCACCGTTGGACTTGGCAGGCGGGGTTAGTCGTCCGTCGTGCCATCCTGAATCGAGCGGGTCAGTACAAGCTCGACGGCTTGCCGGGCAAAGTTCTGGATTTCTCCGGGGGCTGGGATACGCCCGGTCAGCAAAATGTCACCCGCTTCTCCCATGGCTGCTCCGACAAGGCATTTGCGGATCAGCTGCGGATCGACGGAATGTTGCAGCCCAGCCTGGCCCCACCTGCGCTCGACCAGCCAGTCAATCGCTGTCAGGCGATCTCTGACGATCTTGTGGCAACAATCGCGAAGCTCCGTTGGCAACGCCGGGTCTCGCAGCGCGCGATGCACCGCCCAGCCGGTCTCGTTCGTGAGCTCGACAATCATCGCTTCAACGATCGTCACCAGCTTCTCCGCAGCCTCCGGCGCATCGTCAAAGGCCCAGGGCGGATAGGCGAACTGCAGTGCATCGATCAGCAGCGCTGTCTTGTTCTGCCATCGCAGGTACAGTGTTACCTTTGAGACATCGGCGCTCTTCGCCGCCTTCTCGATCGAAAATTCGCGCCAGCCGGTCCGGCCGAACAGACGAAGCGCGCTCGTCAGGATCCGCGCATCGATTGCCGGATCACGCGGTCGTCCACGCCGGGACGAGGCGTGAAGTCTTGCGCAAATCACTGACGCGCAGGCGTGCCGAAAGCGATGCGGGGCTGGCCCGTCACTTCAGGCCTCCGCCCAGTGCAATGTAGAGTGACACCCCGTTCTGCAACTCGGCCGTCCGCAACGCGAGCAGCTGTTGTTCTGCAGCGAAGAGGTTGCGTTCGGCATCGAGCACTTCGAGGTAGATCGCGACCCCATTATCGTAACGCAGCCGCGCCGTCTGGGCGAGGCGGCGCTGGGACGCGACCGCGCGCTCCTGCGCTGCGATCTGCTCGGCATAGGTGCGCCGACCGGCGAGCGCGTCGGCGACCTCGCGGAATGCCTCCTGCACGGCCCGGCTATAGGCGGCGGTCAGTTCCTCCGCGCGCGCCTTGCTGACGTCGAGTTGCGCCTCGCGGCGTCCCCAGTCGAAGATCGGCAGGTTGAGGGCTCCGCCAAATGACCAGCTCTGGAACGGTCCCTTGAAGAGGTCGCCAAGCTCGGTCGACGCCCAACCCGCATTGCCGGTCAGCGATATGTTGGGGAAGAACGCGGCACGCGCTGCTCCGATATCGCCATTGGCTGCGCGCAGTTGCTGTTCGGCGGCAAGGATATCGGGGCGATTGGCGAGAAGCGCCGAGGGCAGGCCCGGGTCGATGTCGCGGAACTGGCCTGAGCTGGTGACGGGATTGCCAGTCGGCAGAGCCTGTCCGATCGGTCCGCCGACGAGGACGGTGAGCAGATTGCTCGCTTGCGCACGCGCGCGTTCGACTTCGGCCTTCTCGGTCTCCGCCTGGGTGACAAGGAGTGCCGCCTGATCATAGTCCACCGTCGAGGTAACGCCGGCGTCCAGTCGCCGTTGAGCGATCCGCAGCCCCTCGCGGCGGCTGGCGACACTACGCTCGGCGAGGACGATACGCTCCTCCGCCGACCGAACGGCGAGATAAGTGGCGGCGACCTGGCCGATCAACGACAGGCGAAAGGCACGCTCGGCCTCGACGGTCGCTAGATAGCGCGCGCGCGCCGCATCGTTCAGATTGCGGACGCGGCCCCAGAAATCGAGCTCGAATGCCGGAACCGCGACGCCGATATTAAACTGGTCGCGCGTGACTGCGCCGCCACCCGCACTCTGCGCAGCCGAGGTCCGGCTGCGGCCGGCCCCGGCCTGTCCGCCGAGCTCGGGCAGGCGCGATGCGTCCTGGATACGATACTGGGCGCGTGCCTGTTCGATGCGCGCAACCGCCTGGGCAAGATCCTGATTGCTGGTCAACGCGGTCTCGATCAGCGCCCGCAATTGCGCGTCGCCAAAGAATTCGCGCCAGCCGATTTCGGTGGCGAGCCGCGATCCGCCCTGCGCTTCAGGAAATGCAGCACTGACGGGCGTCGGCGGCTGCCGATATTGCGGGGCGAAATTGCAGGCCGTAAGCGAGGCTGCGGCGGCGAGGGCTACGAACTTACGCATTGATGGTCTCCGAACCGCGCGTGGCGTCATCCGCTTCTTCGCGCGCATCCTCCGCTTCATGGTCGTTGTCGCGCGCCAGCCAGCGGCGGGCGGCGAGATAGAAAACGGGGGTGAAGAAGATGCCGAAGATCGTCGCGGCGATCATACCGCCCATCACGCCGCTGCCGACGGCCTGACGGCTGGCGGCACCCGCACCCGATGCGATTACCAGCGGCACCATGCCCAGAATGAAGGCAAGGCTGGTCATCAGGATCGGGCGAAGACGCTGACGTGCCGCCTCGACTGTTGCCTCGAATACACCGCGGTGGCGTTGCTCCAGTGCGAACTCAACGATCAGGATCGCGTTCTTGGCGGCGAGACCGATGATCGTGATCAGGCCGACGTTGAAATACACGTCTGCCGAGAACCCGCGCAGGAAGGTGAAGGCGACGGCGCCGAGCACGCCGAACGGCACTACGAGCAGCACCGACAAGGGGATCGCCCAGCTTTCGTAGAGCGCCGCAAGCAGCAGGAACACGACGAGCAGCGAAAGCCCGAGCAGCAGGCCGACCTGGCCGCCAGCTTCCTTCTCCTCGCGTGCGACACCGGTCCATTCGAAGGCGTTGTCGCCCTTCAGGACTTCCGTCGCGATCCGTTCCATCTCGACCAGCGCATCGCCGCTCGACAGACCCGGCGCGGCCTGACCGGAAACGGTCATCGAGACATAGCCGTTATAGCGTTCGAGTTGTTGCGGTCCGTCGATCCAGCGCACCTGGGTGAAGGAAGAGAAGGGGACCATCTGGTTCTGATCGTTGCGAACCCGCAGCGCCAGCACGTCCTCGGGCCTCATCCGCTGTTCGGCGGCTGCCTGAAGGTAGACGCGCAGCACGCTGCCTTCGCGGACGAAGTCATTGGCATAGGCCGAGCCGAACGAGATCGAGAGCGTGGCGTTGACGTCGGCGATCGACAGGCCGAGCGCGCGCGCCTGAACCCGGTCGATATCCACATAGAGTTGAGGCGCGTTGGGCTGCCCTTCGGGGCGGACACCCACCAGCAGCTTGCTCTGCATCGCCTTTGCGAGGATCTGGTTGCGTGCGTCGAGCAATGCGGCGCGATCGCCCGAACGGTTCTGCAGCTTCATCGAGAAGCCGGTCGCGTTGCCGAGCGCGGGGATCGGCGGCGGCGTGATCGCGAAGATGTTCGCCTCCGGAATGCCCTGCACAAAGCCCATGACCTTGCCGGCCATCGTCGCGGCCGAATTGGCGGCACCCGGCCGCTCATCCCAAGGCTTGAGCCGCTGAATGACCATGCCCGCGGTCTGGCCCTGACCGAAGAAGTTGAAGCCCGAGATCGATACCGCGAGCTCGGTCTGCGGCTGGGCGAGCACGAACTGCTCGACCTTGCGCATCGCCACGTCGGTGCGCTGCGCGGTGGCCGCAGGCGGTGCGTCTACGTTGATCATCACATAGCCCTGATCCTCGTTCGGCAGGAAGCCGCCGGGAACGCGGGTAAACAGGAATGCGGTGACGGCGATCATCACGAGGAAGACCATCAGCCAGCGCACCGGCCGGGTGAGCATCGTGCCGACCGAGCGGGTGTAGCTGTCGGTCGCGCGCCCGAACCGGTCGTTGAACCAGTTGAAGAAACGCTGCGGCCAGCCGCGAACGCCCGGCTTGGGCTCGATTTGATGGTGACCGTCCGGGCCATGCGCCTCGTTTGACTTGAGCAGCGCACCGCACAATGCCGGGGTGAGGGTCAGCGCGAGTATTGCGGAGAACAGGATCGAGATGGCGAGCGTCACCGAGAACTGGCGATAGATACCGCCGGTCGATCCGGGGAAGAACGCCATCGGGATGAACACGGCGATCAGCACCAGCGTGATGCCGACGATCGCACCGGTAATCTGTCCCATCGCCTTCACGGTGGCGCGACGGGCAGACAGGCCTTCCTCGGCCATGATGCGCTCGACATTCTCGACCACGACGATCGCGTCGTCGACGAGGATGCCGATCGCCACGACCATCGCGAACAGCGACAGGGTGTTGATCGAATAGCCGAACAGCCACAGGCCGAGGCACGCGCCGAGCAGGGCGATCGGTACGACGATGGTGGGGATCAGCGTTGCGCGCCAGTTCTGCAGGAACAGGAACATGACGAGGAAGACGAGCACCATCGCCTCGATCAGCGTGCTTACGACGCTGTCGATCGAGGCGTTGATGAACGGCGTCGAATCGAACGGCACCGACCATCCGATGTCGGGCGGGAAGGTGGTCGACAGCTCCTGCATGCGCGAACGCACGGCTTCGACTGTGGCGACCGCGTTGGCGCCCGGGGTCATCTGGATCGCCATCATCGCCGCGGGCTTGCCGTTGAGGCGCGAGGAGAAATTATAGCTGTCGGCGCCAAGTTCGACGCGCGCGACGTCGCTCAGCCTGATGGTCGAGCCATCCGGGTTGGAACGGACGATGATCTGGCGGAACTGTTCAGGCGTCGAAAAGCGGTTCTGCGTGACGATGCGCGCGTTGAACTCGCTGCCCTTGGCCAGGGGCTGATCGCCAAGCCCGCCGCCGGCTGTCTGCCCGTTCTGTTCCTTAACCGCGCCAAGCGCTTCGGCTGCTGAAAGATTGTAACCGGCAAGCTTCTCTGGATCGAGCCAGATGCGCATCGCATAGGGTGAGGCGAACAGCTGGACGTCGCCCACGCCCTCGATCCGGCGCAGCTCGTCGAGGATGCTGTTGCTGGCATAGTTGCCGATATCAAGGATGGGGGTGCTACCGCTGTTGGAGGTAAGCGCCACGATCGCAAGGAAGCCGGACGAAGCTTCACGGATCTGTATGCCGAGGCGGCGGACTTCTTCCGGCAAGCGCGTCTCGACCCGACCGAGCCGGTCCTGGACCTGCGTTCGCGCGACATCCATATCGGTGCCCGACTTGAACGTCACCGCGATCTGGGCCGAGCCGTTCGCCCGGCTCGTCGAGCTCATATAGAGCAGATTCTCGACGCCGTTCAGTTCCTTCTCGATCACCGAAGTGACGTTACGGTCGAGCGTGTCGGCATCGGACCCGGGATACTGCACCATCAGATTAAGCGATGGCGGCGCGACGTCGGGATATTGCTCAACGGGAAGCTTGGCGAGGCCGATCGCGCCGGCAAGCGCGATGAACAGGGCGATCACCCAGGCGAAGACCGGGTGGTAGACGAAGAAGCGGTTCATATCTGGCGTCCGTTCACTTCTTCGCCGCGGCGGCGGCTGGGCGAGCCTGAACCTTCTGGCCGGGCTGTACCTTCTGCCAGCCGTCGACGATCACGCGTTCACCGGCCTTGAGACCCGAACGGATTACCCAGCTCGACCCGGTCTGGCCGCCCAGCGTGACGGTCCTGAACTGTACCGTTCCGTCTCCGCCAACCACGGCAACGCGTGCCTCTTCATTGTTGATCTGAACCGCACGCTGCGGCACCGAAATGCCATTGCCGGTCGTGCCCGCCGTGATCCGGCCCCGCACGAACTGTCCGGGAAGCAGCGCACGCGAGGGGTTGGCGAAGGTCGCGCGGATCGTCTGGCTGCCGGTTGAAGGGTTCACGGTCTGGTCGGCGAAGTCGATATGGCCGACGGGGCCATATTCACTACCGTCTTCGAGAAGGAGCCGGACCTCGACGCGCGCGAGCGCGGGAAGTTCGACGGCGCCGGTACGCGCTTGCGCCAGCAGAGACTGCAGTTCTGCGCTCGATTGGGTGAAGACCGCATAGATCGGTTCCATCTGCTCGATCGTCGTCAGCAAGGTCGCGCTCGCTGCGCTTGCCAGCGCGCCTTCGGTCACTTGCGCGCGCCCTACGCGACCGCTGATCGGCGCTCGCACGAGCGTATAGCCGAGCTCGAGCTGGGCGCGGGCAAGGGAGGCGCGGGCATCTGCGACACCGGCCTCAGCCTGACGCAGCGCAGACCGCGCATTGTCATATTCGAGCGCGCTGACCGCGCGATCACTCACGAGCGGTTGGTAGCGCTGGACGACCGCCGCCGAATTCTCACGCGACGCCTGCGCCCGCTGCAGCGCTGCGCGTGCCTGCTGCACCTGCGCCTGCTTGTCGCGCGGATCGATCTGGAAGAGCGGGGCGCCTTCGCGAACGTCGGTGCCCTCCTGGTAAAGGCGGCGGCTGACGATGCCATCGGTGCGGGCGCGAACCTCCGCGGAGCGCACGGCCTCGATACGGCCGGGCAGCTCAACGATGTTCGGTACGCTTCCCGTCGTCACTGTAACGACATCAACGACCGGCGCCGGTGGGGGCGGGGGCGCAGGTTCGCTACAGCCCGCCAGAGCGGTGAACGAGACGAATGCAGCGCCCGTAAGGAGCGAGCGGGACAGGGGAAAGCGAGGCACGCACGAATCTCCGACAGGTATCGACACTTATCGGTGCACTTATCTTGCATTCGCATAAAAGCAACTGGCTAGTGTCGTTTTTTGTTGTTAGGGGCGCGGCGTGGAGAAGGAACCAAGACGCCAGGGACGCCCGACACGAGAGGAAGCGGCGGAAATCGCTGATCGCGTGCTGACTCAAGCGAGAGCCGTGTTCTGCGAACAGGGTGTCGCCGGAGCGTCGATGGACGACATCGCGGCAGCGAGCGGCGTCACCAAGCACACTATCTATCGCCGCTATCCCAGCAAGATGGCGCTGGTCGACGCGGTCGTCGAACGGGACCTCAGGCAACTGACCGACGCGATCGATGCGGTGGCGCGTGATTCCGATGCGGTGTCAGCGCTGCGCGAAACGGCGCTGCGCTATTTCCACTTCAGCATCGATCCGGCCGACGCATCCTTCGCCAGCTTCCTGCTTGCCGAGGCTGCGTACTCGGAAGAGATGCGCGATAACCTCAAGCGCTGGAACGAGCTCTATCTGGCGCCGATGATCGCGCTTGTAGAGACCGCGCAGCGTGAAGGGCGAATGGCGGCTGGACCGCCGCGAAAATGGTGCGTGCTGCTCGCCGATCTGATCAGCGGTGTGAACCGCCTGCATCGGATCAGCGAGCCGGATATCTTCCATGGCGATTCAGCCGAGTCGTTTTTTGAAGAGCGCTGGCAGATCTTTGGACAGGCAGCCGGTCTTCAGGGCTACGGTGGTCCGGCCGAAATTCTGACGGAGCCGTTCGTCCTCGGCGGTGCAGGGTAAGCAGACTTCAGAAGTTGAACCGGACACCGCCGCTTGCCGTGAAACACTTGCGTTCCGAGCTGTCGTCCAGATTTCCGACGACGAAGCCGGTGACGGGGCCCTTGTCCGGTGTTGCGGTCTTGAGGAATTCGAGCAGTTCGCGCGCTTTGGCGACGTGGGCAAGCGAGTCGGTCTGATCCGGCACTTCCGGCATGAAGGCGTCGCGGAGTGGTTGCAGCATTCGCCAGCCCGGCAGGGCATTACAGCTGACGCAGGCCATGCCTAGCCGCGACAGCCGCCCGCGGACCTCGCCTAAAGAAGGTTCGCCTGCGTTTGGAGAATGGCGCGGTCTCCCTTTCGGCAACGATGCCCTCCTGTGCGCAATCCGTGTCATTCGCCGGATTAAATCGAGCCAGATCAAAAAGAGTGATGAACCCACTTGACGGTACATGATTCGCCGCATAGATGGCCTCCACCGCAGCGGTGCACCGGAACGGAGCGCAGCGGCGGACAGCAAAAACTAGGCGCATAGCTAGCCCCGAGAAAAAGGGGTTGATGGTGCGTCGGTTTTTGTCGCTCTTTGACATTGTGATTTTGATGAAGGGACATGTGGGCGGCGGCCCC
>NZ_JBWKPO010000006.1:0-267243 GCF_059418285.1 Sphingomonas sp. GW821-FHT09B04
GCCAAATGCCGGTCGATGCAGTTGGCCGCGACATTGAGCTTGCCGTCCGCGAACCATTCGATCCGGAAATTCGCCTCGTCGAACGACCAGTTCCCCGCCAGCTCCGGACGCTTCACCCACTCCAGGCGCTTCGCCTGATCCAGCCAGAAGCTGCCCGGATCGGCGAGCGAGCGCCCATAGAGCCGCTCATAGCCCGCCGCATCGTAACGCGCCCCCTGTGCCCATATTGCGGGAACTGGATAAGTCTCACCGGTCATCGCCTCTCCTCTCGGGCCGGAGCTGTAGTTTCCGGCCCGGAAAAGGGCAACGCCAACAGCGCTTTCGCGACCTTAAGCTGCCGTGATAGCGATCTCAGGCGAATGTCCGTACGGATCAGGCCTTGGAATTGGCATATTCCTGCGTGCCGCGAGTGACCACCCGGTCGCCCTCGACGATCTCCGCGACGGGGATATCGGGCTGCGCCAGGATCTCGGCATAGAGCGGCGCAAAGTCGGTTTCGACCGTTGCGTGAAGCAGGGTGTCGAAGCCCGGGATGATGAAGTAATTCTGCTGGAAATCATCGATCCGGTACTCGGTGCGCATCACACGCTTGAGGTCGAAACCGATGCGGTTGGGGCTGTCGCTGTCGAGCGCGAAGCGGCTTTCACCAAAGCTCGACACAATGCCCGAGCCATAGATGCGCAGATCGCCTTCTTCCTCGATCAGCCCGAATTCGACGGTGTACCAATAGAGGCGCGAGAGCTGCTTCAATGCGCCCAGCTCCATCGCCCGTCCGCCGCCACGGCCATAGGCCTCCATATAATCGGCGAACACCGGATCGGCGAGCATCGGCACATGGCCGAACACGTCATGGAACACGTCCGGTTCCTGCAGATAATCGAGCTGGTCGGGCCGGCGGATGAAATTGCCCGCGACGAACCGTCGATTGGCCATGTGATCGAAGAACACATCGTCCGGGACGAGACCCGGCACCGCGACGACCTGCCAGCCGGTCCGCTTCATCAGCCGTTCCGACAATTCCTCGAAATTGGGAATGCCGCCATCGGAGAGCTTGAGCAGGTCGAGCCCGTGGAGATACGCCTTCGACGCGCGACCGGGCAGCAGCTTTGCCTGACGCTCGAACAGCGTGTCCCACACGGCATGTTCCTCCGCCGTGAAAGCGTCCCAGTTCTGCGAGATCGTCCAGTCAGCCGACGCACCCTCCGGCGGACGGTCAAGTACATGGGTTTCGTTCATCATTCTTCCCTATAACATGGGTGCCCATAGCATGAATAAAGTAACAACGGAAACCAGATGGTTATGCCGCGGTGCTGGAATTATGCGCTGGCCGACCTATCTCGGCAGAGAGTGACCGGATGACGCTGAACACCGAAGCCAAAGCCCCGCCGATGACGGTGATGCTCGCCGAATGGCCCCGCGCCGCGTGGAGCCTGTCCAAGTTGCCGTTTGCATGGTCCGACCTCATGCAGATGCCGCGGGGCGACGGACGACCGGTGCTGTTGCTGCCGGGACTGGTCAACGGCGACACGTCCAACTTCGTCATGCGCCATTATCTCGAAGCACTGGGCTATCGCGCGCTGCCCTGGGAGCTGGGTCTCAATTTCGGTCCGCGCGTGATCGGCATGGAGGGTGAACGGCTGTTTGAGCGGATCGCGGCCATCCATGCGGAGACGGGCGAGAAGGTGACACTGATCGGCGTAAGTCTGGGCGGGATCATGGCGCGGGTCGCTGCGCACCGGCATCCCGAGCTGGTGCGCGAAGTCATCACCGTCAGTTCGCCCTTTGCCGGCCTGCCCAAGGCGACAAACGTCTGGCGCGTGTTCGAGCTGGCGTGCGGTCAGCGTTCCGACGACCCGGCGGTGCGCGCATGGCTGGAAGAGGCGGCGACGCCCCTGCCCGTCCCTGCCACTGCGATCTGGAGCCGCAGCGACGGGCTGGTCAACGGAATGTGCTGCCATGAAGAAGCGCATGGCGACGCGCGCTCGATCGAAGTCGTCAGCTCGCACCTCTGGGTGCAAATGAAACCCGAAGTGCTGCGCGCGATCGCCGACACGCTGGGCGGCGACGGACGGGAATCCTAGTCCTTCTCAGGCTCCGGGTCGCCGGCCCGATACCCCTGATAGGGGCCACAATTATCGGGATCCTTGCGGCAGGCCTCTTCGTGCTTCTTGCGCTCGCGGCCTTCGCGCGCTTCCTGTTTGCGTAGCTTGCGGCCGGCATTGCGGTCGGCCTCGTCCTGGCTGGTGGTCGCCCAGTCGGCGGTCTTGCCCACCACCTTGACCGGCGCCGTGACGACATCGGCGGCAGCTTTCACAAGACAGCCCCCCGTCAGCAGCGGCAGCGCCGCAACGACCAGAATCAAACCTTTACGCATCACGCTGCCTCCTGGCCGATCAGCGAACATGCCGATCGCGCGCCTCGACCCCCTGATAGGGGAAATCGGTGAAGAAGCCATCCACCCCGGCGGCGAGATGGCGTGAAATTTCCTCGCCCAGCCGCCCGTGCCCCGCGGGATTGATGCCGCTCCGCAAGCCCGAAGGCAGAAAGAAATTCTCGGCACGGAAGGTCCAGGGATGGACCTTGAGCCCCACGGCGTGCGCGTCCGCGACCAATGGGGTCACGGTGCCGTCATTCTTCACCACCATCGCCTTGGCCGGGCCAATCCCGGCGGCGTAGGCGGCAACGGCCTTCAGCCCCTCCGGTGAAATCATCGCGGCATAGCTTGGCTGCGCGCCGTCCGCCGGGCCGCCATCGGCGTCGAGCAGCTGGATCAGGGGGACCCTGGTCAGTTTCCCGAGCGCCTTGAGGTTGTTCACCTCGAACGACTGGATGAACACCGGCGCATCGGCGCGGTCCCAGCCTGCCGCCTTGAGCTCCGCCACCAGCGCGGCCTCCAGTGGCAGGCCGATCGACGCGAAATAGGTCGGGTGCTTGGTCTCGGGATAGATGCCGATGGTGCGGCCGGTCTTCGCCGACGCCGATTTGGCGAGCGCGATGATCTCGCGCAGCGTCGGCACCTCGAACTGGCCGTCGAACTTCGTGTTTCCGCGGCGCAGCAGCGGGAGGCGCTCCTTTGCGCGGAGCGTCTTGAGTTCGGCGAGCGTGAAATCCTCGGTGAACCAGCCGCTATGCTTCGTCCCGTCGATCACCTTGCTGGTCTTGCGGTCCCTGAACTCCGGTCGCGACGCGACGTCGGTGGTGTCGGTGATGTCGTTCTCGTGCCGCGCGACCAGCTGGCCGTCCTTCGTCATCACCAGATCGGGTTCGATGAAGTCGGCGCCCTGTTCGATCGCGAGTTCGTAGGAGGCGAGTGTGTGCTCCGGCCGTTCGCCGCTGGCGCCGCGGTGCGCGATGACGATGGGCTTGGCGGCAGGCATGATCGCTTCCTTTGCGGCGACGGGAGCGGTGACCATAATCAGTGCAAGCGCGGCTCGCCACATGCCCGGCATCGCCCTATCTCCTTCGAAAAGCACGATCGGCTATTCGATTCGGATGACAGTCTAAAGGCAATGGCAGACAACGACAGCGTGATCGCGGCGGCGCGAACCTGGGCAGGGCAGCCGATGGCGCTGGCGACCGTCGTCTCGACTTGGGGATCGGCACCTCGTCCACGCGGCTCACATCTGCTGGTGCATGGCGACGGTCGGTTCGAGGGATCGGTGTCGGGCGGCTGCGTCGAAGCGGATATCCTGACGGTCGCGGCACAGGTGATCGGCGGCGCAGGGTTCCAGCGGCGGCGTTATGGCGTGGCGGATGCGGCGGCGTGGGAGGTCGGCTTACCCTGTGGCGGCGAGATCGAGGTGATGGTGCAACCGGTGACGCCGGACGGGTTCGACCCGGCACTGTTCGCACAGATCGCCACCGCGCGCGCCGAAGGGCGGGCGCTGGAGGTAAGCACAGATCTTTCAAGCGGACACAGCAGCATCGAACCGGCAGACAACGGCGCCTTCATCAACCGCTATGAGCCGCCGCGCCGGCTGCTGATCGTCGGTGCCGTGCAAATCGCGCAGGTGCTTGCGGGACTCGCGCGGGAGTTGGGGATCGTGACCGTGGTGATCGACCCGCGTGGCCGGTTCCTGACGCCCGAGCGCTTTCCCGGCGTGATGCTCGATGACCGCTGGCCCGACGCGGCGATCACCGCGCTGCGGCCTGATGGCGCGACCGCGGTGGTAACGCTGAGCCACGATCCCAAGATCGACGATCCGGCGCTGATCGCAGCCCTCAACGCAGGCGCGGGCTATGTCGCCGCGCTGGGATCGCGAAAGAGCCACGAAGCGCGGCGGGAACGATTGGCGGCGGTGGGACTTTCCCCCGAACGGATCGACCGCATCGACGGCCCGGCGGGGATCGACATCGGCGCGATCGGCCCGGCGGAGATCGCGCTGTCGATCGCGGCGGGGATGGTGAGGAGCCTGCATGATCGAGGCTGAACGGGTTACGCTGGTATTGCTGGCCGGGGGACGCTCCGAACGCTTCGGAAGCGACAAGCTGACCCAACTCTATCTCGGGCGGCCGCTGGGTCTGCATGTCGTTGTCGCGCTGGAGGCCGTACCGTTCCGCGAGCGGATTGCGGTGGTCTCGCAGACCCGGCTCGACCTTGCAGGCTGCGGCTATCGCGTGATCGCCAACGATGACCCCGCAGCGGGCATGGGCCGCTCGCTGCGGCTGGGCGTGGAAGCCGCGTGCGCGGGCGGTGCAGAGGCAGTGCTGATCGCGCTCGCCGATATGCCGCGCGTCACCGCGACGCATATCTATCGCCTGCTCGACCGCGCCGAGGGGCCAGACGCGATCGTGGCGTCGAGCGACGGAGTGATTCCGCGCCCGCCGGTGCTGTTCGGCGCTACGCATTTCGACCAGCTGCTGCGCAGCGAGGGAGACATCGGCGCGCGCGATCTGGTGAAGCGCGGGCATCATGTCGTGACCTCTCCCGCCGAACTGGTCGACGTCGACACACCGCAGGATCTGGCGAAGCTGATCCATGGATGACCGCGCGCTGGCGATCGCGCTGGGGCTGTTCTCCGCGCTGACGCTGGCGCTCGCCAACACCGCGGTGAAGAAGGGGCAGGACATATTGGTCGGCCGCGCGGTGCTGTCGTCGATCGCGGCGCTGCTCGTCGCACCCTTCGCGCTGATCGTGCCACTGCCCGACACCGCCACCTGGCAGGCGCTCGCCTGGGCGATCCCGGCGCATTTCTTCTACCAGATCTGCCTGATCCGGGCGATGCAGCGCGGCGAGTTGAGCCTTGTCTTCCCGATCATGCGTGGCGCGGCACCGCTCCTGACCGCCGGGTTTGCGGTGATCATATTGCGCGAGCATCTGCCCGCGATCGGCTGGCTCGGTCTGGTGATCGCGACCGGAGCGGTGATCGCCTTTGCCCTGCCCGCTCGCGGGGTTTCACTGCGCGCGCACCCCGACAAGGCGGCGATGGGCTGGGCGCTGGCGACGGCGCTGGGCGTCGCGCTTTACAACATGACCGACGCGCGCGGCGTGCGCGTCGCGCCCGACCCGTTCACCTATATCGTCTGGCTGTTCATGCTCGACGCTGTGTGCGTGACCACGACCGCGCTGGTCCTGCGGCGGCGCGAGCTGCGGCGCGCGATCGCCGAGACCTGGCAGATGGGCGCGATTGCAGGCGCGCTGTCGATCGCTTCGTTCGGGGCGGCGCTCTATGCCTATTCGCTGATCGAAGTCGCCAAAGTCTCTGCGCTGCGCGAGACTGCCGTAGTGTGGGCGGCGCTGATCGGCACGCGCTTCCTTGGCGAAGGACTGGGGCAGCGGCGCATCCTTGCGGCCATCGCACTCGCCGGTGGACTGGTGCTGCTCCAGTTCGGGTGAGCTACTCGTGCCGCAGCGCGTCGATCGGGTTGAGGCTTGCCGCGCGCCGTGCCGGGAAGAAGCCGAACACCACGCCGATCACCGCCGAGATCAGGAAAGCCACGACGTTGATCTGAAGATCGAAGGTCCACGGCACCTGCATCAACGGCGTGATGATCGCGATCACCAGCTGGGCGAGCGCCAGCCCGATCACGCCACCAAGCATCGACAGCACGATTGCTTCGACCAGAAACTGCAGCAGCACCTCACTGGCAATCGCGCCGATCGCGAGGCGGATGCCGATCTCACGCGTGCGCTCGGTCACCGAGACGAGCATGATGTTCATGATGCCGATCCCGCCGACGATCAGGCTGATCCCGGCAACCGCCGCGACGATCTGGGTGAGCAGGGTCGTGGTGCCAGTCAGCGTTGCGCTGATCTGCGCCGTATCGAAGATGTTGAAATTGTCCTCGGCGCCCGGCTCAATCCGGCGGCGCTCGCGCAACAGATCGCTAAGCGAGGATTGCACCTGCGCGCTGTTGTAGCTCTGATCGACCCCGACCAGCATCAGCCGGATATCGCGATTACCCGTGAAGCGCCGCTGGACCATCTTGATCGGCATGATGATGACATCGTCCTGATCGCCGCCGAACCCGGCCTGACCGCGGGTCGAAAGCGTGCCGATCACGTCGCATGACACATTGTTGACCCGCATCCGCTGGCCCACAGCGGGCGCGCCGCGGAACAGGTTCTGGCGCACCGTATTGCCGATGATGCACACCGACTTGCCCGCAGCCTCTTCCGCCGGGGAGAAGGTCCTGCCCGCGGTCAGTGGCCAGGGCTGGACCTTGAAGAAGTCACTGGTGGTGCCGTTGACCGTGGTCGACCAGTTCGCACCCTCATGGATCGCGGTGCCGGTGGTCTGCGCCTGCGGGGCGACTGCCGTGACGCCGGCAATCTGTTCCTTCACCGCCTCGACATCGGCTTCCTCGAAATCCGGCGGGCGCGGTCCGCCGCCGCCGCGGCCGAAGCCCTGACCGGGGCGCACCTGAAGGATGTTGGTGCCGAGGCTGGCGATCTGCTGCTGCACCGCGGCAGTTGTCGCCTTGCCCAGCGTGACCATCGCCACCACCGCCGCGACGCCGATGATGATGCCAAGCGTCGTCAGGAACGAGCGCAGCTTGTGCCGCAGGATCGAGCGGATCGCGAGCGTGAAGGTGGTGCCGAGCATCAGGCGGAAACCTTTGCGCCGTTACCGACTTCGGTCCGCTCGACCAGCCCGTCCTTGAAGTGGACGATGGTGTGGGCAAACGCGGCCATGTCGGGTTCGTGCGTGACCATCAGCACGGTGATGCCGCTGTCCTTGTTGAGGCTGGTGAGCAGCTCCATGATCTCGATCGAGCGCGCCGAATCGAGGTTGCCGGTCGGCTCGTCGGCGAGCAGCACCGCGGGGCTGGTGACGATCGCGCGGGCGATGGCGACGCGCTGCTGCTGGCCGCCCGACAGCTCGGCGGGGGTATGGTCCCACCAGTCGGCAAGGCCGACCTTATCCAATGCTGCCATGCCCAGCTCGTGCCGGGTCTTCTTGTCTTCGCCGCGATAGAGCAACGGCAACTCGACATTCTCGAGCGCATTGGTGCGCGAGAGCAGGTTGAACCCTTGGAACACGAAGCCGAGATATTTGCGGCGCACCAGCGCGCGCTGATCGCGGTCGAGCGTCTCGATGTGCACGCCCTTGAAGCGGAACTCACCGCTGGTCGGCACGTCGAGGCAGCCGAGGATGTTCATCGTCGTCGACTTGCCCGATCCCGACGGCCCCATCACCGCGACGAAATCGCGCTCGGCGATATCGAGGTCGACACCCTTCAGCGCCTGAAATGCGGTCGCCCCTTCGCCGAACACCTTGGTGATGTTGCGCAGACGGATGATCGGTTCGGCGTCAGCCACCCGTACCGCCCCCGCCCTGCCGACGCTGACCGCCGCCGCCCGACTTGCGCTGACCGCCCTTGGACTCGCCGGCATATTGGCCGGTGATGACCTCCATCCCTTGCTTGAGGTCGCCCGACAGGATTTCAGTCACCTGCCCGTTGGTGTCGCCGGTCGTCACTTCGATCGCCTGCGGCTGGCCGTCGGCGCCCTTCACATAGACCGTCTGGCGCGCGCCGCGGCCCATCGTCGCGGATTTCGTGGCTCCGCCCTGACCGCGCCGCCCGCCCCGCGGCACCAGCGCGCCCGCCATGCCGCCACCGGCCTGCGGTGCGCTCGCATCGGTCGGGGTGAAGCGCAGTGCGGCGTTGGGAACCAGCAGGACGTTGTTTTTCTGCAACGTCACGATCTCCGCGGTTGCGGTCATGCCGGGCCGTAGTTTTTGCTCGGCATTGGCGACACTCAGCGTCGCGCCATAGGACACGACCTGCGCACTCGTCGTCGAGGTCGAGGTCGAAGACGTGCTGCTCTGCGCCGACAGGTTGGAACCGACATCGACCCGCCGGATCGCCGCCGGGAAGGTTTCGCCGGGGAAGGCATCGACGGTGAAGTTGGCCTTCTGCCCGTCCTTGACCTGACCCACATCGGCTTCGTCGATCGCGACCTCAAGCTCCATTGCGCTCAGATCCTCGGCGATCACGAACAGTGTCGGCGTGTTGAACGAGGCCGCGACGGTTTGGCCCGGATCGACCTGCCGCGCGAGGACGACGCCGTTCACCGGCGAGCGGATGATCGCCTTGTCGCGCTGAGTCTGGTTCGAGCGGAGCGCCGCCTGTTGCGACACGACCTGCGACTGGCTGGCACGCAGGGTCGCGGCGGCGCGGGCGAGCGCGGCGCGGGCATTGTCCATCTCGGTTTTGGCCGGCACGCGCCCGCCCGAGAGGCGGCTGACCTCCTCGAACCGGGTAAGCTGCGACCGCGCCTCCGTGACCGTCGCCTGATTCTGCGCGACGGTCGCCTGCGCGGCGGCCACTGCTGCCTTGCTCTGCTCGATCGTGTCGTCGAGACGCGACGGGTCGATCAGTGCGAGCGGCTGGCCGGCGGTAACGCGATCATTCACGTCGACCTCGACCCGGGTGATCAAACCCGACAATTCCGAGCCCACTTGCACCTGATTGGTCGGCGCGAGCTTGCCCGTTGCCGAAACCGTGACGGTCAGCGCACCACGCTCGACCTTCTGCGTCGCATAACCCGCCTGCTCGCTGCTCCCAAAGTACCGCCACAGGCCGAACGCGGCCGCGATCACCACCAGCGCCAGCAAGATCCATTTGGCGTAGCGTTGCCAGACGGGCGTCACCTTACCGCCGAGGAATTCGTCGAGCTTGGGGTTCGCAGGTTCGGCCATCAGTCATGTCCTGACGTAGCGGGCGCGGGAACGCGCTCCGGCGTTGGGGTGATGCCCGCGTCCCAGCCGCCGCCGAGCGCGAGATAGAGTTGAATCAGCGCCGTCGCCTGATCCGAACGTGCCTGAAGCAAACCGTTGCGCGCCGAGATCAGCGCAGCCTCGCTCTGGTTCAGGGTCACGAAATCGGTGAGGCCGACGCGGTAGGAGCTGCGCGACAGGATCGCGCTGTTGTTCGCGGCATCGAGCGCGATGGTGAACTCGCGCTCGCGCCGTTGCGCCGCCTGAAGCGCAACCACCGCATTCTCGACGTCCTCAAGCGCGCTCAGCACCGTCTGCTTATAGGCGTAGAAGGCGCCGTCTGCCGCGGCCTGCGACGAGCGGATTTGCGATCGGGTGCGGCCCGCATCGAAGATGGTCTGGGCGATGTTGGCGAAGACGCGCCCGGTGATGATGTCGAAGATGTTGCCGAGGTTCGGCGCGCCGGCATCGATGCTCCCACCCAGTGACAGCGAAGGATAGAGCTGTGCTTCCGCCACCCCGATCCGCGCGACCGCGGCGGCGAGATTGCGCTCGGCGGAACGCACATCGGGACGCTGGCGCAGCGTGTCCGCCGGGATGCCGACCGCGATGGCCGCCGGTCCCTGCGGTACGGGCCGCGCCGCCTCCATCTCGCCCTTAAGTGCGCCGGGCGCCTGCCCCGTCAGCACGCCCAGCCGAGAGACCGCATTGTTGTAGCTCGCCTCGATATTGGGGATCGACGCCGCGGTCTGTGCACGGCTGGCGCGCGCCTGCTCCTGATCGAGCGAGGAGACGAGACCCGCCTGAACGCGGAAGCCGGCAATCTCCAGATTGTCGTCCTGAATGGTCAGGCTGTCGCGCGCGTTGGCGAGCTGCGACTGCGCGGCACGCGCGAGGATATAGTTGCGCGCGATCTCCCCCTGGGTCGAGATCAGCACCGCCGCATAGTCATAGCCGCTGGCGTCGAGCGCCGCGCGGCTCGCTTCGACCCCACGGCGCACGCCGCCGAACAGATCGGCCTGATAATTGACGTCTGCGCCGAGCGAGAAGCTCGATGTGCCACCCGAGGAACCCGCGATCCCCTCAGTCCGCGATGCGCCGCCGCTCGCGCTGACGCCGGGCAGCAGCGACGCACGCGACTGGACCAGTCCCTCGCGCGCCTGCCGCAACCGCGCGACCGCCTGAGCAACATCGAGATTTTGCGTCGCCGCCTGCCCGACCAGCCGGGTCAGCAACGGATCGTCGAATGCCGTCCACCACTGGCGAAGGTCCGCTTGCGCCTCCTGCCGCGCCTCGACCGAATAAGCCGGCGGCACGCCCAGTTCGGACGCGCCCTTCGGCCGGTAATCGGGTCCGGCAGCGCAACCGGCGAGCGGCAGCGCGATGAGCGTCATCAGGATCGTCGGACGGTTCATCATGCCTCCGAAACTGGTCAGGTCAGTCGGTCACGTCCATCAAAACATTGTCGCAAATTGTATACGTTGCACCTGAACGCATCCGAAACAATCCGGTTTCCGGACGCTACCAGCTGCCGAAACCGGGCGCGAGACCGAGGCCGTCCGGGCCGGGCCGCTCGACACGGCCCCAGCCATAGCGGGTGCGCTTGCGCAGCCGCAGCGCAGGCCACTCACCAGTCGAGGTCCGGCCCGCGAGCCGCAGCCCCTGCCGGCGATAGGCATAAGCGACACGCTCAACCTGCGACTCCAGCAGGCCGGCAAGCACCAGGGTCCCGCCCTCGGCCAGTGCCGCGCTGAGGCTCGGCGCCAGCTCGATCAACGGCCCGGCAAGGACGTTGGCGATGATCAGGTCATAGGGCGCGCGGTTGAGCAACAACGGATGCTCGAGCCCCGGCGCGGCGGCAAGCGCCAGTTCACCCATGCCGACGCCGAGCGGCACGCCGTTGACGACGGCATTCTCCGCCGTCACCTCCACCGCGACCGGATCGATGTCCGATGCGGTGGCATAGGCGCGCGGCCACAAATGCATCGCGGCGAAGGCGAGCAGCCCGGTGCCGGTGCCGACATCGATCAGGTTGCGCACCACTTCGCCCCGCGCGCGCATCCCGTCGAGCGTGCGCAGGCAGCCGCTGGTCGTCTGATGCGTGCCCGTACCGAATGCGCGCCCGGCTTCGATCAGGAAGGTCTTGGCGTCATCGGGCACGTCGCCGCGATTGGTGCCGGTGTGGACGTAGAAGCGCCCGGCATGGACCGGCTCGATCCCCGCCTGGCTGAGCGTCACCCAATCTTCGTCGGGCAGCTTCTCGATCAGCGGCTTGGCCTTGCCGGCGCTGGGGACAAGTGCGTGCAGCGCCGCGATCTCGGCCTTGCCGGGCTTGCTCTCGAAATAGGCCTCGATCTGCCAGGCGAGCGGATCGTCGGGGATCGTCTCGCTGGTCAGCAGCACCGGCGTGGGTTCGATACCGAGCAGTTCGGCGCCCTCGAAATCGATCGCCTCCGCTTCGTCACGGGTACAGGGCAAGGTGATCTTCCAGCTGCTCATCAGCCGATCTCGACTGGGCGGGAGAGAACAAGCTTGAGTGTCGGCACGTCGATCACTTTGTAATGCACTTTCATTCCTTCACGGATGACCAGCGCCAGCCGGGTCGGGCTGAGCATCCACATCCGGTCGACACCATCGATATTCTTGAGCAGGAAATCCTGGCGACCGTCAGCGATGGTTCCGACCAGAATATCCTGACGCATGCTGCCTGCCTGACGGACCGTAAGTACATAATAGGCGGCCGGCGGCTCCACTTTCTTGGAGCCCATCTCATCAGCCGCCTCAACCAGATACTCTTCGGCAGCGCGGCCCACACCGTCGATCGCCGCGCTGGCGGGAAAGAAGCGGAACTCGACGATACGGCGATGATTATCCGCAAGTAGCCTCCGGCTCGTGCCCGTCGCCTTGTCGAGCAGGATCAGGTTGCGATGGTCGAATTCGTAGCTGCTCGATCCAGAGGAAGCGATCTTCCCGCCGCCGCGCCCGGCAACGCCGATCGCTATCTGAACCAGCCCGGTTCCATGTACGTCTCGAACATCCTGCACCGAAAAGGGCTCAGTCTCTCCCTCAACCGCAACCTTGGCCGGTTCCCGGTCGCGATGCAGACCACCGACGCCCGTTATCACCAGTGCAAGCCAGATCACCGCAATCGCAGCCAACAGGCCGACACCCGCGAACACCCAGGTCAGTATCTTTCCCGCCGTCCAGCCTTGCCTTGCCGTATCGGTCATGCCGAACTCCTTATCGCACGTAGCTCGCGCCATTCACGTCGAGCACGGCGCCAGTCATCGAAGCGGGCGCCTCGAGCGCGCAGAAGCGGGCCATCGTCGCGACCTCCTCGGGCATCGCCACGCGGCCAAGCGGGATGTCGGCGAGCAGCTTATCTCCGCCACGGCTCGCCATATACTCATCGGCCATGCCGGTCATGGTGAAGCCGGGACAGATGGCGAAGGCAAGGATGCCCTCACGCGCAAACCCGCGCGCGATGCTCTTGGTCATCGCGACCACGCCAGCCTTGGATGCGGCATAATGCCAATGCGCCGGGCTGTCGCCGCGATAGGCGGCGCGGCTGGCGATGTTGACGATCCGACCGCCACGCTTGCGCTCATGCCAGTGACGGACAGCAAGCCGCGAGAGCTGAGCGGCGGCGGTCAGATTGACCTGCATCGTCCGTTCCCACACGGCGAGCCATTCCTCGTCGTCGAGATCGACCGGCGCAGCCTCGAAGATGCCGGCATTGTTGATCAGCACATCGATCCGCCCGTCGAGCTGCTCGAGCGCTGCCTCCCACAGCGCGCGCGGCGCTGCCGGATCCGTGAAGTCGGCGGGGATATTGCTGGAGGTGCCCTGCCCCACCGCCTTAACGGTGGGCAGGTCCAGAGCGTTCAGGATCGCAGCGCCAATGCCCCGGCTCGCGCCGGTGACCAGAATATTGATCGTCATGAAACCGGACTAACGGCGAACCCCCGCGCCGTCACCCCTGTGATGAACTACGCTGCGACTGATGCCGAGAAGTTGCCCGCCGCGTCCCTGAGCTGCACCAGCCGCGCATCGATCGCGCCGAATTCCTGCTGCAGCGTGTCGATCTCCTCGGCAACGCCCTTGGTATCCTCGCGGATCGTGCCGATGGTGGCGGACATCGAATCTGCGGCGAGCGCCGTTTCATCCACGGCCGCGGTGATCGCAGTGACGGTCTGTGCCTGAATCTCCATCGCGGTGCGGATGCGATCAGCCGAGGCCTGAACCTCCATCACCGTGTCGCGGATCGAGGCATTGGTGTCGACCGTGCCCCTCGTCGCCGACTGGATCGCCGCGATCTTGGTTGCAATGTCGTCGGTCGCACGCGCCGTCTGGTTGGCGAGGCTCTTCACCTCCTGTGCTACCACCGCGAACCCGCGGCCTGCGTCGCCGGCCCGCGCCGCTTCGATCGTCGCGTTGAGTGCGAGAAGGTTGGTCTGCCCGGCAATGTCGCGGATCAGCCCGAGGATCGATTCGATCGACTTGGCGTGATCCGACAGCATCTCGCTCATCGCCACCGCTTCGCCCGCCTGTGCCGACGCACGCGTCGCGATCCCGGCTGCAGCCTCGACCTCGGTCCGCGCATCCTCGATCGCCCGGATCAGGCCCGCCGCGGTATGCGCAGCCTCGCGCATCGCCACCGCCGACTGTTCCGCGGCCGCAGCAACCTCGGACGCCTTACCCAGCATCCCGCGGGTCGAATCCGCCGCGCCGCGCGCCTGATCGCGTACCTTGGCGCCCAGCGTGGTGGTCAGTTCGATCGTTCCGGCAATCTCGCCGCGAAACTGTTCGGATCGCGCCCGCCGCTCGTTGCGCGCCAGCTCGGCATCGCGCCCGCCGAGCTGCGACGCCATGAAGTCTGCCTCGAGCATCGACATACGCTGTGCGACATCGGCGAGGCGCGCGAACCGCTCCGGATCGTCGATCAGCCGTTGCCGGATGATCTCCTGCGTGCGCGCATGCGCATAGGCGAAGGCCGACAGCAGCGCGGAAAGCGGGATTCGAGAGCGGTGTGCGTCATCGGCATGCTTCGACGCCATATTGAGCCACGCCTCGTCAAACGGGCGCTGAAACTTGGCGCCCATATAGATTGCACTGGCGCGCACCTGGTCGCGCATCCGCTCGCCCGTGAAATAGTCGCGGACATGCGCCGTGGCATCCAGCGAGAGATAATGGTCCCAAAAGGCCTGTGAGACGCCCTCGAAATCGTCGCCGATCAGCGCGGCGACATCGGCACACCCTTCCCGGATCGCGCCGTCCCAGTCATAGTCCCGGATCCGTTCGGCAATGGGACGGCCACGGCCGCTCCATTGGCCGAGCTCCTTCGCTCCGGCCATTCATTCTCTCCGTAATACTTATGCAGCGACTTTTGCGACAAACTCGCCCGCGCTGTTTCTGAGCGTTCCAAGCTGGCCGTCGAGCGCGGCAAAGCCCTGCCCGACCCGGTCGATCTCGCTCGCGACCGACTCGGTATCCTCGCGGATCGCGCCGATGGTGGCGGACATGGAATCGGCGGCGAGCGCGGTTTCATCGACCGCCGCGGTGATCGCGGTGACGGTCTGAGCCTGAATCTCCATCGCGGTGCGGATGCGATCGGCGCTGGCCTGAACCTCCATCACCGTGTCGCGGATCGATGCGTTGGTATCGACGGTTCCCTTAGTCGCCGACTGGATCGCCGCGATCTTGGCGGCGATGTCGTCGGTCGCGCGCGCCGTCTGGTTGGCAAGGCTCTTCACCTCCTGTGCGACCACCGCGAACCCGCGGCCTGCGTCCCCGGCGCGTGCTGCCTCGATCGTCGCATTCAATGCCAGAAGGTTAGTCTGGCCGGCAATGTCGCGGATCAGCCCCAGGATCGATTCGATCGACTTGGCGTGGTCGCTAAGCATCTCGCTCATCGCCACCGCTTCGCCCGCCTGTGCCGACGCACGCGTCGCGATGCCGGCTGCAGCTTCGACTTCGGTCCGCGCATCCTCGATCGCCCGGATCAGGCCCGCCGCGGTATGCGCAGCCTCGCGCATCGCCACCGCCGACTGTTCCGCAGCCGCAGCAACCTCGGACGCCTTGCCCAGCATTCCGCGGGTAGCGCCCGATGTGAGCGCAGCCTGCGCGCGCAGCGCTTCGCCGTCGCGCGTGGCCTGCTCGACTGTGGTGCCGATCGAATCGCGGAACTCGACAGCCAGCCGATCACGCTCCGAGCGCGCATTGAACTCGTAATAGGCGGTATAGAGCGCCGTATAGACCTCGCACTCCATCGAGCGGAGGCGGAACAGCAGGTCGATCAGCTGCGACAATT
This sequence comes from Sphingomonas sp. GW821-FHT09B04, assembly GCF_059418285.1. Taxonomy (NCBI): domain Bacteria; kingdom Pseudomonadati; phylum Pseudomonadota; class Alphaproteobacteria; order Sphingomonadales; family Sphingomonadaceae; genus Sphingomonas; species Sphingomonas sp. GW821-FHT09B04. Next base: position 15,475 of record NZ_JBWKPO010000006.1, read on the forward strand.
CAGGCGATCCCGCCGGCAGCCGCTTGTTGAGGATGTCGAGCGTCGCGCGCCCACCCGCATCGGTCATCGACAGGATCGCGGTCAACGACACGTCCTGCGCATAGGCCGAAGCGACCGTGCGCTCGGCCGACTGGACCCAGGCGATTCCGGGAAGGTTGGTGTAGCGGTTACGCAGATAGGCGACGCCCAGCTCGATGACGCGGTCCTGATCCTTCTGCAGGAAGTTCCGGCTGCCATCATGGAAGCGCTGCCATTGTTTCCAGTGCGCAGCGGCGATCGTCTCGACATCGGGTTCGATCGTCGTCCAGAGCTGCTGCGCGAGCTTGAGGTCCGCGTCGCTCAGGTCGAACAGGCGCAGGCGCGCGCGCAGATCAATCGTAGGGCTGACGCTCTCCGGCGCCGGCATCTGCTTGTTCGCGGCTTCGCTCACGACTCACCCATCTGATTCGCACGCCCATGCTTCTTGGGGCGTGAGATATTCGCGCCCCCCTTCATGCCTGAGGTAAACGGTCAACTGTTAAGGGCTGGTTAGCCACGGCCCGCTTGCATCGTCCGCGTCTCTGTCTCATTAGGCGCGCAACTCGACAGGGGAACCTTGGCCTTGGCATCCGCCCGCAACGAAAACCGCCCGCTCTCGCCGCATCTCCAGGTCTGGAAATGGGGTCCGCACATGCTGGTCTCGATCCTGCATCGCGTGACCGGCTCCGGCCTCGCGACCGTCGGCGCGATCGTCTTTCTCGCCTGGCTCGGCGCATTGGCGAACGGCAAGGAATGCTATGACTGGTTCATGGACCTGCTGACCGTGAAGTCGGGCGCGCCCAACATCGCGGGCTATATCCTGGGTATCGGCCTGACGCTCAGCTTCTTCCAGCACATGATGACGGGCATCCGCCACTTCTTCATGGACGCGGGTGCCGGGTTCGAGCTTCAGGAGAACAAGCGCTTCGCGATCCTGACGATGGTCGTGTCGGTGGCGCTCACTGCGGCGCTGTGGGGCTATCTGAGCTATGACCGGCTAACCGCGAAGCCGGTCGTGAACGCGCCGATCGTGGTGGAGACGAAGTAATGGGCAACGGAACCAGCATCGGCCGCGTCCGCGGTCTCGGCGCCGCACATGAGGGTACGCACCATTGGTGGCAGCAGCGGCTGACCGCGGGCGCGAATTTGATGCTCATGCTGTGGCTGATCGTCAGCCTCGTGCTGCTTCCCAGCCTCGACTTCGTCACCATTCAGGCCTGGCTTTCCTCGCCGCTTGCCGCGGTGCCGATGATCCTGCTGGTCATCAGCGTCTTCTATCACCTCAAGATGGGCCTTCAGGTCGTGATCGAGGATTATGAGCGCGATGCCCGCCGTATCGTCTTCATGACCCTGCTCAACTTCTTCGCGATCGCCGCTGCGGTCTTCGCGATTTTCTCGATCCTCAGGATCGCCTTCACCGCCACCACCGGAGCCGCCTGATGTCCGCCGCCTACAAGATCATCGACCACAGCTATGATGCGGTGGTCGTGGGTGCCGGCGGATCGGGCCTGCGTGCGACGATGGGCTGCGCCGAGGCCGGCCTCAAGACCGCGTGCATCACCAAGGTGTTCCCGACCCGCAGCCACACCGTGGCGGCGCAGGGCGGCATCGCCGCATCGCTCGGCAACAACTCGCCGGATCACTGGACCTGGCACATGTTCGATACCGTCAAGGGGTCGGACTGGCTCGGCGACCAGGATGCGATCGAATATATGGTGCGCGAGGCGCCCGCGGCCGTGATCGAGCTGGAACATGCCGGCGTGCCGTTCAGCCGCAACGACAACGGCACGATCTACCAGCGCCCGTTTGGCGGCCATATGCAGAATATGGGCGAAGGCCCCCCGGTGCAGCGCACCTGCGCCGCGGCGGACCGCACCGGCCACGCGATGCTTCACGCGCTCTACCAGCAGAGCCTTAAGTACGACGCGGACTTCTACATCGAATATTTCGCGCTCGACCTGATCATGGAGAACGGCGCCTGCCGCGGCGTCATCGCCATGTGCATGGAAGACGGCTCGATTCATCGCTTCCGCAGCCATGCCGTGGTCCTCGCGACCGGCGGCGGCGGCCGCGTCTATCAGTCGGCGACCTCGGCGCACACCTGCACCGGCGACGGCAACGGCATGGCGCTGCGCGCCGGCCTCGCGCTGCAGGACATGGAGTTCGTCCAGTTCCACCCGACCGGCATTTACGGCGCGGGCGTGCTGATCACCGAAGGCGCGCGCGGCGAAGGCGGTTACCTCACCAACTCCGAAGGCGAGCGCTTCATGGAGCGCTATGCCCCCTCGGCCAAGGATCTCGCCAGCCGCGACGTCGTCGCGCGCTCGATGGCGATGGAAATCCGCGAGGGGCGCGGCGTCGGCAAGGAGAAGGATCATATCTTCCTTCACCTCGACCATATCGACCCCAAGGTGCTGGCCGAGCGCCTCCCGGGCATCACCGAGACCGGAAAGATCTTCGCCAACGTCGATCTGACCAAGAAGCCGCTGCCGGTGGTGCCGACCGTCCACTATAATATGGGCGGCATCCCGACCAACTATCATGGCGAAGTCGTGCAGCTGCGCGACGGTAACCCCGACGCGGTCGTCCCCGGCCTGTTCGCGGTCGGCGAAGCGGCGTGCGTGAGCGTCCATGGCGCCAACCGCCTCGGCTCCAACAGCCTGATCGATCTCGTCGTGTTCGGCCGCGCCACCGGCCTGCGCCTCAAGGAGACGCTCAAGCCCAACACGCCGCACAATCCGCTGCCCAAAGGTTCGGAGGAGTTCGCGCTCACCCGCCTCGACCATTTCCGCAACGCCAAGGGCGGATCGTCGACCGCGGAGATCCGCAAGGACATGCAGAAGACGATGCAGCGCCATTGCGCCGTGTTCCGCGACAGTGCGCTGCTGACCGAGGGCGTCCAGCACATGGATCAGGTCTATAAGCGGATGGAGGACATCGACGTCACCGACCGCTCGCTGATCTGGAACACCGACCTGATCGAGACGCTCGAGCTCGACAACCTGATCGGTCAGGCGCTGGTGACGATCAAGGGCGCCGAGAACCGCAAGGAAAGCCGCGGCGCACACATGCACGAGGACTTCCCGGATCGCGACGACGCGAACTGGATGAAGCACAGCGTCGCGACCTTCGAAGGCTGGGGCGGCAAGGGCGGCGGCACCAAGATCGACTACCGTCCGGTCCACGAATACACGCTCACGGACGATGTCGAGTACATCAAGCCGAAGAAGCGGGTGTACTGAGTTGAACGGTCAGCGGGTATCTATCCGTTCGACCGGCGCCATCCCTGCAATGAGCTTCTTAACGGTGATGGCAAATCCCGCATCGTAACCTCTATTGTCGAGGAGGCGATGAAGGAGGGGCTTTTGACCGGCCATCAGGCTCAAATTCGTCCTCGCCTCAGCCTCAAATTCTTCCCACGACAAGATTCTCAATTCATACGCATTATAGATATGATTTACGCGATTAATAAAGAAGAACATGCAACTACGCAGCGCCAGAGCCTCAAATTCAGACTTCGGCTGATCGCCATAGATCATCATTTCCGTTGCAATTTGATGCACGGGTGAACTGCACGCTTGCAGATTCCAATCTTGCTGCTGACGCCACATCTCATGAATGACTGCAGCCTTGTCCCGGCGCCTAGTGTAATCATGAATCATGATTGCGATACCGAGCGTAACTACTACGCTACAAATGCTACCTGCTGCACTTAAAACATCAGCCCAATCACTCACCGTCATTTACCCCCTCCATATCAATGTCATTTCAATGGTCGCTTCCGTCAGTCGCCGGGCTTCGGAAACTATGTAAGGCATTCATAGTTTTCACTCACTACACACCCCTCGAAGTTTCGAGAAACTCCTGCCATTTGATGCTTCAACTGCGTTGCGAGCTGGATCATATTTCTACCGCTTGACGATCCCCCCCTCGCACCCCCAACTTCCCCGAACATCTCCGGGGGAAATCGATGCGTTCGATATTGCTGCCGTTGGCCGTTCTGCTCGCGCCTCTCTCCGCGCTGGCGATCCCGCAGCAATATTCTCCGCCCCAGCACACCGCTCCGCCTCCGCCCGGTATCGCGCGTTCGACGCCGTGGGAGGTCGTCCAGCAGGCCGATGGCGGCACCCAGATCGAACGCGACCGCCCCGCCCGCCACGCGCTTGCCGAACACCGCCGGCTGACAAAGGCGCTCGCCCCGCTGCTTCCCCACCGCAAGGGGGTCGTCGATGCCTATGTCCTCTCGGTCGCGCTCGACAGCGATCCCGTGTTCGGGCGGGAGGCGCGGGAAGCGGGCAAGGTGCTGGCGCGCCGCTACGACGCCATTGGCCGCGCGCTGGTTCTGGGCGGCACCGACGGATCGGCGCCCAGCCCGCTACCGATGGGTTCGCCGGTCCATGTCGAAGCCGCGCTGGCCCGTATTGCTGAGCTGATGGACCCGGCCGAGGACGTGCTGATCCTCTACGCCACCAGCCACGGCGCGCCCTATGGCGTCGTCTACAATGACGCCGACCAAGGCTATGGCGCGATCTCGCCTGCCCGGCTCGCGCAGTTGCTCGACACGCTCGGTATCCACCGCCGCCTGCTGATCATCAGCGCCTGTTACTCGGGCGTGTTCGTGCCGGTCCTGTCGGGGCCACAGACGATGATCATCAGCGCAGCATCCTCCGACCGCACCTCTTTCGGCTGCGTCGCCGAGAATGACTGGACCTTTTTCGGCGACGCGCTGATCAATCGCGCACTGCGCAAGCCCCAGCCATTCGATGCGGCCGTCAGCGAAGCAATCGGGCTGATCGCGGGCTGGGAGCAACAGGGCAACCTCAAACCCTCGCTTCCCCAGCAAAGTACGGGCGCCGAGGTGGAACGGTGGCTCGCCCCGCTCGAGGCGCGGATGCCCAAGGTCGCGACGCCGCCGGTCGGGCGGCCTTCGGCAGAGGGTCTGGCGGCGCTACAGCACTGATCTTTGGCCACCCCGCTATCGAAGCGTTTGCAGCACCGCCCCCGCTTATGTATCTGACCCCCAAATTCGAGAGGCAGCACTGCGCCTCCGCAGACACGGTACGGGGTTTCACATGGCTGATTTCGCTCTTCCCAAGAACAGCAGGATCACGAAGGGCAAGAGCCACCCGGCACCGGCCGGCGCGAGCCGCGCGAAGACCTTCACCATCTATCGCTACGATCCCGACTCGGGCGAGAACCCGCGCTACGACAATTTCACCATCGACCTCGACGATTGCGGTCCGATGGTTCTCGATGCGCTGATCAAGATCAAGTCGGAGGTCGACCCGAGCCTCACCTTCCGCCGCTCGTGCCGTGAGGGCATTTGCGGCTCGTGCTCGATGAACATGGGCGGCAAGAACGGCCTCGCCTGCACCACCGCGATCGAGGACATCAAGGGCGACATCCGCATCACCCCGCTTCCCGCGATGGACGTGATCAAGGACCTCGTCCCCGACTTCACCCATTTCTACGCGCAATATGCGTCGATCCAGCCCTGGCTGAAGACTGTTTCCCCCGCACCCTCGGGTAAGGAGCGGCTGCAGTCGCCAGAAGACCGCAACAAGCTCGACGGGATGTATGAGTGCATCCTGTGTGCGTGCTGCTCGACCAGCTGCCCGAGCTACTGGTGGAATTCCGACCGCTTCCTCGGCCCGGCGATCCTGCTCCAGGCCTATCGCTGGCTGGCCGACAGCCGCGACGAGGCGACCGGCGAGCGTCTGGACGAGCTGGAAGACCCCTTCCGCCTCTATCGCTGCCACACGATCATGAACTGCGCGAATGTCTGCCCCAAGGGCCTCTCGCCCGCCAAGGCGATCGCGGAGATCAAGAAGATGGAAGCCGAGCGCATCGTTTGATCGCGCGCGCCGCCCTCGCCCTGCTGGCCGCATTCGCGGTTCCCGCCGCGGCGCAGGAGGCCAAACCGGTCGCTCCGGGCATCTGGCTGATCGAGGGCGAATTTGAGCCGGGCCGCCAGCCTGACGGCAACTCCGTCTTGATCGAGGGGCCGCGCGGGCTGCTTCTCGTCGATAGCGGCCGCCACGCCAGCCACACTGCAAAGGTTGAGGTGGCGATCGCGGCGCGCGGCAAGCCGCTCGTGCGTATCGTCAACACCCACTGGCATCTGGATCATGTCAGCGGTAATTTGACGCTCAAGGCGAAGCATCCCGGCGTGCGCGTCTCGGCAAGCGATGCGATCGACGCGGCGCTGACCGGCTTCCTCAGGCGCAGCGCCGACTCGGCCCGTCCGGCACTCGAGTCAGGCAAGATCCCCGAACCGATGGCGAGCGAGGTACGCGGCGACCTGGCGACGTTCGAGCGTGGAACCGAGTTGCGCCCCGACGATGTCGTGCGCAAGGACGGGGTGATTGCGGTGGGCGGGCGAAAGGTCGAATTGCACCTCACCCGCCACGCTGCCACCGCAGGCGATGTGTGGCTCTATGACCCGAAGAGCAAAGTCCTGATCGCCGGCGATCTCGTGACGGACCCGGTCCCCTTCCTCGATACCGCCTGCCCCGATGGCTGGCTTAAGGCGCTCGAGACAATCGGTGCCGTGCCCTTCACCACACTGATCCCGGGTCACGGCAAGCCGATGAGCTGGCCAGCCTTCCAGAGCTGGCAATTCAAGTTCAAGCGCTTCCTCGATTGCGCGCGCGGCAGGGAGAAGGCGACCTATTGCGCCGACAGATGGCAGGATTGGCACCCGGACGGCACGCCGCCTGCCGACAAGCTGCGCGTGCTTTCCATGATTCCCTATTATGTCGGCCGCGTCCGCAGCGGCGAACTGGACAAGAACTGCCCCAAATGAGCGAAGAGCCGCATTTCACCTTCACCGACGATCCCGATCACCCCGGCTGGAAGCGCTGGGAACTGCGCGATCCCACACGGTTCAACGCCTTTCTCGGCCCGATCCTGACGCGGATCGAAGACGGCAAGGCGCTGGTGCGGATGATTCCGGGGCGCGAGCACTCCAACCTGCGCGACTCCACCCATGGCGGCGCGCTGCTCGGCTTCATGGACGTGGCGCTGTTCGCCGCAGCGCGCAGCTTCGGCGTGATCTCCGCCGGCGGCGCGGTGACGCTCGACCTGTCCGCGCAGTTCATCGGCACCAGCACGATAGGCCAGCCGATCGTCGCCGAGGTCGAGCTGCTGCGTGAGACCGGCCGGATGCTGTTCATGCGCGGGCTGGTGAGGCAGGAGGAGAGCGTCCTCGCCAGCTTCTCCGGCACCGTCCGCAAATCCTCTCCCAAGGCACTATGACCCCCGCACGATGACCAAGGTTCTCGAAAAATATCAGGCGCTGGTCGCCGCGGGCGAGCTTCGCGCCGATCCCGATCAGGCGGCGGCTGCGCGCCGACTCGACCACCTCGCGCACGAGCTGGAGACCGGCCCGCGCAAGGGCAGCGTGCTGTGGCGCCTTGCCCGCCGGGCGCCCGAAGCGCCAAAGGGTGTATACATGTGGGGCGGCGTCGGACGCGGCAAATCGATGCTGATGGACCTGCTGTTCCAAACCGTGAAGATCGACCGCAAGCGCCGCGTCCATTTCCACGAATTCATGATCGAGGTTCACGCCCGCATCGCCCAGGAGCGCAAGAAGGAGTCCGGCGACCCGATCGTGCCCGTCGCCAAGGCGCTGACCCATAATCTGCGTCTGCTCGCCTTCGACGAGATGGTCATCAACAACGCCGCCGACGCGATGATCCTCTCGCGCCTGTTCACCGCGATGATGGCCGAGGGGCTGACGGTGGTCGCGACCTCCAACCGCCCGCCCGACGATCTCTACAAGGACGGGCTGCAGCGCGACTCCTTCCTGCCCTTCATCGCGTTGCTCAAGGAGAAGCTCGACGTCCTGCCGCTGAATGGTCCGACCGACTATCGCCGCGACCGGCTTGGCCTGATGGACATGTGGCTCGTTCCCAACAGCCCGGCCAACACCGCAACGCTCTCCGCTGCCTTCTTCCGCCTGACCGACTATCCGGTCGAGGACCGCGCGAACGTGCCGTCGGAGGATATCGAGGTGCAGGGCCGCACGCTGCACGTGCCCAAGAGCCTCAAGGGTGTCGCGGTCTTCTCGTTCAGGCGGCTATGCGGCGAAGCGCGCGGCGCGGCCGACTATCTCGCCGTCGCCCGCCGCTATCACACCGTGATCATCGTCGGCATCCCGCGCCTCGGCCCGGAGAACCGCAACGAGGCCGCGCGCTTCGTCACGCTGATCGATGCGCTGTACGAGCATAAGGTCAAGCTGCTGGCGATGGCCGACGCGTCGCCGATGGACCTCTATGCGCAAGGCGACGGCAAGTTCGAGTTCGAACGCACCGTCAGCCGCCTGATGGAGATGCAGTCGGAGGACTATCTGGCGCAGGGGCATGGGAGCGTCTAGCCTCGCGCCATGATCTCTCGCGCAGTCGTCGCTCTGTTGTCCTTGGCGCTCGCTACCACGCTGTCCGGCTGCTCAAAGGCAACGATCGTGCAGGCGCGATTTGTCGAAGGGCGCATCGCATTCATCGGCATCGAGCAAGAGCTTGGCTGCATCTACGAAATTGAAGTCGCCGAACGTGTCACCGGCAAACCAGTCTGGAAGATCGACGGAGATTCCGTCGAGCGGGATTGCTTTGGAGATGATCCCCATTTCTACGGGCAGGGCCGTCAGCAAGCGAACGTTGTGATCGCACCGGCGAAGCTGCGCCTCGATACAGACTATGAAGTCCGTGGTTTCGCTACCGGATCAAACTCTTTCGGCGGCGCATTTAGAATCACGCACGACACGCTCTACCGAATCGAAGATTTGCCGCTCTAAGCCTCACCCCACCACCGCCGCCGCCAACTCGCCCCCCCGCTCCGTCAACCCATAGAGCGGCACCGGCGGAAACCGGTCCTCCAGCCGCCGACGCACGAGATCCTGCCCGATCATCGCCTGCAGCGTCAGCGAGAGCGCGCGCGGCGTCACCGGCGACAGCCGCGTCTGCAGCGCGTTGAACCGGGTCCACTCGTCTTCCAGCCCGCCAGCCACCGGCAACGTCCAGCGCGACAAATCGGGTGCGTCCAGCCCCAGCCGCTCCCGCACCCCCTCGATCCGCTCGCATGCTGCACCGATCGTGCGCCCGGCATCGCTCAGCACATATTCGGGACGCAGCGGGTGGCCGTGACCGGGGTTGGGCATCACCCAGCCCTGTTCGCGCAGATAGGCGAGCGTACGCGTCAGGCTGTTGCGCGACAGGCCGAAGCGCCGCTCGATCACCACAAAGCGCGATCCCTGCTCGCGGCTGAGCAGCGCCAGCACCGGGATCGCCCAGCGGCTGGCGCTGAGCAGTTGCAGAACCGCGGGTGAAAGAACCGGATCGTTCATGGGCTTGACCATATTACAATCTACTATACAAACGGAACCATAACCAATGGAGGATGACATGGCAAGTTCCGCAACTGCCGAAACCACGGCTGCTTCGGCCATCGCCTATGACGGCGGCCTCGCCTGCGCGATCAACGTCACCAGCTTCGACCGTTCGATCGACTGGTACACCGGCGTGCTCGGCATGAAATTGCTCTACCGCATGGACGAGATCGCATGGTGCGAGATGGAGACCAGCGTCGCACGCGTCACGGTCGGCCTGTCGCAGGTCGAGAGCGTGCCCGCCGGTGGCGGGGCAACGCTCACCTTTGGAGTCGTGGACATCGAGGCAGCGAAGGCGGCACTCGACGCGGCCGGTGTGCGGCAAGACGGGCCGATCGCCGATGTGCCCGGCATGGTGCGCTACCTCACCTTCTTCGATCCCGACGGCAACGCACTGATGTTCTATCAGGATATGGCTGGCGAGAACGCCGGCTAAACCTCCATTAACGCCGTGGCGCTATCCCGGACTCATGCGGGGAGCGACGACAAACGGGGAAAGATCGTTCGCGCTGGATGTCGTGCGCGGGATCGCGATCCTGCTCGTACTGCTGTTCCATTTCCAACCTGCGCCCGGCAGCCCATTGCTCGATATGCTGGCCTCCCCCTTCGAACGCGCGGGGTGGGCCGGCGTCGATCTGTTCTTCGTGCTCAGCGGCTTCCTGGTCGGCCGAATGATCCTGAACGAAGCCGCCGCGACCGGCGGGTTCAGCTACTCCCGCTTTCTCTGGCGCCGCGCATGGCGGCTCTGGCCTGCCTTGTTCGCCTATCTCGCGCTATTGGGGGTCGCGGGTGGCGCGCACGGCTGGCAGACGATCTGGCCGGTGTTGCTTCATGTCCAGAACTATCACGAGACGACGCCCAGCCACTTATGGTCGCTGGCGGTTGAGGAGCATTTCTACCTTGGTGCCGCGCTCCTGCTTCCCTTGCTGCTGCGGCGCGGGCCATCTCATCTGCTCTTCGGTCTTGTGGCGATCGCCAGCCTCTCATTCACGCTTCGCCTGCTCGCCTTCGCCGCAGGCGTGCCACCACTCTCTCTGCAATGGCAAACCCAGTTCCGGCTGGAAGGACTGGCGATCGGAGTCGCGATCGCCGCTTGCTCGCTCTACCGGCCGCACTGGATCGCCGCTGCCGGGCGCCATCGTACCACATTGCTGGCGCTTGCCCTGAGCTGCTTCAGCGCGATCGCTATCGGCGACGCTGAGCCATTCCGCCATACGATCGGCTTTACACTCGCCGCGTTCGGTTCGGGTGCATTGGTGCTGGCGATGCTCGATGCCCAGATGCCGCGATGGGCTGACGCGCCCGCTCGCGCCTTCGCCGCCCTAGGAGCGATCGCCTACTCGCTCTATATCTGGCACGCCAGCCTCGGCCGGACAGCAGAGGCGCTGGCACCCTCGCTTGGAGTCACGCATCCGGCCGGGATCATCGCGTTCCAGCTCGCAACAGCCATCGGCCTTTCCGCTGCTCTATACGGGTTGATCGAGCGCCCCGCCCTGGAGTTCCGCGATCGCAAGCGGAACGACAAACCGGGGAAAACGCCCATTATTGCAATTAATTCGCAAGTGCAAAGATTTCCTTGACAGGCACAATTCGGCTGTTGCCGCAGGGGACCAAAGCGCCTAATGCGCGGTCGTTCCCTGCGGCCCGGAGAGTCATTGGAGCCGCCCAACCTTGTTTTAGGGAGGCTCATTTGGCCCGCAAGAAGATCGCCCTTATCGGCGCCGGCAATATCGGCGGCACGCTCGCCCACCTCGCCGCGCTCAAGGGTCTCGGTGACATCGTCCTGTTCGACGTGGTCGAAGGCGTCCCTCAGGGCAAGGCGCTCGATCTGTCGCAGTGCGGCCCGGTCGAAGGGTTCGACGCCAAAATCACTGGCACCAACGACTATGCCGATATCGCGGGCGCGGACGTCATCATCGTCACCGCCGGCGTCGCCCGCAAGCCGGGCATGAGCCGCGACGACCTGCTCGGCATCAACCTCAAGGTCATGAAGGCCGTCGGCGAGGGCATCGCCGCCAACGCCCCCGACGCCTTCGTCATCTGCATCACCAACCCGCTCGACGCGATGGTGTGGGCGCTGCGCGAATTCTCGGGCCTGCCGCACAACAAGGTCGTCGGCATGGCCGGCGTGCTCGACAGCGCACGCTTCAGCCATTTCCTCGCGGAAGAATTCCAGGTGTCGGTCAAGGAAGTGAACAGCTTCGTGCTCGGCGGCCATGGCGACACGATGGTGCCAGTGGTCGAATATTCGACCGTCGCGGGCATCCCGATCCCCGACCTCATCAAGATGGGCCGCTCGACCCAGGAGCGCATCGACGCCATCGTCGCGCGCACCCGTTCGGGCGGCGGCGAGATCGTCGGCCTGCTCAAGACCGGCTCGGCTTTCTATGCCCCCGCCACCAGCGGCATCGCGATGGCCGAAGCCTATCTCTATGATCAGAAGCGCCTGCTGCCCTGCGCCGCGCACCTGACCGGCCAGTATGGCGTCGATGACCTCTATGTCGGCGTGCCGGTGATCATCGGCGCCGGCGGCGTCGAGCAGATTGTCGAGATCGAATTGAACGAGGAGGCCAAGGCGAACCTCGAGGTCTCGGTCGACGCGGTCAAGGAACTGCTGGTCGCCTGCAAGGGCATCGACAGCTCGCTCGGCTGATGCCAGCACTCGCCGCCTTTGGACTGATCGCAGCGACGGTCGGAACGGCGCAGGCATTGCCTGCGCCGTCGCCGTTGTTCAGCGCATTCAAGGCGGCGTGCTTCAACGTTCAGAAGTTTGATGGTGTCAGCGCGGCCGCTGCCGCCGCGGGCTGGACCGAAATTGCCGAGGCGAAGGCTGATCCGCGCGTCACCGCGATTATCGCCAAGGGCCGCGATGCGATGCGCAAGGCCGAGCCGGACGCGAAGATCTTCGGCCAGACATTCCGCGGCCGCTTCGATGGGCGTGATGTGTGGCTGACCACCAGCAGCGTCCGGACCGGCAAGGGCGGCTGGGCCAATGGCTGCCGCGCCTACGACCTCGACGCCCCCGCCGCTCCGGCACGCGAAGCGATCGACGGTTGGGTCGGAGCCGCACCCAATACCGTTCAGGCCAATGGCGCTGCCAGCAAGCGGCGGTGGGAGCCGTGGCAGCCGGGCGTCAGCCTCGAAATCACCTACGTGCCGCGCGGTCATCCGCTCGGCGTATCCTATGGAATCCAAGGGCTGATTTTCGTCAGCCAAGCTACTGGAGGTTTCTGAATGTCGATTCTGATCGACCGCAATACCAAGGTCATCACCCAGGGAATGACCGGTGAGACCGGCACTTTCCACACCCAGCAGGCACTGGCCTACGGCACTCAGATGGTCGGCGGCGTCACCCCCGGCAAGGGCGGCACCGAGCATATCGGCCTGCCCGTGTTCGACACCGTCGCGGAAGCGAAGAGCAAGACCGGCGCCGATGCCTCGGTCATCTACGTGCCGCCGCCCTTCGCCGCGGACTCGATCCTTGAGGCGATCGATGCCGAGATCCCGTTGGTGGTCTGCATCACCGAAGGCATTCCGGTGCTCGACATGGTCAAGGTCAAGCGCGCGCTCAGCGGCTCGAAGACCCGCCTGATCGGTCCGAACTGCCCCGGCGTGCTGACGCCGAACCAGTGCAAGATCGGCATCATGCCGGGCAGCATCTTCTCCGAAGGTTCGGTGGGCGTTGTTTCGCGCTCGGGCACGCTTACCTATGAAGCTGTGTTCCAGACCACCAATGCAGGCCTTGGCCAGACGACCGCAGTCGGCATCGGCGGCGACCCCGTCAACGGCACCAACTTCATCGACGTGCTTGAGCTGTTCCTCGCCGACGAGGCGACCAAGTCGATCATCATGATCGGCGAAATCGGCGGCGACGCCGAGGAGCAGGCTGCCCAGTTCCTGATCGACGAGGCCAAGCGCGGCCGCAAGAAGCCGATGGCCGGCTTCATCGCAGGCCGCACGGCGCCTCCGGGCCGCCGCATGGGCCATGCCGGCGCGATCGTGTCGGGCGGCAAGGGCGACGCCGAAAGCAAGATTGCAGCGATGGAAGCCGCCGGCATCCGCGTTTCGGCCAGCCCGTCGGAGCTCGGCTCGACGCTGGTTGAGGTGCTGAAGGGCTGACGAACACGCCGGCGCCCCGGTTCGCGCCGGGGCATCGTGCGGTTTGAAGATCCCGGCAGCGGCCGGGTGACGAAGGAATGAGGAAGATGGTGGGCGCTGAAGGCCTGGATTTCGCAGACATCGCCGGTGGCGTAAGCCCCGCGTTCGTTGAGACGCTGTACGCCAAGTGGAAGGCGGACCCGTCGTCCGTCGAGGCCGGCTGGCGCGAGTGGTTCGACGGGCTCGAAGGCACCGTCAACGGTCCGAGCTGGGAGCGTGCCAACTGGCCGCTCAGCGACACCGACGCGCTCACCGCGGCGCTCGACCCGACCCAGATGGAGCCGGCGCCCAAGCCCGCCCGCGGCGGCGCGGCTCCCGCCCCGGTCGCGGCGCCCGCTGCCTCGTCCGCCGACATCGCGCGCGCCGCGAACGATTCGATCCGCGCGATGCTGCTGATCCGCACCTATCGCGTGCGCGGCCATCTTGCCGCCAATCTCGACCCGCTCGGCCTGTCGCACCAGAACCTGCCCGCTGACCTGACGCCAGAATATCACGGCTTCACCGCCGCCGATCTCGACCGTCCGATCTATCTCGGCGGTGCGCTCGGTCTTGAAAAGGGCACGATCCGCGAATTGGTCGAGATCCTGCGCCGCAACTACTGCGGCAATGTCGGCCTCGAATATATGCACATCGCCGATGTCGAGGAGCGTCGCTTCCTGCAGGACCGCATGGAGGGCAAGGACAAGGCGATCGAGTTCTCGCCCGAGGGCAAGAAGGCGATCCTGTCCAAGGTGATCGAAGCCGAGCAGTGGGAGAAGTTCCTGGGCCGCAAGTACGTCGGCACCAAGCGCTTCGGCCTCGACGGCGGAGAATCGATGATCCCGGCGATGGAAGCGATCATCAAGTACGGCGGCGCGCAGGGCGTGCGCGAGATCGTCTATGGCATGGCGCATCGCGGCCGCCTCAACATGCTCGGCACGGTGATGGCGAAGCCCTATCGTGTCATCTTCCACGAGTTCGCCGGCGGCTCGGCCAACCCGGACGACATCGGCGGTTCGGGCGACGTGAAGTACCACCTCGGCACCAGTACCGACCGTGAGTTCGACGGCATCAACGTCCATATGTCGCTGGTCGCCAACCCCTCGCATCTCGAGGCGGTCGATCCGGTCGTGCTCGGCAAGGTCCGCGCGCAGCAGACCAACCGCAACGATCTCGAGGATCACGAGCAGGTCCTGCCGGTACTGATCCATGGCGACGCGGCATTCGCGGGCCAGGGCATCGTGTGGGAGTGCCTCGGCTTCTCGGGCATCCGCGGCTACAATACCGGCGGCTGCGTCCACTTCATCATCAACAACCAGATCGGCTTCACGACCAGCCCGCAATTCGCGCGCTCGTCGCCCTATCCGTCGGACGTCGCCAAGGGCGTCCAGGCGCCGATCTTCCACGTCAACGGCGACGATCCCGAGGCGGTGACCTTCGCCTGCAAGATGGCGATCGAGTTCCGCCAGACCTTCAAGCGCGACATCGTCATCGACATGTGGTGCTATCGCCGCTTCGGCCACAACGAAGGCGACGAGCCCTCGTTCACTCAGCCGCTGATGTACGCCAAGATTAAGGGCCATCCCGGTGTCAGCGACCTCTATGCCAAGCGGCTCGAGGGCGAAGGCGTGATCGACGGCGAATTCGCCAAGACCCAGGCTGCGGCCTTCACCGCGCATCTCGAGGACGAGTTCACCGCGGGCGCGAGCTACAAGGCGAACAAGGCCGACTGGTTCGGCGGCCGCTGGCAGGGTCTGAGCGCACCGATGGACGCGGAGACCGCGCGCCGCAACGTCGAGACCGGCATCGACAAGAAGCTGTTCGACAGCCTCGGCCGTACGCTGACCACCGTCCCTGGCGATCTGACGCCGCACAAGACGCTCAACCGCGTACTCGACGCCAAGGCGGCGATGTTCAAGTCAGGCGCGAATTTCGACTGGGCGACCGGGGAGGCTCTGGCCTTCGGTGCGCTGCTGTCGGAAGGCTATGGCGTGCGCCTGTCGGGGCAGGATTCGGGCCGCGGCACGTTCAGCCAGCGTCATGCCGTCTGGGTCGATCAGACCGACGAGCACAAATATGTGCCGCTGAACGAGATTCCGCACGGCCGCTTCGAGGTCCTCGACAGCCCGCTGAGCGAGTATGGCGTGCTCGGCTTCGAGTATGGCTATGCGCTCGCCGATCCCAAGACTTTGGTGCTGTGGGAGGCGCAGTTCGGCGACTTCGTCAACGGCGCGCAGATCATGATCGACCAGTTCATCTCGTCGGGCGAGGCCAAGTGGCTCCGCGCCAATGGGCTCGTGATGCTGCTGCCGCACGGCTATGAGGGCCAGGGTCCTGAGCACAGCTCGGCACGCCCCGAGCGCTTCCTGCAATCGTGTGCGGGCGACAATATGCAGGTCGCGAACGTGACCACGCCGGCCAATTACTTCCACCTGCTGCGCCGGCAGATGCACCGCAACTTCCGCAAGCCGCTGGTCATCATGACGCCAAAGTCGCTGCTCCGCCACAAGCTGGCAGTGTCGACCGCGGCCGACTTCCAGGGTGATACGCACTTCAAGCGCATCCTTTCGGATCCGTCGGCCCCGGCTGACAAGGATGTGAAGCGCGTCGTGCTGTGCACCGGCAAGGTCGCCTATGACCTGATCGAGGCGCGTGATGCGGCGGGCGACAAGAACACCGCGATCATCCGCATCGAGCAGCTCTACCCCTTCCCCGGCGAACCTCTGGTCGCGCGCCTCGCGCGCATGCCCAATGTCGAGGAAGTGGTGTGGGCGCAGGAGGAGCCGAAGAATGGCGGCTACTGGTTCTTCGTTGAACCCTATATCGAAGCGTGCATGGTCGAAGCGGGCATCACGCCACAGCGTCCGCGCTATGCGGGCCGCGCCCCGGCGGCATCGCCCGCCACGGGCCTGATGAAGCGCCACCAGGCCGAGCAGGGCGCACTTGTCGCCGACGCGCTCGGCCATAATGTGCGCAATGAAATCCGCCGCGCACGCAAGACCGAAGACCAAAAGACCGCCGGCAAGGCCGGCGCGTGATCGCCAGGAAGGACTGAACCATGGCCACCGAAATCCTCGTTCCCGTTCTGGGCGAATCCATCACCGAAGCCACCGTGGGCGAATGGCTGAAGCAGCCGGGCGACGCCGTCGCCGCCGATGAGCCTGTTGTGAGTCTCGAGACCGACAAGGTCTCGGTCGAGGTCGGCGCACCCGTCGCCGGCGTCATGGGCGCCCACGCCGCCAAGGTCGGCGACACCGTCAATGTCGGCGCGCTGATCGGCACGGTCGAAGCCGGCGCCGGCGCCGCTGCAGCCCCGGCTGCTGCGCCCGCCGCGGCTCCGGCAGCTGCAGCCCCGGCCGCCGCTCCAGCCGAGCCGGCACAGGATGTCGAAGCCGCTGCGCTCTCGCCGTCGGTCCGTCGCGCGATCCTCGAGCATGGCGTCGATCCCTCGACCGTTCAGGGTACCGGCAAGGACGGCCGCATCACCAAGGAAGACGTGGTCGTCGCCGCTTCGGCCAAGACCGCGGCGCCCGCCGCCGCTCCGGCCGCAGCAGCCGCACCCGCCGCTGCCGCTCCGGCCACGGGCGACCGCAAGGAAGAGCGCGTGCGCATGACGCGCCTGCGCCAGACCGTCGCCCGCCGCCTCAAGGAAGCGCAGAACACCGCGGCGCTGCTCACCACCTTCAACGACGTCGACATGACGGCGGTGATCGAGGCCCGGACCAAGTACAAGGACCTGTTCGAGAAGAAGCACGGCGTCCGTCTCGGCTTCATGGGCTTCTTCGTGAAGGCCGCGACCATGGCCCTCAGGGACATTCCTGCGGTCAACGCCCAAATCGACGGCGAAGAGATCGTCTATCACGACTATGCCGACATCTCGGTCGCGGTCTCCGCGCCGCAGGGCCTGGTCGTCCCGGTGATCCGCGACGCCGACAAGATGTCGGTCGCTCAGGTCGAGCGCACGATCGGCGACTTCGGCAAGCGCGCCAAGGACGGCACGCTCAAGATGGAAGAGATGAAGGGCGGTACCTTCACCATCTCCAACGGCGGCGTGTTCGGCTCGCTGATGTCGACCCCGATCATCAACCCGCCGCAGTCGGCGGTGCTGGGCCTCCACCGCATCGAGGATCGCCCGGTCGTCCGCGACGGCCAGATCGTCATCCGCCCGATGATGTATCTCGCGCTGTCCTACGACCACCGCCTGATCGACGGCCGTGAGGCGGTCACCTTCCTCGTTGCGCTCAAGAACGCGATCGAGGACCCGACCCGCCTGCTGATCGACCTGTAAGGGGTGAGATTGCCGCAGCACATTGAAGAGCGAGAGGCTCGCAAGAGCCTCGACCTTCTCCGCTTCGCGCTCTTGAAAAGCGGTGTGGAGCAGCGTGTTTGGCAGTTGGCGCTGACGTTCGACGCTCTGCAACCATGCGACGATTGCCTCTGCCTATATGGAGAGGGTGAACGATGGGTCGTTGCCTATACCGAGCGCGGATTGTGGCGTGAGCTTGGGCAATTTCCCGATGCCTCTGAGGCTACCTCGTTTTTCTACGCCAAGTTTCATTCTGGGCCGACCCCATATGATGTACGGGAAGCTTGGGAAGCTGAAACGGGCCAGCAATTTTCAATGACAGACTGATCGGCAACTTCGCCGAGGAGCAAAGAAATGGCTGAATACGACTTCGACGTCCTCGTGATCGGTTCCGGACCCGGCGGCTATGTCGCCGCGATCCGTGCGGCGCAGCTCGGGCTCAAGACCGCGTGCGCCGAGGGGCGCGAGACGCTGGGCGGCACCTGCCTCAACGTCGGCTGCATCCCGTCCAAGGCGCTGCTCCATGCGTCGGAGCTGTACGAGGAAGCCGCCAGCGGCGCGCTCGCCAAGCTCGGCGTCAAGCTCGGCAAGGTCGAGCTCGACCTCGAAGCGATGCACGCGCAGCGCCTCGACGCGGTCAAGGGCCTGACCGGCGGCATCGAATTCCTGTTCAAGAAGAACAAGGTCGAATGGCTCAAGGGCTATGCCGCCTTCACGGGCAAGGACAGCGTCAAGGTCGGCGACCGTGAGGTCCGCGCGAAGAACATCATCATCGCCACCGGCTCGTCGGTCACGCCCCTGCCCGGCGTCGAGATCGACCAGAAAATCGTCGTCGACTCCACCGGCGCGCTCGAGCTGGCCAAGGTTCCCGAGCATCTCGTCGTCATCGGCGGCGGCGTGATCGGACTTGAGCTCGGCAGCGTGTGGCGCCGCGTCGGCGCCAAGGTCACCGTGGTCGAGTATCTCGACCAGATCCTGCCCGGCTTCGACGCCGACGTGCGCAAGGAAGCCGCCAAGCTCTTCAAGAAGCAGGGCATCGAGTTCAAGACCGGCACCAAGGTCACCGGTGTTGCCGTCAAGGGCAAGAAGGCCACGATCACCGTCGAGCCCGCCGCGGGCGGCGCCGCCGAGACGATCGAGGCGGACAATGTCCTCGTCGCGATCGGCCGCAAGCCCAACACCGATGGCCTCGGCCTCGAAGCGGCCGGCCTGACCGTCAACCAGCGCGGCCAGATCGAGACCGACCACAGCTTCAAGACCTCGGTCCCCGGCATCTGGGCGATCGGCGACGTCATCCCCGGCCCGATGCTCGCCCACAAGGCCGAGGACGAAGGCATCGCGGTCGCCGAGAACATCGCCGGCCTCACCGGCATCGTGAACCACGACGTCATCCCGTCGGTGGTCTACACCATGCCCGAGATCGCCGGCGTCGGCCTGACCGAGGAAGCCGCCAAGGCCAAGGGCGAAGTCAAGGTCGGCAAGTTCCCGATGGCCGGCAACAGCCGCGCCAAGACCAACCATGAGCCCGACGGCTTTGTGAAGGTCATCGCCGACGCCAAGTCCGATCGCGTGCTCGGCGTGTGGATCATCACCAGCGTTGCCGGAACGATGATCGCGCAGGCCGCGCAGGCGATGGAGTTCGGCGCGACCAGCGAGGATATCGCCTATACCTGCCACGCCCATCCCACGCACAGCGAGGCGATCAAGGAAGCGGCGATGGCGGTGACGGGCAAGCCGATCCACATCTGATCTGGCCAGATCGGCGGGCGCGGCCACTGCCGCGTCCGCCGTCATTGCCGTGACGGCCGCCTCGCCGATCCGGCTTGCGCTCCTCCAATCGGTTGTATCATAACGGTTATACAACATATTGGAGAACTCGATGCTCAGATACGCCGCCGGCCTTGCGCTCGTCCTCGCCACGCCCGCCGTTGCGCAGGATGCTGCGAAGGCAGACCCCGCCCGGATGGACGCGGTCGTCCGCGCCGATGCCGACAAGGGCGAGTTCATGGGCGTCGTCCTCGTCGCGCGCGACGGCAAGATCCTGTTCGACAAGGGCTATGGCTCGGCGAATCTCGAATGGAAGATCGCCAGTGACGGCGACACCAAGTTCCGCATCGGATCGCTGACCAAGCAGTTCACCGCCACTGCCATCCTGCTGCTGCAGGAACGCGGCAAGGTGAAGCTCGACGCGCCGATCAAGACCTATCTGCCTGATGCGCCCGCGGCATGGGACCAGGTAACGGTCCGCAACCTCCTCACCCATACCGGCGGCATCCCCAATTTCACCTCCTTCCCCGATTATGCGAAGCTGCAGACGCTCGAGACGACACCCGCGAGCCTGATCGCGCGCTTCAGCGACAAGCCGCTCGATTTCCAGCCGGGCGAGAAATACGCCTATTCCAACTCGGGCTATGTCCTGCTCACCGCGATCATCGAAGCGGCGAGCGGCCAGCCCTATGCGACCTTTCTGACGGACAGTATCTTCAAGCCGCTGGGCATGGCCGACACCGGCTATGACAATCACGCCACGATCATCCCGCGCCGTGCTGCGGGCTACACCCCCTCGCCCAAGGGCGTGGTCAACGCCGACTATGTCGCGATGACGGTTCCCCAGGGGGCGGGCGCGCTCTACTCGACGTCGCACGACCTGCTCAAATGGCAGCGCGGCCTGTTCGGCGGCAAGCTGCTCACGCCGGAATCGCTCAAGGCATATCTGACGCCGCTCAAGAACAACTACGCATTGGGCGTCAACGTCGTCACTGCCGATGGCAGCAGCACCATCTCGCACAGCGGCGGGATCAACGGCTTCAACACCTGGCTCGGCTATGATCCCGATCGCAAGCTCACCGTCGTCGTACTCGCCAACCTCAACGGCGGCGCGGCCAGCCGGCTGGGCAAGGCGATGCTCACACTGGCACGCGGCGGGACGGTGACGCTGGCAAGCGAACCGCAAGCTAACAGCAAATAGGCCACCATCGTTTGCGGCGGCGGGTTGATCACCCGCCGCCGCCCCAACCCCGCATTAACCACCTCCGTTAGCCGCTTCTCATCCATGTCTCCGCTATGTCGTCCGCTGCCGGATTCCCCTCGGCCTGTACGAATGAGCGCATGACAAGCACCACGAATCCTCTTTCCGCCGACACGCCGTCGGCGATGGCCCGTCCGGGAACCACCAGCACGATCATCGCGCTGATGCTGCTGATGATCGGCGTCATGATCGCAAGCTTCGCCTATGTTTCGGGGCAGGAAGCCGAACTGCGCAACGGCCGTATGGAAAGCCGCCATATCCGCATCGCGCGGCAGGCGCTGATGGAAGCCGATGTCGCCGTGCTCAACGCCATGGTCGATGGCGCCGCCGCCCATGCCGGCCGCTATCGCACGGCGATCGACAAGCTCGACGGCCAGCCGGTCAACCACTTCCCGCAGACCATCCGGTTCGACCGGCGCGAAACCAGCACCATCGCAGTCATCGGCAGCGTGAGACGTGGCTGGACGGCGATCATGGAACGCATCGAGGCGGGTGACCTTGCCGGCGCGCGTGCGTTGCACGACACGCTCGGCATCCGGCAACGGACCACAGCAGTGGTCGATGCGATGATCGTCCAGATCGAGCAACTCGACGCGCATAACGACCGCGCGCAGGGCAATATCGATTTCACGATCAAGGCGGTCGTGATCCTTCAGCTTGCGAGTGGCTTGTTCTGCATCGCCGTGTTCCTGTTCGCGGCCCGGCGGGGCGCAGCGGAGGCCGAAGCGCGCGCGCTGGCGGTCGACAACGCCACGCGCTCGCGCGAAGAGGTCATGCGCCTCTTCGAGATGACCGACATGCTCCAGAGCGCACAGGACCAGAGCGACGCGAACATGGTGCTGCGCGCGACCGCGATGGAGCTGCTGCCCGACCTGACCGGCACGCTCTATGTGTTCAGCAATTCGCGCGACCGGCTGGTGCTTTCGGCGAGCTGGAACCTCGGCGACGGCCCTGCTCCCGCCGATACCATCGGCCTCAACCAATGCTGGGCGCTCAAGCGCGGCAAGCCGCACGTCAACCACCCCGGCGGCGACAAGCTGCGCTGCGAGCATCATGCCGAAGGCGCCTTCGTGCTCGAAATCCCGATGGCTGCGCGTGGCGAGGTGCTTGGCCTGTTCTGCATCCAGACCACCCGCGCCGATGGCGATGTCCGCCTTCAGGAGGTCGCAGGGCTCGGCACCGCGCTTGCCGATGCGATGTCGCTCGCGCTCGCCAATCTCGCGCTCGGCGCCAAGCTGCGCAGCCAGGCGCTGCGCGATCCGCTGACCGGCCTCTACAACCGGCGCTATATGGAAGACGCGCTCCAGCGCGCGGTTCAGCTTGCGCAGCGCGAGAAGCAAGAGGTGTCGGTCGTGATGATCGACCTCGACCATTTCAAGCGGCTCAACGACCAGCACGGCCATGCCAAGGGCGATACGGTGCTGCGCGACGCGGCTTCGGTCATCACCCATCAGTCACGCGAAACCGACGTCGCCTGCCGCTATGGCGGCGAGGAACTGCTGGTCGTGATGCCCAATTGCAGTCTCGAGGATGCCGCGCATAAGGCCGAGCGGCTGCGCATCGGCATCGCTGCGCTGTCGCAGCCGGGGATCGATATCTCCGCGTCGTTCGGCGTCGCCTCCATCCCGATCACCTCGTCATCGGTGCATGATCTGATGCAGGCTGCGGACGCGGCGCTCTATGTCGCCAAGGAACAGGGCCGCAACCGCGTGGTGACGGCACCGCCGCTGATCGATCCGATCCGCGACCAGCTTCTTGCCGCCGAATAGCGCGCGGCTCGAAGCCGTAAATTCGACCACCGCCCCCGGCCAGCCGACGCAAAATCAGGGTTAGCCGCGCGCTAACCCGGACCCGCACCGCTCAAGGCGCGTTCAGCGCGGATGCGCAAACCCGTCTGGCCCCTTCCGCTCGTCGCCCTCACCCTGATGACCGCCGCTTGCGGCGGAGGAAGTGGAGACAGCGGCGTCATCGTCGCCCCGACCCCGACGCCAACCACCACCCCCACGCCGGCACCGAGCCCGTCACCGACACCCTCGCCGTCACCGCTGCCCACCACATGGGCGGGCGTCGCGGGCTATTACGACGTCCAGCCCGACATCGCCGGGTGCCGTGCAGGCACACTCAAGGCGGCGGTGAAGACCGAATTTCTCGCGCGTCTGAACGATATCCGCGCGCGTCACGGCCTTGCGCCCGTCACCTATTCGACCGACGAGGATGTCCAGCAGGCCGAGTCCTCGCTGATGATGGCCGCCAATGTCGCGCTCAGCCACACCCCGCCGGCCAGCTGGCGCTGCTACACCAGTGGCGGCGCGAGCGGCGCAGGCGCGAGCAACCTGATCGGCGGTTGGGGCACCGGTCTCGGCTTCGACAGCGAGGACGATCTGCTCGCAGGCTGGCTGCGCGAGGGCGGCACCGCCTCGCTCGGCCATCGCCGCTGGATCCTCCACCCTTTCCTGCGCAAGACCTCTTATGGCCGCGTTTCGGCGCTGCTTCCCGACGGCCGTCGCGCCACCACCGCGTCGATGCGCGTGTTCGGTTTCGTGAGCGCAGGCCCTGCACCCACGACCGTCCCGTCCTATGTCGGCTTCCCGCAGGGCGACTATCCGTCGCGCTATTTTGCGTTGACCGACTATCTTTCCTTCTCGGTGGTACCGAGCAGCAGCGACAACGGCGCCGACCGCTCGGTCGATTTCTCGGCCGCCACCGTCACGGTGCGTGGACCCTCGGGCGATCTTCCCGTCACCAATATCAGCCGCGACAATGACGGCTACGGCATCGCCAACAACATCCAGTGGCGCGCCACCGGACTCGCCGCCAATACCAGCTATACGGTGACCATTGCGGGGGTGCGTGGCGCACCGCAGGGGGCCTACAGTTACACTTTCCGCATCGTCCCGTAACCGAAGCGCTTTTTCCCTCTGAAAGGCTCGGCTAGGGTCTTGGAATGACCCCGCCTGCCCTCGCCCAGCTCGGCACCGTTCTACCGCTTCTCGACCTGCTCGGCATCGCGCTGTTCGCCGCCACCGGCGCATTGGCGGCGGCGCGGCACGGACAGACTATGGTCACCGCCGCTTTCTTCGCACTGATCACCGGAGTCGGTGGCGGCACGATCCGCGATCTGCTGATCGGCGCGCCGGTATGGTGGGTCCACCACCCCTATGTCTCTGCGCTGTGCCTCGGCGTCGCATTGCTGATTTGGGTGACGCCGCAGAAATGGTGGCACGGCGCAGCGCTCGACTGGCTCGATGCGCTCGGCCTCGCCGCCTATGCGGTGTTCGGGGCCGCCAAGGCGTTCAGCTTCGGCATCCCGCCCGTTCCGGCGGCGTTGATGGGCGTACTCACCGCCTGCTGCGGCGGTATCATCCGCGATGTACTCGCAGGCGAACCGTCGATCCTGATGCGGCCCGAGCTCTACGTCACCGCCGCCGCGCTCTCTTCCGGCCTCTATGTGCTGCTGATGCTTGCGGGATTGCCGCTGCTCGTTGCCGCAGTGATCGCCGCCATTGCCGGCTTCGCCCTGCGCGCCGCCGCCATCGCCTGGAAGATCAAGCTCCCCGCCTATCGCGGCAGGCGCTAAGGCTCCATCAGCCAGGCGATCGCCGCGTCGCGCCTGGCGAAGATACCGAAATCGGGCCGTATCTTCTGCAGGCGCTTGCCCTGCATGCGCCCGGTCGCATTGGTCACCACGAACGCGACCTTGCGCGCCCACAGCGCGCGGACTGCCGGATGATCGAACGACTCCATCATCATGTCGATCGTCGCAGTCGGCACCGCGGGGACGCCGCTCACGTCGTAGAGCGTCACATGCTGGCCGATCTCGTCCCCGAAAGTCTGGATCGCGGCACGCAGCTCCTCGCCGACCCAGCTCGAATCCTCGGGCGACAGGACCGTATACGCCTCGACGATCACCAGCTTGCGCGGGCGGTCGACGATGATCCGGTGCGTCAGGGGGGCGGACATGGTGCGCTGAACCTAGCGCGCCACAACCGCCAAGTCATTCTTAACGTAGAAATAATATGACGAATCTCAGTCGCGCACCACGCCCGTCTCGCTGAACGGCCTCGGCTCGACCGGCGGCGTAACCGCATTGTTCAGCTCGCACTGCCAGATGCCGATATCGACCCAGCGGCCTTCCTTGAACCCGATCTCACGCAGCTGCCCGGCACGGCGGAAGCCGACCTGCTCATGGTTACGGATCGAGCTGTCGTTGGGCAGCGAGATCACCGCAATCGCCTGGGTGAAGCCCTGCGCGCGCAGCGTGTCGATCAGCGCCTCATAGAGCAGCCGGCCGATCCCCTGCCCCTGCACCGCACCCGCGACATAGACCGACGTCTCGACGACATAGCGATACGCTGCACGCTCGCGGAAGCGCGTGGCATAGGCATAGCCCAGCACGCCCTTGCCCTCGCCATTGGTCGCGACGATCCATGGGAAAAGACCATCGGACGATTCCATCCGCGCGCGCATCTGACGCGCATCGGGGGGATCGAACTCGAAGCTCACCGTCCCCGTCAGCACATAAGGGGCATAGATGGCGGCAATCGCCGCGGCATCGGCGGACTCGGCGGCGCGAAGCTTGATCACAGGCCGATCCTCGCCAAGATCAGGTCGATCAGCCTGACATCCGCCCGCGCATTCACAGCGCTCGGGCCGAGCGCGCCGCATTCAAGGCAGCGTGCCTGCATCGACGACCCCATCGCCAGCCGCTTTGCATCTCCAAGCGCCTGACCGAACACCGCGCGCCGGTCGGCTGCGATACGGGCATATAGGTCGCCGCCGCTCTCGGGCGCGGCTTCCTCTTCCTCGTCACCGCTCGTGGCAAAGCTCGCGAACAGCTGTTCGAACCAGCCCGGCTCCCGCTCGAGGTACAGTGCATGCACCTTGGCCGGATCGAGATTGGCACGCTTCGCCGCCTCGGCGACCGCGTCACTAAGGTTGCCGAACCGGTCGACCAGCCCCAGCTGGCGCGCGGTGCCGCCGTCCCAGACGCGACCCTGACCGATCTCGTCCACCCGCTCCGGGGTCAGCTTGCGCGACTGCGCGACGAGAGTGATGAAGCGGCGATAGCCCTGCTCGATCCCCGACTGCAGGACACGGTCCAGCGTCTCGTTGGTGCCGGCATAGAGATCCGGCTGGCCGGTCAGCGGCGTGGTCTTCACCCCGTCGCTGGTCACCCCGATCTTGGCGAGTGTGTTCTCAAAGGTCGGGATCACGCCAAAAATGCCGATCGATCCGGTGATCGTGTTCGGCTCGGCGAAGATCACGTCGGCCGGCGTCGAGACCCAATATCCGCCCGACGCGGCAAGGCTGCCCATCGAAACCACCACCGGCAGCTTCTGCGCCTTGGCTTCGAGGATCGCCTGACGGATGCGCTCGGACGCCAGCACCGACCCGCCCGGCGAGTCCACGCGGACGACCAGCGCCTTGAGCTTCTTCTCGGCAAGGCCCTTGAGCAGCAGCGCAGAAACCGTGTCGCCGCCCGCGGTGCCCGGTCCCGCCTTGCCGTCGACGATCTCGCCCGCGACGGTGATCACGCCGATCGCGTCGCCGCCCTTGGGCGCCGGGTTGGCCTCCAGCCAATTGGCCAGCTTGATGCTCTTATAGTTGCCTGCGGGCTTGCTGGCATCTGCGCCCGCGATCTCCGCGACGCGCTTGCCGAACGCCAGCCGGTCGCCCAGCTTGTCGACCAGCCCGGCGTCGAGGTTCGCCTTGGCGATGTCGCCATTGGCCGCCGCGACCACCACATCGGGCTGAGCGATCGTCTGGGCGAGCTTCGCTTTGGGCCGTGCCTTGGCGACCGCTTCCTGCCACTGGCTCCAGATCGTGCCATAGAGCGCCTCGTTCGCGGCCTTCGCCTCGGGCGACTGGCCGGTCAGGAGATACGGCTCGACCGCCGACTTGAATTTGCCGACCTTGTAGACGTGCGCAGTGACGCCGAGCTTGTCGATCAGTCCCTTATAATAGAGGCGCGAGCCACCCGGCCCGGTGAACAGCGTGCCGCCGATCGGATGGACCCAGATCTCGCTCGCATTCGCTGCCAGCAAATAGCCGCTGTCGGTATAGCCGGTGGCATAAGCGAGCACCGGCTTCCCCGCGGCACGCACCCGCGCGACGGCCTGCCCTACCTCGGCGACTGCAGCAGGATAGCCGCCCATGAACCGGTCGAGGTCGAGCACCACCACCTTCACGCGGGCATCGCCTTTGGCTGCGTCGAGCGCGCGCACCAGATCGCGCGTCCGGTGTTCGCGGATCGTATCGCCGCCCCCGAACGCTGCGAACGGATCGGCTTCCGAAGGCTGTTCGACGATCATGCCGTCGATGTTGACCACCAGCGCGCCGTCCTTGACCGCCGCCGGATTGGGCCGTGCCGAAAGCACCGCGAACAATCCGATAAAGAACAACAGCATGAACAGAAGGACGAGTCCGTCCTTGATCCCGACCAGCAGCTTCCATGCGCCGCGCACCAGTTTCACGTCTTCTGCTCCTCGAAGATGCCCCGCGTCTCTTGACGCACAGGCAAGGCTTTGGAGCAAGCGATAACGAGGCTGTGTTAAGGACGCAATACAGGTGCGCGATGGCGTCCGGCGTCTCAGGAGAGAAGAGCATTCCCTCAGGCCGTCATCCCGGCCTTGTGCCGGGATCCACCGGGAGGCAGCGCATGGACCAAAGGCTCAAGCCCCGCCGGCGCGGCACCGTGGATCCCGGCACAAGGCCGGGATGACGATCGCAGGCGGGAGGACGCGGCGGTTCCTTCGATCCTAAAGCGACAGCTTCCACATCACCGAAATCCGCCAGTCCTCGTCGAACGCGGGGTAAGGATCGTCGATTGCGGTCGCCGCCTCCAGCCCGATCTCGGCCTTCTCCCTGAACCTGATCCGCCCGCCGACCCCCGCCGATGCCATCGACAGGTCGATCCCGGGATCGATCCCGCGCGGCGCGATGCCGATCCAGGCACGGTCGGCGAAGGCATAGAGTTCGCTCGCCGCGAACGCCCCGCTTTTAAGCGGGCGCACCGCCAGCTCGCCCAGCGCTCCCGCGCCCTTGTCGGCGGTCAGGAAGGCGGTGTCGAATGCGCGCCCCAGCACCTCGCCCCCGACCGAAAAGCGCTCCGCCGCAGGCAGCCGGTCGCCGCTATACTGGCCCGACAGGTTCAGCCGCACCGCCACGCGCTTGCCCAGCGCCTGCGCAACACTCGCGGCACCGCTCACCTTGCGGAAGCGCTTCTGCGCGAACGGTTCGATCACCCGCGCACCGAACATGTCGATCCCCTGCGACGCCGCCGCGCTCACCGCCCAGGACCGTTTCTCGCGCGTGTCGCTGATCCCCGCCGCAACCCGTACCGCGCGTGTCCGTTCGGTCGCGATCAGATTGCCCAGCACGGCATTGTCGCTGTTGATCCCGTCGACGCCCACGCTCAGGTCCGCGGCGCGGTGAAAGCTGCGCACCAGCGGATAGGACAGCGTCACCCCCGCCAGCTTCGCAATACCCTTGCCGGCATAGCCGCGCGGCCGCGTCTCCAGCCAGGCGGCGTTCGCGGCAAAGGTCAGCCCGCTCGCCGTCAAGGGCGCCTGATAGCCCGCCGCGGCATAGCGATAGCGCCTGAAATCGCTCGCCGACGACAGGCTCAGTGTCAGCTGGTCACCCTCACCTGCCAGGCCATAGAATTCGGCGTTAAGGTCGAACTGCCCGCGCCCGGTCAGGTCGACGCCGCGATTGCTGAAACCGGCGGTGATCCTGCGCCGCTTCTGTCGCGGCGTCAGCGTCAGGTTGAGCGCGCCATTGTTCTGCGGATCGTTGAATTCCGGCTCGACCGTCAGGCCGGGGATCGCGCGCATCAGCGTGAACTGCCGTTCGAACGTCGCCCGGCTCAGCGGGGCTTCGGTCGTCATCCGCCCCGCCCGCGCACCAAGCAGCCGGTGGCTGCCGCGCGGCGCCTTGATCTCGACTTGCGCGATCCGGCCTTCGGTCAGCAGCACCTCGACCACGTCGTTGGCGAAATCCTGCTCGGGGATCGCGATCGTATACAGCGCGATGTCGCTCTTGCCATAGGCCCGCGACAGGCTTCCGGCGAGCTCGGCGAGCGTCCCGGCGTCCATCGGCCGCCCCAGAAACGCCTCGGCCGCGCGCGCCACGGGGCGCGGCGCTTCGGCCCCACGGAACCGGATGCCGCGGATCGGTCGTCCGGTGCCGCTGGCCTTGATCTTTGCGTGCTCGATCGGCGGCGCCGGCTTGAGCTGCGGTACGGTCGGGCTCGGGCGATCGATCCGGTTACGGTCGATCAGCCGGGTGCCGTCCTGCGGACTCGCAGCGGCGGCCAGCGCCATCATGGCTGCCAGCATCATCTTTCCATCCTCGCCATGGAGGCGCCCGCGCTGGCTGGCGCGGGCGCAGGAGGCTCAGTCGTTCTTCTTGGGTGTAAGGCCGCCGAGTAACCCGCCATTCTGGCCGTTCTTGCCCAGCAAATTGCCGACTGTGCCGGTGGTGGTCTGCACCACGCCCTTAGTCGTTCCGACCAGGCCGTTCGTGGTACCGCCCAGCAGCCCGCCCGTGTTTCCGAGCGTGCCGTTCACGTCGAGCGCGACCAGCTTTCCGCCGGTCGCGGCGCCTACCGTCGCCAGCGAACCCGTGCCGGGGTTCTGTGCGAGCACGTTGAGCCCAATCAGCGGCTTCGACCCTTCGGGTGCGGCAATCACCTGCCCCTTGCCCAGATCGATCGCGACCAGCGCGCCCAGCTTGCCGCCGACCCCGTCGAGGATCAGCCCGCCGGTGCCGCTGCCTTCACCCAGATTGACCAAAGTCTGCCCGGTCCGGTCGAGCACGCGGGTGACGGTACCGGTAACGATTCCCGCTACCGGAAGCTTGCCGTTCACCACCTGCGCCAGTTGGTCATGCTTGCCAGCAACGCCGATCACCGTGTTCCCCGCGGTGACGATCAGATTGCCGACCAGCCCGGTGGCGCCGCCCGAGCTGCCGGTGCCGCCCGACGAACTGCTCGACCCACCCGAACTTCCTCCCGATGAGCTGCCCGACCCACCGGACGAGCTGCTCGAGCCGCCCGAACTGCTCGAACTCGAAGGTGGCGGGTTGTCGCCGACCCATCCGACCCGATAATTTCCGGAACTTTCGCACGCTGCCAGTGCCAATGCCGCCGTGGAGGCGAACACCAGCACCGGCCAAATGGCCGTTTTTCCAGTCATGACGCATCTCCTGTCCTATCGATACTTTCACGCATCGATGATGACAGAAAATTCTATTCACTGCAGTAGGTTCCATGAACTTGGAATAAATCGTAGTTACTGAATCATTTATTTTCAGTTTACTTGCCATCTACTGTAGCGCCGAACGTTCCTCCGCCTGTCGGATTCTTTTCCGGACTCGCCGCGGCTGCGGTTGACGATACCAGACCCCGCATCCATATGCCGGGCGCTGGCACTCGCTTCAGGGGAGTGCCAACAATTTCAACCCGCGTTCAGGAGAGCTCCATGAACTTTCGTCCGCTGCACGACCGTGTGCTTGTTCGTCGCGTCGAGGCCGAGGCCAAGACCGCCGGCGGCATCATTATCCCCGACACCGCCCAGGAAAAGCCGCAGGAAGGCGAAGTCGTCGCCGCCGGTTCGGGCTCGAAGAACGAGAAGGGCGAAGTGACCCCGCTCGACGTCAAGGCCGGCGACCGCATTCTGTTCGGCAAGTGGTCCGGCACCGAGGTCAAGGTCAACGGCGAAGACCTGCTGATCATGAAGGAAAGCGATATCCTCGGGATCATCGCCTGACCTCATTCACCGCACCGCCTCGCGCACGCGTGGCGGTGTGACTTTTGAGACTTTCCAGATTTTGAAAGGGTAGCCACCATGGCAGCCAAGGACGTAAAATTCGGCCGCGACGCGCGTGAGCGTATCCTGCGCGGCGTCGACATCCTCGCCGATGCGGTGAAGGTCACGCTGGGGCCGAAGGGCCGCAACGTCGTCATCGACAAGAGCTTCGGCGCGCCGCGCATCACCAAGGACGGTGTGTCGGTTGCGAAGGAAATCGAGCTCAAGGACAAGTTCGAGAACATGGGCGCCCAGATGGTGCGCGAAGTGGCCTCGAAGACCAACGACGTCGCCGGTGACGGCACCACCACCGCGACCGTGCTTGCCCAGGCAATCGTGCGCGAGGGCATGAAGTCGGTCGCGGCCGGCATGAACCCGATGGACCTGAAGCGTGGCGTCGATCTCGCGGTGACCAAGGTCGTCGCGGACCTGCAGTCGCGTTCGAAGCCGGTTTCGGGTTCGAGCGAGATCGCCCAGGTCGGCATCATCTCGGCCAATGGCGACCGTGAAGTCGGCGAGAAGATCGCTGAAGCCATGGAGAAGGTCGGCAAGGAAGGCGTGATCACCGTCGAGGAAGCGAAGGGTCTCGAATTCGAGCTCGACGTCGTCGAGGGCATGCAGTTCGACCGCGGCTATCTGTCGCCTTACTTCATCACCAACCCCGAGAAGATGGCGGTCGAACTCAACGATCCGTACATCCTGATCCACGAGAAGAAGCTGTCGTCGCTCCAGGCGATGCTGCCGATCCTCGAGGCGGTCGTGCAGTCGGGTCGCCCGCTGCTGATCATCGCCGAGGACATCGAGGGTGAGGCGCTGGCCACGCTCGTCGTGAACAAGCTGCGCGGCGGCCTCAAGGTCGCAGCCGTCAAGGCGCCGGGCTTCGGCGATCGCCGCAAGGCGATGCTCGAGGACATCGCGATCCTGACCAAGGGCGAAGTCATCAGTGAAGATCTCGGCATCAAGCTCGAGAGCGTCACGCTCGGCATGCTCGGCACCGCCAAGCGCGTCTCGATCGACAAGGACAACACCACCATCGTCGACGGTGCGGGTGAAGCCGATGCGATCAAGGGCCGCACCGACGCGATCCGCCAGCAGATCGAAGTCACCACCAGCGATTACGACCGTGAGAAGCTCCAGGAGCGTCTCGCCAAGCTCGCCGGCGGCGTGGCCGTGATCAAGGTTGGCGGTGCTTCGGAAGTCGAAGTGAAGGAGCGCAAGGACCGCGTCGACGACGCACTGCACGCGACCCGCGCAGCCGTCGAAGAGGGCATCGTCCCCGGTGGCGGCACCGCGCTGCTCTATGCGACCAAGGCGCTGGACGGCACCGAAGGCGCGAACGAGGACCAGACCCGCGGTGTGGACATCGTCCGCCGCGCGCTGACCTCGCTGGTTCGCCAGATCGCGCAGAATGCCGGCCATGACGGCGCGGTCGTCTCGGGCAAGCTGCTCGACCAGACCGACACCTCGTTCGGCTTCAACGCTGCGACCGACACCTACGAGAACCTCGTGGCTGCCGGCGTGATCGACCCGACCAAGGTCGTTCGCACCGCGCTCCAGAACGCAGCGTCGGTCGCCGGCCTGCTCATCACCACGGAAGCCGCTGTCTCGGAACTGCCCGAAGACAAGCCGGCCATGCCGATGGGCGGTGGCGGCATGGGCGGCATGGGCGGCATGGACTTCTAAGTCCTGTCACCCGGCCACCCGGCTGGAACAAGCAAGGGGCCGGCGGAGCGATCCGCCGGCCCTTTCTTCATTCTCACCGCCGCAACGTCACCCCCAGCGTCACCGCCCTAGCGGCAGTCCCGTCAATCCGCCGCCCGCCGAGCAGATCGACATCGATCCATACCTTCGGTGTCCAGCGCACCCCGGCCTGAAACCCCGGTTTGCTGCCGTCGCGAACGAACCCCTCGGCCATCACCGACAAATTGCCGCCCACCCGCGCCTCGACCTGCGCCCCGACAACCACCCCATGCCGGTCCTCGGTCCTGGCCCATTGGTAACTCAGGTTGAAATTAGTGCGGACCCGCGGCGTCAGATCGATCGTCACCGGCACCAGCACCGTGGCGCTCTCCGCCTTGCCGGTTCTCATATCCACCGCCGCCGACACCGCCACGCCCAGCCCGAACCCGCGCGACGGCGAACGCAGCGCCAGCTTCGCCGCCGGCCCGATCAGCGTGTGCCGGTGCCCCCGCTCCCAGCCATGCTGGATCGCCGCACCGAACTCGACCGACGACAGTGCATGGAAGGTGCAGGCGGGCGACAGGTTCACCAGCCGCCGACCGCCCTCGAACCCGGTCAGCCAGCTTTCGGCGTGACACAGGCCCGGCGTCTCGACTTCGGCATCGTCGATGACATGGGCCCCGCCCGACGCGCGCGCCTCCTCGGCCACCACGAACATCGCGGCAAGACCGAGACCGGCGGCACTCCAGCCGCGGGGAACGTCCCCGCGCCGGAGCCGGATCACCGAAGCCATCCCTTGCGCTTGATGTACCAGAGCGGCAGCAGCGCCGCGAGCAGGGTCAGCAGGATGGTGGCGGTGAACCCCCATTCCCATGACAACTCGGGCATCACTGCGAAGTTCATCCCGTAAAAGGTCGCGATCAGCGTCGGCGGCAGGAACACCGCGGTGATGATCGTGAACACCTTCACCACCTGGTTCTGCCTCACGTTCAGGCTCGTCATCACCGATTGCTGGAGATAGCGGACCTTGTCGTGCTCGAACCCGGCATGTTCCTTGATGCTCTGGATATCGGAGATCAGCGTCTCGATCTGGCCGCGCAACTCGACGTCCTCGACCTCCGCGCGCAGATATCGTGCCGCCCGCGCCAGCAGCAACTGGCTCTCCAGGATGCGCGAGACCAGCTCCTCGCGATCGTTGAGTTCGGCCATCGTCTCACCGATATCGTCGGTCGTCAGCTCGCGTCCGGCATCATCATAGCCCTCGGCGATCTGGCGGATCTTGCGGTTCATCCCCTCCAGCGCCGCACTGGCGAGCTCGAGGATCTGGTTCGACGCCGAATTCGCCGCCTGAAGCAGCGCGTACATCACGCCATGCGCGGTGCGCGGGATGCCCGGCCGCCGTCGCAGGATCGCCAGCGCCCGATCGAACGGCGCGAATCCCTCCGCCGGCTCGCGTGTCACCAGCACCGTGTCACCCAATGCAAAGCCGATCTGGTCCTGCCGTACGTCATGTCCCTCGCGCGCCAGCACGCTGACGGGCAGATAGATGAACCCGGCATCTTCCTCATAGCCCTCCTCGGGCGGCGGAAAGCGACAGCCGAGATCGGCCGCCGCGCGGCCAAGGCCGGCCGCGTCGTCACTGCGCAGCCGCCGCCACACCGGGGCAAGGCTGACCTGTTCGGGGACCAACCCCGCCTGATTTGCATGTGCCATCGCCTATTCCCTTCCGGCGCGGTCGGCGTGCGAGGGCGAGGAGGACGACGTCACCGTCGCCGTCCCGCCCGGCTGCAGATAGTGGATTCCGATCATCGCGGCGCAGATCAGGACGTAGAGGATGATCACCGAAAGGATCACCTCCCGCTCCAGATCGGCGGACGAGTTCCTGCGCTTGCGCATGGCTCAGCCCTCCTCTGTCAGGCGGCGAGACGGAAGACGCGGCGGGGCGGCACGCATCGCGGCGCCACCTCTCCTTCGTCGCGGACCCAACGGGCCGTCGGCACCCCGGTCACCGGGTCAGGCGACCAGTCGAGCCGCAGCGGCGCGGGCCGCGGGACGATGCGGACTACCCGCACAGGCAGGCGATAGACGCACGCGGCCGGACGGCCAGGCGCCAGCGTGAAACGGCGATTGTTCAGATTGGTCATGCTCACCTCCATCGGCCCGTCATGGGCCTCCGGGGCGAGCGGGGACGCGACTAGCGGCCGGCGCTCGCCCGGCGATCCGTGCCGGGCGCGTTCCTCGGTTTCGATGCGGCGGCGGGCATGCCCGTCACCGCGTTGCTACTAGAGTCGCTGTCCATGGTTCCTCTGGTTGCGATTCCCGCGCCCCGGATT
The DNA here is from genome assembly GCF_059418285.1 of Sphingomonas sp. GW821-FHT09B04. Lineage (NCBI taxonomy): Bacteria > Pseudomonadati > Pseudomonadota > Alphaproteobacteria > Sphingomonadales > Sphingomonadaceae > Sphingomonas > Sphingomonas sp. GW821-FHT09B04. The sequence continues at coordinate 50,171 of NZ_JBWKPO010000006.1, forward strand.
GGGCGCGGCCGGGCGTCTGCGCCTGCCCGCCGGCAAGGTCAACCCGTTTCGGGCATCAGCAAATGCGCGATTCATGGTATCGCTTCCCGAAATTTAACGGTTCACCGCTAACGCCGGATCAGGGGGTTCAGGAGCGGCATGAACGCGGCAAAGGCCATTGATCGATCGACTGTCTGTGAGGCGGCATCCATGCTGCACCTCGCGCCGGCCGCCGTGTCCGCCGATTTCCTTCCGCTCGGCCTGACCGATCCGGCCTTCGATGCCGAGTGGGACGATCTCGCCGCCGACGCATCCGAGCCCAACGCCTTCATGGAACGCTGGTTCGTCTCCGCCGGCGCCGCACACCTTCCGCCGCGCCACGGCCGCCTGCTCGCCATCCGTGCCGGCGACCAGCTGATCGGCCTGCTCCCGCTCACCACCGAGCCACGCTATGGCCGCCTGCCGATCGCGCATGTCGAGAACTGGCTCCACTATCACTGCTTCCTCGGCGGCCCGCTGCTGCGCCGCGGGCATGAAGCGACCGCCTGGGCCGCAATCCTCGCCGCGCTCGACGCCGACCCGCAATCGACCGGCCTGTTGCATCTGACCGGTCTGGTCGAGGACGGCCCCGTCCACCGCGCCCTGCTCGCCATCGCGAACCGCCCCTGCGATACGGTCCACCGGATCGAGCGCGCCCTGCTTCAGAGCGATCTCTCGCCGACCGCCTATTACGAAGCCACGGTGCGCAAGAAGAAGCGCAAGGAGATCAAGCGCCTCCAGTCGCGCCTCGCAGAGCTGGGCGCCGTCACCACCACACGCCTGATCAACCGCGACGATCTCCCCGGCTGGATCGACACCTATCTCGCGCTGGAGCAATCCGGCTGGAAGGGCCGCGCCGGATCCGCGCTCGCCAGCGAGCCGCACACTTCCGCGTTCTTCCGCGATGCGCTCACCGGCGCGTTCGACGCGGGCAAGCTCGAGCTCCTCCGTCTCGACCTTGACGACAAGCCGCTGGCGATGCTGGTCAACTTCCTTACCGCGCCCGGTTCCTTCTCGTTCAAGACCGCGTTCGACGAGGAATTCTCCCGCTACTCCCCGGGCGTGCTGATCCAGCTCGATAATCTCGCCATCCTCGACAATCCCGCCATCGTTTGGATGGACAGCTGCGCCAGCGCCGATCACCCGATGATCGACAGCCTGTGGGGCGAACGCCGCGCCATCGTCCGCGTCACTTTGCCCCTCGCCGGCTGGCATAGCCGTGCGCTCTTCCACGCCGCCCGCGCCGTCGAGCGCGCGGCCGAAGCCATCCGCAACCGCCGCACGCGCCCGCAAGCGCCTCCGGAGACCGAAGAATGACCGCCACCCGCCTCGCGCCGGCAACCGTGTTCGACACCGACGCCCGCGCCCGCTTCGCCACCCTCTATCCCGAGCAGCCGGGCAAGATCGCCCACGGCCTCACCGGCCACAGGTTGTTCGAGCTCGAGTCGCTGGTCGAGCTGTCTCAGCGCATCCGCCCGGTCGATGTCGAGCAGAACCTCGCCAACTTGCCCATCGAGGTCGATCCCTCGACCGTCCAGCATAACGGCCTGTCGGTCGCGGACTCGATCCGCTCGATCGAGCAGAACGGCTCATGGATGGTCCTCAAGTTCATCGAACAGGACGCGATCTACCGCCAGCTCCTCGACGAGATTCTCGACGAGCTGGAACCGCTGGTCACGGCCCGCACCGGCGCGATGATCAAGCGCGAGGCGTTCATCTTCGTCTCCTCCCCGGGCGCGGTCACGCCCTTCCATATGGACCCGGAGCACAACATCCTCCTCCAGCTGCGGGGTGAGAAGACGATGATGCTCTTCCCCGCCGCCGACCCCGATCTGACGCCCGGCGCGCTGCAGGAGGAATTCCACCGCGGCGCCCACCGCAACCTCCCGTTCCGCGACGAATTTGCGGGCAAGGGCCAGCCGATCTCCCTCACACCGGGCGAAGGGCTGTACGTGCCGGTCAAGGCGCCGCACTGGGTACAGAACGGCGCGGCGACCTCGGTCTCGCTCTCGGTCACCTGGCGCTCCGAATGGAGTTATCGCGAGGCCGACGCCCATGCCTTCAACCGCCTGCTGCGCGGCGCGGGCCTCAGCCCCGCCATGCCCGCGCGCTACCCAAGCCAGAACATGTTCAAGGCCTATGCCTGGCGCGCGCTCGCCAAGGCGAAGCGGCTGACGGGAAACCCCGACCCGCAATGACCGTCACTCTGCCCCTGACCCACACGCATGAGGTTGACGCGCGAATTCTCGATTCGCTCGACGGTCTCGCATGCGAAGCGTCGAGGGCCGCGCAATCCGGCTTCTACGACCGCCACGACTGGCTGGCGCTCACCTGCGCGCATATCTATCCCGGCGACCCACTCGCCATCGCCACCGCGCATGAAGGCGACGCCGCGGCATGGCTGCCGCTGCACGATTGCGGCGGTGGACATGGCCGTGGCCTTGCGAGCTGGTACACGCTCGCCTTCGCCCCGCTCTTCACCCCCGGCACCGATCCGGACACCCGCGCCCGCCTGCTCGGCGATCTCGCCCGTATCCTGCGCCGCCGCTTCGACACGCTCAGCTTGTGGCCGCTTGAAGCCGATGTCGCCGCACAACTTCAGGTCGCCTTCCGGGCGCAAGGCTGGCTGCCGCGCCTCCAGTTCGAAACCGCCAACTGGGTTGCCGACACCGCAGGCCTCGACTTCGACGCCTATTGGGCCAATCGCCCCTCGAAGCTGCGCAACACCGTCCGCCGCCGGACAAAGAACTCGCCCTTCACCACCGAGGTTCTCGATCGTTTCGACGATGCCGCATGGGACGCGTACGAAGCGGTCTACGCGCATAGCTGGAAGCCCGACGAAGGCGCCCCCGCCTTCCTCCGCGCCGCCGCTGCGGCGGAGGGTGCCGCCGGCACGCTGCGCCTCGGCATTGCCCGGCGCGACGGCGCTCCGGTCGCCGCGCAATTCTGGACGGTCGAGAATGGCCACGCCACGATCCACAAGCTCGCCTATCTCGAAAGCGAGCGCGAGCTGTCGCCCGGCACCCTGCTGTCGGTCGCAATGTTCCGCCACGTCCTCGACCGGGATCACCCGGCGGTGATCGACTATGGCAATGGCAACGAGCCCTATAAGGCCGAGTGGATGGACACGCGCCGCGAACGCTTCCGCCTGCGCTTGTTCAATCTGCGCAGCGTCGGCGGCCTGTCTCAGGGCGCGGCGCGCGCCGCCCGCGCCGCGCTCCGCCGCATTACCGGCTGAGGATCGGCTCTGCCGCAATTGTATAGTCAAATCCGTGATGCAGCCCGTCGAGGCGCGCGTCCGTGGCCAGTGCACGCTCGCGAATAGCCTCGCCCTGTGCCAGCAGCGCGGCCGCGAGCGTCCGGTCTGGCATCGTCTCCAGCCGGCGCAGGCACATGTCGATCTGACTGTTCACGAAGCGCGCGCCATAGCGGATTGGGAAGCGCGCGATATCGGTGACTCGCCAGCCATTCGTTTCCAGCCGCTCCACCACCCATTCGAGCGGAAACTCGCGATAGGGCCGCTCAGCAGACAGCCACAGACAGGCGTCGCGATATCGTCCGATCTCCCAGATGATCCGCCCCGCTTCGGTCCCGGGATCGTGGCTGACATAGGGTTCCAGCCCGACCAGATAGAGCCGCCCCGCCGTCACCCCGTGCAATCGCGCGAACATCCGCTCCTGGAAGTACGGCGCGAAGCCCTCGATCGCGCCGATCAGATAATCGGCCAGCACCGTATCGAAGCGCTCTCCGGCCAACAGTGTCGGGTCCGCCCAGTTGCCGACGATGATCCGGTCCTGCGGCCGCCGCACCGGTTCGGCGACGTCGCGCACCTGCGCGGCATGCGCGACTGCGCCGCTCACCGCGATCCAGCGCTCGGTCGGAATCGACGTCACCCACCCGATCGAGTTGGTGCCCGTCCCCGCATCGAGCACGGTGCCCCAGGGCTGCTCGCCCTGAAGCGCCTCGATATGCCGGAACAGTGCGGACGGCTGTCGCGTCCGCACTGCCCCTGCCCGGGCGGAGAGGAGCCCGCTCAGAACGCCGCCCGCAGGCCGAACGCGATGTTGCGCCCGCGCAGCGGCGCCGCATTCTTGATGAACGATGCGTGGTTGAACGCCAGTTGGTTGGTCAAATTGGTCCCGCGCACGAACAGCTCCGCGCTGCGGTTCGCGCCCAGCTCCAGCTTGTAGGCGACGGTCGCGTTGATCATGTCGTACCCTGGGGTCGTGGTCTCGTAGGACGCGACCTTCCCCTGTTCGAACACATGATAATATTCGGCGTCCGCGGTGAATGCTCCGAGATGGGCATCCGCACGCGCGCCCAGCCGGCCGGCGGGAATGCGTGGTAGGTTGCCCTGCCCATCCTTGAACTTGGCGCGGACATAGTCGCCGAACACCGACGCCGCGAACTGCGGCGTGAATTCATAGCGCACCTCGCCGTCGATCCCGCTGAAGGTCGCGCCGCGCCCGACATAGCGGATCAGGCGGAAGTCTTCGAACCGGTCGATCGTGTCGCCATAGATATAGTTGGCGAAGTCCTGATGGTACGCACCGATGGTGAAGGTCGCCGCGCCCTTGGTCTTGCGCAGCGTCAGATTGACCGAGTTCGACTTCTCGACCCCGAGCGACACCTTGTCGCGCAGCCGCGTGTTGCCCGTGACCATGCCGATCTCGAATGTGTTGGTCGCGAGGTGGACGCCATAAGCGTACAGTTCCTGCACCGACGGCGCGCGCTGGGCATGGGCAAAGGACAGCGCGACCGAATAGCTGTCATCAAGGTTCCAGACTGCCGCGGCCGATGCCGAGAACGGGCTGTGGCTGATCGAGGGATAGCGCGCGGCGTACGACTTCACGTCCTGCCACTCCTGGCGCACCGCACCCTCCAGCCGCACCGGGCCGAGCTGGAGCGATTCCATCAGGAACAGCGCGGTGTTTTTGGTCTTGGTGTTGATCAGGAACGCCTCGGCACCGGTGGCTGAGAAATCGCTCTCCATATGCTGCACGCCGAACACGCCGCGCAGCCCGCCGATCGGCTTGTGCGCCAGCTCCAGCCGCAGGTCGGTCGCCTTGTTCTTGAAGGTCGTGGCGACCACGCCCTCGTCCAGCTCGTCGTGTTCATAGTCGGTGAACGACATGCGAAAACGCACCCGCTCAAATCCGGGCAGCGGATCGCGCCAGTCGCTGCGGATGTCGAACCGGTCGCTGCGCATCTTCACCTGCGGCGGATCCTCATGCCCATGCCCATGGTCATGGTCGTGATCGCCGTCGTCATGGCTGTGCCCGCCGCAGTGCAGCTTGGTGCCGTGCGGATGGCAATCCTCATATTCGTGGCTATGGCCGGGCAGGCCATAGGTGCTGCGCTGGCGGGTATAGGCGACGCCCAGATAGCCCTTGTCGCCGATCCACGACGCGCCAGCGCTCAGCGTGTTGGTGTCGTTGTACGATCCGGCGACATGATCCTCGCCGAACTTGCCGGGCACGCGATAGTCGTTCGACTTGCGCTTCACGCCTTCGATGCGAAGCGCGAACGGACCGACGCCAGCGGTCACCCCGCCGACGATCGCACGTTCATCGTCGCCCGTGCCCAGCCGGCCCTCGATCGCGCCGCCGATCCCGCCCTCGGGAATCGACGTTGGCACCTTGTCGTCGAGCAGGTTGATCGCGCCGCCGCTTGCACCGCTGCCATAAAGCAGGGTCGCCGGGCCGCGCAGCACCTCGATCCCGCGCAGCAGCAGCGGTTCCGCGGCGATATTATGGTCGGGCGAGATTGCCGAGGCATCCTGAATACCGACGCCGTCGGTCAGCGCCTGCACGCGCGGCGCGGTCTGGCCGCGGATCACCGGACGGCTCGCACCGCCGCCAAAGCTCTCGAAATTGATGCCGGGCTGCCCGGCCAGCGTCTCGCCCAGCGTCGCCGCGCGGCGATGCACCAGCTCGTCGCCGCTCAGCGTGATGACAGGAGTCGCGGTCTGATCGGCGGTCTGCTGCAATGGACTCGCGGTGATAACGATCTCGCCCTCGGCATGGCTGCCCGCCTGTCCCGCCGCGTTGGCAGAACTGTTGGCATAGGCCGCACCCGGCAGGATCGCCGCCGCCGACACGGCACAAAGAAGATGATGACGCACGCTTTTACCCCTTCACGCTTAACTGACGCGCGCCGATTAGGTGATGATGTATCATCACGCAATAGCGTTGTTGAAGTTTGTGACGGCGCTGGTCCAATCGCCCGACCGCCGCTAACAACGGGCGATGCCCGCGCCTTCCGATGCCCCGCCGGTTCGTGATCGCGCGCTCACCCGCACCGATATCGAGGCGCTGCCCGCCGGCAGCGCGCTGGTCGATTGCGATCTCGAGGAAGCCGATCTTGCGCGCCTCGACCTCTCGGGCTGGTCGTTCGAGCGCTGCAATCTGCGCCGCGCAGACCTCAGCGGGGCGACGCTCGCGCGCACGCGCTGGCAATCGTGCCGCGGCGCCTTCGCCAATTTCGCCCGCAGCGATCTTAGCGAAGCGGTCTTCGCCGCCAGCGACTTCAATAACGCCTCCTTCAAGCGCTGCGAGGTCGAGGGCGCGCGCTTCTCTGGCTGCAAGCTCACCGGCGCGGACCTGACCGATCTCAAGGCGGTCGAGGTGAAGTTCGAGGAAAGCCTGCTCATCGGGGCGCGGCTGCGGAAGCATGATTTCCGTAAGGTGGCGCTGAAGCGGATCGATCTCTCGCAAGCCGATCTGCGCGAGTGCGACTTCCGCCTCGCCGCATTTGAGGAGTCGAGCCTGCGCGAAGCCCTGCTCGACGGCGCGCGGTTCGAGGGCGCCGATCTGCGCGGCGCCGATCTTGGCGGGATGCGGATCGCCGATGCCGGCCGCTTTCGGGGCGCGGTGATCTCGCGCGATCAGGCGGCGCTGCTACTGGACGAACTGGGCCTCAAGGTGCTGTGAGGGGAGCCATGCGGGGGAATTTTGCCATGAAGCGCGATCAGGCCGCGCCGTTCGTCGTGCTCGCCGCGCTGACGCTCGCGCTATTCTCCGCCTTCTTCCACTGGCAGATCCTCGATATCTCCAATGTTGCCTGGCTGTTGCGCGGCACCGACAATGGCGAAAACGCGCTCGGGCTTCACGCTTGGCTACACGATCCCGCCCCCGCCTTCCTCCGCACCACCCTGCTCAACGCGCCCGAAGGGACCGGTCTGCTGTTCACCGACAGCAACCCGCTGCTCTCGGCGCTCGCCTTTCCCTTTCGCGGCCTTCTGCCAGCCGACACGCAAGTCATCGGCTGGTGGCTGCTCGCCTGCCTGTTCCTCCAGCTCTTCTTCGCGTGGAAGCTGCTCTGCCGTCACGCGCCCAACGAGCTGGCCTTGTGGTGCGGCGTCATCCTGCTCGCGGCGCTGCCGACGCTGTTCAACCGCATCGTCCATGTGAACCTGATGGCGCATTGGCTGATCCTGTGGGCGCTGTGGCGCTTCACAGATCCGGAGCGTTCAGCGTCGAACAAGGGCTGGGCGGTGCTGATCGCGCTCACCGCCTTCATCCACTCCTATCTGCTGGTGATGGTCGGCGCGATCTGGGCGAGCGCCATGCTCGAACGGCTCTGGAAGAACCAGAAGGGCGCGCCCAGCCTCTTCGCGGAATGCGCCGCGATCCTGCTGATGGTCGGCGGTATCGCGTGGAGCCTAGGTGTGTTCGAACCGCACTGGCCTTCGGGCAATTACGGCGCGTTCGCGATGCCATTGGACGCGCTCTGGAATCCCGGCGTGGGGACGTATTCGACTTTTCTCCCTGCAATCGAACAACGCCCCGGTCGCGGGTTCGAGGGGTTCCAGTATCTCGGCCTTGGGCTGCTGATCCTCCTGCCGCTCGCCGCGGTCCTCGCCCACCGCCTGCCGCGCCCCGCGTCGGATTCGCCTGACAGCCTCGCGCGGCTCACATGGCTGGTCCCGGCGCTGATCGCGCTCACGCTACTTGCGATCAGTACCTATCCCGACTTTGCCGGCCAGCGGCTGCCGCGTTATCAATTGCCCGGCAGCGTTGCCGTCGCGCTCGACGCGGTGCGCGCTTCAGGACGGCTGTTCTGGCCGGTCGCCTATGTGCTGGTCTTCGCGGGCATCCGTATCCTCTACCGGCTCGAACCGCGCCGCGCGGGTCTGGTTCTTGTTGCCCTTGCGGTCGTGCAAATCGCCGACCTCGTGCCGATGGCCGGGTCAATTCGCGCTCAGACTTCCGAAGCGCGCGGCGCCCCGCTCTACGTCCGCACCGCCTCGCCCGAATGGGATCAACTGGTCGCGCAAGCGAAGGACATCGCCTTCGTTCCTGGTGACGTCACCAAGGGACTCGGTCTGTTTCAGGAAGTCGCGTGGCGTGCGGCAAAGGCGAGGGTCCCGGTCCGTGCTGTCTATGCCGCCCGCCCCTCGCTCGCCAGCAACGCGCGGCAGAACACGGAAACCGATGCCTTTCGCAGGGGCGAAGTGGTACCCGGCCGTCTCTATATCCTGATCGACGGCGAACCGATCCCACCCCCGATGATGACGCGGGTTCGCCTGCTCGACGGGGTCACGATCCTGTTCGAACCATCGAATTAAGGTTGGGGCGCCAGCTCATTGGCGCCGCCAAACACGTATCACGGCACGGATTTCCAGCTGCCCGGCATCTTTTCGTCAGTTTCACCGACACCGACCATCCGGTGTCGGTTTTGTTTACAGTTTCTGGTGTAAGGATAGGCCGCCATGATCCGCCTGTTCAAACATTATATACCGAACGCCGTGCTGCTGCTCGCGCTGTTCGACGTCATGCTGCTGTTTGCGGCAGCCGAATTCGGCTGGATCTACCGCGCCTGGCAGATCGGGATGAAGGTGGAGCCGATCCACACCCGCATCCTCCAGATGACGAGCTTCGCGATCTGCCTTGAGCTCGCGATGATCGCGGTCGGCGTCTATGGCGCGGATGCGCTTCAGTCGATCCGCGTCGCCGCCGCGCGGCTGCTGGTTGCAGTGTCGCTCGCCACGATTTTCCTGTCGGTTGTCTTCTTCGTGGTCCCGGCGCTTACCTTCTGGCGCTCGAACCTGCTCTACGCGATGCTCACGGCCGTCGTAGCGCTGTTCATGCTGCGCCTGCTGCTGGGCAAGACGCTCGGCAGCCAGGTCTTCAAGCGCCGCGTCGTCGTGCTCGGTGCCGGCGCACGCGCGGAGCGGCTCAAGGTGCTCTCAAAGAAGCCCGGCGCTGGTTTCGTCGTGGTCGGTTATGTCGCGATGAGCGAGGCAAACCGCGTGATCCCGGAGGCCATCGCACGCGACGCGATCTACAGCCTCGCCGACCATGTCGTGCTGCTCAACGCGAGTGAGGTCGTGCTCGCGCTCGAAGAACGACGCAACGCGCTCCCGCTCAAGGATCTGCTGCGGATCAAGACCACCGGCGTCCATGTCAACGACACCTCGACCTTCCTCGAGCGCGAGACTGGCCGTGTCGACCTCCAGTCGGTCAATCCCAGCTGGCTGATCTTTTCCGACGGTTTCTCCTCGGGCCGCATGCTGTCGAGCATGTTCAAGCGCTTCTTCGATATCGTCGCCAGCCTGATCCTGCTCGCCTTCACGCTGCCGCTGATTCTGCTTGGCGCAATCGCAGTGAAGCTGGAAAGCCGCGGCCCGGCCTTCTACCGTCAGCGCCGTGTCGGCCTTTACGGCCAGGGGTTCGACATCATCAAATTGCGCTCGATGCGCCAGGATGCCGAAGTCGCCGGAAAGGCCGTCTGGGCTGAGAAGGACGATCCGCGCATCACCCGTGTCGGCTGGTTCATCCGCAAGGTGCGAATCGACGAGCTGCCGCAATGCTGGAGCGTGCTCAAGGGCGAGATGAGCTTCGTCGGCCCACGCCCCGAACGCCCCCAGTTCGTCGAGGATCTCGAGGCCAAGCTACCCTATTATGCCGAACGCCACATGGTGAAGCCGGGCATTACCGGCTGGGCTCAAATCAACTATCCTTATGGCGCGTCGATCGAGGATAGCCGCCAGAAGCTCGAATATGACCTCTATTACGCGAAGAATTATTCGCCCTTCCTCGACGTTTTGATCCTCCTCCAGACGATCCGGGTCGTGATCTTCCCGGACGGCGCGCGCTAAATCCGTGGTTCCGGCGCTGATCCTCTGGGGCCATGCCCTGGCGGCGCTGCTGTTCGGCGCGCTGGGCCTGTGGACCTTCCGCGGCGCAGAGGCCGGCGTGCCGCGCAAACCCCTCGGCATCGCGCTGATGATGACCGCGCTGTGGGCGCTGGCCGTGGCCGGGATCGGCGAGGCCGATCTCACCACACGCATTGCCGAGAGCGCGCGCAATCTTGCGTGGCTCGGCTTCATGATCGCGCTCCACCGCCGCCACGGGTCCGAACGCCCGCCGGCAGCGATCGGCACCGTCTATGGCGTCGTCGCGGTGGTGATCCTGATTGCAGCCGCATTGCATGTCGTCGCAGCGACCACGCAGGATATCGCACCCCAGGTCACCGAGGCCGCACTGCTGCTGCGGATGATGGCCGCGGTCGCCGCTCTTGTCCTCGTCCAGAGCCTGCATGGCGCGATCACGGCGCCCGGCACCGCGGGGATGCGCCCCGTAGTACTCGCAATCGGCGCAATGTGGCTGGTCGACACCAACGTGTTGAGCGTCGCGTGGCTCACCATGGGCTGGCCGCATCAGCTGGTCGCCGTGCGCGGCGGGGCGATGGCGTTGATCGCCGCCGCAATCGCAATGGGGCTGCAACGGCGCGGCGAATGGCCGATGCAGCTGTCGCGCACCGTCGCCTATCAGTCGCTCTCGCTGGTCGCGATCGGACTCTATTTCGCGTTGCTCGCGCTCGCCACCTCGGCGCTCGCCGCGATCGGCGGCGACAATGCACGCCTGCTCCAGACCGCCTTCGTATTCGGCTCGACCGCCGCGATCCTGACCGTCGTCTCCAGCCCCTGGCTACGCGCCTGGACCAAGGTGAAGCTCGCGAAGCATTTCTTCGCCCACCGCTACGACTATCGCGCCGAGTGGCTGCGCTTCACCGAGACGCTGGGCGAGCCTGAGGGCAGCGCCCCGCTCGACGAGCGCATCGTCAAGGCGCTGGCCGATCTGACCGACTCTCCCGCGGGGGTGTTGCTGGTGCCGCAGGGCGATACGCTCGGCGTCAGCGCGGCGTGGAATGTCGCGCGCGGCAGCTTGCCTGCAGCCTATGGCGAAGACTGGCCATACGCCACGCTCGATCCGGCGCTGATCCTTGAACTCGATACCGCCGACCCCGCCGCCGCGATCCCTGCTTCGATCCGCGGCTGGGATCAGGCATGGGTCGTCGTGCCCCTTCCCCATCACAGCCGCCTTGCCGGGGCGATCGTACTCGCCCACCCGCCGGTGCCGCGCGCGCTTGACTGGGAGGACTTCGACCTGCTCAAGGCCGCAGGCCGTCAGCTTGCCAGCTATCTGGCCGAGGAACGCGCGCTCGAAGCGCTGGCCGAGGCCGAACGCTTCGAAGAGTTCAACCGCCGCTTCGCCTTCATCATGCACGATATCAAGAATCTGGTGAGCCAGCTCACGCTCGTCGCGCGCAACGCCGAGCGCCACGCCGACAATCCCGCCTTCCGCGCTGATATGGTCGCGACGCTTCAGGATTCTGCGGGACGGATGAACGATATGCTCGCGCGCCTCTCGCAGCATCACCGCGCGCGTACCGAAGCCCCGGTCGCGGTCCCGCTCGCGCCCCTCGCACGCCGGGTGGCGAAGGCGCGCCGCGCGCAGCACCCGGTCGAGGTATCGAGCTCCGGCGATCCGCTCGCCATCGCCGATCCAGCGATGCTCGAAACCCTGCTCGGCCACCTCATCCAGAACGCGATCGAGGCAAGCCCGCCAGGCGCACCCATCACGATCGAGGTAGGCGCCGACGCAAGGGAGGCGCGGCTCGACGTGGTCGACCGCGGCACGGGCATGTCCCCGGCGTTCATCCGCGACAAATTGTTCAAGCCCTTCGTCTCGTCCAAACCCGGTGGCTTCGGCATCGGTGCGTTCGAGGCACAGAAGCTCGCCGCCGAAATGGGCGGACGGATCGAGGTCGAAAGCAGTGAAGGCAAGGGATCGCGTTTCCGCGTGGTGTTGCGCGCGACGGGCGCAGCGAATGGTGAAGTTGGACGAGCGGCATGAGCGACAAACCCAAACTCCTCATCGTTGAGGACGACGCCGGGCTCCAGCGCCAGTTGCGCTGGGCCTATGAGGGCTATGAGATTCTCACCGCGGGCGACCGCGAGGGCGCGATTGCGATCCTCCGCGCGGAGGAACCCGCCGTGGTCACGCTCGACCTTGGCCTGCCGCCCGATCCCGACGGCACGACCGAAGGCTTCGCCGCCCTCGAAACCATTCTCGCACTCAAGCCCGATACACGCGTCATCGTCGCCTCAGGCCATGGCGAGCGTGAATCGATGCTGCGCGCCATCTCGATGGGGGCGTGGGACTTCTACCAGAAGCCGATCGATATCGACGCGCTCGGCCTGATCGTCGCACGCGCTTTCCACGTCCATGCACTTGAGGCCGAGAATCGCCGCCTCGCCGCGCGTGCCGAAAGCGGCACCGCGCTCGGCGGCATCGTCACTGGCTCGGCCGAAATGCTCAAGGTCACGCGCACGATCGAGCGCGTCGCCCCCGCTGATGTCTCGGTGATGCTGCTCGGCGCCAGCGGCACCGGCAAGGAACTGCTCGCCCGCGGCCTGCACGACGCCAGCCGCCGCAAGGGCGAATTCGTCGCGATCAACTGCGCCGCGATCCCGGAGACGCTACTCGAATCCGAATTGTTCGGACATGAAAAGGGCGCCTTTACCGGCGCGGTCAAGACGACCGAAGGCAAGATCGAGCAGGCACAGGGTGGCACGCTGTTCCTCGACGAGATCGGCGACGTGCCCCTGCCGCTCCAGGTCAAATTGCTGCGCTTCCTTCAGGAACGGGTGATCGAGCGGATTGGCGGGCGCAAGCCAATCGCGGTCGATACCCGCGTGGTCTGTGCGACGCATCAGGACATCGATGCGATGGTCGCCGCCAGCACCTTTCGCGAGGATCTCTATTACCGCCTCGCCGAGATCGTCGTGCGCATCCCCAGCCTCGCCGAACGTCCCGGCGACGCCGGTCTGCTCGCACGCCACCTGCTCCACAAACACGCCACCGCAATGAAGCTCGGCGGCAAGAGCTTTGCCCCCGACGCGCTCGACGCGATCGATGCCTGGCACTGGCCGGGCAATGTCCGCGAGCTTGAGAATCGCGTGAAGCGCGCCGCAATCATGGCCGACGGCAAGCTCGTTACCGCCGCCGATCTCGACCTTGCGCCCGCCGAAGACGTCGGCCCGATCAACCTCAAGGCGGTGCGCGAGGCTGCGGACCGCCGCGCGATCGTTCAGGCCCTGTCCCGTACCGACGGCAACATCTCCGGCACCGCGCGCCTGCTCGGGATCAGCCGCCCCACCCTCTATGATCTGATGAAGGCCTATGACCTCCAGCCCTGAGACAGCTCCCTCCATTGGTCAGCGGCGCAAATGGCGCAGCGGTAGCACTCGCCTGTCGGGCAAGGGCCGCGTCAATCTGCGCCGGATCGTCGTGTTCGCGCTGTGCATCGCCGCGTTCGGCGTCGCGCTGCTCGCTTTCCGCTCGGTCATCGCCAATCGCGTCGATCCCGAAGCGGCGCGCACCGCCGTCGCGCGCAGCGAACAATATCTCAAGGCGAGCAACGCGTCGGCCGCACGGTCGCAGGCATTCAACGCCGTCCGCGCCGATCCGAAATGGGGCGAAGCGCATCTGGCGCTCGCCCGCGCGACGCTGGCACTCGACGAAGGCGTCGCAGCCGAAGCGTCGCTCCGCCGCGCGATCGACAATGGCATCAATCCGAACCGCACCCATGCGCTGATGGCGCACGCGATCCTGCTTCAGGGCGATCCGCGCCGCGCGCTGGTCGAGGCGAACAAGGCGCCCGAAGCCGACCGTCTCGCCGCGCAACGCGTCCGCACCCGTGCCTATCTCGCCGGCGGCAACCTCGCCGCTGCGCAGGAATCCGCGCTCGCCGCCATCCGCCTCGCACCCGATGACGCCAATGCCTGGACCGACCTAGGCCGCTTCCGCGTCAATGCGGGCGATGTGGTCGGCGCGATCGAAGCGGCGGGCAAGGCGACCCAGCTCGACAAGGGCAATACCGACGCGCTCATCCTGCGCGGCGAGCTGGTCCGCACCCAGTACGGCCTTGTTGCCGCACTCCCGTGGTTCGAGGCTGCGCTCAAGCGCGATCCCTATCGCCACGCCGCGCTGATCCAATACGCCTCGACTCTCGGTGACGTCGGCCGCACGCAAGAAATGCTCGCGATTTCCCGCAAGGCGATGGAGGTCCGCCCACGCAGCCCCCAAGCGCTCTATCTCCAGGCCGTGCTGGCCGCCCGCGCCGAGCAGTTCGACCTTGCGCGTCAGCTACTCCAGCGCGCCGGCAGCGGCATCGCTGCGCTTCCCGGCGGTCTGCTGCTCGGCGGAACGCTCGATCTGGAAGAGGGCAGCTACGAACGCGCGGTCGAAAAGCTGCGCAACCTCGTCAATCAGCAGCCGATGAACATCGCCGCGCGCAAGCTGCTCGCCACCGCGCTGCTGCGCTCGGACGCATCAAAGAACGCGATCGAGCTGCTGCTCCCCGTCGTCGCCCGCGGCGATGCCGATGCCTATGCGCTCAGCCTCGTCGCGCGCGGCTATGAACGCATCGGCCAGCGCGACATCGCCGCTCGCTATTTTGACCGTGCCGCCTCGCCCGCCCGCGACGGCGCCGCCTGGTTCAGCGCGGACGATGCGCTGCCCATGCTCACCGCGGCCGCGCAAAAGGCGCCGACCGACGATCCCCGCGCCGCGATCCCGCTGATCCGCGGGCTGATCGACAGCGGCGATACTGGCGCCGCGCTCGCCCGCGCACAGGAGATCGCCCAGCGCAATCCCGGCGCCCCCGCCGCGCATACGCTGGTGGGCGACACGCTGATGCTACTCAAGCGCCCCGCCGACGCAGTGCGCGCCTATAAGGACGCCGCGAGCATCCGTTTCGACGAAGCCGCAATGCTCCGCCTCGTCGAGGCGCTCGACCGCTCGGGCCAGCGGCAGGAAGCGTCGACCACGCTCGCGTTGTTCCTGTCGCAAAACCCGCTCAACCTCGCCGCACTGCGCCTGTCCGCGAACTGGCAGGCCGCGGCGGGCGACTATGACGCCGCAATCGACTCACTCGAAGCCGTCCGCCTGCGCACCGGCAACCGCGACGCCGGTCTGCTCGCCGAGCTCGCCCTCGCCTATGCCGGCGCCGGCGAGCCCGACCGTGCCGCGCGCTATGCCGAGGCCGCCTATCACCTCGCCCCGTCCAACCCTGCCGTTGCGGGCGCGATGGGCTGGACGCTCGCCGAAAGCGGCGATGTCGCGGGCGGGATCGAGCTTCTGCAAAAGGCGGTGACGCTCGCGCCGCGCCACCCGGTGCTGCGCTGGCAGCTGGCGCAGGCCTATGCCGAAGCCGGCCGCAACGCCGAAGCCAGGGCCGAAGCACAGGCCGCGATCGCCATCCCCGGATTCACCGACCGCACCGCCGCAGAAGCGCTGATCGCGAAGCTGGCATAGAACCAGCAGGCACACAGGCATTGCCAATCCGCGCGGCGCGCCATAGCGCGCTTGGCATGAGCGACCCGCTGGACCGTATCGCTGCCGCGCTCGAGCGGCTGGCCCCGCCACCACCGCCGGTGCCGGATCTGACCGCGCATCCAGCCTATGTCTGGCATCGTGGTTTCCTCCAACCCGCCCGCGCCTTCGCGCCGCTTCCGCTCGCCGAACTGGTCGGGATCGATCGGCAGAAGGAAACGCTGCTCGCGAATGTCCGCCGCCTCGCGGACCGCCTCCCCGCGCACGACGTCCTCCTCTGGGGCGCGCGCGGCACGGGCAAATCGGCGCTGAGCAAAGCCGCCGTCGCCGCAGTGCAGGCCGAAGGCGGTGAAGTCGCGCTGATCGAGGCGCAGGCCGACGCACTCGACACGCTGCCCCAATTGTTCGCGCTGATCGCCGCCAGTTCGCGCGCCTTCGTGATCTTCCTCGACGATCTCGGCTTCGACGCCGCTTCAGACGGCCGCGCGCTGCGCTCGCTGCTCGAGGGCGGAGCCGAGGCACGCCCGGCCAATGCCCGCCTCTTCGTCACCTCCAATCGCCGCCACCTGATCCCGCGCGACATCGCCGAGCAATCGAGCGCGATCAATCCGCGCGACAGCATCGACGACAATCTCGCGCTCGCCGACCGCTTCGGCCTTTCGCTCGGCTTCCATGCGATCGATCAGGACACCTATGTCGAGATCGTGCGCACCTATGCACAGGACCACGGCCTGCCCTTCGACGCTGCCGAGGCGGTCAACTGGGCGACCCGCCGCGGCAGCCGCTCGGGCCGCGTCGCCTGGCAATATGTCGTCGACCTCGCCGGCCGGAACGGAAAGCGGCTCTGAACCGTCCGTGCGCCTGGCCGTTGTAGCGCTGTGACAACCAACCTTCCCGTCCCGCGCGAAGCCGTCCTGATCGTCAACGCCCGTTCGCGCCGCGGCGCGGCGCTGTTCGAACAGGCGCGCGCAAAGTTCGAGGCGGCGGGTATCCATCTTACCGCCGCCTGGCCGATCCGCGATCCCTCGCGGCTCAACGACGCGGTGCGCGGCGCAGTACGATCCGGCGCAAAAATGGTGATCGTCGGCGGCGGCGACGGATCGCTGTCGGGCGTGGTCGACGATGTCGTCGGCAAAGACGTGGTGTTCGCGGTTCTGCCGCTCGGCACCGCCAACAGCTTCGCGCGAACATTGGGCCTGCCGCTCGACCTCGACGGTGCGATCAAGGCAATCGCCACCGGCAAGCGCCGCCGCGTCGATCTCGGCATGATCGACCATGACTATTTCGCCAATGCCGCCGCGATGGGCCTCTCTCCGATGATCGGCGAGAGCGTGCCCCACAGTCTCAAGAAATATCTCGGCCGCATCGGCTATCTCACTTGGGCCGTCTGGTGCTTCGCGCGCTTCCGCCCCTTCCGCGTCTTCATCGGCGATGGCGACAAGACACACCGTATGTGGGCCAGCGAGGTCCGCATTCTCAACGGCAGGTTCCACGGCGGCGTGGTGATGAGCGACGAGGCTTGTGTCGAGAGCGGCGAGATGGTGATTCAGGTCGTCACCGGCCGCAACCGCTGGCGCCTTGCCTGGGACTGGTACGCCCGCTTCTTCCGCCTGCGCTCGCGCGACCAGACGGTCAGCGAGTTCCGCGGCGCCGAACTGAAGCTCGATACCCGCCCCCATCATCGCATCTCGATCGACGGCGAAGTGCTGGCGCGGACCCCGGTGACGGTGCGGGTGGCGGAGCGCGCGATCGACGTGGTGGTACCGGACAGCGCGACCGCACAAGGCAACTGACTCGCAGCCGCGAAGCCTCTTCAAATGTTGGATTTCTTCTGGTCGACCCTGATCGATGGAGCAGCGATTCCAACCCGATCATAGCCTGACCGCGCATCGATGGCGCGTTCCCGGTGCAAACCCGCGGCGGAAGTGGCGCGCGACCGGCGCGTCACCGTCGCGCAGGTGTAGCGTGATCGACGCGCAAATGGCGCGTCGCTGTCGTCAACCTGTCGCGTCGCAGGCGCGAACCTGTCGCGTCGTAGTCGCGTCAGCCGGAAAACCCATCATTCCTGCCAACTTGGTCACCCGGCTCACCTCCGCGGAGATACTCCCGCGCCCCGTCTCACCCCAGCCCCTCGACCATCTCCGCCAGCTCCAGCCAGCGCAGCTCCGCCGCGTCCTTCTCGTCGCGCGCCTTGGCGATCCCCGCCATCAGCGTGTCGAACTTGCCCGGGTTCTTCGCATACAGGTCCGGATCGGCCAGCGCCGCCTCGTCCTTGGCGATTCCCGCGTCCAGCTCTTCGATCCGTTTGGGCAGCAGGTCGTAGTCGCGCTGGTCCTTGTAGCTGAGCTTGGTCTTGGGCTTCGGCGCTTCGGCCAACGGCGCCGTCTTCAGCGCGGCCTTCTTCGTCTCGGTCCGCACCTTCCTTTTGGCTTCCCAGTCGGCATAGCCGCCGACCACCATGTCGACCGTGCCCGACCCGTCGAGCCCGATCGTCATCGTCACCGTACGGTCGAGAAAGTCGCGGTCATGGCTGACGATCAGCACCGTGCCGTCATAGTCCGCGATCACTTCCTGCAGCAGGTCGAGCGTCTCGAGGTCGAGGTCGTTGGTCGGCTCGTCGAGCACCATCAGGTTCGACGGCCGGGCAAACTCGCGCGCCAGCAGCAACCGCGAACGCTCGCCGCCCGACAGCGTGCCGACCTTGGCATCGACCATGTTCGGCTCGAACAGGAACTCCTTGAGATAGCCGTGAATGTGCTTCCGCACCCCCAGCACGTCGATCCACTCGCCGCCGTCCGCAACCACGTCGCGCACGGTCTTCTCGGGCTGCATCCGGCTGCGCTGCTGGTCGATGATCACAGGATCGAGTGTCCTGGCGAGCTTGATGCTCCCCGTATCCGGCTCGATCTCGCCGGTCAGCAGCTTGAGCAATGTCGACTTGCCCGCACCGTTCTTGCCGACGATGCCGATACGGTCGCCGCGCGTGACCCGCAGCGTCAGATCGCTGATGATCGTGCGATCGCCGTAGCTCTTCGACGCGTGCTTGGCATCGATCACCACCTTGGTTTTCGAATCGTCCGCCGCCGTCGCCAGATTCGCAGCACCCGCCGGGCCGGTCATCGCCGCACGTTCGGCCCGCATCTCGTAAAGCTTGGTCAGCCGCCCCTGATTGCGCCGCCGTCGCCCGGTCACGCCGCGCTGAAGCCAATGCTCCTCGAGCTTCAGCCGCGCATCGAGCTTTTCGGCCGCGCGCTGCTCATCAGCATAGACCTGCTCGGTCCATGCATCGAATCCGCCAAAACCGATCTCCGCGCGCCGCATCGATCCGCGGTCGAGCCACAGGGTCTGCCGCGTCAGGCGAGTCAGGAAGGTACGGTCGTGGCTGATCACGACGAACGCGCCGCGATAGCGGTTGAGCCATTCTTCCAGCCATTCGATCGCGTGGATGTCGAGATGGTTGGTCGGCTCGTCGAGCAGCAGAACATCGGGATTCATCGCCAGCGCACGTGCGATGCCCGCACGCCGCCGCTCGCCGCCGCTCGCCGTCGCCGCCTCGTGCATCAGATCGATACCCAGCTGGTCAGCGATCGCCTCGGCCTCGTGCCGCTGCGGCGCATCGTCACCCGACAGGACATAGTCCATCAGCGTCGTGCAACCCGTCATGCGCGGTTCCTGCTCGAGCATCACGACGCGGGTGCCCGGCTGGATCGTCCGCCGCCCCTCGTCCGCGTCGACCTGCCCCGCCAGCAGCTTGAGCAACGTGGTCTTGCCCGCACCATTACGCCCGATCAGCGCCAGCCGGTCGCGCGCGCCCACATAAATGTCGAGGTCGCGGAACAGCCAGCCAGATCCCTGGACCAGACCGAGTTTTTCATAGGAGAGAACAGGAGCAGCCATAGCGCCGCGCAGGTAGGCGGAGCGGCCCCGCGGAGCAACCCCGGCGCACGCCGACAGCTTTCGAGAGGCTTACCGGCACATTCACCGGCTGTTCAACGGTTCACACCTATGCCAAGCGCCATGAAGATGTTCGGGTTTCTCTGTCTCGGCGCATTTCTTGCCACCGCTGCGCTCCCTGCGCATGCTTCGCCGCAGGTGCGCGCGGATCAGGAAGCTGCGCGCGAAGGCCGCGCGCAGGGCCGTCTGCTGCCGCTGCGCGAGATCGAATCGCGTGTCGTTCCTGGGATGTCCCGCAAGGGTGCGCAGTATCTCGGCTTCGATTTCGATTCGGGGACGATGATTTACACGCTAAAGTTCCTGCGCAATGGATCGGTCATCTGGGTCGACGTCGATGGCCGTTCGGGCCAGATCGTCGGCCAGTCGGGCCGTTGAGCGGAACCAGAAGGGAATAAGATGCGCGTTCTGATCGTCGAGGACGAACCCAATCTCCGCAACCAGCTTCAGGCGACGCTTGAGGGCGCGGGCTATGCCGTCGACACCGCGGGCGATGGCGAGGAAGGCCATTATCTCGGCTCGACCGAGAATTACGACGCGATCGTGCTCGACCTCGGTCTGCCCGAGGTCGACGGCCTGACCGTGCTCGACCGCTGGCGGAAAGAGGGCAAGACCACGCCCGTGCTGGTGCTGACGGCGCGTGACAGCTGGTCGGACAAGGTCGCCGGGCTCGACGCAGGCGCGGACGACTATGTCGCCAAGCCCTTCCAGTCGGAGGAACTGATCGCCCGCCTGCGCGCGCTGATCCGCCGTGCCTCGGGCAATGCCTCGGCCGAGCTGATCGCGGGCGACATCCGCCTCGACACCCGATCGGGCAAGGTCACCAAGGCCGGTGACCCGGTCAAGCTCACCGCGCAGGAGTATAAGCTCCTCTCCTATTTGCTCCATCACAAGGGCAAGGTGGTCAGCCGCACCGAGCTGATCGAGCATATCTACGATCAGGATTTCGACCGCGATTCGAACACGATCGAAGTCTTCGTGACGCGCATCCGCAAGAAGCTCGGCCCCGACGTGATCACCACGATCCGCGGCCTCGGCTATAGCCTCGAAGAACCGGCGGAGGCCGGTGCCTGATCTTCCCTTCGGTTTAGTTCTCGGCCGCCGCTTTCCGTTCGTCCGCCGCGCGGAGAGCCGGGCGGCACCGGAACTCGTGCTTCAGCCCGGCGATCCTGCGCCGCGGCCCTATGTCCGCACGACCGGTTCGCTCAGCCGCCGCATGATCCTGATCGCGGCGGCATGGATCACATTGCTGCTCAGCGGCGGCGGCTTCGCGCTCGATCGCGTGCTCACCGGCGCGATCACGCGCAATTTCGACGACGGTCTCGAATACCTCCTCACCTCGCTCGTCGTCTCGGCCGAGATCGGGCCGGAGGGCGAGATCGCGTTCAACCGCCAGCTCTCCGACCAGCGCTTCCTCGAACCGGGCTCAGGTCTCTATTGGCAGGTCAGCGGCAAGGGCTTCGAACCCTTCCCTTCGCGCTCGCTTTGGGATCGGCTGCTGCGCACCGACGAAGCGCATAGCGACCAGGAAGTCCACACCTACGATTCGAACCAGTTCACCGACCACCGCCTGCGCATCGCCGAGCGTGACATCCTCCTCCCCGGCTCACAGGTCCGCTGGCGTTTTCAGGTCGCGCAGAGTCGCGACATGCTCGACGCGCAGATCGAGGCGCTGCGCAAGACACTGGTGCGCAGCTTCCTGCTGCTCGCCGCCGGTCTGATCGGCATGGCCGCGCTCCAGACCTGGTACGGTCTGCTCCCGCTGCGCAAGCTGCGCCGCGGCATCCAGCAATTGCGCACCGGCGAAGCGCCGCGAATCGAGGGTGCAATGCCCGCCGAAGTCGCGCCGATGGTCGAGGAACTCAACGCGCTCGTCGCGCACAACGACAAGCAGGCCGAGGAGGCCCGCCGCCACGCCGGAAACCTCGCGCACGCGCTCAAGACCCCGCTGACCGTCATCATGAACGCCGCGACCGCCCAGTCGGACGATCTGCCCACCACCGTGGTGCGCGAGGCGCGCACGATGCGCCGTCAGGTCGATCATCACCTTGCCCGTGCCCGCGCAGTCGGCCGCCGCGGCTCCGCGCACAGCCGCGCGCCGGTCTGGCCCAGCGTCGAATCGGTCGAGCGCGCGGTCGCGCGCCTCTATCCGCACGTCCGCATCGACACCGACGGTCCCAAGGATCTTGTCGCGCATATCGAACGGCAGGACCTCGACGAGATCATGGGCAATCTGGTCGAGAATGCCGCCAAATATGGCGGCGGCAGCGTGTTCATCACCGTCAGCGTGCAGGCCGGGTTCGTCGAGATCATGATCGAGGACGACGGCCGGGGCATTCCGGAAGCGGACCGTATCCGTATCTTCGACCGCGGCGTCCGGCTCGACACCGGCAAGCCCGGCACCGGGCTCGGCCTCGCCATCGTTCGCGACGTGGCCGAGATCTATGACGGCACGGTCACGCTCGAAGAGAGCGAGGATCTCGGTGGATTGCTGGTGCGACTCAGACTGCCGGCGGCGGGCTGACCCTCTACCCCATCACTCCAACGAAGCGCCACCGCCCCGTCACCGGGCTCAGCACCAGATCGCAGCCGCAATCGCGGCAGGTCGTCTCGAACTCACCGCGGCCGGGGCGGTCGCGGCGGCGCGGTCGGTGGATGCCGATATGACACCGGATCCCGACCTTCTTCGTGGCAGCCATTGGCGCTGACATCGCTGTCTGCTCCTCGTTCAGCCCCCTGAACGTGTCCCTGTCACCGGGGTTGGTGCCCGGCGATCAAGGCAGCTTTCGGGCAAGCATTGGGTAGATTGCGGCGCCGACCCGAAATGGTGAACTTAAAGCCCGCGCATTGCCTCTGCCGCGATCGAAAGGCTCTTCTTGCGCTCGTCATGATCGTAGATCGAACTGACCAGCATCACCTCGTCCACGCCCGTCCGCGCGATGAACTTCGCCAGCCCCTCGCGCACCTTCTCCAGCCCACCGATCGCGGTGCACGACAGCACATGGTCAAGCATCGCCCGCGCCTGCCCCGGAATCGTGTCGAGATAGCCGGGTATCGGCGGCGGCAGCTTGATCCCGGTGCCGGTGGTGCGCAGCGCGACGAACGCCTGCTGCATCGATGTCGCTAGTAGCTCCGCCTCCGCGTCGGTGTCCGCCGCGAACACGTTGAACCCGGCCATCGCGTGCGGCTTGTCGAGTACCGCAGAAGGCCGGAACTGCCGTCGATAGACGTCGAGCGCCTCTTCGAGCGATCCCGGCGCGAAGTGCGAGGCAAAGGCATAGGGCAACCCCAGCGCCGCGGCGAGCTGCGCACCATACAGGCTCGACCCCAGGATCCACAGCTCGGGCTGCGCCCCGCCGCCCGGCACCGCATGAATACCGGTCTGGCCATCGTCGGCGAAATAGCTCTGCAGCTCGACGATATCCTGCGGGAAGGCGTCGGAGCTGGTCTCAAGATTGCGCCGCATCGCCCGCGCCACGCGCTGGTCGCTGCCCGGCGCGCGACCAAGGCCCAGGTCGATCCGCCCCGGAAACAGCGCGTCAAGCGTGCCGAACTGCTCGGCGATTACCAAAGGCGCATGGTTGGGCAGCATGATCCCGCCCGCGCCGACGCGGATCGTCGACGTCGCCGCACCCACATGCGCGATCACCACTGCCGTCGCCGCGCTCGCGATCCCCGGCATGCCGTGGTGCTCGGCGACCCAGTATCGGCGAAACCCCTCCACCTCGGCGTGCTTCGCCAGATCGGCGGCGTTGGCGAAGGACCGGCCGGCGTTGCCGCCCTCGAGGATCGGGACCAGATCGAGCAGGGAATAGGCTGTCATGCCCGGCCAGATGGGAAGCCATCCGCCCTGCCGCTAGGCAAGGATGGCTTGAGTTCAGAAAACCAAATCCTCCCCGGTGCCCGGGAGGAATGATCGCCGGCAAAGCATTCCTATCCTTCCCCTCCGCGCGCATCCCTCCTAAACGCCACGACACGATGCGCCCCGATCTCGCCCATATCGACGCCTGGCTGTTCGATCTCGACAACACGCTCTACCCCAAGAGCGCGGACCTGTTCGCCCAGATCGACGAGCGCATCGGCGCTTATGTCGCCCGCCTGCTCAACCTCGATCCGGTCGCGGCACGCCGCGTGCAGAAAGAGTGGTTCATCTCGCACGGCACCACACTCGCGGGCCTGATGGCCAAGCATGGCATCGACCCGCACGACTATCTCGCCGACGTCCACGACATCGAGATGGACGTGCTCGAGCATAACGCACCGCTCGCCGCTGCGATCGCGAGGCTCCCCGGGCGGAAAATCGTCTTCACCAACGCCGACGCGCCCTATGCGCAAAAGGTGCTCGGCCGCCTCGGCCTCGCCGAGAGCTTCGAGGCGATCCACGACGTCCACGCCAGTAACTATGCGCCCAAGCCGCATCCCGATGCCTATCGCAGCGTGTGCGACGCGTGGAACATCGATCCCAAGACCGCCGCCTTCGTCGAGGACATGGCGCGCAACCTCGCCCCGGCCAAGGCGATCGGCATGACCACCATCTGGGTCGACAACGGCTCCGAACAGGCGCCCGACAGCGACCGCAGCTATATCGACCACATTACCCACGACATCAGCCACTGGCTCGAAACCATCCTGGAGCACGCATGACCGACCTCGCCGCCACGATCGACGCCGCCTGGGAAGACCGCGCGAACATCTCCCTCGCCACCACCGGCGCGGTGCGCGAAGCCGTGGTCGAGGCGCTCAACCTGCTCGACAGCGGCGCGGCGCGTGTGGCGGAACCTTTGGGTGACGGCTGGCAGGTCAACCAGTGGCTGAAAAAGGCCGTGCTCCTCTCCTTCCGCCTCAACGACAACGCCGTGATCGGCACTGAAAATGGCGACTGGGGCTTCGACAAGGTCCCGCTCAAGACCGCCGGCTGGGACGAGGCGCGCTTCCGCGCCGCCGGCTTCCGTCAGGTCCCGGGCAGCGTCGTCCGCCACGGCGCGCACATCTCCAAGAATGTCGTGCTGATGCCCAGCTTCGTGAACATCGGCGCCTATGTCGGTGAGGGCTCGATGGTCGACGGCTGGGCGACGGTCGGCAGCTGCGCGCAGATCGGCAAGAACGTCCACCTCTCGGGCGGCGTCGGCATCGGCGGCGTGCTCGAACCGCTTCAGGCGGATCCCGTCATCATCGGCGACGGCGCCTTTATCGGCGCGCGCGCCGAAGTGGCCGAGGGCGTCCGCATTGGCGAGGGCGCGGTGCTCTCGATGGGCGTCTATCTTGGCGCCTCGACCAAGATCGTCGACCGCGCGACCGGCGAAGTCTATCGCGGCCACGTCCCGCCCTACTCCGTCGTGGTCCCCGGCACCCTGCCCGGCAAGGATGGCGGCCCCGGCCTTTACTGCGCGGTGATCGTCAAGACCGTCGACGCCCAGACGCGCAGCAAGACCGGCATCAACGAGCTGCTGCGCGACTGACGACAGCCCCGTTCCGTCGGCCGGCAGGCTGGGTTAGCATCGGCGGATGAGACACTTTGCCCGCCTTGCACTTGCCTTCCTGCTGGCAGGCTTTCTCTACGTCGGCCCAGCCCTTGCGCAGTCCCCTGCGCGCGTGGCGTTCATCGACGTCAACATCGTACCGATGGATCGCGAGCGGGTGCTACGCGATCAGATTGTTCTGATCGAGAACGGCCGCATCGCCGCGATCGGTCGCAATCTTGCCATCCCGTCCGATGCGCAACGCGTCGACGCCCGCAATCTGTGGCTCAGCCCCGGCCTCGCCGACCTGCACACCCATGTCCACACGCGCGACGATCTCGCTATCTACCTCTCCTACGGCGTCACCACCGTGCTGCACATGGGCGAGGCATCGAATGCCTTTGCCGGCCGCACCCGCCTCGCCGCCAACGAGGGGACGATCCCGGCGCCGCATATCTACACCGCGCTCGCGGTCGACGGCTCGCCGCGCTACGGCCATCTCGTCGTCACCAATGCGGTGGAGGCGCGCGCCGCCGTCCTGCTCGCCCGCGCCAACGGCTATGCCTTCATCAAAGTCTATAACAACCTCTCGGCTGAGGCGTTTGCCGCGCTCGCCGCGGCGGGGCGCGAGTTCGGCATCCCGATCACCGGCCACACTGTCACCGCGATGGGCGGGCTCGGCCGCCAGCTCGCCGCCGGCCAGCTCCTCGTCGCGCATGCCGAAGAGTTCATCTACAGCCATTTCTTCGCGCCCGATTTCGATTCGGGCCAGAGCGTCCCGCCCGACAGCGCCATCCCCGGCGCGATCGAACTGGTGAAGCGTCACAACGCCTTCGTCACCGCCGATCTCGTCACCTACACCATCATCGCGCAGCAATGGGGCAAGGCTGCCGCCGTCCGGGCCTGGCTCGCCAGTCCTGAGGCGCGCCTGCTCTCTCCGCGATACCGGCTCGACTGGCCCAATGCCGGCTATGACCGGCGCAGCGGCGATCTGATGCCGCGCGCCGCCTTTCTCGGCCGCCTCGTCAAGGCGTTCGCGGATGCGGACATCCCGTTGGTCGCGGGCACCGATACGCCGACCATTCCCGGCCTGTTCATCGGCGATTCGCTTCACCAGAATCTCGCGCTGCTCGAAGCTGCAGGCCTCACCCGCTATCAGGCGCTCGCTACGCTCACCCGCAACGCCGGCGCCTTCATCGCCCGCGCCCGTCCCGGCGAGACGCCGTTCGGCACGATCGTGCCCGGCGCACGCGCCGACCTCGTCCTCACCCGCGCGAACCCGCTCGACGACCTGTCGACGCTGCGCCAGCCGCTCGGCGTGATGGCACACGGCGTCTGGCGCGACCGCGCCGCGCTCGACGTGCTGCTCGCTCCCATCGCCGATCGCTACGCGGGGCGCTGACGGCGCTCTCGCCGCTAACCGATCCTGGCGATGCCCAACCTCGGGATCTCGATCGCAGGGCAGCGATCCATCACCACCTTCAGCCCCGCCGCCTCTGCGCGTTCTGCGGCATCGTGGTTGATCACCTGAAGCTGCATCCACACCGCCCTGGCGCCCGCCGCAATCGCTTCGTCCACCGCCTCCCCCGCAGCCAGCGGCCGGCGAAAGATGTCGACGATGTCGATCGGCTCGCCGATATCGGCGAGCGTGCCGAACACATATTCGCCATGGATATGTTCGCCCACAATCTGCGGGTTGACCGGGATGACGCGGTAGCCGCGCCCCTGCAGGAACTTCATCACGCCATAGCTCGGCCGGTCGGGCCGGTCGGACGCGCCGACCATCGCGATCGTCCGCGCGCCTTCGAGCAGCGCCTTGATATCCTCGTCGCGGGTCAGTGGCATGTTCAGCCTCCGTTGGCATTGATCCAGTCGTGAATCTGGGCAGCTATCGCGGTGAACGCGGCTGCCTCCGGCCCGTTCCCGGCGGCTGGCGGCATTCCGGCATCGGACGCGGTGCGGATCGCGATGTCGAGCGGAATCCGGCCAAGGAACGGCACCCCCAGCTTTGCCGCCGCAGCCTCCGCCCCGCCGTGCCCGAACGGGTCGGAGACCTCGCCGCAATGCGGACAGGCATAGCCGGCCATATTCTCGATCAGCCCGATCACCGGCACGCCAGCCTTGGCGAACAGGTCGATCGCGCGCGTCGCGTCGATCAGCGCCAGATCCTGAGGGGTCGAGACGATCACGGCACCCGCCGGGCGATGCTTCTGGATCATCGTCAGTTGCACGTCACCGGTGCCGGGCGGGAGATCGACGACCAGCGCCTCCGCCGCTCCCCAATTGGCATCGACCAGCTGGGTCAACGCGCCTGCGATCATCGGCCCACGCCACGCGATCGCCTGCCCCTCGGCCACCAGCCCGCCCATCGACAGCATCGGCACGCCCCAAGGGGTCGTCAGCGGTACCAGCTTCTTGTCGTGCGCCTCGGGCTTGCAGCCTTCAATCCCCATGATTTTGGGCTGCGACGGGCCATAGATATCGGCATCGACCAGCCCCACGCGCCGTCCTAGTCGCGCGAGCCCGATCGCAAGGTTGGCCGAAACGGTCGACTTGCCCACCCCGCCCTTGCCGCTCGCCACCGCGATCAGCTTGCGATTCACGCGCTGCGCCGTCCGCGCGATCCGTACTTCCTCGATCCCCGGCAGCGCTGCCGCAGCCCGGATATCGGCCTCCAGCGCGTCCTGCGCCGCCTCGGGCAGGCCGGTCACGTCGAGGACGATGCTCGCTCGCATGCCCTCCACCCGCACGGTAGCGCGCCCCGCGGCAACGGGGGCAAGAACGGCTTCGAGTTCAGCTTTTTCGGTCATAGCCGCGCAGATAGGGGGAGTTTGCACCAAGCGGAAGCCGCACGATTCCAACGCAAACAACACAGCTGCCCACTGTAAATCCGCGGATCGCCCCCTATAAAGACTGACTATGGCGAAACTGAGCGGTTGGATCGCACGCGCCCCCGGACTGTGGGGCGTGCTGCAAAATGAGAACAAGGGCCCTTGGGGCGGCGGCAAGGGCGGCAATGACGGCGGAGACGCCGGCAAAGGCGGCGACGGCGGCGACAGCGGCGGCCCACGCAACCCCTGGGCGTTCCCGCCCGAGGGCAAGCGCAGCGCGCGCGGCAGCGTCACCAGCCTCGACGATTTCCTCAAGCGCGCTCGCCGCGGTGGCGGTGGCGGTGGCGGCGGGCTTCCCGGCGGGATGCCGGGCCGTCCGGTGATCTTCGGCGGAATCGCACTCCTGCTCCTGCTGTGGGTCGGCTTCACCAGCATCCATGTCATCGCGCCGGAGCAGCGTGCAGTCGTTGCACTCTTCGGAAAATATTCGCGGACGATGGAACCGGGCATCAACTGGACGCTGCCCGCGCCAATCGAAGGCGTGAAGAAGATCGACGTGCAGGCGATCCGTACCGAGGATTTCCCCGCGACCAGCGGCGAGAATCTGATGCTGACTCAGGATCAGAATATCGTCGATCTTGCCTATTCGGTTCGCTGGGACATCCAGAATCCGGAAGATTTCGTGTTCCAGATCGCCAATCCGCAGCAGACCGTGCGCGCGACTGCCGAAAGCGCAATGCGCGCCGCGGTGGCCGGCGTGACGCTCAACGAGGCGATCGGTCCCGGCCGTACCGTGATCGAGGCGCGCGTACAGCAGGCGACTCAGGCGATCCTCGACGAATATAATTCGGGCATCCGGGTTCAGAGCGTCGCGATCCGCGGCGCCGCGGCACCGGGCGCTGTGGACGAGGCATTCAAGCAAGTCACCGCCGCGCAACAGGAATCGGAAGGCGCCCGCAACCAGGCGCGCGCCTATGAGCAACAGGTGACCGCTGTGGCGCAGGGTCAGGCAGCACAGTTCGACAAGATCTACGAACAGTATAAGCTGGCCCCCGAAGTCACCCGCCGCCGCCTATATTATGAAACCATGGAGGCCGTGCTGGCGAAGTCGAACAAGACCATCGTCGAGACCAACGGCGTGACCCCCTACCTCCCGCTCCCAGCGGCACGCGGCAGTTCGACGCAGCCCTCGGTCCAGCAAGGCCAGCAGCAGGGAGGCGCTCAATGAACGGCGTCATCAACCGGCCGGTCCTGCTCGGCGGCCTCGCCCTCGTCATCCTCTTCCTGCTGTTCAGCACGGTCTCGATCGTGCCCGAAACCAAGCAGGCAGTGATCCTCCAGCTCGAGCAGCCGGTCCGGACGATCAACCAGTATCAGCCGGGCGAGCAGTTCGGCCGTACCACGGGCGCCGGCCTGATCGCCAAGGTGCCGTTCATCCAGCGCATCGTCTGGGTCGACAAGCGCGTGCTCGATATCGAGCTCGAGAATCAGCCGGTGCTTTCGACCGACCAGCTTCGGCTCGAAGTGGACGCCTTTGCGCGCTTCCGCGTCACCGATCCGTTGCGCATGGTCGTTACCGCAGGGTCCGAGACCCGCGTCGCCGACCAGCTCAAGCCGCTGTTCGGTTCCGCACTGCGCGCCGAGCTCGGCAAGCGCCCCTTCGCGTCACTGCTCAGCCCAGAGCGGACCGCGGTAATGGACAACATCCAGGCCGGCCTGCAGCGCTACGCCAGCCAATATGGCGTCCAGATCGTCGATGTGCGCATCAAGCATGCCGACCTGCCCGACGGCAGCCCGCTCGAATCGGCGCTTGCCCGGATGCGCACCGCACGCGAACAGGAGGCGACGACGATCCGCGCCAACGGCCAGAAGGACGCACAGATCATCCGTGCAAATGGTGATGCCCGCGCAGCGCAAATCTATGCAGAGAGCTTCAACAAGGATCCGCAATTCTACGATTTCTGGCGCGCGATGCAGTCGTACCGCACCACCTTCATCGGCGATCCGCGCCAGAAGCAGGGCGAGACGTCAATCATCCTGTCGCCCGACAATGATTACCTGCGCGAGTTCAGGGGAAAGAGCCGGTGAGTCGAACTGAACCGAAGAACTTTCGGTTCGTTCATATTCAATCGCCGTTCAGCTATCCTAGGTGAGTAACACACGCATGACTGATCTCCAGCCCGGCAAAGGCCCGATGACCAAGAGCAAACTCAAAGGAACCGCCCCCGTGCGTTATGCATATGCGATCACCTCCGCGCTGCTGATCGGCGGCGCGAGTGCGGCACTCGTCCTCCAGACTCCCGCGGGCGCACAGACCGCGCAGAATGAGCCCGGCGCGATCCAGGCCGGTGCCCCGCGCGCCGGCGCGCCGATGAGCTTTGCGGACATGGTGTCCAAGCTCCAGCCAGCGGTCGTCAACATCTCGACCACCCAGCGCGTTCAGGTGCAGACTAACCCGTTCGCGGGCACGCCGTTCGGCGACCTGTTCGGCGGGCAGCAGGGCGGCGGTGGCCGTCCGGTGACGCGTCAGGCCGAATCGCTCGGCTCGGGCTTCATCATCTCGGCCGATGGCTATATCGTCACCAACAACCATGTGATCTCGGCGGGCCAGCGCGGCGCGGTGGTCGAATCGATCAAGGTCATCCTCGCCGATCGCAAGGAATACACCGCCAAGCTGATCGGCCGCGACGTCGAATCCGACCTCGCGGTACTCAAGATCGAGGGCGCGAACCTGCCCTTCGTCCGGCTCGGCAATTCGGATCAGTCGCGCGTTGGCGACTGGGTGGTCGCGATCGGCAACCCGTTCGGCCTCGGTGGCTCGGTGACCGCAGGCATCATCTCTGCGGTGCATCGCCCGACCGGCCAGGCTGGCCCGTTCGACCGCTTCATCCAGACCGACGCCTCGATCAACCGCGGCAACTCGGGTGGTCCGCTGTTCGACCTCAACGGCAATGTCATCGGCATCAACTCGCAGATCTACTCGCCCACCGGCGGCAATGTCGGCATCGGCTTCGCAATTCCTGCGACCGAGGCGAAGCCGATCCTCGATACGCTGATGAAGGGCGCCAGCGTCCAGCGCGGCTATCTTGGCGTCGGCATCCAGCCACTCAGCGAGGATCTCGCCAAGTCGTTCGGCGTGCCCAAGGGCAAGGGCGAACTGGTCTCGCGCGTCGAACCGGGCGAAGCCGCGGCCAAGGCCGGCATCAAGCAGGGCGACATCATCACCAAGGTCGACGGCAAGGACGTCACCCCCGATCAGACGCTCTCGTTCCTCACCGCAAGCGTCCGTCCCGGCGCGCGCGTGCCGATTGAGCTGGTCCGCGACGGCAAGACTCTGACGCTCCAGCTCACCGCCGGCACCCGCCCGCCGGCTGACCAGCTCGCCGGCTTCGATCCCGATGCCGAGGAAGGCACGCCCGGCGACAGCGAACAGGGGACGCAGGCCGCGGCCGCCTCGCTCGGTATCAGCGTCACCGCGCTGACGCCGCAGATCGCGCGCAGCGTCGGTGTCGATCCCGAGACCAAGGGCGTTGTCGTGGTCGGCGTCGACCCGGCGAGCGACGCCGCGCAGAAGGCGATCACGCGCGGCTTCGTGATCGCTTCGGTCAACCGCGCACCGGTGACGACTCCGGCCGAGTACAACGCTGCGGTCGCCCGTGCGAAGACCAGCGGCGCCAACCAGGTCGTGCTCTATGTCATGCGCCGCGGTGGTGTCGGCGGCTATGTCGTCGTCGAACTCGCCAAGTAATTTTCGACTGACCTGACCGTTTTCCCCGTTATGCTGATCTCCTGTGATTCAGGAGTTCGGCATGACGGGTGAGACAGAGCTTTTCATCGGAGCCGGTGCGGGCGGTGGCCAGCGCCAGGCGCTCGTCCTCAAGCGCGCCAATCGCCACGGCCTGATCGCCGGCGCGACCGGCACCGGGAAGACCGTGACGCTTCAGGGGTTGGCTGAAAGCTTCAGCCGCGCCGGCGTGCCGGTCTTCGCCGCCGATGTGAAGGGCGACCTCTCCGGCCTCGGCATGGCTGGCTCCGCCACTGCCAAGCCGCATGAGGCATTCGCCGCGCGCGCCGCCGAGATCGGCGATACCGAGTGGAAATACGCCGCCGCCCCGGTCCAGTTCTGGGACCTGTTCGGCGAGCAGGGTCACCCCGTCCGTACCACCGTTTCCGAGATGGGCCCGCTGCTGCTGTCGCGGCTGATGGGCCTCAACGACGTGCAGGAAGGCGTGCTCGCCATCGCCTTCCAAGTCGCCGATGACGACGGCCTGCTCCTGCTCGACCTCGACGATCTCCAGTCGATGCTCGTCCATTGCGCCGAGCGCGCGGACGAGCTGACTGCGAAGTACGGCAACGTCGCCAAGACCAGCGTCGGCGCGATCCAGCGTCAGCTGCTCCAGCTACGCAGCGAGGGCGGTGCGCATTTCTTCGGTGAGCCCGCGCTCGACATCAACGACTTCATCAAGCTCGACGACAACGGGCACGGCGTGGTCAACGTCCTCGCCGCCGACAAGCTGATGGCCTCGCCGCGGCTCTACGCCACCTTCCTGCTGTGGCTGCTGTCGGAGCTGTTCGAGACGCTTCCCGAGGTCGGCGATCCCGACAAGCCCAAGCTCGTCTTCTTCTTCGACGAGGCGCATCTGCTGTTCGAGGAGGCGCCCAAAGCGCTGCTCGACAAGGTCGAGCAGGTTGTCCGCCTGATCCGCTCCAAGGGCGTCGGCGTCTATTTCGTCACCCAAAACCCGATCGACATTCCCGAGGATGTCGCCGGCCAGCTCGGTAACCGCGTCCAGCATGCGCTGCGCGCCTTCACCCCGCGCGAGCAGAAGGCGATCAAATCCGCCGCCGAAACCTTCCGCGCCAATCCCGGCGTCGATGTCGCGACCGCGATCACCGAGCTCAAGGTCGGCGAGGCGCTGGTCTCGCTGCTGATGGCCGATGGCGCGCCCTCCCCCGTCGAACGCACCCTCATCAAGCCGCCCTGCTCGCGCGTCGGCCCGGTGACGCCGGAGGAACGCAAGGTGCTGATCGACACCGACATCGTCGGCGACAAATACGACACCGCGCTCAACCGCGAATCCGCTTACGAACTGCTCAACGCCAAGGCCGGTGAGGCTGCAGCCGCCGCTGCCGAAGCCAAGGCGACGACCGAGGCCGAAAAGGCTGCCGCCGCGCAGGCCAAGGAAGACGCCCGTCTCGCCAAGGAGGCGGAGCGTCAGCGCCTCGCCGAGCAGCGCGACGCCGACCGTCAGGCGCGGCTCGACGCGCAGGCACAGCGCGCGGCCGAGCGTGAGGCGGCGAACAACCCGTGGAACCGCGCGATCAAGTCCGCCACCCAGTCCGCTTCCACCGCCGCCGGCCGTGCCGTCGCGGGCGAAGTGTCAAAGGCGATCTTCGGTAAGAAGTCGGGTGCCGGCGCGGGCATCGTCGGCGGCATCGTCCGGGGCATCCTCGGCGGACTGTTCAAGGGCTAGGCGCCAGCCCCGGATATCGCCCCGTCGCCTTACGCTACATCACCCCGAGCAGCGACCTGATCGATACGAACGCAAACGCAACCGAGCTGTCCGCCACACCGTAGGGAATGAAAATCCGGTCGCCGTGGCGGACCGCGCCGCACGAATAGACGACATTGGGAACATAGCCTTCACGGTCCTGGTCCGCTGCGGCCAAGATCGGCTCCTTGGTCCGGCCGAGCACCTTCGACGGATCGTCCTTGTCGAGCAACGCCGCGCCGATCGAATATTTGCGCATCGCCCCAACGCCATGGGTCAGCATCAGCCAGCCCTCGTCCAGCTCAATCGGCGGGCCGCAATTACCCATCTGCACCAGCTCCCAAGGGTATTTGGGCTGGATCAGCTTCTCGCCCTCGTCCCAATGGGTCAACGTGTCGGAGGCGATCAGATAGATGTTCTCGCCGTCCTGCCGACCGATCATCATGTATTTGTCGCCAACCTTGCGCGGGAACAGCCCCATCCCCTTGTTGCGAGAGGCGCTCCCGGTCATCGGCACCAGATCGAACTCGCGCCAGTCGCGCGTGCGCAGCATCTCTGACTGGATCTGCGAGCCATTGTACGCGGTATAGGTGCCCAGCCATTCGTGGCTGCCATCGTCGTGCCGGAACCGTACCAGCCGCATATCCTCCAGCCCGTTAGACTGCGCCTTGGTGATCGGGAACAGCAAGGTGCCCGACAGCGTCGAATCGCGATGCCGATAGACCGTCACCGGCCCCTCGGGCGCCTCGAGCTCGTCGCCGATCGCATCGGCCGCGGTGGCAAAGGGCGGTTCAGGCGCCAGCGTCAGCTCATTCTGGTCGGTGATGATGCCTTCGCGAAACGCGACCGAAGAGATATGTCCCTCCCCCACCGCGCGCAGCGACATCAGGATGCGCAGCGCGCCCTTGGGCATACCGGTCTGATCGTGATGCGGCACCGCACTGGGGTTCATCAGCGCCGCAGCCGCATAGCTGTATTCGTGGCAAAAATAGGCACCGATCAGCTGGCGCTTCTCATCCCCGATCGTACTGCCGTCGAGCCCTAGTTGCGCCTCGACCTCGTCATAACGGGTCATGAACACACGCCGAGTCTGCCAGTGGCGCGCTTCGAAATCCTTGAGGACAGCCTCCAGCTGCCCGCGCGCCTCGCTTGGCGACATGTCGAGCACCGCGCGCACCAGCCGCTCGGTGCGGCTCGGCGCGCCGCCGTTGGACGCAGCCCAAGCGATATGAAACGGGCGTACCACGACGCGCGATGGGTCCGCGCGAAGCCGTAACGGGTGTTGGAACAGGTCGAGCATTCAAGCTCCCGAGACACGAACCCGCGATCGCCCGATAGCGCTATGCGACGGCCCGTTGCGGTCCTGCCACGATTTCCACGCGCTTTGGAAGAGCTGAAATGGCACAGCTCGCCAGCTGGAGTGCGAGGATCGACTCGGCACCCTGGTTGCGGTTGACACCGCTCGGTGTCAGTCCGTCGAAGCAGCCGCCGTCGCGCACGCTCGCCAGCGGCAGGCCCAGATCGTTCTGCCCCAGATACCAGCGATAGGCGCGCGTGGCTGAATCGGCCCATCGCTGCGCCCCGGTCGCCTCCCAGGCGGCAAGACACGCGTCGATCGTCGCCTGTGCTTCCAGCGGCTGCTGGTCGAACGGCAGCGGGTCGGCATAGGCGCGGCCGAAACTATCGGTGCCGACCGCGCGAAAGCCGCCGTCGGGGGCGGTCTGGCGGGCGTTGATCCAGTCCAGTGTCCTGAGGCCGCACGCCAGCAGGTCCTTGCGCTCCATCGCCGATCCCGCGCGGATCAGGGCCTCGGGCAGCCGGGCATTGTCATAGGCCAGAACGGTCTCGAACCATTCCCATTCCGGTCGGCGCGATTCGGCGAGCAGTTCGAGCAGCTCGCCTCCGAAACGGTCGAGCATCGCGCACGCCAGCTTATGGCCCGGATGTACGTCCAGCATCGCCGCGGCACCCAGCATCGAGAATGCCAGGGCACGCGGGCTGCTGAAGTCGAAGCTCATTTCGGCAGTCTCGTCGAACAGCATCCGCGCCCAGTCGCGATACTTGGCGTCGCGCGCCTCCGCTGCGGTCACGCCGAGCGCCCACAGGGTGCGTCCGTTCGAATCCTCCGACCCCGTCTCCTCGCACCATGTACGGTCAAAGGTCATGAAGTTGCGAAAACGCCTTTTGTCCGGGTTCCAGGCATATTGAACGAACGCCGCGTAAACGCTGGTCCATTTGTCGCGCGCGGCAGCCGCAAGCGGATCGATACGGTGCATCAGGATCAGCGCGCGGGCATTATCATCGATGCAATAGCCGTGGCGCCGGTCGGGCACCGACAGGATCGAATGCTGAAACATGCCGGTCCCGTCGCTCATCCGCTCGACCGCGCGGAAATCGGGCGCCAGCGGCGCGAAGGCGGGCGTGGAGGGCGTCGGCGCGATCCGCTGCGGCCGCGCGCGCACTGCACCCGCGATCTGCTCCATCGCTGCTTCGGCCAGCCGCGGCCAGATCATCGTCCGCCCGCGCGCATAGGCGCGCTGCGCAAGCGCTTCGCGCCGCCGGTCGTCGTCGAGCAACCCGGTAATCGCCTTTGCGAAGCCCGCGCTGTCGCCCGGCGCGACCAGAATGCCGTAATCGTCGGCAAGAATCTCGCTCGCATGGATATAGGGGGTCGAGACCACCGGTTTGCCCACCGCGACCGCATAGGAGAGCGTGCCCGAGGTGATCTGCGCCAGATTGGGATAGGGTGTCGCGTAGATGTCGGCCGCCTGCAGATAGTCGAGCAATTCCTCCTGCTCGACAAAGCCGTCGATGAACGCGACATTGCGTTCGACGCCGAGCTCTACGGCAAGCGCCTGAAGCCGGTCGCGATACGCCTCGCCCTCGCGCTCCACCAGACCCGGATGCGTTGCGCCCAGCACGACATAGAGCGCTTCCGGATGCTGCGCAGCGATCACAGGCATCGCAGCGATCACCGTTTCGATCCCCTTGCTAGGTGCCAGCAGGCCGAAGGTCAGGATCACCTCCCGCCCCTCCAGACCAAAGCGCGCCTTGAACGTGGCAGGGTCTGCAAACGGCCGGTCGGGCACGCCGTGCGGGATCATCGCCAGCTTGCGCGCGTCCACGTCATGCACGCGGCAAAGGATCTCGCATCCCTTTTCGGCCATTACGATCACGCGCGCGGCGCGGCGCAGCAGCGCATCCATCACCCGGCGCTGATCGTCGCTGGGACTTTCGAGGACGGTGTGCAGCGTGACGATCACCGGCAGCGTCGTCCGCTCCAGCAAGGTGATCAGATGCCCGCCCGCCGCTCCGCCGAAAATGCCATATTCATGCTGGACCCAGATCGCCTGCGCGCCCGAATCCTCAATCTTGCCGGCGACCTCGAGATAGGCCGAGCGCTCATGCTGGGGAATCGATCCCGTAACCTCGGGCGGATAGGCATAACGGCCCGGATGATCGTCCATCGCCCACACATCGACCCGCATGTCCGGAAAGCGTGCCTTGAGTGCGGCATAGGTGTGCGTGGTATAAGTGGCGATCCCGCATTTGCGCGGAAGGAAGTTGCCGAGCAACACGACGTGAGCGATCTGAGCCGGCAGGTCTGCGCCTGATGCCATCCCAAAATCCTTCGCATGAGCAACATTGGATAGGCGCGGATGGCGCCTGTATGTTCTCCCCAACGTCAGGATTTCAATATGGTTGCAGTCATGTTGCAATGCAACGAGCCGAGTCCGGGATAAACCGAACCGATCCGGCGATCAGCCGCGTCCGCGGTATCCGGGAACGTCCTGCGCCGGGATCCACACGCTCTCGGGCACCGGGCCCGATTGCCAGAACACGTCGATCGGGATGCCGCCGCGCGGATACCAATACCCACCGATGCGCAGCCATTTGGGTTTCATCTCGTCGAACAGCCGCTGACCGATGCCGACGGTACAATCCTCGTGGAACGCGCCGTGATTGCGGAAGCTGCTCAGGAACAGTTTTAGCGACTTGGATTCGACGATCGTCTCGCCGGGGACATAGTCGATCACCAGATGTGCGAAATCGGGCGCCCCGGTGATCGGGCAGAGCGAGGTGAATTCGGGCACGGCGAAGCGCACCAGATAATCGGTACCCGTGCGCGGGTTGGGGACATAATCGAGCACCGCTTCTTCGGGGGATGCGGGAAGTGCGCTCTGCTGGCCGAGATGCTTTGGGGTCATACCCGCCATTTAGGCGCTGATTCCGCATCTGGAAACTCGACGCGGCACGGAGTGCGGATTACCAAGGGAAAATGGACGCTCTGGTCACTACCCAATGGCTCGCAGGCGAGCTCTCCGCCCCCGATCTCCGCATTCTCGACGCAACTTGGTTCCTGCCCGCCGAGGGGCGGGATGCAGCGGCTGAGTTTGCGGCCGGACATATCCCGGGCGCGGTGTTCTTCGACATCAACGCGATCGCTGACCAGTCGAGTTCGCTTCCGACGATGCTGCCGCCGGCGGAGCAGTTCGCAGCACAAATCGGCGCGCTCGGTATCGGGACCGGGAATCGGGTCGTCCTTTACGATAATGCGCCGCATCACACAGCGACACGCGCTTGGTGGATGCTGCACAGCTTCGGGATCGATGCTGCGATTCTCGATGGCGGGCTTGCCAAATGGAAGGCGGAGCGCCGCCCGCTTCTCAGCGGAAAGCCGACTCCGTCGCCCGCCACCATCACCGCCCGTCCCAACACTGCGCTAATCCGGACGCTCGATCAGGTGAAGGCCAACCTCTCCAGTCACACCGAGCAGCTCGTCGATGCGCGTTCGGCGGTCCGCTTCACCGGGCAGGAGGCAGAGACCCGTCCCGGCCTCGCCAGCGGCCATATCCCGGGCAGCGCCAACATCCCTTATTCGTCCTTCTTCAATCCCGACGGCACGTGGAAGCACGTTCCAACATTGCGTCTGTTGTTCGAGGATGAGGGGATTGAGGTCGAACGTCCGGTGATCGCGACCTGCGGGTCGGGGATCAGCGCTGCCGTGGTGGTGTTTGCGCTCCACCTGCTCGGCCACCCCGCCGCGCTCTATGATGGCAGCTGGACCGAATGGGGTGCCGATCCCTCCACCCCAAAAGTGACGGGTGCGGCGTGAACGGTTCGGACAGCAAAAAGGGTGACAGCACCCGCGTCGTCGGCGCCGGCCGTCGGCCCGAATGGACTCAGGGCATCGTCAACCCGCCGGTATGGCGCGCATCGACGATCCTCTACGACACTGTCGCCGAACTGCGCGCCGGTGCCGGCCGCGACACGCATCATCGCCTGTTCTACGGTCGCCGCGGCACGCCCACCCAGTGGAGCCTCGCGGAGGCGCTGACCGAGTTGGAGCCGGGTGCCGAAGCGACCTTCCTCTACCCTTCCGGCGTCGCTGCCGTATCCGCCGCCCTGCTCTCGGTACTGTCGCCAGGCGACGAACTGCTGCTCGCCGACAGCGTCTATGATCCGACGCGCAGCTTCGCCGAGACCTTCCTCAAGCGCTTCGGCGTCACCACGCGCTACTATGATCCGATGATCGGCGGCGGCATTGCTGACCTCATCACCGACAAGACCCGCGCGATCTTCATGGAAACACCGGGCAGCCTCACCTTCGAAGTGCAGGACGTGCCCGCGATCGTTGCCGCCGCCAAAGCACATGGCGTCGTCACGCTGCTCGACAACACCTGGGCGACGCCATTGCTGTTCCCGGCGATCGAAAAAGGCATCGATCTCACCATCCTCGCCTGCACCAAATATGTTGTCGGCCATTCGGACGTGATGCTGGGCAGCGTCACCACCACCGCCCAGCATTGGCAGCAACTCCGCGCCACCAGCTTCCAGCTCGGCCAGACCGCCAGCCCCGACGACGCCTGGCTCGGCTCGCGTGGCCTGCGCACGATGGCGCTGCGCCTCAGGCATCATGGCGAGGCGGCGCTGGAAATCGCCCGCTGGCTCGAAACCCGGCCCGAAGTCGCGCGCGTGCTCCATCCGGCGCTCCCCTCCTGCCCCGGCCACGACATCTTCCTGCGCGACTTCAAGGGCCCGGCCGGTCTCTTCACCTTCATTCTGCGCGGCGGGAACGAGGCGGCACGCGCGGCCCTGATCGACGGGCTGGAGCTGTTCGGGATCGGCTATAGCTGGGGCGGGTTCGAAAGCCTTGCGATCCCGGTCGATCCGGATCGCTATCGCACCGCGGTGCCGTGGGAGGCCGAGGGGGTTGCGGTCCGGCTCCAGATCGGCCTCGAGGATCCGGCCGACCTGATCGCCGACCTCGCCGCCGGTCTCGACCGGTTCCGGATGGCGCAATGACCCCGATCATCCCGCCCGCACTGGCCAATTGGCTCGTCGCGAACGGGGTGCATCTGCCGACCAATGCTGAACTGATCGAGGGCGCAATCGCGGGTGGCCTCGCCATCCTGGCGCTCACCGCAGGCTGGTTCGCGGGGAAAAGGCTGGGACCGGCGCTTGCGCAGCTCTGGCAACAACGTGTCGGATCGCATGTCGAAGGACTGGCGCGCCGGATGCACACGATCGTGCAGCATGGCAGCGCCGCGCTATTGCTCGCGATCCTCGCCAACGCCGCGCCATGGGGCGGCTTCGCAGCGATGCTGCTCGGCATCGCGCTCGGCGCCGCCACCGCCGCCTTCACGCTCGCCTTCCTGCGCGGTCTCCACACCCCGCGCTGGATCGCCTGGATCACCGCGGCGATCGTGTTCGTCGCGATCCTCAGTCACGCGATCGGCGGGTTCAACGTCATCACCGATACGCTCGACAAGATCGGCGTCAATATCGGCCGCCGCCGCCTGTCGCTGCTCGCGCTCGTCACATTGCTAGTTACCGCGGTCGCGCTCTACGCAGGAGTCCGCCTCGCCAACCGCGTGATCGCCCATTCGATCGGGCAGGCGCGCGGCTTCGATCCGACGCAGAAGCTGCTGGTCCAGAAGCTTGCGAGCATCTTCGTCGTCGTCGTCGCCTTCTTCTTCGGCATCGATCTGCTCGGGATCGACCTCACCAGCTTCGCAATCTTCTCCGGCGCGTTCGGCCTTGCGATCGGTTTCGGCCTGCAAAAGACGATCGGCAATCTCATCGCCGGAATCATCCTGCTAATGGATCGTTCGATCAAGCCGGGCGACGTCATCGTCGTCGGCGACAGCTTCGGCTGGGTGAACAAGATCGGCGTGCGCGCGGTCAGCGTCATCACCCGCGACGGCAAGGAGCATCTGATCCCCAACGAGATCCTGATGACGCAGGAGGTGGAGAACTGGTCCTTCTCCGACCGCAACGTCCGCGTCCGGATTCCCGTTGGTGTCGGCTATGAGACCGACCTCAAGCTTGCGCAGGAACTGATGCTCAAGGCTGCGGCCGAAAGCCCGCGCGTGCTCAAAAGTCCACCGCCCAATGTCTGGCTCACCAGCTTCGGCGACTATGCGGTGGAACATGAGATTCTCGCCTGGATCAGCGATCCCGAGGGTGGCGTCGGCAATGTGAAGAGCGATGTCCTCAATCGCCTGTGGGTGCTGTTTAAGGAGAATGGGATCGCGATCCCGGTGCCGCGACGCGAGATCATGGTGAAAAGCTGGCCAGAAGACGGTGGTCCGGCGGTTCAACTTGCGCCCGGCACGCCTAAATAGAGCGCGTGCCTCTCTCCGTTACCGCCCGCATCGCCAATGGAGTCGCGTCGATCCCGGCGGCGCAATGGGACGCGTGTGCGGGCGACACCAATCCCTTTGTCTCCCACGCATTTCTATCGGCACTCGAACGCTCCGGCTCGGTATCTTCGGAGACCGGCTGGCAGCCGCTGCCTGTCATCATCGACGGGCCGTGCGGCACGCCTGCTGCGATCGTCCCTGGCTACGTCAAGAGCCACAGTCAGGGTGAATATGTCTTCGACCATGCCTGGGCCGATGCGTGGGAGCGCGCCGGCGGGCGCTACTATCCCAAGCTGCAGGCGGCGATACCCTTCACCCCGGTTCCCGGCCCGCGCCTGTTGTTGCGCGACGCCGCACTGGCGCCGGGGCTGATCGCAGGGCTCGAAGCCGTGACAGATCAGAACCGCTTGTCCTCTGCGCACGTTACCTTTGTCGAGGAAACCCAGCTGCCGCTGTTCGAGCAAGCCGGCTGGCTGATCCGCGCGGGCACACAGTTCCACTGGCAGAATGACGGCTATGCCAGTTTCGACGACTTCCTGGCCGCGCTGTCTTCACGCAAGCGCAAGGCGATCCGCAAGGAACGCGAACGCGCGCTGGAGGGGTTGACGATCCGTCACCTCACCGGCTCCGAGATCACCGAAGCGCATTGGGACGCATTCTGGGCCTTCTATCAGGACACCGGCAG
This sequence comes from Sphingomonas sp. GW821-FHT09B04, assembly GCF_059418285.1. NCBI lineage: Bacteria > Pseudomonadati > Pseudomonadota > Alphaproteobacteria > Sphingomonadales > Sphingomonadaceae > Sphingomonas > Sphingomonas sp. GW821-FHT09B04. The sequence continues at coordinate 91,879 of NZ_JBWKPO010000006.1, forward strand.
CCGCAAATGGGGCCAGCCCTACCTCACTCGTCCGTTCTTCTCGATGCTGGGAGAAACGATGGACGACAAGGTGTTGCTGATGCTCGCGGAACGCGACGGACGACCGATCGCCGGAGCGCTCAACCTGATCGGCGCGGATGCGCTTTACGGGCGCTACTGGGGTTGCACTGAGGAGGTTCCCTTCCTCCATTTCGAGCTCTGCTATTATCAGGCAATCGAAGCGGCGATCGACCGCGGTCTTGCGCGTGTCGAGGCAGGGGCGCAGGGGGAGCATAAGCTCGCGCGTGGTTACGTACCGGTCACGACCTGGTCAGCGCATTATCTGCCCGATCCCGGTTTCCGCCGCGCCGTCGCCGAATATCTGGCGCGCGAGCGCGCCGCGGTGGCGCATGAGCAGGAATTTCTGGGCGAACTGACGCCGTTCCGACGCGGCGGCTAGGCCTTCTTCTGCGCTGCGCTCCAAGCTTGCAGCTGCTTTTCCTTGTCGCGCTTCAGAAAGTCGCGGATCTTCTCGATCTGGTTACGATAAGGGCCAAGATCGACCGGATTGAGCACGGCCGCAGGGGTGCCATGGTCGATCTTGAACAGCACGCTGCTGCCGTCGCGCCAAATCGGAATCAGCCCCGCCTCAAGCCGCTTGTCATAGGGCGGCGGGCTGATAACCCAGAGATAATCGTAAGCATGCCGCGGGAAGCGCGCGAGGCTGACCGCAACCGGGCGCCACCACTCGCGCGGGCATTTGGTATCTGTGACGATCTGCGAGGGATCATGGCTGAACCCGCGCGCCTGCTTGTAGCGCACCGTGAGCAACTGCCCGCCTGCCATCGACCATTGATCATTGGTGTAGGCGAGCTTCCGCACCATCGCCATTCCAGGCAGGTGCTGAAGCCGCGTCATCGTCCATTCGTTATAACAGGTCTCACCGACGAAGCTCAGCAGACGGGCGCCTTCGGGCACATGATCGAGTGCCGCCAGCTCGCGGTCATAGGACTTGTCATAGATGACATAGCTCCACGTCGTCGCGCCCATGCGGACGAGGAAGAAAGCGAGGCCTGCCATCGCCAGTGCATTCGCGCCCCGCATCGTCATGCCAGGCTTGGGCCGCAGCGAAATCAGCGCGATCGCCAGCATATAGGGGGCGAGACGCATGTCGGCATAGGCCGATCCGAACACCACGCGCGGGAGCACGATGAACACCGCAATCAGGAACAGCGCCGAAATACCGAGATGTCGTGAATATTCGATATTGGGGTCGCGCACGCCCTTGAGCAGAACCAGATAGAGCACGCCGAGGCAGGCGATATCGAAGAGCTGCCAGCGATCGCGCAGCACCATCAGCACCCACCAGGTCTTGGCGCGCCAGTTGAACCAGTCGCCGGTCTGCCCGCTGACATGCCCGCCGCTGCGCCACGCCAGCATCAGCAGCGCCGGCGGCACGAGGACAAGGCAATGGATGCCCGCCCAGATCCAGGGCACCACCCAACTCTGCACGAAATCGGCATGCCATGGGCCGGTCCGCGGGCCGCGCTTGTCGTGCTGACGGATCAGTTCCGCGGCAAAGCAGAGCACGCCCAGCGTACCCCAGCCAAACGTGTGCGTGATCCAGATGATGAGGCCGATCGGGACGAACAACACTGCACGCAGCCGAATATGGCCGAGCCGTGCCAATCGCAGCCACAGGGCAAAAGCGTTGAGCGCCAGCGCCATCGACAGCGCAAAGTTCGCGAAGCCGAAATGGAAAGCGTAGTTATAGGCGAGCGGAAGCGCGAACAGCGCGGTAGCTGGGATGCGCCCGTGCACCTCGCGCGCGATCCAGAGCAAACCGGTGACGGTCAGCACCGGGGTCGCGATAACGATCAGCTTGACCGCCAGTTCGAGCCCGAAGATCGGCTCGAGCGGGATGATCAGCAGGTCGAGCCCGAGATTGCCGATCAGGCTCCACTCGAACTTGTACCAGTCGTTGAGCCACGGCACTTCGTTGTGCGACAGCTGGACACGGAACCGTGCCATGTGACCGGGCAGGTCCACCATCGGCGGAACATCCGGCCATAACAAAGGCACTGCCGCCGCGATCGCCGCGAACAGCACAAACCAGCGCGTCTGCCACCAGCGCGGCGCTTGCGAACCCCCTTGCATCCGGCGCTTCTAGGTGAACGGGGTATATTCCCGCAAGCACCGATCGGATCGGCTCAGCGCACGGCGTACACGCGAAGCGGCGTCCCTTTGAGCGGTAGCGGTTCGAGCCAGTCCGGAACGCGATCTGCCTCCAGCTGCGCGACCAGACTGTCGGGGAAATTGCGCGCGGCGTCGATCTCACTGAAATCGCCGGGGCATAGCAGGACGTAATCCGCTCCCCATGCGCGCGCGATTGCACGCGAGTCAGAGGGCGGGCCAAGGAAGAAGCGGTACATCGCCATGTTGCCGCGATTGTTGCGATGATACCCTGCGCCGATCGTCGAATGATGCGTCGCGCCGATCACATAGGCAGCGACGCTGGTGCCCGCCATCATTACGCCGGGCGGGAGCCGGTCGATCTGTTGCCAGGCGCCGCCCGCACTGCACACGACCTGCAGTCTGGGACGGTTGATCCCGCTCGTCTCACGGGCCGTGCGCAGCTCTATCTGCTCGGGGATCGTGGCATAGACCATTCCGGCTCCGGCCAGCCACGCACCGATCACCGCGGGCGTGCGCCAACTCAGGCGCCGGCGCGCCAGTATGACGAGGCCAGCGAGCATGGGCGCGGCAAGTGGCGCGCCGATATAGGCGCCGCGGACCTGAAACAGCAGCACCAGCGCAGACATCAGCACGACCGACGCGAGCGGCAACAGGTTCGCCCACCGCGCACGCGCACGCACCAGCATCCAGATCGCAACGATGCTTGCCGTCGCCATCATGCCGCCGATCGCGATCAGCCGCGACAGCCGTGGCTGGTCGAGTACGCTGTTCGCTTCGTCGATATAGGGCAAGAAGGCGTGGAGCAGAAACGGGTCCATCTCGCCATAGGGGCCGTTGATGCAGCTCGGAAAGGCCAGCAAGGTGCCGCCCAGCGCAACGCCGCCGATGATGAGGCCGGCGCCGATGCGTAGCCGCCACGTCCGAAGCGAAGATGTGGCGAGGGCAAGGATCGCAAGACCCGCGCCCGTTGCCAGCGCTGCGGTTGCAGAAGCCGGTGTAAATGCATCGCAGAGCTGCGAGGTCCAGAAAGTCGGCCGCAATAAGATAAGGAAAAACAAGGTCGAGCCGGCCAGGCCGATTGCGAAGCCGCCAAGGCGCGTGCGCTCGACCGCTCCGTGCACCACCCAAAGCAGCGCGAGCACCGCGATCAGCGCGGCAACCTGTGGCGCGGTTTCGAGACCGACGATCAGGCTTATGCCAGCCAATGCGCCGGCAACCATGCCGCCGCGTAGAGTTGGGGAACGCATCAGCAGCAGTACGAGCAACTGGATCAGCACGACCTGCAGCGCGTGGTGATCGATGCGACCGGGAATGAACACGGTCGTGCCCGGATAGGCGAGCGCGGTGAGCACGGCTGCGACAGATCCGCCGCCGGCGCCCCATAGCCGGCGCCCGATACGCGCCGACAGGAACATCGCGCCAGCAAAGAGCAGGCCGGGATAGACCAGCACCGCGAACATCTCTGCCTTGGCCATGCCGACCAGTGGCGCAGCAGCAAGGATCAGCCCCGCGATGCCGACATCGTTGATCCGCGACCAGTGCATCGGCGATCCGTCAGGCGGCGCCATGCGATATTGGGTCCAGTCATTGATCCCTTGTCCCGCGATCCAGTCCCGCACCTGCGCGAGCCGCATCATATCGTCGGGGTCAGGCAACAGCATGTGACTGAGCCGCGGCCAGTCGGTCAGCGTCCAGCCGACCGTCAGGATCAGCGCGAGCGCAAACGCGACCAGCAAGTCGGTACAGATCGCCCGGCGGCGCGCCAAATGTGCATCGGTAACGGAAGTGTGCATGGCGCTGGGCGGATCAGCGCGACAGCACGGCCACGAAATGCAATCCGCGGTCGAAGAACCAGCTGAACGGCCGCGGATAGAGCGCGAGCCGTGTCGTCACCGCACTGGCACCGAGCTGGAGCCGGCTCCAGACGCTCCGCCACTCACGCTGCGAAAGATAGTTATAGGGCAACCGCACGCCGTGCGCGGCGTTGCCCACCCAATCCATGAAACGCAGCGTCAGGCCGGCGGCCACGCCGTCACGGAAATGATCCTTGATGATTACCTTGGGTGCGACCCGAGCGATCTCCGCCAGAACAGCCCCCGGATCATCGGTGTGGTGCAGCACGTCGATCACCATCGCCGCGTCGAACACATTGTCGGGAAAGGGGATATGGCTGCCGTCATAGGCATGGACCGGGATTGCCGTATCGGGGCGGACCAGCACGTCGATGCCCTCAATCCGCACGTCGGGACGGATTTGCATCACCAGAAGTGCGAGATCGCCGCTGCCGCAACCAACATCGAGCACCCGTGCATCGCGCGGAAGCCGCTCGGCGATCGCCGCCGCGAGCCGCTGGATGCGACGGTCGAACACGAGCTTCCCATGAATGGCACCCAACATCAGCAACACTCCTCCAATGCCCCGATCGCGGCGCACGACGTCTTGCGAACTTCGCTACGGGAAAGAGCGATGAGAAATGGTTAACGCACTCACTCCGCTACCCCAAACAAATGGTCGTTCCACGCCCGTCATTAACCAAAAATTTCGGACTGAACCGCGACAAGCAGGATGGTTCTAGGAGATCCAGATGTCCGGCGCGCTCGCCTTTCGCAGTTCTATCATTGCCGATCAGACGCCATCGGCGCCGACGAAGCCTGCGCTCGAGCTTTCCATCGTGATGCCCTGCCTCAACGAGGCGGAGACGATCGCGGTGTGCGTCAAGAAAGCGATGGCCTTCCTCGCCGCCGAAGGGATCGCCGGAGAGGTGATCATCGCCGATAACGGTTCGACCGACGGCTCGCAGCAAATCGCCAACGCGCTCGGTGCGCGGATCGTCCATGTCCCCGAACGCGGCTATGGCGCTGCACTGATCGGCGGGATTGAGGCCGCGCGCGGTGAATATGTCGCGATGGGCGATGCCGATGACAGCTATGATTTCGGTGGCCTCATGCCATTCGTTAAGACACTGCGCGAAGGCGCTGACCTCGTCATGGGCAACCGCTTCAAGGGCGGAATCGCCGCCGGTGCGATGCCGCGGCTGCACCGCTATCTGGGCAACCCGGTCCTCAGTTTCCTCGGCCGGATCTTCTTCAAAATCCCGGTCGGTGATTTCCATTGCGGGTTGCGCGCGTTCCGCCGCGACTCCATTCGCAAGCTCGGCCTCGCCACCCCCGGCATGGAATTCGCCAGCGAAATGGTGGTGAAGGCGTCCATCGAGCGCCTCGACATTCGCGAGGTTCCGACAACGCTGCGCCCCGACGGCCGCAGCCGCCCGCCTCACCTGCGCACCTGGCGTGACGGCTGGCGGCACCTGCGCTTCCTGCTGATCTATGCGCCCAAGTGGTTGTTCCTCTACCCAGGTCTCGCACTGGCAGCCGCTGGCCTGCTCGGGATTCTCGGCCTGATCCCGGGAGACGCCCATCTCGGCGGCGTCGAGCTCGGCATCCACACAATGATCTTCGCGGCGATGGCCGTGCTGATGGGGTCGCAGCTCATCGGCCTGTCGGTCATGGCGCGGCGCTATGGCGTAATCGCAGGCATGTGGCCCGAAAGCGGGCTGATGCGCCGCGTGCGCAACTGGTTCACCGTCGAGCGGGCCTGTATCATCGGCGGGCTGATGCTGACCGCCGGTATCGCCGGTGCCACGACCGCGACCGCCTTATGGGCCTCCACCGGCTTTGGTGGGATGGACCCGGCAGCGCTGATGCGCCTCACTATCCCCTCGATGCTGCTGGGCTGCATCGGGCTGCAGGTGGTGGTGACAGCCTTCTTTATCGGACTGATGGACCAGACACGACGAAACTGACCGGGGGGTTGGGGGCAACAAATGAAGCAAAGTGGCGGTGCCAATCCGCAGGCGGAGGCGTTGTGGCTGATTCCGGCCACGGCGATCGTGCTGCTGCTCTGGATCGCCGCCGCGATCGGAGCCCAACGCGATGGAATCAGCGCGCTGCCGCTCGCGCTCGGCTACACGCTCGACGCGCTGCGCGGGATATTGATGACGATTGCCGCTCTGCTTGGCTATGCGTGCGTGCGCGCCATCTGGCGGCGTGACCCGAGGCCGGCCCAGCGGCTTCTCGGCGCTGCCATACGGAACCTGCGCACGCCATGGCTGTTTGCTGGCGCAATCGGGCCACTGGTGCTCTTTCCCCTGCTGCTGGGCGCATTCGGCACACTAAAGGTGCTGCTGCCCCTCCACGTCCCCTTTATGTATGACACGCTCTTCGCCCGGATCGACCGAGCGCTGTTCTTCGGCGTCGATCCATGGCGCGTTTCCCACGCGCTGTTCGGGAGCCCGACGGCGACGATCCTGCTCGACCGCATCTATACGGGCTGGCTTGCCCTTGTGCCGCTTACGACCGTCGGTTTCGCGCTCGTCGCGCGGCGGAAAGACCGGGCGCGCTTCATCCTGGCGATGGTCCTCACCTGGGCTTTACTTGGCGTGGCAGGCGCCTGGGCCGGGTCATCGGCAGGCCCGATCTTCCTCGACCTGCTCGCGCACCCCGAAGCCGGACGGTTCGCTGGTCTGATGGATCATCTGCGCGCAGCAGACTCACAGGCGGGTCCCAACGGCCTCACCGCGCTGCGCTGGCGCGCGGTGCTATGGCAAGCCTATGTCGATCGCGATCTGTCGTTCGGCATGGGCATCTCGGCCATGCCTTCGATGCACAATGCGATCACCGCGCTCTACGTGTTCGCCGCATTCCGGCTGGGGAAATGGTGGGGCGCCGCCGCGGCCGCCTATGCCGCGATCATCTTTCTGGGCTCAGTCCACCTTGCCTGGCACTATATGCTCGACGGGATCGTCTCGTTCGGCGCGGTGGCGCTGATCTGGCTTGCGGTGGACCATTATCTCCGCTGGTGCGGCTATGACCGGCTGGTCGCAGGTGCGCCCGCCATCAAAGCTCCCGCCGTCCCAGCAGCCGCAGGCGCAGCGCGTTCAGCTTGATGAAGCCCGCCGCGTCGCGCTGGTCATATGCGCCCTGATCGTCCTCGAAGGTCACGACCTTCTCGCTGTACAGCGAACCCGGCGACTTGCGGCCGACGACGTTGACGCTGCCCTTGTAGAGCTTGAGGCGCACGGTGCCGCTGACATTCTGCTGGCTGTGGTCGATCGCCGCCTGCAGCATCTCGCGCTCGGGCGCGAACCAGAAGCCGTTATAGATCAGCTCGGCATAGCGCGGCGCCAGCTCGTCCTTGAGATGTGCGGCGCCGCGATCGAGGGTGATCGATTCGATCCCGCGATGCGCGAGGTGATAGATGGTACCGCCCGGCGTCTCGTACATCCCGCGCGACTTCATGCCGACGAAGCGGTTCTCTACCAGATCGAGCCGACCGATGCCATGCTTGCGGCCCAGCTCGTTGAGCGCGGCGAGCAGCGTCGCGGGCGACATCGCCTCGCCGTTCACGGCGACGCCATCGCCCTTTTCGAAGTCGATCGTGATATATTCAGGCGTGTCGGGCGCGTCCTCCGGGTTCACCGTGCGCGAGAAGACATAGTCGGGCACCTCTTCCCACGGATCCTCGAGCACCTTGCCCTCGGAGCTGGTGTGAAGAAGGTTCGCGTCGGTCGAGAACGGCGCCTCGCCACGCTTGTCCTTGGCGACCTGAATCTGGTGCTTTTCGGCGAATTCGATCAGCTTGGTGCGGCTGGTCAGGTCCCATTCGCGCCACGGCGCGATCACCTTGATGTCCGGGTTCAGTGCATAGGCCGACAGCTCGAAACGGACCTGGTCGTTGCCCTTGCCGGTCGCGCCATGGCTGACCGCATCGGCATTCACTTCCTTGGCGATTTCGATCAGCCGCTTGGAAATCAGCGGGCGCGCGATCGAGGTGCCGAGCAGGTACAGCCCCTCGTACAGCGCATTGGCGCGCATCATCGGGAACACGAAATCGCGGACGAACTCTTCCTTGAGATCGTCGATGAAGATGTGCTCGGGCTTGACGCCAGCGTTGAGTGCCTTCTCGCGCGCGGGTTCGAGCTCCTCACCCTGGCCGAGATCGGCGGTGAAGGTCACCACCTCGCACTGATATTCCTGCTGGAGCCATTTCAGGATCACGCTGGTGTCGAGGCCGCCCGAATAGGCGAGCACCACGCGGTTGATCTTGTCGGCCATCTTGTCGTCGCTCCAGAGGAAAAAGGTCGCGTGCGCCTCTAGGCCCGTGGGGGCGCTTCCGCAACACCAGTGAACAGCCGCGGCAGATAGACGGCCAGCGCCCCCGCCCGGTAGAAATAGCTGGCGAGGAAGGCGAACCATACGCCGGTCGCGCCCAATGGCCGCAGCAACAGGTCTGTGCCGATATACAGAATTGTCGCCAAAATCGCCGCGTTGCGCAGCGCCCGCCCCTGCGTCGCGCCGATGAAGACGCCGTCGAGCAGCCATGCCGGAACCCCGAGCGTCGCGGTCAGCGCGGCGAAGGGCAGCATCGCATAGGCGGCGGCGCGCACCTCGATATTGGTGGTCAGCAGATCAATCAGCAGCCAGCCGAAGGCGGCAGCAACCCCGCTCGCGATCAGCCCGAAGCCGAGCGAGAACTCCCCCGTCAGTCGGATCGCGCGTTTGAGCTCCGCCTTCGCCCCCGCGCCGATCGCGATCCCGACGCGCGATTCGGCGGTGAATGCAAAGCCATCGAGTACGAAGGCAAAGATGCCGACCAGCTGGAGCAGCACATGGTTGGCCGCAAGCTGCACCGTGCCCAGCCGCGCGCCGGCATTGGCGAGCCACAGGAACATGATCAGCAGCGCGATGGTGCGGATCATGATGTCGCCATTCACTGCGAACAGCCGCTTCCACGCGGTGGGATCGAAGAACCCGGCGCGCTGGCGCAGCAATGCCGCCGGCCCAACGATCCGCAGCACCATGACGATGCCAAGCGCCAGTGCGACCCATTCGGCCAGCGCGGTGCCAAGGCCGACACCGCGCGCGCCCATCCCGAAATGCCACACGAACAGCACGTCCAGCACCACATTCACCGCGTTCATCGCGATCTGGAGCAGCAGCGTGTCTCGCGTGCGGCCAAGCCCGTAGAGCCAGCCGTTGATCGCGTAGAAACCCAGCGCTGCGGGCGCCCCCAGAAACCGCGCCGTCACGAACTCATGCGCGGCGGCGGTCAGCGTCTCGCCACCCGCCAGCAGCGACAACGCCAGCGGAACGATCAGCAACTGCAATGCGACCAGCACCGCGCCGATCGCAAGACCGGCGGCGACGCCCCGGGCCAGCAGCGCATTGACCTCGCCCGTGTCGCCGCGACCATGGGCCTGCGCGGTCATTCCGGTCATCCCCATGCGCAGGAAGCCGAACGCCCAGAAAATGAAATTGATGATCGCGACGCCCAGCGCCACGCCGGCAAGCGCCGCCGCGTCCCCGGTCCAGCCGATTACCGCGGTATCCACCAGTCCGACCAGCGGCACCGTGGTCTGGCCGAGCATGATCGGCCATGCCTGCGCAAAGATCGACCGACGGGTTAGGAGAAGGGGCTGGGCCGCTTGCATGGCGTCCCCATGCGCATATGCTTGCCCAAAATCCAGCGGAGCCGCGCGATGGCCGAAATCAAGACCAGGCCGACACAGGTAACCGTCGATGATTTCATCGCGGCGGTCGAAAACGCCGCCCGGCGCGAGGAAGCGAAAACCGTCTGCGCGATGATGGAACGCGTCACCGGCGAACCGCCACAGATGTGGGGTCCGTCGATCATCGGCTTTGGCAGCTATCACTATAAATATGACAGCGGTCATGAAGGCACGATGTGCCGCCTCGGCTTCTCGCCGCGCAAAGCGCAGCTTGTGCTCTATATCCTTACCGGCGCAGCAGGCGAGGGAGAGCAGCTGGAGAAACTCGGCAAGCACAAGACCGGCAAGTCGTGCCTTTACATCAACAAGCTCGCCGATGTGGATATGACGGTGCTTGAGGACATGACCCGTGACGCGCTCGCTTACATGAACGCCAGATACCCGGTCTGACAGTTCAAGCGCGAGTCGCCCCGATCATGCTATGGCTGGACCCATGCTGATTCTCTTCGCGCTTGCCGCCGCCCAGACTCCGCCTGCCGGTGTCGCCCCCGGCCCGCTTCCCAGGGCCGAGGCCGAACGCCGCGTCGCCGAACGCTTCGCCGATCTCGACCTCAACGAGGACGGTGTGGTCGAACGCGACGAGGTCCGCGCCCGCTTCGATTTCGAGGCAACCACCAACGCCACCTATGCCGCCGCGCAGAAGGCGAAGAAGGCGGGCGATCCGCGAGCCGCCATCGACGCGCGCCAGCAACCCTTTGCCAAGGCCGATGCCTGGTTCGCTGCGGTCGATACCGACAAGGACGGCAAGATCACTCGTGACGAACTGACCCGCTATCTGGGCGCCGATGTCGAACAACTCGGGGTGAAATAGACACCTCTGTCATCGGCTGGACTGGCGGCGGATTCTGCGTATCGTTACGCAATGATCCTGCTGAACCTGCTCGCTCTGGCCGCAGCGGCTTCACCCCCGGCACAGGAGGCAACCACCCCCGCGCCACTGGCACCCGATGGCGCTTGGGTAGTCGACTATGCCGATGAGGCCTGCAACGTCGCACGCGCCTTCGGAAAGGACACTCAACGGGTCACCTTCGCGCTGGTCCTGATGCCCGGACGCGAAACCAGCCAGATCGTCCTCAACCGTCCCTATGACGGGAAGGAGAGAATCCGCGCGGCAGATCTTGTCATCACCACAGCCCCCGGCGCTCCGCCGATTACGACGCGTGCGATCAGCGGGTCGGTAACACCCGGCTCGCGCCTGCTGCACGCCAACATCTCGGCCGAAGACCTGTTACAGATCGAAGGCGCCAGGTCGCTGATTCTCAGATATCGCGACCAGGTTATCCATCTTGCCACCAACGGCATGAAGAAGCCCCTTGCGGCGGCACTGGCCTGCGAAGACGATCTCATCCGTGCCTGGGGCGCCGACCCGGTTACGTTCCGCAGCATCGCGGTTCGCCCCAAGGCCAACCAGACACCGGATAATTGGATCACGAATGACGACTACCCCGCCGGCTCCCTGATCGCCGGGGAAAGCGGCGTGGTCGGTGTGCGTCTGAGCATCGGCACGGATGGAAATCTGACCGAGTGCAAGATCGTAACCTCCAGCAAATTCCCAACGCTCGACCAGCAAACCTGTGCCCTGATCCGCAAGCGCGCACGTTACGCGCCGGCGCAGATGGCGGATGGCGCCAAAGTGGCTTCCGTTTCATTTCTGCGATTCCGTTGGCAGATCTTCGATTGAACGGCGTCAGCCGGCGTTCAATCCCTTCTCCGCCTCCGCCATATAGTCCCGCGTGATCGGCAGCGCCGTACGCGAGCGCGAATATTGCAGCTGGTAATTGACCAATCCGCCATTGCGGAACGCGCACAGCGATCCGGCGAGGTAGAAGGTCCACATGCGGAAGAAGCTCTCGTCGTACAGTGCGACGATCTCCGCCTTCGCCGCTGTGGCGCGGTCGTACCAGGCCTGCAGCGTATAGGCGTAGTGGAGCCGCAGCACTTCGACGTCGGTGAGGAACAGCCGCATCCCCTCATGCCCGCGCACGATCTCCGACAGCGCCGGGATATAGCCGCCGGGGAAGATGTACTTGGCGGTGAAGGCGTCGGTCACGCCCGGTTCACCGGCGCGGCCGATCGTGTGGAGCAGCATCACCCCCTCTTCGTTCAGCAGCTCGCGGCACTTGCGGAAGAAGGTGCGGTAGTGCGCCGTGCCGACATGCTCGAACATGCCGACCGAGACGATGCGGTCGAACTGACCCCCAAATTTCTCAGGGGTCACATGGCGATAGTCGATCAGCTCGAACTTGACCTTGTCCGCGACGCCGGCCTTTTCCGCCCGCTCGCGCGCGATCTTGAGCTGCTCTTCGGACAGGGTGACGCCCAGCACCTCGGCGCCGGTCTTGGCATGCAGATAGAGCGCCATCCCGCCCCAGCCGCAGCCGATATCGAGCACCCTCATGCCAGGCCCGATCGCGAGCTTGGCGGCGATATGCGCCTTCTTGTCCGCCTGCGCCTGCTCGAGGCTGTTCGCCGGATCGGTATAATAGGCCATCGAATATTGGCGGTCGGCGTCGAGAAAGTGGTCGTAGAGCGTCGCCGACAGATCGTAGTGATGCGCGACGTTGCGCTTCGATCGGCGCGCCATGTTGATCCGGTCGAGCCGGAAGCGGACATTGTCGAAGCTGCGCTTGAGCAGCCCCGGGTTGAGGTTGCTGACCCCCGCTTCCCATTTGTTGTTGGCGGTGAACAGGTTGAGCAGCGCGAGGATGTCGCCCTGTTCGATCACCAGCGATCCGTCCATGAACGCCTCGGCCGCACCGAGCGAGGGATCGGTCAGGATACGCCGCGTTGCGGAAGGACTTGTGAACCGGATGGTGATTGGTGCGATCTCGGGGTCGGGCGCGCCGAAGCTGCGCGCGGTCCCGTCGGCATGGATCACGGTGAATTCTCCGCGCTTGATGGCGCGGGCGAAGAAATGATCGATGAGGGCCATGCGCGCTAGGCTAACGGCGGGAACCCTGTTCGCAAGTGCGGAAAAGACAGGCCGCGGAAATAATTACCTTCAGATTCCCGCATACCATTCATAACCGGCGATATCCTCCCACAGCCCGCCCCGACCGCCGTGGATCCCCTCAATCGACGCGACTGCCTCGATCCGCATGACGTATTTGGCGTGCTTGTAACCAAGCTGCCGCTCGACCCGCAGCCGCAGCGGCGCGCCATGCTCGACCGGCAGCGTGCGGTTGTTCATCGCCCAGGCGAGGATTGTCTGCGGGTGGAAGGCATCGATCAGGTCGATCGATTCATAATAGGGCCGCCCGTACAGTGTGTCGGCGCAGTGGAAGACGAGAAAGCGTGCGCTATCCCTGAGGCCCGCAAGGTCGAGCAACGTCGACAGCGTCGGACCATGCCACTTACCAATCGCGCTCCATCCTTCGACGCAATCATGCCGTGTGATCTGCACCCGCTGCGGCAGCGAGCGGATATCAGCGAGCGACAGGCTGAGCGGCCGCGCCACCAGCCCATCCACCCGCAATCGCCAATCGGCGAAGTTGCCGCGCATCAGCGCGCGATACGCGGGATCGGCCGGGAACAGCGAACCGTTGGCACGGAAGCGCGGCGACATCTCAGCTTCGGAAAATTGCCTCGCGAGCGCGTTGCGGTCGGTGATCGCGCGCTGCAGGCTCCTGTGCACCGCCTCCGCCTTGAACAGCAGATCGCGGCCAGCTTCGCTGTTGCCGATCCTGTCGCACCCGGCGACCAGCCCTCCCGCACCGGCAATCAGCAGCGAGCGGCGGGAGATCAGGTTCATCGCGGCACCTTCCACCAGCCGGTGATCATCGAGCGCACCTCGTTCAACGCCCCGGCAAGGATGACAAGCGCGAGATGAACGACGATGAACAGCGCCAGCAGCATCGCGACGATGAAGTGGATCGACCGCGCGCTCTGCCGCCCGCCGAAAACGTCGATCAGCCACGGCCAGGCCGCGTTCATCCCGGGCGACATGGCGAGCCCGGTGAAGATCACCAGCGGCAGCAGCACGAAGATCACCGCGACGTACGACAGCTTCTGCAACCCGTTATAGGCGCGCGGGTGCTCGGGATCGTGGAAGCGCAACGCGGCATGCGCCTTCACCTCGGCGGCGAGATGCACAGGCGCCAGATCCTTCGCCCGAACGCGCAGATCGCGCTGGAAATGGCGGTTGAGCAGGCTCGTCACCATGAACGCCAGCAGCGCGAACGCCAGCACCAGCGCAAAAAACAGATGCCAGCGCCGCGCCAGCGCAAGATTATAGCTCGATGGAATGGTCAGCCAGCCCGGTACCCGCCCGCCCTCGAACACCCACGCGACGCGGAACCAGGGCTGGTCGTAGTTCGCGCCATACTGGCCCCAGTAGAGCTGGCCATGCGCGTTGAGGATCATCAGGCCACTGCCCAGCAGCACGATCACGCTGACCGCAGTCACCCAATGCCAGAGCCGGGTCGGCAGGCGATGGCGATAGACGGTGGGTTCGCTGGCCACTCACGCCTTATGCCGCCGGCGCCGGGGAAGCGCCAGCGGCAAGGGACTCAGGCGTGCTTGCGCAGGATCTGCGCCAGCGGGATCTCGCCCAGCAACGCGCCGCTGCCCGGCGGAGTCTCGCCGAGCTCGCGCGCCTGAGCAAAGGCAACCGCCGGGTCCGCCATCAGCCGCTCGATCAGCGCCTCAATCCTGGGATAGGCGCCGGGCTCGATCGCCTGATGGAACTCGCCCCACCGCGCCACACCGATGAACACGCCATCGGCCAGAGTCGGACGATCGCCGAGCAGATAGGGCGTATCGCCGATCATCTCTTCCAGCCGCGCATGCCGGTCTTTGACCATGCCGTGCCCGAACTGGCGCAGAGTCGCCTGATAGTCCGGATCGGGTTCCGCCATCTCCAGCGCGGCCCAATAGGGGGTGAAGGCGCCGGTGAAGCCGGTGTTGATGAACGCCATCAGCTGATGCATCCGGTCGGCCTCCGCCGTGCCGGGATCAAAGCTCACGCGCCGCTCATGGTCGCGCGCCTCGATCCAATGAGCGATCGCCATCGTCTCGGTCAGCACGCGGCCATCCCCGGTGATGAACGCCGGGGTCTCGCCGCGCGGATTGAGGCGCAGAAATTCGGGTGTCTTCATCTCGCTCAGCATGTCGACGCGCGACAGGCGATAGGGCTGGCCCAGCCATTCAAGCGATGCGACAAGCCCCATCGAGCTCCCCAGCGGGAAGCCATAAAGCAGGGTCGGTTCCATGATAGTCTCCGTGATCTTTGGGGATCACCGCGCGGTGTGACTGGCATTTAGGAAGCCGTGCGCCCAAGTAAATTACGCACAAAAATGTCACTTCAGGGATCGAGCGAAGAAAATGCAGGACGTCATATCGAACTGCCCGATCGAGGATGCGATGCGTGTGCTGAGCGGCCGCTGGGCGACGCTGCTGCTCTACTACCTCAAGGACGGCTCCAAACGCTTCAGCGAGCTGCAGCGCGACAATCCCAGCATCTCGCACCGCATCCTGACGCTAGAGCTGCGCAAACTCGAAGAGGCCGGGCTGGTCACACGCACGGCCTTCCAGGGCTTCCCCCTCCGCGTCGAATATGCGCTGAGCGCGCCGGGCGCCGAGTTGATGCCGATGATCGATGCGATCGGCGACTGGTGGGCGACCTCCTTCCCCCGCCGCCGCGCGTGCCGCGACGCGGCGTAGGTTGCGAACAGCCGCCAGGGGTTGGGAAACCACCCGGCAGGTTTCGGATATTGCAACAGATCCCTGCAGTCCCCGTGGATCGGTTCGCGACAACAGCTTCTATTCGGGGCCGAGGGCGAACCCTGGCATCTTCGCGATACAGTCCCCGTCCAACGGCGCGCGAGGGTCACGAAGGAACGCCAACGTCAATTGTCCTCCGCAACGGTTGAACATCGCGCCATGCGCCTGACCGGGCACCTGCACGAACCGGGCGTTTGGCATCGTGCGGAGAAGGCGCTGTCCCCAGGCAGGCGGTGTGACCGGATCAAATTCGCCGGCCAGGATCAGGATCGGCACATCGCTCTTCACAGGTTCATTGGCCCGCGCGTCGGCGGCGGAGACCCGCCAGGCTGCGCACATCTCGGGCGTCGCCGTGCGGTTATCCGCACCGCCGAGACCCAATGCCGGCGATATTTGTGAGGCCATGCGGCCGGGACTTTCGAACGGCATTTCCTCTGCACACCAGATCGAAAGGCGCAAACCCCAGTTGAAGCGCGATGGGGATCGTTGGATGAGCGGCAGCAATCCGTCGAAACGCCCCTCCGAAACCTCGGTGATGATGCGCGGCAGTGTCGGGATGAGTTTTGGCTGCTGGAGGCCCGCACCAATCGCATCGGCAATATCGCGACCGCGCAACACGCGATCAGAAACCGGGATGCCCTCGCGATCCGCACGGTCAATCAGGGCGGCAAAGCGACCACGAATATCCGGGTGGCGCAGGGCACAAACCGGATCGCTGGCGCAGCTGTCCAGCAGGAGATCGATCGCACGCCGTAAGGGGGCCGCAGCCAATTCATCAAAGTTGACGTCGATCGGCAGAACCGAATCGAGCACGACGCTGCGCACCCCTTCCGGATGACGTTGAAGCACCGTTTGGGCAAGCCGCGTCCCGTATGAAAAACCGATGAGATTCCACTGCCGGATGCCGAGCAACCGCCGCAGATCATCAAGGTCATCCGCAGCTTCCTCTGAGGTATAACCGTCGAGATCGACACCCGAAGCGAGCAGGACAGCCCTGCAGCGCGCAACCGCGGCCGTTTGTGCAGCCGGTGTCGCGTTCCCTGCTCGCAGCGCATTCACGTCAGGGCATGCGAGCGAGGGCTGAGCGAACAGGTTGCCCCGGCCTTCCAGAAGGATATGATCGCGCTCCGCAAGGAACGGATTGCCCTTTCCTGTCGTGCGCCCCTCGATACTGCTGAGCCCCGGGCCGCCGGGAAGATAGACGATCGGATCGATTGCGGGAGCAGCAGCGGTGCTGCGAAAGATCATCACCGGCAATCTTATGGCTCGGCTGCGAACCTTCTTACGATTCTCGGGCACGGTGAGTACGCCGCATTCGATCCCCTCGCCGGGCGCCACCTTCACCGGGCACGCCGCCTCTTCATAGGCGGGTTTTACCGCCCTCTCACCAAATGCGGCTCCAGCGGCTGGCACCGCAATTGTGAGATACACGGCGGCGAAAACGAAATTGCGGAATTCGGGCAAGGCAGTTCCTCAGCACTAGCTGAGGAGTGTATTGCCTCAATAACACGCAATAACAAGATGCAGAGGCGTCAGCATCTGCCCCAGGTGGCCGCGTCACCCCGATGACGGATCCTCAACCGCTGGCTTACCAGGCCACGCCCTGGCCATAGGCGCGGACAAAGAAGATCACCGTCGTCGTTGCCGTCACCAGCAGCGTCCACACCCGCACCGCGCGCGCCGACAGCTTCTTGCCGATCGCCGCGCCCGCCCAGCCTCCGATCACCGATCCCGCCAGCATCGGCAGGCAGGCCCACCACCACACCATCGCAAAGGTGGTGAAGATGATCGCTGCGGCGAGGTTGGCGACCGACAGCATCAACGTGCGGATCGCGAACAGCTCACGCGGCTGGATATTGGCGAGCAGGCCATAGACCGCGGTGGTGATCAGCCCGACTCCGCCGCCGAAATAGCCGCCATAGATGCCGAGCACCGACTGCGCGCCGACCAGCGTCCGCTTTCCGATCGTCACCCGCGCGTGCAGCCAGTCTGCCGCGCTCCGCCCGAACAGCATCACGACGAAGGCGAACAGCAGCAGCCAGGGGACGATGATGTCGAACATGTCGCTCGGCGTCAGCACCAGCAACAGGCTGCCCGCGATCCCGCCGATGAAGGTAATCGTGGCGAGCAGCACTACCGAAAGCCCAGCGACCGGCCCCAGCTCGTCACGAAACCCCCAGGCACTCGCCGCCGCACCCGGCAGCAGGGCGACATTCGAGGTGGCGTTGGCGATGTTGGCGGGCAGGCCCAGCGCGATCAGCGCGGGCAAGGTCGCGAACGATCCTCCGCCCGCCAGCCCGTTCATCGCCCCGCCGACGACCCCGGCCACGGCGGCAAGCGCCAGATTCGCCCACAAGTCCATGCTGCCCATGCCCGCCTTTCGCACCGGCTCTTGCGTCACGGGGCTGCACACCACAAGTCCGGCGCAGACAAATGAGCAGGTGGAATCGATGAAGCTGGATCTGGTCGACGTGTTCGGGGCGCAGGCGCTGCGCGGCAATCCGCTGGCAGTGGTGCATGGCGCGGAGGGCATGACCGCGGACGCGATGCAGGCGCTCACCCGCTGGCTCGGCTTCTCCGAGACCACCTTCCTGCTCCCGCCGACCGATCCCGCCGCCGACTATCGCGTGCGCATCTTCTATCCGGCGGGCGAGCTGCCCTTTGCCGGACATCCCACGCTCGGCACCTGCCATGCATGGCTCGCGGCGGGCGGCGTGCCGAAGAACCCGGACCGCATCGTGCAGGAATGCGGCGTCGGGCTGGTCGAGGTGCGGCGCGACGGCGAGCGGCTGGCGTTCCGCGCGCCGCCGCTGATCAACGGCGCCCCGCTCACCGATGCCGAACGTGCCGAGACCGCCGCCTTCGCCAATGTACCCGCCGAGGCGATCGTCGATTCCCGCCATGCCGCCAACGGTCCGCACTGGCGGCTGTTGCGGCTACGCTCAGCCGATGATGTGCTAGGCGCCGACCCGCTGCCTCGCGCGCCCGTCGGCACCGATATCGGGCTGGTCGCGCCGGCGGCGGCGGGCAGCGGTGCAGACTGGGAAGTGCGCGCCTTCTTCGCCGACCCCAATAGCAAGCTGGTCGAGGATCCCGTGACCGGCAGTCTTAACGCCGCGGTAGCGCAGCATCTGTTCGCGGACGGCCTCGCCACCGGCAGCTATGTCGCGGCGCAAGGCCGCTGCACCGGCGCCGACGGCCGTGTCCATTGCAGCATCGACGGCGATGGTCACGTCTGGATCGCGGGCCGCACCGATACGATCGCAGCAGGCGCCGAACTGACAGTCTAGGGAGAAGCCGGATGGGCGACGCGATCACCGACTATGCCGCGCGGGCGACTCCCGAGTTGATCGCAGGTTATGATGCACTTTCTCCGGAACAGATCTATGCGACGGTGCTCGACCTCCTGCCCGATACACCGGTCCGGGTCGCGGACGTCGCGGCGGGCACCGGCCGGGACGCGGCGTGGTTCGCTGGACAAGGTCATCGCGTGCTGGCGGTCGAGCCGGTGCACGAATTTCGCGAGGCCGGCGCCGCGCTGCATGGCGATAGCATCGAGTGGCTCGACGACCGGCTTCCCGATCTTGCCGAACTACAGCGGCGCGGCCCGTTCGACCTGATCGTGCTGTGCGCCGTCTGGCATCATCTCGACTCCGCAGATCGCGCGCGGGCCGTCCAGAGCCTCGCGCGGCTCGCGGCGCCCGGCGCAACGCTGATCCTGTCGCTGCGCCACGAACCGGGCGAACTCGGCCCGCACAGTTATCCCACGCCGCCGGACGAGGCGATCGATCTGGCCCGCGCGGCGGGTTTCGATCTGATCCGTCAGGCGGAGGCACCGGCGGTGCATCCGCTGAGCCGCGCGGCCGGCGTCCACTGGACGTGGCTCGCCTTCACCAGAACGGCAGACTAGTCAGCCCAGCGCGGCCTGCTTCTCTTCGGCCAGCCGGTCGAGCTCGGCCCGCGACTTCTTCTCGCTCGCCGTCTTGAGCTGGCCGCATGCGGCGTCGATATCGCGGCCGCGTGGGGTCCGGGCCGGCGCCGAGATGCCCGCGCCGAACACGATCTCCTGAAACGCCCGAATCCGCTCGGGCGTCGAGCATTCATACGGCGCGCCCGGCCAGGGGTTGAACGGAATGAGGTTCACCTTGGCGGGGAGTTTGTAGTGCTTGATCAGGCGAACAAGCTCACGCGCGTCGGCGTCGCTGTCGTTCTTGTCCTTGAGCATCACATATTCGAAGGTGATGCGGCGGGCGTTGTTGGCGCCGGGATAGTCCGCGCAGGCTTGCAGCAATTCCTCGATGCCGAACTTGCGGTTGAGCGGAACGATCTCGTCGCGCACTTCCTTGGTCACCGCATGAAGCGAGACAGCGAGGTTGACCCCGATCTCCTCGCCTGCGCGCTCCATCATCGGCACGACGCCGCTGGTCGACAGCGTGATGCGGCGCTTGCTGAGCGCAATGCCGTCACCGTCCATCACGATCTTGAGGCCATCGCGGACATTGTCGAAATTGTAGAGCGGTTCGCCCATGCCCATCATCACGATGTTGGTGAGCATGCGCCCCTCGGGCTGGCTCGGCCATTCGCCCAGCGCATCGCGCGCAAGCATCACCTGCCCGACGATCTCGCCCGGCTCGAGGTTGCGGACAAGGCGCATCGTACCGGTGTGGCAAAAGCGGCAGTTGAGCGTGCAGCCGACCTGCGACGAGACGCACAATGTTCCCCGATCGGCGTCGGGGATGAACACCATCTCGTAATCCTGCCCGTCATCCGACCGCAGCAGCCACTTGCGCGTGCCGTCGGTCGACACCTGCGCCTCGACCACTTCGGGCCGCGAAATCACGAAGCGCTGCGCCAGCCAGGGCTGCATCGTCTTCGAGATGTCGGTCATCAGGCTGAAGTCGGTGACGCCGCGATTATAGATCCAGTGCCACAGCTGCTTGGCGCGCAATTTGGCCTGTTTCGGCTCGAGCTGCGAGGTCTCCAGCGCCATGCGCAAATCGTGCTTCGACAGACCGAGCAAGTCGATTCGTCCATCCGCGCGGGGCTTGAGCGCGCGCGGGACGGGCACAGGGTCGATGTGCCCGGGGATGGGCATAGGGGCGGCCGAAGCTGTCTGCATCCCGCGCACATAGGAGAAATGACGACGAAAATCCACTCCCCGCCTTATCCCGCTCACGGCTCGCCGCGTCGAAGCGTGATTGCGGCAACCGCTCGGCGCGGGAAGCATTCGACCGGGGCAACCCCGAGTTTGCTTTGGAGAGTTTGATATGAAGTTCCGTCATGCCCTGTTGCTGGCCGGCGCCACGCTCATCACTACGCCTGCGCTGGCCCAGGACACCGCAGCCCCCGCTGCACCGGCACCTCAGGCCGCCGCGCCGGCGACGGTGACCGACGCGGAGGTCAAGCAGTTCGCCAAGGCCGCGCTTGCGGTCGACAAGGTGAGCAAGGACACCGCGGTCCCGGCCGCCGACAAACAAAAGAAGATGGCTGACGCTGTGTCGAGCAGCGGACTGCCGCCGACGCGCTTCAACGAGATCGCGCAGGCTTCGCAGGCCGATCCGGTGCTGCAGCAGAAGGTTCAGGCAGCTATCGTCGCCGAACAGCAGGCGACGCCAACCCAATAACCGGCCCCCCCGGGTTGCGCGGACAGGCCTAGCGCCGCGCGCAGCCCATGGCGGCGGCGTCGATCGCGGTGGCTGCACCCTTCAGGGCGTAGACATCCGCGAAGGCGCCGCCGCCACTCGCCAGACTCTCGACGCTCATGCTGCGGCTCGACCGGATCGCCGTCACGATCGCCGCATCGGTGCGCGGGTCAGGCGCCCAGGCGTCGCTTGGCCCGGCCATCAGTTCGAACCGGCGCTCGCCCACCGCCAGCGTAACCTTGGCGCGGGGATCGCGCGGTCGGCTCAGCCGGATATGGATCTGATTGCGGGCACCCGCACGCGGCCAGTTGGCAATGCTCGCGAACGCGCCCCTGCCCGCGCCCTGCGGCGGCTGGCTGATCGCGTAGCAGCGCAGCGGTGTGGCATCGCGGAATGCGCCCCAGCTGTCGAACACACCCAGCGATTCGCGTCCCTGCCCTTGCAGCGTGGCGATCAGCATCAGCGCCGCGACGATCATGCCGGCGCGTGCCCGGTACCGGTGTGGATCACGGTTTCGACGCCGCCTTCGATCATCACCACCGATCCCTGCGGCAGCACTTGCGCGACCGGCGCTTCGAATTCGGGATGTACCGCCTGCCCGGTCATGATCCCGCGCAGCACGCGGCTCGATATCCCGTGCATGATCACCAGCCGGTCGCCGGGATCGTCATCGGTATCGGCCAGCCAGCCTCCGACGCGCCCGGCGATCTGATGATAATGTTCTCCTTCCGGCGCAACGCGGAGCAGTCCGCCCGGCGCGACGATCTCGCCATACTCAAACGTCAGCTCGGTATAATAGCGCCCGCCCCACAGACCCATGCCGATCTCGGTCAGCCGCGGATCCTGCCGCGCGCCATGCCAATCGAGTTCCAGATGCTCGGCGATCACCGCCAGCGTCTGGAGCGCGCGTCCGGTGTTCGAGGCCCACAGGGTGAGTTTCGGCTCCACGCCCAGGATAACGCGCAATGCCCGCCCCATCTCGTCCGCCTGAGCGAATCCGGCACGGGTGAGCGGCGTATGAGGGTGTTCGCCCTGCAGGCGGCGCGCGGCGTTGAACACCGTCTCGCCATGCCGGGCGATGAAGTCGCGGCCCAGTCTTGCCATCACCTCCCCCTCCCCTCGCCGCTCATGCTGCGGCCGCGTAGTCGTTCCCGAATCTAGGGCGCGCTGTGGCCAAAAAGCAACGGTTTTCCGCGTTTATCCAGGGTTCATGCAACGCAACATGTTTTGGCGCATTGAGCCGGTTCCCGCCCAAGCGGGTGTGTATGTGTACAGGAGTTTTTATGCGTAAACTGGTTCTGGCTATTCTGGCTACGAGCGCAATGGCGGCCCCGGCTCTCGCGCAGGACGCGACCTTCACCGGTCCCCGCGTTGAGGCACTGGTCGGCTATGACGCCGCCAAGGACGGCACCGATGGCGACGGCGCGTCGAAGGACGGCGTCACCTATGGCGGTGCGATCGGCTATGACGTCCAGATCGGCGGCGCTGTCATCGGCGCCGAGGCCGAGCTGACCGGTTCGGGCGTCGGCACGCGCACCAACAATCTGCTGGTCGCAGGCGACCGCTTCCGCGCCGACCTGGGCCGCGACATCTATGTCGGCGCACGCGCCGGTGTGGCGATCACCCCGACGACGCTGCTCTACGCGAAGGGCGGCTACACCAACGCCCGCGTCGAGACGACCTATGAGACCGGCAACACCAAGACCGAGATCCATGAGGACATGGAAGGCTTCCGCGTCGGCGCCGGTGCCGAATTCAAGCTGTCGCAGAACATGTATCTGAAGGGCGAGTATCGCTACTCGAACTACGGCAAGATCGACGGTTACGACATCGACATCGACCGTCATCAGGTGGTCGCTGGCGTCGGCATCCGCTTCTAAGGCGGCTGCGCGACTCGGCATCGTCCACAGATGATGCCGAAAATGATGCGATACGAAGGGCCGGGGCGCTTGCTCCGGCCCTTTTTCGCGTTAAGGATATCGCGACCTTCCGACGGCATCTCTCGCCGTCAGGACAGCCTGCAAGATTATGGGCGCCCGCCCGGGGGTTTGAATACACATGAAAGCGACGATCGAACGCGCAACGTTGTTGAAGGGCCTGAGCCACGTTCAGTCCGTGGTGGAGCGGCGCAACACGATTCCGATCCTGTCCAACGTGCTGATCGAGGCTTCGGCCGAAGGTTCGCTGCGGCTGATGGCGACGGATCTCGACCTGCAGATCGACGAGACCGTGCCCGCGGCGGTCGATCAGGCCGGCGCGATCACCGTCTCGGCCCACACGCTGTTCGACATCGCGCGCAAGCTTCCCGAGGGGTCGCAGGTCGAACTGACCGCCGCCGAGGGCAAGATCAAGATCAACGCCGGCCGCGCAAAGTTCGAACTCGGTACGCTGCCGCGCGACGATTTTCCGGTGATCGCCGAGGGTGAACTTCCCACGGTGTTCGAACTGCCGGCCGAGATCCTCAAGCAGATCATCGACAAGACCCGATTCGCGATCTCGACCGAAGAGACGCGCTATTATCTCAACGGCATCTTCCTGCACGTTGCCGACGACACGCTGAAGGCCGCGGCGACCGACGGCCACCGTCTCGCCCGCGTCACCGTGGCACGCCCCGACGGCGCCGAAGCGATGCCCGATGTGATCGTGCCCCGAAAGTGCGTCGCCGAGCTGCGCAAGCTGCTCGACGAAGTCGACGGCTCGGTCGGCGTGTCGCTGTCGGGTTCGAAGATTCGCTTCGACCTTGGCGCCGCGATCCTCACCTCGAAGCTGATCGACGGCACCTTCCCCGATTACAGCCGCGTGATTCCTACGGGCAACGACAAGATCCTGAAGATTGATCCGAAGAGCTTCATGGAGGGCGTCGACCGCGTCTCGACCATCGCGACGGAGAAGACGCGGGCGGTGAAGATGGCGCTCGACCGCGACCGCATCACCCTGTCGGTCACCAGCCCGGACAACGGCACAGCAGCCGAGGACGTACCCGGCGAATATGCCGCGCAACCGTTCGAGATCGGCTTCAACTCGCGCTACCTGATGGACATCCTGGGGCAGGTCGAGGGCGATCTCGTCGAGGTGCATCTGGCCGATGCTGCCGCGCCGACACTGATCCGCGAAAACGACAAGTCGCCCGCATTGTACGTCCTGATGCCGATGCGGGTCTGACCCGCCCCTTGTACAGCGGGCGATAATGGCTTATTAACACGCTTGTCAGTAAGGATAAGCGATGATGGCCACGCAAGCCCAGATGTCAGCGCAACCGCCCGCGCCGCAGGCGATCGACTGGAGTCAGCCCCGCAGACGCGAATGGGGCACGGCGTTGCGCGCATTGGTCAAGCTGCTCGGCAACGCCGATGATACGGTGCAGGTGTTCCGCATCATGCGCGCGCTCAACGGCGACACGGCGGCGAAGAACTATCGCAAGCTGCTCACGACACAGCAGGGCGGCCGCCTCGCCTATCATCGCATCGAGCTGTCGGAACGCTTCTCGGATCGTGCATGGATCGATACGCTGCCCGAAGGCAGCGTCGGCGGCGCGTATCGCGCGTTCCTCGACCGCACCGGCTATTCGGCGCAGGGCCTTGCGGACGTCAGCTACGCGGATGCCGAGGTTGAGCGCAACGTCCAGCACCCGCACGCCTGGTTCGGCCGCCGCGAGCGCGACATTCACGACATCTGGCACATCCTGACCGGCTATCAGGCCGACGAGCCACTGGGCGAGGCGTGCCTCGTCGCCTTCTCCTACGCGCAGACCGGCGGCCTCGGCTGGGCCTTTATCGGTGCCGGCGCGGCGCTCAAGAGCCTCAAGATCACCGGCAAGCGCACCTTCGCCAAGGCCGTGCTCGAGGGCCGCCGTCACGGCAAGCGCGCCAAATGGCTGTCGGGCGAGGATTATGAGGCGCTGATGTATGAGCCGCTCGACGCCGCCCGCAAGCGGCTGGGAATCGCGGACCCGGCCATCTACCGCCAGGCGCAGACGGAGCTGCGCGAAGCCGGGCTGATCGGCCTCTGACCCGAATACGCTTTCTTTGACCGTCATTCCCGCGCAGGCGGGAATCCATTCTGGCTACCCTGACGGATAGAGCCGGAACGCCAGCCGCAATGGATCCCCGCCTGCGCGGGGATGACGGCAACCCGCGCAGGCCGACCGTCGATCGGGCTTTAAGTCACGCCGAACGGCACGACCCGGTTGAGCGCGATGTGCCCGATTCCCGAGCGGCCAAGATAGGGCACGCCCATCTCGCGGCACCAGCGGATCATCATCTGTTCGATCGATTCGCCGAACGGCACGTCATTGTCGACGACATCGGTCACCGCCCCAAGCCGCACACCCGCAATCCCCTGAAGCTGGGTGGAATGCGCCATCTGGAACAGCATCCGGTCGATCCGGTACATCGGCTCGCCCACCTCTTCGATATGCAGCACATGGTCGGTAAGGTCGGGCAGCCAGGGCGTGCCGATCATCGCGGTCAGGATCGCGAGATTGAACGCCGCCGCCGGGCGGCCGTCCAGGGTCGGCTCCAGTCCGCGGCGGTCCCCGTCGATCAGCCAGCCAAGCACCCAACCCGCATCCACGCCCTTGTCGTCGCGGCCCATCGCGCTCGCCATCGACCCGTGCGCCTGCCGCCCGATCCGCCGGGCATAGAGCGCGCCGAGCATGAACCCCATGTCCGAATAGCCGATATAGGTCTTGTTGCGCGCCGCCGGGGCAAGCTGCGGCATAGCGCCGTGGAGGATGCGGTTCGAGCCATAGCCGCCGCGCGCGAACCAGATCGCGTCGAACGCAGGATCGTTGGCGAATTCCAGGAACGCCGCGGCGCGATAATCGTCCGGTCCGGCGAAGTGACCTTCGGTGACGAAGCATTGCGGGTGGAACACGATCTCGTGCCGCGGGTAGGTCAGCGCCATGAACGCCTTCATCCGCACCGCCGATTCTTCGCTAACTGTCCGTGCCGGTGCGACGACGCCGATCCGCATGCCTTGCCCCTTGAGTTCGAACCGGCGATAGCGCGGGGCGATGCAACACGGCAAATCCTGTTTTTTCGTCGGGATCGGCGGCAGCGGCATGATGCCGCTCGCGATGATCCTGGCCGGGCAAGGCGCGAAGGTCGCCGGTTCGGACCGCAGCCTCGATTCCGGGCGCCTGCCCGCCAAGTTCGATGCCCTGCGCGCGCTTGGCATCGACCTGTTCCCGCAGGACGGCAGCGGCATTGTCTGGTCCGACCAGATGGTGATCGCTTCGGCCGCGGTCGAAGACAGCGTCCCCGACATGGTCCGCGCCACCGAACTTGGCTGCCCGCGCATGACCCGCGCGGAACTCAACGCCGCGCTGTTCAACGCCGCCGGCACCTCGATCGGTGTTGCAGGTACCAGCGGCAAATCGACCGTCACCGGCATGATCGCGTGGATCCTGCACGCTTTGGGCCGCGATCCGACGGTGATGAACGGCGCGGTGATGAAGAACTTCGTCCGCCCCGATGCGCCCTTCGCCAGCGCACTGGTCGGCAGTGACGACTTCTATGTCAGCGAAGTGGATGAGAGCGACGGATCGATCGCGCTCTACAGCCCGCATATCGCAGTGCTCAACAATGTCAGCCTCGACCACAAGTCGCTTGAGGAACTGCGCGCGCTGTTCGGCGACTTCGCGGCCAAGGCACGGACGACCATCGTCAACGTCGGTGACGCCGAGAGCGCCGCGCTGGCGATGGCGCTCGACCGCAACCGCACGGTGACCTTCGCGGTCGAGGGTGACGCCGACCTTTCTGCCCGCAACCTTCAGCTCGACGCCTTCGCGGTGCAGTTCGATCTGGTGACGCCGGACGCCACCCTTCCCGCCCGCCTTGCCGTGCCAGGCCGCCACAATGTCGCCAATGCGCTCGCCGCGATCGGCGCCGCCACAGCCGCGGGGATCGCGTTGACCGACGCCGTACAAGCGATCCAAGGCTTCACCGGCCTTCGCCGCCGCTTCGAGCTGGTGGGCGAGGCGAACGGCGTCTCGGTGATCGATGATTTTGGGCATAATCCCGACAAGATCGCCGCCACGCTCGACACGCTCCACGCCTTTCCGGGCCGCGTCCTCGCGCTGTTCCAGCCACACGGCTACGGGCCGCTCAAGGTGATGCGCCGCGAGCTGGTCGCGATGTTCATCGACAAGCTCGCACCCGGCGACCAGCTTGTCCTGCCCGACCCGGTCTATCAGGGCGGCACCGTCTCCCGCGAGGTGACCAGTGCGGACATCATCGCCGACATCGCCGCATCGGGCCGCGACGCGCGCCACATCCCCGACCGCGCCGCCGCCGCCGCGCACCTCGTGGCCGAGGCGCGGCCCGGCGACCGTATCGTCATCATGGGCGCGCGCGACGATACGCTCAGCCTGCTTGCGCGGGAGATGGTCGAGCAATTGCAGGTCACGTAAAGCGCACTTGACATGTAAAGCACCATTGACGTAAAGTTTCCTTGTCTAGTTAGAAAGGAAGCTTGACATGGAAGTCTCCCGTGCCTCGGTGCGTTTCCTGTGGCGCTTCATCGGCGCGACGATCGTCTATGGCTTGCTGATCACCTGTGCCCCCTGGGTGGCAAAGAGCCTCGACCCGTCCCCGATCGGGCTCATCGCCCTGTCGATCCTGCCCGCGATCGGCATCGCAGCATCCTTGATCGTCGTCGGGCTGTATCTGATCGAAGAGACCGACGAATATGTGCGGAAGCGTCAGGCGATCGCGATGCTCGTCAGCATCGGCATTCTGCTCACGCTTTCGACCGGTCTCGGCTTTCTTCAGCAGCGGAACCTGATCAGCGCTGTCGATCTGCTCTGGGCATTCCCCGCCTGGTGCGTCCTGTGGAGCGTCACCCAGTGCTGGATGGCGATCCGCGACTGTCGCCGTGCGGACGCCGCGGCGTGAAGAACCGCCTTCGGGTGCTGCGCGCCGAGCGCGGCTGGAGTCAGCAGGATCTGGCCGAGCGGCTGGAAGTCTCGCGCCAGAGCGTCAATGCGATCGAGACCGGCCGCTACGACCCCTCGCTCCCACTCGCTTTCCGAATCGCCGATCTGTTCGAGCTGACGATCGAGCAGATTTTCGAGAACCCCTCCGTCGCGGGCTAACCCCTATTGGCCGGTGCCGATCTCCGGATCGGAAGGAGAGGCCATCCCGGATACACGCCGGGATGGCCTTCTTTTTCGTGAGGACTCAGCCGATCGTCTGACCGGTCTTCGCCCAGTCGGCGAGGAAGCCCTCAATGCCCTTGTCGGTCAGCGGATGCTTGACCAGCTGGCGGATCACCGCGGGGGGCGCGGTCATCACATCGGCGCCAAGCTTCGCAGCTTCCAGAATGTGGATAGGATGACGCACCGATGCGACGAGGATCTCGGTGTCGAACGCGTAATTGTCA
Organism: Sphingomonas sp. GW821-FHT09B04; assembly: GCF_059418285.1. Lineage (NCBI taxonomy): Bacteria > Pseudomonadati > Pseudomonadota > Alphaproteobacteria > Sphingomonadales > Sphingomonadaceae > Sphingomonas > Sphingomonas sp. GW821-FHT09B04. The sequence goes on from NZ_JBWKPO010000006.1 coordinate 120,367, forward strand.
TAGATCAGGCGGATATCGCCGATCAGATCCATGCCGTCGAAGCCGATATCGTCGTGACGGCCAACGAAGGGCGAGACGAAGGTCGCGCCGGCCTTGGCCGCGAGCAGCGCCTGATTCGCGGAGAAGCACAGCGTGACATTGACCATCGTGCCATCGTCGGTCAGCGCCTTGCAGGTCTTGAGGCCGTCGATCGTCAGCGGCACCTTCACCGCGACATTGTCGGCGATCTTCCGCACGATTTCGGCTTCGCGCATCATGCCTTCATGGTCGAGCGCGACCACCTCAGCCGAGACCGGGCCGTCGACGATCTTGCAGATCTCTGCCACCACTTCGAGGAAGTCGCGGCCGGCCTTGTGGATCAGCGACGGGTTGGTGGTGACGCCGTCGAGCAGCCCCGCCTCCGCCAGCTCGCGAATGTCGTTGGTATCGGCGGTGTCGGCAAAAAACTTCATGGGGGCACCTTCTTTTCAAATATGTGACAGTCGGAAGGCGGCGTGCTAGTCGCGCGCCCGATCGCGCTGCCCTCTATCACCGGAAGGCGGCCAACGCATAGCCTGGATGCGCTGATGTCACGCCTGCTGATTTGTGCTTTCCCGATATTGCTCCTGCCTGCCGCCGCGATGGCGCAGGACCATGACAGCGAATTGTGGATCACCGGGTCCGCCAAGATCGCGGTCGCCGATCCCACCGATATCGAATTCGAATCGATCAACCGCTTCAGCGACGATTCGGGTGGCCTGTACGAAATCGAACTCGCGGGCGGCCTGTCGCAGGAAGTGGCCAAGGGCGTCTCGATCGGCGGCGCTTATGTCCGCGTGGTCAACTATTCACGCGGGCGAGTGACGCGGACCGAAGACCGGTTCCGCGTCCAGCTCGGGCTGGCGGGAAATGCCGGTCCGTTCAAGCTGTCGGGCCGCCTGCGGCTGGAGCATCGTTCGCGTTCGGACGGCGACGATACCGGCTATCGCCTGCGCCCGCAGATCAAGGCTTCGCTGCCGCTCGGGAAGAGCGATTTCAGCCTGGTCGGCAGCCACGAAAGCCTGATCGTGCTCAACGACACCGACTGGGGCGAGAAGGCCGGCTATGACCGGATGCGCAACATGGTCGGCGTGAGCTGGAAGGCGAGCAAGCTGCTGTCGATCGAGGGCGGCTACCTCAACCAGTATCGCTTCGCACGCGGCAACAGCCGCGACACGATGGATCATGCGCTCGCGATGACCGTCGGTCTCAGCCTCTAGTCGGCGACGAGCATCGTCTTGGCGGCCGGCTTGTCGAGGCCGGTAAGATAGACACGATATACCCCCGGCTGAAGGTCGAAGCGAACGATCTTGCGGATCGTCGAACATTGCGGGCCATGGCCATGGACCACGGATTTGAGCGCCTCGCCGCCCGCGGCGCCCGGCACCACGTCGATCCACCCGCGCTGGTCGAGTGCGATGCCATAGCGGCCCGCCTTGTCGATCCTGAACCCGATCATCACCGCGCCGCCCGGCCGGGTGCCCGCCGGAACATCCGTCAGCTTGGCGAGATCGCCCGCCTGCACCGTCACCGCCTTGTTCACCCCGAACTCGGCACCGGGCACCCCCCAACCAGCAAGGTTAGCGGGCATCACCACATCGGCGGCGGGGCATTGCGGCGCAGCGGCCTGAAGCAACAAGGCGGCGAGCAGCATCGATGAGTCTCCTTCGCGTCGTTCGATAGCGCTTTCCAGCATCGGCAGGAATGCCGATATGGGCGCAATGTCCCGCGCCCGCGTCATCGTCCTCAACTCCGCGCTCGGCCCGCTCGACTATCGCGTGCCGCACGGCATGACGGTCGAGCCGGGGTCGATCGTTATCGCGCCACTGGGACCGCGCCAGCTGGTCGGGGTGGTGTGGGAAGCCGAGCGGCTCCCGGTCGAGGAGATCGGCGATAACCGCCTGCGCAACCTGATCGCCGTCGCCGATGCACCGCCCGTTCCGGCGCCGCTCCGCCGCCTGATCGAGTGGACCGCGAACTATTATCTGGCCCCGCTCGCATCGGTTTTGCGGATGGCGCTCTCCTCGACCTCGGCGCTCGAAGGCGGGCGGACGATCGTCGAATATCGTGCCACCGGCGAGATCCCCGAACGCATGACCGCACAGCGCGAGCAGGCGCTGGAGCGAATCGGCGACCGGCAGGGCCTGATCCGGGAACTCGCGACGATCGCCGACGTGTCCGAAGGCGTGATCCGCGGGCTGGTCAAGATCGGTGCGATCGAGGGGGTCGCGGTCGATCTCGACACCCCCTACCCCGCGCCCGACCCCGGTTTTGCCCCGCCCGCACTATCCGATGTGCAGTCCGACGCCGCAGCAACCTTGCGCGGAGCCGTCGCCGCAGAGGCGTTCCAGACCTTCCTGCTCGACGGCGTCACCGGATCGGGCAAGACCGAAGTCTATTTCGAAGCCGTCGCCGCCGCGATCGAGGCTGGCCGGCAGAGCATCGTCCTGCTCCCCGAAATCGCGCTCACCGAGCCCTTCCTCAAGCGCTTCCACGCGCGGTTCGGGGTCGAGCCGGTCGCCTGGCATTCGGGCCTGCGCCAGTCGCAACGCCGCCGCGCATGGCGCGCCGTCGCCAGCGGCGAGGCGCTGGTTACGGTCGGCGCGCGCTCGGCGCTGTTCCTGCCCTACCCCAATCTCGGCCTGATCGTGGTCGATGAGGCGCACGAGACCAGCTTCAAGCAGGAAGAGGGCGTCCATTATCACGCGCGCGACGTCGCGGTGATGCGCGGGCATTTCGAAAGCTGCCCGGTGGTCCTCGCCAGCGCCACCCCCGCGATCGAGACACGCCAGCAGGTCGCGTTGGGCCGCTACGAAGAGGTCAAGCTCCCCGGCCGCTATGGTGCCGCCGAAATGCCCGCCATCGAGGCGATCGACCTGCTCGCCGAACAGCCGCCGCGCGGCCGCTGGCTCGCCCCGCGCCTCGTCAAGGCGATCGACGAGACGCTGGAGCGCAAGGAACAGGCGCTGCTGTTCCTCAACCGCCGCGGTTACGCCCCGCTGACGCTGTGCCGCACCTGCGGGCATCGCTTCCAATGCCCCAATTGCACCGCGTGGATGGTCGAGCACCGGCTGATCAACCGCCTCGCCTGCCATCATTGCGGGCACGCCTTTCCGACCCCGCGCGCCTGCCCCGAATGCGATACTGAGGACAGCCTCGTCGCCTGCGGACCCGGCGTCGAGCGCATCGCGGACGAGGTCGCGGCGCTGTTCCCCGACGCAAAGACCGCGATCGTCACCTCGGACACGATCTGGTCCCCCGCCAAGGCCGCCGAGTTCGTCAACCGGATGGAGGCGGGCGATATCGACATCGTCGTCGGCACCCAATTGGTGACCAAGGGCTATCACTTTCCCAACCTCACCCTCGTCGGCGTCGTCGATGCCGATCTCGGCCTCGAGGGCGGCGATCTTCGCGCCGCCGAGCGCAGCTTCCAGCAGATCATGCAGGTCGCCGGACGCGCTGGGCGCGGCGAGAAGCCCGGCACCGTGCTCATCCAGACCCACAGCCCCAAGGCGCCGGTGATGCGTGCACTGGTCAGCGGCGACGCCGAAAGCTTCTACGCTGCCGAAACGCAGGCACGGCGCGAAGCCGGTGCGCCGCCCTTTGGCCGCTTCGCCGCGATCATCGTGTCGAGCGAGGACAAGGACGCTGCGCTCGAAATCGCACGCCTGATCGGCCGGGCCGCGCCGCAGGTCGAGGCAATGCAGGTGTTCGGCCCCGCCCCTGCCCCGCTCGCGATGCTGCGCGGCCGCCACCGGTTCCGCCTGCTCGTCCATGCCCGCCGCGCGCTCGACGTTCAGGACGTAATCCGCGACTGGCTCGGCGGGATCGAATGGTCAGCCAAGGTCCGCGTGGTGGTCGATGTCGACCCGTATAACTTCCTGTGAACCGGCGATTCTGATCTGTTCCAGCGCTCCCGGCTGACATAGCATCCATCCGCCATGGGGGAGGCTATTCGATGATTCGCAGTTTGTTCGCAGCCGCGCTTCTGATCCTGCCCGCAGCCGCGCAGGCCGACTGGTATGAGGCCAGTACAGATCACTTCGTCGTCTATTCGGAGGACAATCCGCAGCGGCTGGAGAAATTCGCTACTCAGCTCGAACAGTTCGACAAGGCGCTTCGGACGATGCGCGGGCTCGCCGCTCATCCGGTCGGCGATGCCAATCGCGTCGTCGTCTATGTGGTCGATGGAACGAGCATCGTATCACGCCTTGCCCGGGACCGTCAGGCGGCGGGCTTTTATCGCCCGCGGGCCGGCGGCTCGATGGCGGTCGTGCCGCGCCAGGCAGGATATGACGAACTCGATCTCAGTTCGCAGGCGATCCTGCTGCACGAATATACCCACCACCTGATGCTCAGCCTGTGGCCGCACACGCCGTTTCCAAGCTGGTTCATCGAAGGCTATGCAGAGTTCCACGCCACTGCACGTTTCGAAAAGGACGGCGGCGTCTCGTTCGGCCTTCCGCCGCAATATCGCGGCTACGGCCTGCTCGCCGGAAACGCGCTTCCGGCCGACAAGCTCCTGACCGCTGAGGGCCGGGCGCTGAACGACATGCAGCGCGACGGCCTCTATGGACGCGGCTGGCTGCTTACCCATTATCTGACGATCGGTGGGAAGCGGCCCAATCAGCTGCAAACCTATCTGCTCGCGATCAGCAACGGCAAGGCACCGCTGGATGCGGCCACCGAAGCCTTTGGCGAACTCCGCACGCTCGATCGCGAACTCGAACGTTACAAGGTCGGCAAATTTCAGGGCCGCACCGTTCCCGCCAGGCTATTCAAGCTCGGACCGGTTACGATCCGCAAGCTGACCCCGGGGGAAGCTGCGACGATGGATGTGCGGATCGTTTCAAAGAACGGTGTGGATGAACGGACTGCCCCCCGCGTCTATGCGCAGGCAAAGAAAGCGGCGGCCCCCTTCCCCAATGATCCCGGCGCGCAGATCGTCCTTGCCGAGACCGCCTATGATGCGGGCGACTACAAGGAAGCGGAGGCTGCCGCCGACCGCGCGATCGCCGCCAACCCCAAGGCGGTCGATGCCTTTGTCTACAAGGCGATGACGCGGATGGCGCTCGCAGCAAAAGCGGACGACACGAGCAAGGAGACCTAGTCGGCGATCCGCAAGATCATCGGCACCGCCAATCGCCTCGACCCCGACGATCCCGAACCGCTGATCCTGTTCTATCGCAGCTTCGTCCAGGCGAACCTGCCGCCGACCAGAAATGCAAGGGAAGGCTTGTACCTCGCCTTCCAGCTCGGGCCACAGGACAAGGGTCTGCGGATGACCGCCGCAGCGAGCTATCTGCAGGACAATAACGCCAAGATGGCGCGCGAGCTCCTGAAACCGCTGGCCTTCGACCCGCATAGCCAGGGGCTGGCCAAATTGGCGGCAGACCTGATCGCCGCGATCGATGCCGGCAAGGGCGCGGAGGCGCTCAAGGCGCTGGAGAGCGGCGTCACGGACAAGGAGGAGGCAAGCGACAAGGGCAAGGACGGGGACAAGAAGTAGCGCCCAGCCTTGAACCCACCGTGATTATGGTCGACAGCGCAGCTTCCATCGGGATCGACGGAGTGTTTGTGTGACCACGGGCCGATTGCTGCTGTTGTTGACCGGGTTGCTGGCCCTTCTGGGCCTGACCGCTCCAGCGCACGCCGATGATATCTCCGCCGCCGGTCGGGGCGTGGTGCGAATCGTCACCATCGCGACCGCCGAAGGCGAAGTGGTCGGCTTCGGCCATGGCAGTGGCTTTGCCGTCGCACCCAATCGCGTGCTCACCAACGCCCATGTGGTCGAAGCCGCCGAACGCTTCCCCGGCAACGTCATGATCGGCGTCGTCCCGTCGGAGGGCGACAAATCCTATCAGGGGCGGCTGATCGCGATCGATTCAGACCGCGATCTCGCACTGATCGAGTTTGGCGGTATCCGCCTGCCCACGCTCACTTTCTACAACGGCCCGGTGAGCGAGGGCGAGGCGATGATTGCGCTCGGCTATCCGGGCAATGTCGATCTGGCCACCGCACGCTCGGCGATCGACTTCATCACCCCGCTGTCTCCGATCCGGTCGCAGGGTGTGTTTTCGGGCCGCCGCAATCTTCAGGGCGTCAACGTCCTGCTCCACACCGCCGGAATCGCGCGCGGCAATTCGGGCGGGCCGTTGCTCGACCCCTGCGGGCGAGTGCTCGGCGTCAATTCGGCGGTGACGCGCGGCGAAGAGGGCGACGCCAGCTTCGGCTTCGCGGTCGCCAATGACGAGGTCGCCGCCTTCCTGCGCGAGGCGGGACAGCCGATGCCGGTCAACGGCGTCGTCTGCACCAGCATCGCCGACCGGTTGGCGCAGGACCGCAGCGAGGCCGAACGCGCAAAGGCCGCCGACGATGCCAAAGCGCGCGAGGATGCCGCCCGCTCCGCCGCCGACCGCGAGAACGCGCTCGACAAAGCGCTGGTCGCCAATTTCGCGATGCGCGAGAATTTCCTTGCGGGCGCCGGGCTGTTGCTGGTGCTCGGCGTTGCCGGCATCGGTGCCGGGGCCTTCTTCCATACACAGGCGAAACGGCGCGAGATGATCTGGTCGATGAGCGGCGGCGGCATCCTGGTGCTGGCGGCGTTCATCCTGTTCTTCGTCCGCCCGGCGTTCGATCCCTCGACGATCGCGAGCGCAGCGCGCGTCACCGTCCCGCCGCCAAAGGTGCAGACCGGCGGGCTCGGAAAGATGCTCTGCACCATCGACCCCGCCCGCTCGCGCGTCACCGTGTCGAGCACGCAGGACGTCAATATCGACATCAACCCCGATGGCTGCGTCAATGGCCGCACCCAATATGCCGAGACCGGGCAGCTCAACTGGCAGCGCATACTGGTACCCGACGAGGAACAGACCGTCTCGGTGCTCGAATACGCCCCGGCGTCGCGGACCTATTCCACCACCCGCTATCTGCTTTCGTCACGTCAGATGGCGGACGCGCGCAAGCTGCGCAGCGACGTCAAGATCAAGGCGTGCTCGACCGATCCTGTCGCGCGCGCCGATCTCGCCGCCAGGCAGCAGGCGGTCCGCACCGCGCTGCCGCAGGTCTTCAACGAACGGCTGGTCTATAACTGCAAGCCGGCGGGGCAATGATGCACTGGCGTGCCATGACCGCGGCCGACCTGCCGACGGTGACGAAAATCTCCACTGAAGTGCACGATCGCTACGCCGAACCCCTAGAAGTCTATGCCGAACGGCTGCACCTCTGCCCGGCGGGATGCTTCGTCTGTGAGGTCGATGGAACGGTGCGCGGCTTTCTGGTGACTCACCCCTGGACCCGCGCCGCGCCGCCGCCCGCGCTTGGAGCGATGCTCCATGCGATCCCGGATCCGGCGGACACCTGGTATCTTCATGATATCGCGCTGTTGCCGGACACGCGCGGACTGGGCGCAGGGCGGGCGGCGGTCGCGCTGGTCGACGATCTGGCACGACAGGCCCGCGTGGCGGACATCACCCTGGTCGCGGTCAACGGCGCCGACCGTTTCTGGGCGGCACAAGGCTTTGGCTATGTGGATGCAAGCGCCGACGGCTATGGGCCGAACACCTTTGTGATGCGCCGGCCCATTGATTGAACCTGAAGCCTAGTCCTTCACCCCTTCGCGCCGCCGCAGCACCAGTTCGGCGATAGCTGCAAGCCGGCGAGTTGTCGCCTCACGCGCGATCCACCCGCGCGGCGAAACAGCCGCGGCGTGCATTGTGCACATGAAGATAGGCCGCGCGCGGATCGGCGAACATCCGTGCGATCTCGGCCTCCAGCCCGGAGCCTTCGAGCACCTCGGCATCGATCATCATGCCGTCTGCATCGAAGGCGCGAACCGACAACAGGCGGATGCGCAACTGCTCCGGGATCGCACCTTCGCAGCGCGCCGCCTGCTCTGCACCGTCTGCCACGAAGATCGCATGACGCGAGCGGTAAGGCGTGTCGACAGGCAGATGCTCGTGATTGACCAGCAGCACCGCGTCGCCCGGCTCGGCATCCTCCAATGTCACTCGGCACGGATAGCCGGGCTTGGCATCGGCGATCATCCGCACGACACCCTGCGCGGCCAGCTCGGCGTCCGTCAGGCCATAGAGATGCCGGAACGGTGCGGGGTCGATGCCCGAGATCACATAGCTCATTCCGCCACCCCTTCGCGCCGCCGCAACACCTTCTTGCGATCGACGCCATAGGCATAGCCGCCGATGCTGCCGTCGCCGCGTTGCACGCGGTGGCACGGGATGATGACCGCGACATTGTTCGCCCCGCACGCCGTTCCGGCCGCGCGCACTGCGCCCGGGCTGCCCGCGGCGATGGCAAGCTGGGCATAGCTCATCGTTTCGCCGCTCGGGATCGTGCGTAACGCCTGCCACACCGCTTCCTGAAACGCGGTCCCGCGCACATCGATCGGCAGGTCGGCATGGCGGCCCGGCTGCTCGACTTCAGCCACCACCCGCACCGCCAGTTCGGCCAGCGCCGCGCCGCCCGGCACGATCTCGGCACGCGGAAAGCGTGTGGCGAGGCTCAGGCTGTCCTCGTCGAACGCGACCCGGCACAATCCTTTGTCGGTCGCCGCGACCAGCAGCGGCCCGAGACTGGTATCGGCGACGGTCCAGCGGATCGTCACCCCCGCCCCGCCATTGCGCCAGGCGCTCGGCGTCATGCCCAGCCGCGCGTTGCTCGTTTCATAGAAACGGCTGGGCGCCGAATAGCCCGCCTCATAGATCGCGCTGGTGACATTATCCTCGGCCGTCAGCGCTTCGGCGGCACGGCGTGCACGCAGAGAGCGAGCATAGGCCGCCGGGGTCACCCCGGTCGCGCGCTTGAACAGTCGCTGGAAATGATGCGGGGCATAACCGACATGGCCCGCCAGCGCGTCGAGCGTCACCGGATCCTCAGCGCCCTCCAGCAACGCCACCGCCTGAGCCACCGCGATCCGCTCGCGCCCGATCTCATCGGGCTTGCAGCGCAGGCAGGCGCGCAGGCCGGTGGCGCGCGCAGCCTCGACATCGGGGAAGAACACCACATTCTGCCGCTTGGGATGCCGCGCCGCACAGCTCGGCTTGCAATAGATGCCGGTGGTCAACACGCCCGCGATCACCCGCCCGTCATAGGCGCGGTCGCGGCGCTGGAACGCTTCCCAGGCTTCTTCGTCGGAGATCATCTTGCTCATGGTGCCGATATAGGTGTGCGCCGCAAGCCCTGCTTCCCGGCACTTGCGTCCAAACATGATTGGCAAAGCTTGATGCGAAGCGCGCGTCTCTCTAGGGGGACGCTTTCCCGCAATGCAGGGGCATGGAATGGCGGACGCACCTCTGGTTGGCATCATCATGGGCAGCACCTCCGATTGGGAGACGATGCGCCACGCCGCCGACGTGCTCGCCGAACTTGGCGTGCCACATGAAACCAAGGTCGTCTCGGCCCACCGCACCCCCCAACGGCTCTACGACTATGCCACCGGCGCGGATGGCCGCGGGCTGAAGGTGGTGATCGCAGGCGCAGGCGGCGCGGCGCATCTGCCCGGGATGGCGGCGTCGATGACGCACCTTCCCGTGCTCGGCGTGCCGGTCGAATCGAAGGCGCTGAAGGGCATGGACAGCCTGCTCTCGATCGCCCAGATGCCCGGCGGCATCCCCGTCGGCACGCTCGCGATCGGCAAGGCGGGGGCGATCAACGCCGGTCTGCTCGCCGCCGCGATCCTCGCCACCTCCGACGCCGCGCTCGCCGAGCGCCTCAAGGCATGGCGTGCGCGCCAGACCGACAGCGTCGCCAACGACCCCGAATAACCCTCGAATATCCGGAGCCCAATGACCGCGATTCCCCCCGGCAGCACCATCGGCATCCTCGGCAGCGGTCAGCTCGGCCGGATGCTTTCCGTCGCCGCGGCGCAACTCGGCTATCGCTGTCATGTCTACGCGCCTGAAACCGGCCCTGCCTGCGACGTCGCGTCGGCGTTCACGCAAGGTAGCTATGACGATGCCGAACGGCTGACCGCCTTTGCCAATGCCGTCGACGTGATCACCTACGAGTTCGAGAATGTCGATCCGCAGTGCATCGCGCACCTGACGCCGATCGCGCCGGTCCGTCCGGGAAGCCGCGCACTCGACATCTCGCGTGCCCGCCCGAACGAAAAGAACTTCGTTCGCGAGCAGGGCGGCACCACCGCGCCGTTCCGTGAAGCCACCAGCCTCGCCGAACTGGAAGCCGCCGTCGCCGCAGTCGGCGTGCCCTCGATCCTCAAGACCTCGATGTTCGGCTATGACGGCAAGGGTCAGGCGCGCCTGATGGCCTCCGGCGACGTGGCGAGCGCATGGGAAACGGTGGCGGGCCAGCCCTCGATCCTCGAGGGCTTCGTCACCTTCACGCACGAATTCTCGATCATGCTGGTCCGCGGGATCGACGGCTCGACCGTCCATTACCCTGCGCCACACAATGTCCACTGCGACGGCATCCTCGCCACCTCGACCGTCCCCGCCCCGGATTCCGTGCAGGCGCAGACCGGCGCGGCCGTGGCGCTCGCTGAAAAGCTCGCTCACGCACTCGACTATGTCGGTGTGCTCACCTGCGAATTCTTCGCGACCACCGAAGGCCCGGTGTTCAACGAAATGGCTCCACGCGTCCATAATAGCGGCCACTGGACGATCGAAGGCGCGGTCACCTCGCAGTTCGAGAATCATATCCGCGCCATCTGCGGCCTGCCGCTCGGCTCGACGGCGCTCACCGGAACCTCGGTCGAGATGGATAACCTCATCGGCGATCAGGCCGATAGCTGGCCCGCCTTGCTCGCCGAGGGCAACGCGCACCTCCATCTCTACGGCAAGCATGAGGCTCGCCCCGGCCGCAAGATGGGCCACGTCACCCGCGTACGGCGCTAGCGCCATTTACCGTGGCCGCGTGACCTCCTCGCGCAGCCAGTCGATCACCACCGCAACCTCGGGGCGAAGCGGCTCCGCCCGCGTGACGAGCTGATAGTAGATGCCCTCGATCACCGGCCCGAAGGGCTGGACGAGCAGACCCGCGCGTACTTCCTCTTCCGCCAGAACCAGACTGGCAATGATCGCGCCCTGCCCGGCAATCGCCGCCTGTATCGCGTGATCGCCATTGGTGAAGCGCGCGCCCTGATCGAGCTTCAGTCCCGTGATCCCGGCCATCTTCGCCCAACGGTCCCAGCCGGGCGTGGTCTCGCGCAGCCAGTCGGTATGTAGCAACGGAACCCGGCGCAGGTCCTCTGGACCGGTCAGACCGAGCATCGGGCTGCACAACAGGCCGAACCGCTCGGCGAGCAACGGTTCCGATTGCAGCCCGGCGCCGATCTCGCCGCCATAGCGTATGGCGATGTCCGCTGCTCCGGCCGCGATATCGACCGGCTCCTCCGACGCATGCAGCCGCAGGTCGATCTCCGGATGCCGGACGTTGAACGCCGGGACCGCCGGCAGCAGGCGGCGCGAGGTGAACTGAGTCGTCGCGCTCAACGTCACCGCCGGGCGGGCATGTTTCGGCACCAGAGTCGCGATCGTGTGCGCAAACGCGTCGAATCCGTCGCGCAGGGTCGGGAAGAGCCGCTGGCCAGCCTCGGTCAGCGCAACCCGCCGCGTACGTCGCACGAACAGTGCTGTCCCCAACGTCTGCTCGAGCAGGCGGATCTGGTGGCTGATCGCAGTCGGCGTCACTGCCAGCTCGACCGCCGCCTCGCGAAAACTCAAATGACGCGCGGCCGCCTCGAATGCCCGAAGCGCGGCCAGCGGTGGCAAGCGGCGTGCGCGCACTATGGGTGAACTGACCTCATCCATAAGTTGAGCAATTCGCATTGGTCCTGAGACTAATCAAGCCCCAGTTATTCGTGGTCACCAGATGAACAGGATAGCATCATGCACCCGACCGACTCCACTGTGCGCAACCTTCTGTGGATCGATTCCAGCGCCCGGCCGGGCCGTTCCGGTCGCGAACCGCGCGGCTCGCATACGCGCCGGCTAACCGCGCGCTTCATCGAGAGCTGGCAAGCTGCACGCCCGCACGATGCGATCACCTATCGCGACGTCGGCGCCAATCCGCCGGCGCCGGTAACCGGAGACTGGGTCGCCGCAGCCTTCACCAAGCCTGACCGCCGCGACGCAGCCCAGCGCGCAACCCTGGCCGAGAGCGACGAACTCACCGCCGAGCTCATCGCCGCGGACCTGATCGTCATCGGCGCGCCGATGTATAATTTCGGAATCCCCGCCCCGCTCAAGGCGTGGATCGACAATGTCGTGCGGGTAGGCGTGACCTTCGGCTTCGACCGTGCGCGGGGCGACATCCCCTATTGGCCGATGCTGACCGGCGGCAAGCAGCTGGTGATCCTCGGCGCACGCGGCGACTATGGCTACGATCCCGGCGAAAGGCTCGCCGACATCAATCTGGTCGAGGCCAGCCTCACCATCCCGCTCGGCTATATCGGGATCGACCGGCATGAGGCTGTCGCGATCGAATATGACGAGTTCAACGACGATCGACTGGCCGCATCGATCGCCAGCGCGGAAGCCCGGACCGCCACTCTTGCAGATCGGCTCGCCACGGAGGCATCAGCAACTGCTCAGGCCGCGTGAGGCACGAAAAAGGCCCGCCTCCCTCACGGGAAGCGAGCCTCTTCATCTCAACGGATCATCCGCGCCTCAGACGCGGTTGCCTTCCAGCGGGAAGCTGCCGAACGCGCCGGCGGTGACCGATCCCTTGATCGCGTCGCCGTCGACCGTCGCTTCGATGGTCAGCGTCATCGGCATCGGCACGGTGATATCGACCGCCCAGCTCAGCTTGTCGCCGTCGACCTTGCCGCTGACATCGGTGGTGCCCATCGCGCCGGCATAGGTGCCGGTGAAGCTGTCGCCGTCGCTGTTCACGGTCAGCGTCGCCTTCTGGTCGCCCATCGGGGAATGGGTCACGGTATCCCAGGTGCCATCAACATTCGCCATGCTCGTCTCTCCTGTGATTCGATTCAGCCCTCAGTTCGCGGCGGCCTTAGCAGCGACACCAACGGACTCGGGCTTCACCACCTCGACAGGCAGGCCAAGGCTGTCAAGCTGTGCCCGGACCTTGGACGCGTCGCCCACAACCACCCAGATGAAGCGTTTCGGGTCGATTGCTCCGCGTGCCGCAGCGTCAACCTGCGGAATGGTGAGCGCACGATATTTTTTCGCGAGTCCGTCCTGATAATCGTCGGGACGGCGCATGAAGTCGTTCGACTGCATCGCCCCCAGCACCGCGCCGGCAGTCTCATACTGCCCCGCCATCTTGCGCACGCTGCTGATCACCGACCGGTCGAACTCGGTCTGCGTCACGCCCTTGCTGCTCAGATAGTCGCCGACTTCCTTCTGGATCTCGACGATCGCCGGACCGGTCTTGTCGGCCTGGACGGGTGCGGAGATGGTGAAGGGCACCGCATGCTCCATCCGCGCGACCGCGCCGCGCACGCCATAGGACCAGCTCTTATCCTCGCGCAGGTTCATGTTGATGCGCGACAGAAAGTCGCCACCCAGCACTTCGCTCGCGGTGCCGAGCGCGATCGAATCGGCGAACGGATCCACCGGCGTCATCTGCGCGGCATAGATCAGGGACTGGGGCGAGTCCGGCCGGTCGATCAGCAGAATCTTCGGCGCGGTCTGCACCGCCTTCGCCGCGAACACCTTGGTGCCCGGCGCGCCCTCGCCCTTCCAGTCGCCGAAGCGGCTCTCGAACGCCGCCTTGATCTCGGCGAGCGGACGGTCAGAGACGACGAAGATCTTCGCCTTTTCCGGACGAATCCAAGCCTTGTAATAGCCGACCAGATCGTCGCGGGTCAGCGCCTTGACGGCATCCTCGTCACCGCCGATCGCGGCCATCTTCGCATAGGGGGACTCCTTGCCGTAGAGCAGCGCCGGCATCGCCATCTGCGCAAGCCCCGACGGGTTCGACTTGATCTGCTTGATTCCCGCCAGCATCTGGCCGCGTACCCGCTCGATCTCGGCGGCCGGGAAGGCCGGCTTGCGGGTGATGTCGGCCATCAGCTCGATCGAACCGGCAAGGTTCGGACTTGGCGTGAACATCGAGACATAGGCGCGATCGGCGCTACTGCCCGTGCTGACCCCCGCGCCCAGCCGCTCCTGCGCCTCGGCGATGGCGATCGAGTTGCGCGTCGCGGTCCCCTCTTCGAGCAGTGCCAGCGTCATGCTCTCGGTGCCGAGCGCGGTCGGCACGTCCGACGCGACGCCTGCGTCGAAGCTCATCACCGCCTGCGTCACCGGCACCGCGTCGCGCTGGGCATAGACCAGCTCGATCCCGTTCGACAGCCGGGTGCGCGTCACCGCCGGAAAGTCGATGTCCTTGACCTCGGCCACCGCAGGCAGCGCACCGCGCGTGCCCTTGAACGGCGTCTCGGCCACCGCCGGCTTCTTCGCGGGCGCTCCGGCCTCGGCATAGGCCTCGCGCGCGCCCGGCTCGACCGTCAGCGAATAGGCGGGGCGCGACAGCCATTTGGCCGCAACGTCGCGTGCCTGCGCCGGCGTCACCGCGGCGAGATCGGCGAGCTGCTTTTTGTAGAAGCCCGGATCGTTCATGTAGAGCGCGCCCGACGCCAGCGTCACCGCCTTGCCGCCAAAGCCGCCCACCGACTCAAGGCCACGGATCCGCGAGGACGCGGTGCGTGTCTTGTAGCGCTCCAGCTCCTCGTTGGTCGGGCCGTTCCTGAGGTAGTCGGCGATCAGTTCGTCGAGTCGCTTGCCCGCCACCGCGGGATCGACCCCTGGACGGACATCCAAAGAGATGATCACCATCCCCGCCTGCGCCAGGCTCTGGTTGCCCGCACCCACATTGACCGCAAGCTTCTCCTGCTTGACCAGCGCATTGTCGAGCCGCGAGCTGGCGAGCCCACCAAGCACGCCAGTGGCGATATCGAGCACGGTCGAATCCTTGTCGCGCATCCCCGGCACCGCCCACATGCGATACAGGCGGGTGACCGCGACGCGATCCTTCATCACTTCCGCCTTGGCCGCGGCCAGCGTCGGCACATCGACCTTCGGATCACTGGTCTGCGCGCCTTTGGGGATCGCACCAAAATATTTCTCGACCAGCGGTTTGGCGCTTGCGGCGTCGATATCGCCCGCCAGCACCAGCACCGCGTTGTTCGGGCCATAATATTGGCGGAACCAGTTCTTGACGTCGTCGAGGCTGGCGGCGTCGAGGTCGGCCATCGAACCGATGGTCGAGTGATGATAGGGATGCCCCACCGGGAACAGACCTTCGATCATCTTGTAGCGCATCAGGCCATAGGGCTGGGTGTCGCCCTGGCGCTTCTCATTCTGGACGACGCCGCGCTGCTCGTCGAGCTTGCCCTGCGTCACCGCACCGAGCAGATATCCCATCCGGTCGCTCTCAAGGAACAGCGCGCGATCCAGCGCCGCGCGCGGCACGGTCTGGAAGTAGTTGGTCCGGTCCGAATTGGTCGTACCGTTATAGTCGGTCGCACCCACTTCCTTGAGCGGCTCGAAGAACTCACCCGGCGAATTCTCCGACCCGTTGAACATCAGATGCTCGAACAGATGCGCAAAGCCGGTCTTGCCCTTGGGCTCGTGCTTCGACCCGACATTGTACCACACCGCAACGCCCACCACCGGCGCCTTGCGGTCGGTATGCACGACCACGCGCAGGCCGTTGGCTAACCGGAACTCCTCGTACGGAATGTCCACGCGCTTCACGAGGTCGGCGACGGCGACCGGCGCGGGCGTCTGCCGGGCATAGGCAGGCGCGCTGAGGACAACCGCAAGCGCGGTCAGGGTGGCAAAGGCTGGCTTCATGGAAGGGGCTTTCCGGAAACTGGTTTCGATGGAAACCAGCATAGTCCCCCAACCTCGGCACGCAACGGGCTTGTCAGCGGACCCGCTTTGGCTAGGCTTGGCGGATCATAGGGGAATATATGCACTACAAACTCTTTGCAGCCGCGTTGCTCGCGGCCGCCTCTCCGTTTGCTGTCCAAACCGCAGCCGCCCAGACCACCGCCGACGAACCCGCCTTCTCACCCGACCAGGTCCGCGCTCATGTCGAGTTCCTGGCCGACGACCTGCTCGAGGGTCGCGATGCGGGCACCCGCGGCTATGACATCGCCGCGCTCTACGTCGCCAGCCGCTTCGACGCGCTCGGCCTCAAGCCGGGCGGGAATAAGGGCTGGTACCAGCCGATCGACTTCGCCCGCGCGAAATTCAGGAAGGACGCACCCGCGACCATCACCATCGGCGGCACCGTCTTCCAGAATGGCGTCGACGTGATGATGACCGCGAATGCGCGCGAACCCGACCAGTTGCTTGAGGCATCCGCCGCATTCGTCGGCTACGGCCTCGACTCCCCCGCGCACGGCTTTGACGATTATTCGGGGATCGACGTCCGCGGCAAGATCGTCGTGCTGCTCGCGGGCGTGCCCGAAGGGCGGACATCGAGCGAGATCGCCGCGCATCTGAGCTCGGAAAAGACGCGCATGGCTGAGCGCCGCGGCGCGATCGGCGTCGTCACCGTCCCGACCCGCGCCTCACTCGCCAGCACCCCATGGAAGCGGCTGGCCGGCTTTGCCGCATCGTCGCGTTACGTGTGGATCGGCACCGACGGCAAGCCCTGGTCCTCGGCGCCCGCAATCCGCGCCACCGCCTATGCGCACGGCCCCGCGGCCGAAGCACTGTTCGCCAGTGCACCGATGAACCTCACCCGCGTGCTCGACGCTGCGGCGAAGAAGGGCGCGATGCCGCACGGCTTCGCGCTCAAGGCGCCGGTGCGCATCGAACGCCACAGCGACGTCGAGAAAATCACCAGCTCCAACGTCCTCGGCGTCATCCCCGGCTCGGACCCGGCGCTGGCGAAGGAAGTGGTGATGATCACCGCGCATCTCGACCATGATGGCGTCGATCCCAAGCTAGAAGGCGACAAAATCTATAACGGCGCAATGGACAATGCTGCGGGCATCGCGACGATGCTCGAGGTCGCGCGCGCCTTTTCCGAGGGCACGGAGAAGCCGAAGCGCACCGTGGTCTTCGCCGCGGTCACCGCCGAGGAAGACGGGCTGCTCGGCTCGCAATACCTCGCCAAGCATCCGCTGGTGCCCGCGGGCGGGCGCGTCGCAGGCGTGGTCAATCTCGACATGCCCGTTCTGACCTATGACTTCACCGACGTGATCGCGTTCGGCGGCGAGCATTCGACGCTTGGCCCGATCGCCGATCGTGCGGTGGCAAAGGCGGGGATCAGGGTCTCGCCCGATCCGATGCCAGAGCAAGGCATCTTCACCCGCTCCGATCATTACAGCTTCGTCGTCGAGGGCGTCCCTTCGATCATGCTCGCGACCGGCTTCGCGGGCGAAGGGCGTGAGAAGTTCATGGGCTTCCTGACCAAGACCTATCACCGCCCCAACGATGATATGAGCCAGGCCTTTAACTGGCAGGCCGGCGCCAAGTTCGCCAAGATCAACTATCTGATCGCACGCGAAATCGCCGACGGGGCCGAGGCGCCGCGCTGGTACGCCGGCGACTTCTTCGGCGACACTTTCGCCAGGGGCACGCCCAAGGCCCCCGCGCCCGCCAAGCCGAAGGCCAAATAAGCCTATCCGCCGGGGTGGGCTTGTTCCGGCCCCGGCGGTGCGGCAGCATCGTCCCATGCAGTTTTCTGCGCGCGAGGCTTGTGTTGCGAAAATGCAACACCATCTCGCGCCATGAAAGACGACAGGGACACGCATGAACCTCGAAAAATTCACCGATCGCGCCAAGGGCTTCCTCCAGTCGGCGCAGACCGTCGCGATCCGGCTCAACCATCAGCGGATCAGCCCCGAACATATCCTGAAGGCACTGCTCGAGGACGAGCAGGGCATGGCCGCGGGCCTGATTCAGGCTGCCGGCGGCGACGCCCGGCGCGCGGCGAGCGAGGTCGACACCGCGCTTTCGCGCATCCCGGCAGTTACCGGCGGCGGTGCGCAGCAGGCGCCGGGCCTCGACAATGATTCCGTCCGCCTCCTCGATTCCGCCGAGCAGATCGCGACAAAGGCGGGCGACAGCTTCGTCAGCGTCCAGCGGATGCTGCAGGCATTGCTCCTCGCCACCACCACCAATGCCGGCCGCGCGCTCGCTGCTGCGGGGGTGAAGCCCGATACGCTCAACGCCGCGATCAACCAGCTGACCGGCGGCCGCAGCGCCGACACCGCGGGCGCCGAGGATCGCTACGACGCGCTCAAGAAGTTCGCGCGCGACCTGACGCAAGCTGCGCGGGACGGTAAGCTTGATCCCGTGATCGGCCGCGACGAGGAGATCCGCCGCACCATTCAGATCCTCGCGCGCCGCACCAAGAACAATCCGGTGCTGATCGGCGACCCCGGCGTCGGCAAGACCGCGATCGCCGAGGGCCTCGCGCTGCGCATCGCCAATGGCGACGTGCCCGATACGCTCAAGGGTCGCGCGCTGATGTCGCTCGACATGGGCAGCCTGATCGCGGGCGCCAAATATCGTGGCGAGTTCGAGGAGCGCCTCAAGGGCGTGCTCGACGAGGTGAAGGGCGCCGAGGGCCACATCATCCTGTTCATCGACGAGATGCATACGCTGATCGGCGCGGGCAAGGGCGAGGGCGCGATGGACGCCGGCAACCTGCTCAAGCCCGCACTCGCCCGCGGCGAGCTGCACTGCATCGGTGCGACCACGCTCGACGAATATCGCAAGCATGTCGAAAAGGACCCCGCACTCCAGCGGCGCTTCCAGCCGGTATTCGTCGGCGAGCCGACGGTCGAGGACACGATCTCGATCCTGCGCGGCCTCAAGGAGAAGTACGAGCTGCACCATGGCGTGCGCATCACCGACAGCGCGCTGGTTTCCGCCGCAACGCTGTCCAACCGCTACATCTCCGACCGTTTCCTGCCCGACAAGGCGATCGACCTGATGGACGAGGCCGCTTCGCGCATCCGCATGGAGGTGGAGAGCAAGCCCGAAGAGATCGAAACGCTCGACCGCCGTATCATCCAGCTCAAGATCGAGCGCGAGGCGCTGAAGAAGGAAACCGACGCCGCATCGCAGGACCGGCTCGCGGCCCTTGAGGGCGAGCTCGCCAATCTCGAGCAGCAATCGGCCGAGCTGACCCAACGCTGGCAGGCTGAGAAGGACAAGATCGCGGGCGAAGCGAAGATCAAGGAGCAGCTGGAACATGCCAGGCTGGAGCTTGAGCAGGCGCAGCGCGCGGGCGACTTGGCCAAGATGGCCGAGCTCAATTACGGCACGCTCCCCGAGCTGACCAAGAAGCTGGAGGAAGCGCAGGCTTCAGCCGGCCCGGCGATGCTGCGCGAGGAGGTCACTTCCGACGATATCGCCGCGGTGGTCAGCCGCTGGACCGGCATCCCGGTCGACCGGATGCTGGAAGGCGAGCGCGAGAAGCTGCTCGCGATGGAAGCGACGCTCGGCAAGCGCGTGATCGGTCAGCAGGCAGCGGTGAAGGCGGTCTCGACCGCGGTACGCCGCAGCCGCGCGGGACTTCAGGACCCCAACCGCCCGCTCGGCTCGTTCCTGTTCCTCGGCCCGACCGGCGTCGGCAAGACCGAGCTGACCAAGGCGCTCGCCGGATTCCTGTTCGACGACGACGCAGCGATGGTGCGCATCGACATGAGCGAGTTCATGGAAAAGCACTCGGTCGCCCGTCTGATCGGCGCCCCTCCCGGCTATGTCGGCTATGAGGAAGGCGGCGTGCTCACCGAAGCCGTCCGCCGCCGCCCCTATCAGGTCGTCTTGTTCGACGAGGTCGAGAAGGCGCATGGCGATGTCTTCAACATCCTGCTTCAGGTGCTCGACGACGGCCGGCTGACCGACGGTCAGGGCCGCACGGTCGATTTCACCAACACGATCATCGTGCTGACCTCGAACCTCGGCAGCCAGTTCCTGACCCAGCTCGACGAGGGGCAGGACGTCGCCTCGGTCGAGCCGCAGGTGATGGAGGTGGTCCGCGGGCATTTCCGGCCCGAATTCCTCAACCGGCTCGACGAGATCGTATTGTTCCACCGCCTCGGCCGCAGCGAGATGGCGCCGATCGTCGACATTCAGGTCGCGCGACTCGGCAAGCTGCTCGCCGATCGCAAGATCACGCTCGACCTGACGCCGGAGGCGCGCGACTGGCTGGGCCGTGTCGGCTACGATCCGGTCTATGGCGCGCGGCCTCTGAAGCGCGCGGTTCAGCGCTATTTGCAGGACCCGCTCGCCGACGCGATCCTGCGTGGCGACGTAAAGGACGGCAGTACCGTCAAGGTCGGCGAAGGCGATGGCGAACTAATACTGACTCCCGCCTGATACCTGTTCTGGCCGGGGACTTGCGCGTTCTCCTCCTTTGCTTCTTATTGTTGCACGGATGGAAAACGCGTCGGCACCCGGCCTCGCCCAGCAAGCTCTCGCCGCGTTTCAACGCGGTGAGCCCGCTACGGCGCGGAAGCTGCTCGATGCCATCGCCCCGTCTCCCGACATCCATTGGCTTATGGTGGGGCAGCTTGAGGAGGGACTGGGGCGAGAATCGGCAGCCGATGCGGCTTATGTCCGCCATCTCGCCGTCGCCCCGCGCGACCTGACCGCCCTGCTCCGGCTTGGCGCGTTGCGGGCGCGCTCCGGCGATGACCGCTCAGCCAACGCCTTCTATCGTGCGGCGCTCAACGTCGCTTCGCAGCCGGGATTTCGAGCCCCCGTGCAGCTCGTGCCGATGCTGCAGGAGGGGCAACGCTTCGTCGAGGCCGCCACGCAGCGCTTCACCGCGCATATCGAGGCGGCAGTGGCAGGCACCGGGTCGACCAGCGCCGGACGCATGCAGGAGGCTGTCGACTTGCTGATGGGCCGCAAGGAACTCTATCTGCAGCAGCCGTCGATGTTCTACTTCCCCGGCCTGCCTCAGCGCGCCTTTTACGAGCGCGACGAGTTTGACTGGCTGCCCGCGATCGAAGCTCAGACCGCAGCGATGCGCGAGGAACTGGAGGGCCTGCTCGGCGAGCCCGGCTGCTTCTCGCCCTATGTCCAGCGCGACCCCGATCGTCCCCCGCCCGCCAACCCGCTGCTCGACGATCCGAGCTGGGGTGCGCAATATCTATGGAAGGACGGCGCACCGGCCGAACCCGCTGCTTCGCGCTGCCCGGTGACGATGGCCGCGCTCGCAACCGCGCCGATCCCGCACATCCTCGGGCGCTCGCCGACCGCGCTCTTTTCGCTGCTCAAACCCGGCACGCATATCCAGCCGCACCACGGCCTGCTCAACACCCGGCTGATCTGCCATATCCCGCTGATCGCGCCGCCCGGCTGCGCGCTGCGCGTTGGCGCGCATACCCGCGAATGGCGCACCGGCGAGGCGCTGATCTTCGACGATTCATTCGAGCATGAGGCATGGAACCGCGGCGACTCGCTCCGCGTGGTCTTGCTGTTCGAGATCTGGCGCCCCGAACTCCACCCGGAGGAGCGCGAGGCGCTGACCGGGATCTTCGAAGCGATCGACCGCTATCAGGGGATCCCCGCCGACACCGGCAGCTAGCGTTCTAGCTTTCGGTCCGGCCCGAAACTGCGAAGAAAGTCTGCAGCAGCCGCTGCTCATCCGCGGTCAGATGCGGGTTCCACACGTCGAAGATCAGCACGATGCGCGGCTCGGCGCTGTCATTCCACGCCTCGTGCTCGATCGTGTCGTCGAACGCAAACGCCTCGCCCTCTTTCCATTCGCGCGTCTCGCCGCCGACGCGGAACCGGCAGCCGTTCGGCACGACCAAAGGCAAATGCAGGATCGCGCGGGTGTTGGTGACGCCGGTGTGCGCCGGAATATGCGCTCCGGGTGCGAGGATCGAGAAGAAGGCGGTGGGTGCCTTGCCCGGAATATGGTTCTGCGGAACCAGCTCCAGCGCTGCCGCGGTCTCGGGGCACAGGTCGCACACGGCATCATTGCGCGCGCCATATTCCCACAGGAAGCACGCGCTCCAGTCGCGCGACTGGTCGAGCTGCGACCATTTATTCTCCGGCGTCCCCTTGTCCTGCCGGACATAGGGACGGATCGCCTCGCTCCCGCTCGCCAGGAGGTTCAACGCCTCGGCGCGAATCGCCTCAGTCCGCGCCTCGATCGCCTTCAGCCAGGGGAAATGTGTGCGCTCGAAGAATTCGTCGGCGGGCAGGAAGGGGAAATGCACCCCGGCGCACTCATTATGATAGATCGCCCGGCGGCCGAGCACATGATCGATGCACGCGCGGAAGCGACGGCTCTCGCCCCCCGCCATCGCCGCGTCGCCCGCCAGTTCGGCGTCGAGCGCATCGGCCAGGCCGGCCTTGTGCGCCAGCAGGAACGCGCGCGCGCGCGCTTCCGCCTCCTGCACGGCAGGTGGGGGATTCTCAAACGCCATCGCGAGCTGCGCGACAGCGCTCCACCCGGAAGCCGCAGCGCTCATCCGTCCCCTGCGTTCCTCCAGTTCGGCGCCGCGCAGCTGGGCAGCGAAGTGCAGCCGGTCGATGCCGAGCACGCGGTCGAGCGCCCGCCGCTCCCCTTCGATATCCCCCAGCGCGCGCGCGGCGGTGGCGACATTCATCCAGAGCGCCGGCTCGTGCGGATCGGCGGCAGCCGCCCCCTCGAAGCAGCGCAGCGCGAGCGCGGGATCGCCATCGCCCAGCGCGCGCATCCCGCGTGCGTTGAGGATACGCGGATCCGCCGGCGCGAGTTCCAGCGCCGCGTCGAGCTGGCTTCGCTCGCCCGCGGTGTCCCCACGCTGGCGGGCCGCCATGGCGGCGGCGAGAACAGGGTCGAGGCGCGGATCGTTCTGGCTCATCCAGCCGATCAACCATAGCGCCGCACGTCGTGCAAGGCTCACGCCGCAACAGCGCTTGAACCGGCTTCGTGCACGCCCCACTATGCCCGGGATGACGAACTCTGGACCGGTTTCAGCGGGCACGCGCCTCCCCGAATGGCTACCCCATCGCTATGATCCGCAACACGACGCGATCCACTTCGTCGGGGCCGATCGTGCATTGCGGCGCAAGGTGCCGTTCTTCACGGACGAGTATCTGCCGAACGCATCGAACCCCCAGGTGGTGCGACGCACCGACGCGCTGGCTTCGACCCCGGCGGGCACGCCGGTCCATTTCATCTTCCACTCGGCCTATTGCTGCTCGACCTTGCTCGCCAATGTGCTTGACCTGCCGGGAACAGCTTCGGCGATCAAAGAGCCGGTGATCCTCAACGATCTGGTCGGATGGCGCCATCGCGGCGGCCCGCCAGCGAAGGTCGGCGAAATGCTCGATCATGCGCTGCGGCTGCTCGCACACCCGTTCGAGACAGGCGAAGCGGTCGTCGTCAAACCCTCCAACGTCGTCAACGCACTCGCCCCCGCGATGCTTTCGCTCCGCCCCCAATCCTGCGCGATCCTGTTATACGCCCCCCTGGACCATTTCCTTGCCTCGATTGCGGGCAAGGGACTGTTCGGACGCCGCTGGGTGCGTGATCTGTTGATGAAGCAGCTCAAGGACGGGATCGTCGATCTCGGCTTCGCGCCCGATGACTATTTCCTGCATACCGACCTTCAGGTCGCGGCGGTGGGTTGGCTGGCCCAGCACAAATTGTTCACGGACCTGGCCGCGCGCTGGCCTGACAGGGTTCGCACTCTCGACAGTGAAGTCCTGATGGCGCGTCCGCAGGCGACCGTTCAGGCGATCGCCAACCTCTTCGACCTGGGGCTTGACGCTGCGGCGGTGTCACAGATGATTTCGAGCGACGCCTTTACTCGCAACGCCAAGGATGGCGCGCGCTATGGCAGCGCCGATCGCAGCGCCGCGCGTGAAAGCAACGCGAGCCTGCACGCCGATGAGATCGAAAAGGTCACGATCTGGGCAAAGGCCGTGGCCGAGGCCGCTGGCCTCGATATGCGCGCGCCCGCGCCGCTGCTTCCCGACGCCTGAACTCCGCGCGCTAGGCGCGCGCGTTCCGCCAACATTGCCACGCACAAAAAAGGGGGCGGTCCGAAGACCACCCCCTCAATTTTGGTCGATACGAACCGCTTAGAAGCGGATCTTCGCCTGCGCGCTGAAGCGACGGCCCAGCGTGTCGTACGTCGCCGGGAAGGTGTTGCCACCGTTCGCTGCGGTCGTGCCGACATTGTGGCCGGTCAGCGGAGGCTGACGGTCGAACAGGTTGGTGACACCGAACACCAGATCGAGATGCTCGTTGACCTCGAACCGGGTCGTCAGATCGAAATAGTGGAACGCTTCGATCTTGTTGAAGTTCTCGGTACGGCCGACCATCGGGCTGCCCGCCGCTGCGCCGGGCGCACCGGTGATCGTGCCCGAGAAGATCGGAGGCAGACCCTTCTCGTACTCGACCGAGTGGATGTAGCGCCACAGGAGCGAGATATCCGCCGGGCCGAACGACAGCGTGGTGCGCTGCTGGAACGAGAACTTCGGCTGGATCTGGCCGTTCGACGGGCCGCAGTTCGCGCTGAAATAGCCAACGCACTCGCGGTTGATCGAGGACGGCGACGCCTGGAAGTACAGGTGGTTGGTCCAGTTGCCGACGAAGTTCAGGTTCAGGCCGACATCGCCGAACTTACGCTGATAGTTCAGCGTCAGGTCGATACCGTCGGTTGCCAGACGACCATCGTTGGTCAGCGGCAGCGCCAGACCCGGCGTGGTCGCCGGCGAACCCGAGAGGCTGCCGGTGGCCGGATTACGGCGGATCGCACGGCAAGCCGCCGAACCCGCCTGTGCCGCCGTGATGTTCGCCGGGGTCGTGCCGAAGCAGGCGTTCAGGGCGTCACCCGGGGTCATACGGGCAATCGCGTCGTTGATCTTGATGTTGTAGTAATCGACCGACAGCGTGAAGCCCGGCACGAAGGTCGGACGGAAGATCGCACCAACCGTGAACGTGTCCGCGGTTTCCGGCTTGATGTTCGTGTTGCCGCCGCCCGTGAAGTTGATCTGGCCCGAAGTCGGGACCGGGATACCGCCCACCGACGTCGCACCCTGATTGAGGCAAGCCTGGGTCAGGTTCGCGTTGCCGACCGGCAGCGCGAGCTGGCAGGGATCAACCGTCAGGTTGGTCAGTGCGGTCGAGACCGGACGGAACAGCTCGTCAACGTTCGGCGCGCGGACTGCGCGCTGATAGTTGCCGCGCAGCTTGATCGATTCAACCGGCTCCCAGGTCAGACCGGCCTTCCAGGTGGTCGTGTTGAACGACGGGTCGCCCGCTGCTTCGATCTTGTACGACGAGTAACGGACACCCGCTTCCGCCGTCAGGCTGTGGAAGAACGGCTTGTCCGCCACGATCGGCGCGATGAGCTCGCCATAGACTTCCTTGACGTTGTAGCCGCCCGTGAACGGAGTCACTGCGCCGCCGGCGCCGCCGAGTTCACCCGGAACCGCCGCGAAATTGTCAGGCAGACGGGCATATTCATACTTGCGGTACTCGGCACCGATCGCGAAGCCGATCGCTTCATCGGCCCAGAGGTTGGTACCGAAGTCGCCGGACAGCACGGCGCGAGCCTGCGACAGCTTGTTCTTGATCGTGATCGTGCTCGATCCGGCCAGGAACGCCGCCTGCTCAGGCGTGATGCTGCCCTGCGGGCCGAACAGGTTCAGCGGCACGCAGTTGTTGGTGGTGACGGTGCAAGCCGTGGTGCTCGACGCGTTGAGCGCCTGCTGCACGCGCGAACGAAGCACATAGCCCGACTGGATCTGGACGAGATCGCTCTCACCATAGCCGGCCGAAACGTCGAGTCCGATGTTCTCGCTGAACTTGACCTTCGCACCCGCACGATAGTCGAACATCGTGGTGGTGTAGTCGGAAATGCGCGGACCGAGTTCGGTCGTGCGGCGATACACTTCAAGCATCGGGATGGCGGCGTGCGTGTTGCAGGTCGCGCCGAGCGCGATGCCCGCCGAGTTGCAGAGCTGGTCGCGAACGCCAGCCGGCAGGAACGGGTTGTTGCCCGGGATGGTCAGCGCTTCGCCGAAGATGCCCGACGGTGCGATGATGGTCGAAACCGCGTTCCGCGAGAACATGCCGCGGGCATAGACTTCGATCGTATCCGAGACTTCGTAGTTCGCCGCCGCATAGATGTTGTGGCGCTTATACGGCGTGTAGAAGATGTTGTACGGGTTGAAGTTGAAGCCCGCATATTCCGGGACCAGCAGCGTGCTGCCCGCGTTCAGCTGGTTGCGCGAGGCAGTGCCAGCCGGATTCGGACGGATCGAGATGGTGGTCGGAACCGAGGTCGCCGACGAACCGGCAGCGCGGCCGGCCGTGCCGCTGATCTCGAACACCGAGATGTCGCGCTGGCCCATATAGACCGGGTCGGCTTCCTGATAGCCCAGGCTCAGCACCGCATTGCCGCGGCCGTCGTCGAAGTTGACGCCCAAGGTCAGGTCGGCACGGAAGGTGTGGCCGTCGCCGCGCTCGGTGATCGAGTTGCCGACGCTAAGCTCCATACCCGCGAAATCCTTGCGGGTGATGAAGTTGACGACGCCCGAAACCGCGTCCGCGCCATAGGTCGTCGAAGCGCCGCCGGTGAGGACTTCGGTGCGCTGGACCAGCGCGACCGGGATGTTGTTGAGGTCGACCGTGCCAAGCTGGTTGGCGACGACCAGGCGGTTGCCGTCGAGCAGCACGAGGTTGCGCTGCGAGCCAAGGCCGCGAAGATCGACGGTGGCGAAGCCGCCGTTGCCGTTGTTGGTGGCGGTGCCCAGACCCGGAACCGCGCCCGGAAGGTCGCGTACCAGTTCTTCAGCGTTGCCCATGTTGCGAAGCTGGATTTCGCTCTCGCCGATCACGCTGACCGGGCTCGACGAAATCAGGTTCGGATTGGTAATCAGCGTGCCGGTAACGACGACTTCGGTCGCTTCCTCGGCAGCCGGCTCAGCAGTCGTCTGTGCATACGCTGCGGTCGGCAGCGCAGCCGCACCGATCAGCAACGTCGAGCACAGAAGACGCGCACGAAAATTGGTTTTCATCAAATAGCACCCCTTGTGTCAGCGGTTTTCCGCCTTCGTGGCGCTGCGCGGGAGGGACCCGACGCAACATGCCACACCCTTAATTCGCCCACACCGTTGCCCACAATGGTGTTGTGCATGTGCAAAACACTTTGCCAGCCATCGTGATAAAATCGTCACACTTGGAACCAAGTTTATGTAATTTCTATAATTTTCAGTGACTTTGCGGGTGCCCAAGGCTGGGCTAGGGTCACCGCGTCTCGTGCTGCCCTGCGGAGGAATAGATGCTTGGAATGCCGGCCCTTCTGTTTGCGTTATCCGCAGCCTCGATTGCGCCCGCCGGCGGTGCGCAGAAGCAGGGCGGCGACGCCGTCGACGCGGTCGTCGCCTGTCGCGAGATTGCCGACACCGCAGCGCGGCTCACCTGTTTCGATCAGCATGTGAAGGCGCTCGCCGAGGCGAAGCAGCGCAAGGATATCGTTGTGATGGACCGTGAGGGCGTGCGCGCGGCCAAGCGCGGCCTGTTCGGCTTCTCGCTTCCCAAGATCAAGCTGTTCGGCGACGGCGACGGCGATTCGGAGACCGACGTCAAACAGATCGACAGCGTCGTCACCACCGCCCGCGCCGGTGCAGGCGGAATGACGACGTTCGCGCTCAAGGACGGCACGCACTGGCAATCGACTGAGGCCCGTATGGGCTTCAGCCCGCGATCCGGTGACGAGATCACGATCACCGCCGGCTCGCTCGGAAGCTATATGGCGAAGATCAAGGGCGGCCGTTCGAGCAAGGTCAAGCGGGTCAACTAACCCGCCGGCCCGGTCCTTCAGTCCACCGTCACCGGCATCGTCCCGGCAATCAGCAGCGGATCGATCTTCGCGTTACGCCAGCGCATTCCCCAGTGAAGGTGCGGACCGGTGGCGCGCCCGGTCGCGCCCACCGCGCCGATCGTCTGGCCACGCCGCACCACATCGCCCACCTTCACATCGATCCGCGACAGATGCAGGAACGCGCTGTTCAGGCCCATGCCGTGGTCCAGCATCAGCAGCCTGCCTTCGAGCGTGAAGGACGCGGGCGCGGCGAGGATCACCACGCCGTCAGCAGGCGCAAGCACGGCCGTCCCGGTCGGCCGCGCGACATCGACCCCCGAATGATACGATCCCGGCTCGCCACGATAGACGCGTTGCGAGCCGAACAGGCCTGAGATGCGCCCTGTCACCGGCCACATGAAACGCTGCCGCCAGCCATGGATGTCATTCGACTGCGCGCGCGCTGCGGTGATCTGCGCGACCTCGCCGGGACGACGGCGTTCGAACTCCGCGCTCGGCTGCGAGATGCGCGGAAGGGTGTTGAGCCGCTCGATCCGCCATGCGCGCGGCTGCACCGTGAGCGTTCGGCGAACCACGCTGCCATCGACGCGGGTCGCGACGATCACCGCGCTGGCCCCGGCGTCACGGTCGAACGCGATCAGGAAGCGGCCGTCCGCCGCGACCGGGACATCCTGTCCCTGAAAGCTGATCCGGCTGGTCAGCGCGGGCGCAGTTCCAAGCACCGTCCCGCCCTGAATCATCGCGCCGTCGAACATAAAGTCGTTGCGCGCTGGCGCCGGACGCGTCTGACTGTTTGCCGGCGGAACCGGCATGTCCACGCCAGCGCCGATCAGAGCAACTGCAATGACGAGCCCCCCCGCCGCCTTCATGGCGTCATCATCGCGCGCGTCGCGATTTCGGCGGAGGCATAGGCTTCCTGGCGCTCGACGCTCCAGTAGCGCAACGCCTCGAGCGGGACCTTCTCGCCGCTCACCGCGCAGACGACATGATCGCCCGGCACCAGCACGCGAAAGCCGTTCGCCATATAGTGGAGCCGCGCCGGGCGGGCGGTGTTGGACGACATCAGCATTGCGGCACTCGCTTCGGCTTGAGGATCAGAACAGGTCAGGCTGTTCGGGCTTGTCCCCAGCATAAGGTTTGCCGCCCGCCCGCTCAACCCGCGCATCGACGACGCCATCACGGAAATGCAGCGTCACTGCGCCCGCGGCACGCGCGTCGGCGGCGCTTGCCACCACCTTGCCGCTCGCCTTGGCGCCGACGCGGACATAGCCGCGCTGGAGCAGATTGTCGGGATTGACCGCGTCGAGCAGCTTCCCCGCGCCTTCCAGCCGATGCCGCAGCGTATCGAGCTTGCGCTCGAGCACTGCCGGCCGCAACGCGCCCGCCGCGCGGTCGAGTACCCCGCGCGCCACCGTCACCCGCCGCTCCAGCGCGCGGTCGAGCTTTGCACCCAAATCGTCGGCCTTTTGCCGCTGTGGTCCGAGCAACGCGTCGCGCCGCGGCAGCACCCGCACCAGCGCCGCCAGCCGCTCGCCGGCACGTTCGTGATAGCGGCGCGCATAGCGTTCTGCGCGCAGCCCCATCGTCGCGACGGCATTGGCGAGTTCGGCGCGCACCGGCACCGCGATCTCCGCCGCAGCAGTCGGTGTCGGCGCACGGACGTCGGCGGCATAGTCGCATAACGTCGTGTCGGTCTCATGCCCCACTGCCGAGATGATCGGGATCGAACAGGCCGCGACCGCGCGCACCACCACTTCCTCGTTGAACGCCCACAGATCCTCGATCGACCCGCCGCCGCGCGCGACGATCACCAGATCGGGCCGCCGCACCGGCCCATCCGCCGGCATGGCGTCGAAGCCGCGCACCGCCGCCGCCACTTCCTCCGCCGCGCCCTGACCTTGAACCTTGACCGGCCAGACCAGCACATGCGTCGGAAACCGATCCTCCAGCCGATGCAGGATGTCGCGGATCACCGCCCCGGTCGGCGACGTCACGACGCCGATCGTTTGCGGTGCGAACGGCAATTGCTTCTTGCTCGCCGGGTCGAACAGCCCTTCCCCGGCCAGCTGCGCCTTCAATTTCTCGAGCAGCGCCATCAGCGCGCCTTCGCCCGCCAGTTCCATCCGCTCGATCACGATCTGGTATTTGGATCGGCCGGGATAGGTGGTGAGCTTGCCGGTCGCGACCACCTCGATCCCGTCCTGCGGGCGGAACGGCACGCGATCGGCCTGACCGCGCCACATCACCGCGTCGATCACCGCATCGGCATCCTTGAGTGCCAGATAAACATGCCCTGACGCCGCGCGCTTGAACCCCGAAATCTCGCCGCGCAGCCGGACATGGCCGAACTCGCCTTCCACCATCCGCTTCAGCTTCAGCGACAATTCACCGACCGATAGCGGA
Organism: Sphingomonas sp. GW821-FHT09B04; assembly: GCF_059418285.1. Lineage (NCBI taxonomy): Bacteria > Pseudomonadati > Pseudomonadota > Alphaproteobacteria > Sphingomonadales > Sphingomonadaceae > Sphingomonas > Sphingomonas sp. GW821-FHT09B04. The sequence continues at coordinate 150,542 of NZ_JBWKPO010000006.1, forward strand.
GCAGCGTTGTCCCCTTCCCGCCCCTCGGCTACGAGCCGCGGCGGAATGCTATCGTCGAAGGGATCTGACATGAACGTCCTGTTGCTTGGGTCCGGTGGCCGCGAACATGCGCTCGCCTGGAAGCTCGCGCAATCGCCCCGGCTCGATAGCCTCCATGCCATCCCCGGCAACCCCGGAATTGCCAAATACGCGACCTGCCATGACGTCACGCTGACCGATCATGCCGCGGTGATCGACTTCTGCGTCAGGCAGTCGATCGGCTTCATCGTCGTCGGCCCGGAAGCGCCGCTGGTCGACGGTCTCTCCGACAGCCTGCGCGCCGCCGGCTATGGCGTATTCGGTCCCAGCCAGGCCGCGGCCCAGCTTGAAGGGTCGAAGGGCTTCACCAAAGACCTCTGCGCGCTCGAGAATATCCCGACTGCGGGCTATGTCCGCGTCGCCGACCTCGAAACCGCACGCCTTGCGCTGGCCCGCGACTTCCCCCGGCCGGTGGTGATCAAGGCCGACGGTCTCGCTGCGGGCAAGGGCGTCACCGTCGCCTTCACCGATGAGGAGGCCGACGCCGCCATCGCCGCGATCTTCGAAAAGCCCGGCGGCGAAGCGGTGATCGAGGAGTTTCTCGAGGGCGAGGAAGCCAGCTTCTTCGTCCTCACCGACGGCACGGACTTCGTGACCTTCGGCTCCGCGCAGGATCACAAGCGCGTCGGCGACGGCGACACCGGCCCCAATACCGGCGGCATGGGCGCCTATAGCCCCGCCCCGGTGCTGACTCCGGCGCTCGAGGCCGAGGCGATCGAAACGATCATCAAGCCGACGATTGCCGGCATGGCCAGGGCAGGCACCCCCTATTCGGGCGTGCTCTATGCCGGCCTGATGCTCACCCGCGCCGGCCCCAAGCTGATCGAGTACAATGCCCGTTTCGGCGACCCGGAATGCCAGGTGCTGATGCTCCGGCTCGAGGACGACCTGCTCGACCTGATGCTCGCGACCGAAGCCGGGGAGCTGGCGAACCGCGACGCGCCGCGTTTCGGCGCCGAGACCGCGCTCACCGTCGTCATGGCGGCAAAGGGCTATCCCGGCACGCCGCAGACCGGCGGCGCGATCCGCGGTATCGACGCCGCCGAAGAAACCGGCGCGCAGGTGTTTCAGGCGGGCACGAAGATGGACGGCGGCCAGCTCGTCGCTGCGGGCGGCCGCGTGCTCACCGTCACCGCCACCGGCGCTACGGTGACCGAAGCGCAGACCGCCGCCTATCGCGCGGTCGACGCGATCGACTTCCCCACCGGTTTCGCCCGCCGCGACATCGGCTGGCGCGAGGTCGCGCGCGAAAACGGCTGATCTTCAGCCGTCACCGCACCCCGATCAGGGCCTCTCGACCCAGCGCCCACGCTGCGCGATGCAGCTCTGCCTGGTCGTCGCCAGCTGCTGCGGGCTGCGCGCATAATAGAAGGTGGTCACCTTCTGCCCGAACGGGTTGACGCACGATGCCTGCGCTTGCGCCGGGCACGCTTTCATCGGCGTCGCCTTCAGGCCCGCGCCTTCATTCTCGCGGCATTGCGCCGCATAGGCGGCTGCGGGAACCGGCAGGCTGGTCTGCGAGCAATCCTTGACGATCTCCGACATGATCGTGCCCTCAATCAGGCAGGCATTGCCCGATTGCGCTACGGGCGGTGCCGACGCGCTCATGAACAGGCTGGCGATTCCGGCAAGCAACGTCAGGTCCATCTCGTCTTCCCCTTCGTCTGGAAATTCGGCGCATAGCCCGCGCCCGGGTCATCCTGATTGCACTAGTCCCCGATCGTCCGGTCGGCATCGCCGATCAGATAGGCCGCCATCGACGTCCGCTTGGGGTTCACCCGGTGTGGCGGGAAGGTCAACAGGCATAGCACCGCCGTCTCGCGCAATGCCCAGCTCGCCCAGCTCAGCGGCGAATCCCCCTGCGCGTCGCGCTGGTCGATCGTCGCGCCGGCCGCGATCAGCCGCTCGATCACCCCCTGCGGCGCATAGGCCGCCGCGCGATGGAGCACACCCTCGCCCCGGTTGCGCACGTCGCGCATGAAAGCGCCGGTCTCGCTTCCCGCGACCGTCTTCCGGTTGGGGTCGGCACCCGCCGCCAGCAACACTGTGACCACCGCTTCCATCGCCGGACTGTCGCGTCGGCTCACCGCATTGTGGAGCGCGGTTTCGCCACTTTCCGGATCGGCATCGTTCGGGTCAGCGCCCTGCTCGATCAGCCAGGCACATAGCTGCCAATGGCCGTGAAACGCCGCGCCTCCCAGGCCCAGATTACGCCCCAGTCGTGCCAGTGGCACACCCACCTCGATCAGCCGCCGGATCGCGCTGACATCGCCATAATAGGCGCACCAGCCGATCAGGTCGGCGCCCTCGACGCTCGCGCCCGGATCGCCGCCCTCGGCAATCCAGTCGAAGATCAGGTCGGTGCGGCCCGCGGCGATCCGTTCCAGCATGGCGAACATCCTCCAGCGTGTTGCCACACTATATCACTCGCTGCCGACTTCGTCACCCGCGCCCGCGCAATGTTATGTTATATCCCGTTCACCTTCCGCTCATCCGCCCGGGCGCACTTCCTGTCGCATCCAATGGCGTCAAAGGGGTTCTGCCATGAAACGCACCGCCGCTCTCGTCTCGCTCTCGCTGCTGCTCGGCGCCGCTGCGCCACCGCCGCAAGCGCGCCGCCCGCTCCCGCCGCGCGCGGACAATGATTCGCCCGTCCGCTGCAAGGTCGGCGCCCGGCAGCACGAAATGCGCAGCCAGCGCGCACTGCGGTTCGGCGGCAGTCGGGGTCCAATGGCGCCGCCGCCACCGCCGGTACTGGCGTCGCCGCAGATGCTGGTATCGCCTCCCGCGCTCGCCATGGTCGCCCCTGCCGATGCGATGCGACAGAACCGAATCGCCGCACACCCCTCCGCCCCCTATGGCGCGCCCGGCAATACCGAACGCTATGAGGGCAAGGATGTCGCCGCGATCCAGTCGGTCGCCGCCGCGCCAGTCTCCACCTTCTCGGTCGATGTCGATACCGGCGCCTACTCCAACGTCCGCCGCTTCCTCCAGAAGGGCGAAGCGCCTCCCGCCGAAGCCGTCCGCACCGAGGAGATGATCAACTATTTCCGCTACGATTATCCGCTCCCGCATGACCGCAACCAGCCGTTCAGCGTCACCACCGACGTCGCCGCCAGCCCGTGGAACTCCGACACGCGCCTCGTCCGCGTTGGGCTGCGCGGCTATGACGTGACCGCGCAGGGTCGCCCAGCCGCCAATCTCGTCTTCCTGGTCGATGTCTCAGGATCGATGAACAGCGACGACAAGCTCCCGCTGGTCAAGCGCGCGCTCACCATGCTCGCCGACCGGCTCACCCCGCGCGACCGGGTTTCGATCGTGGTCTATGCCGGCGCTGCGGGCGTGGTGCTCGAACCCACCTCCAGCGCCCGTCACGTCAAGGCCGCGCTCGACTGTCTCGAAGCGGGCGGCTCGACCGCCGGCGCCGACGGCATCCAGCTCGCCTACAACGTCGCCGCCGCCAATTTCGTGAAGGGCGGGATCAACCGCGTGATCCTTGCCACCGACGGCGATTTCAACGTCGGGGTCAGCGACAACAAGCAGTTGGAAGCACTGATCCGCAAGCAGCGCGACACCGGCATCACCCTCACCACGCTCGGCTTTGGCGAGGGCAATTACAACGAGGCGCTGATGGAGCGCGCCGCCGATCTCGGCAACGGCAACTACGCCTATATCGACAGCGCGATGGAGGCGCAGAAGGTGCTCGACGACGAGCTGTCGGCCACCCTCTTCACCATTGCGAAGGATGTGAAGATCCAGGTCGAGTTCAACCCGGCGCAGGTCAGCGAGTACCGCCTGATCGGCTATGAGAACCGCGCGCTGGCCGAAGAGGATTTCGCCAACGACGCGGTCGATGCCGGGGATATCGGCGCCGGGCATCAGGTGACCGCGATCTATGAAGTGGTGCCCACCGGCACGAAGGGCTGGCTGCCCGAGCGCCGCTACGACGCCAACCGCCCCGCCGTCCCGGCCGCCGGCAAGGGCAGCGAGCTCGCCCATGTCCGGCTGCGCTATAAGCTGCCGGGCGAGACCATCTCGAAGCTGATCGAGAAGCCGATCCCCGCGTCGCTCCTCCGCACCGCCACCGCCCCCACCGGCGACATGGCCTTTGCCTGCGCGGTCGCCGCGTTCGGACAGAAGCTGCGCGGAGACAAATATCTCGGCAGCTACAGCTTCGCCGACATCCGCAGACTGGCGGGCACCCCGCAGGGCTATTGGCGCAACGAGTTCGCGAAACTCACCCAACTCGCCGCGGTCCAGACCGGCCCGCAGGTCGCAACGAAGGACTAGGTCGGCGCAAAGCTGCTTCCACCTTGCTTAACCATCGGATAGGCTTCGGCTTTCTGCGTCGAGGCCTATCCGATGGACAGCAACGAGCAATCTCTGTCCCTCTCCCTGACCGATACCGGGCTGGACTGGGTGACGACCACGCATCTCGTCCTGATCGCGCTGTTCGCGGTCGGCGCCGTCACGATCCTGATCTGGGGCCGTCATCTGCGCCGCAAACGGCTCGAAGCCGAGCGGGAGATCGAGGAGAATAACGAGAACGTCGAGGGCGAAACGCCCTCGGAGCCTTAGTCGCGCGGCGCTTCGCTCAGCAGCAATTTGTCGATCTTGTGTCCGTCCATATCGACGATCTCGAATCGCCAGCCCTGCTCGAGAAAGCTCTCGCCTTCCTTGGGCAGACGCTTGAGCACCGCGAGCGCAAGTCCCGCGACCGTCGCATAGTCACGGTCCTCGGGCAGATCGATCCCGATCCGCTCCGCCAGCGCATCGGCGGCAAGCTGGCCCGAGACGAGCAGCGACCCGTCGTCGCGCACCACGATCGACGGGCTGTCGCCCGCATCGGTATCGGACACGAACTCGCCCGCGATCGCCGCAAGCAGGTCAGCCGGGGTCACAATCCCCTCGAAATGCCCATATTCATCATGGACGAAGCCCATCGGCACCGCGGCGCGCCGCAGCGCGCTGAGCGCGTCCATCGCATCGACCTGATCGGGCAGCACCGGCGCCGTATGCATCAGCGCGCGCAGGTCGAGCGGCTGGCCAAGGATCAGCGCCGTCACGACGTCACGCGCCTGCACCACGCCAACCACCGCATCGACCGATCCCTCGGCGACCGGCAGCCTTGTATGCGGCGTCTCGGCCAGCAGCTTGCGGATCGCGGTCTCGTCCAGATTGGCGTCGATCCAGTCGACTTCGGTCCGCGGCGTCATCACCTCGCGCACCGGCCGGTCCGCCAGCCGCACCACGCCCGAGATGATCGAGCGCTCATGCTCCTCGATCACGCCCGAATGCGTCGCCTCGGCGACCAGCATGTGCAGCTCCTCGGCGGTGACGCGATTCTCCGATTCGCGGTTCATGCCCAGCAGGCGGAAGACGAGGGCACTGCTTTGGTCGAGCACCCACACCACCGGCGCGGTGATCCGCGACAGCCACAGCATCGGAGTCGCCACCAGCACCGCGATCGGCTCAGGCGATCGCAATGCGAACTGCTTGGGCACCAGCTCGCCGACGATCAGCGAAGCATAGGTGGTGAGGGCGATGACGATCGCGAAACCGATCGTCTCGGCGGTCTCATGATCGACGCCCCACGCCTCGATTCGCGCGCCGGTGGGCGTACCGAGGCTGGCGCCCGAATAGGCACCGGCGATGATGCCGATCAGCGTGATGCCGATCTGGACGGTCGACAGGAACTTGCCGGGGTCAGCGGCGAGGTCGATCGCGGTGCGCGCGCCGCGCTTGCCCGCACGCACCATCGCCTCGAGCCGCGCCTTGCGCGCGGAGACGATGGCGAGTTCGGACATGGCGAACACACCGTTCAGCGCGACCAGCGCCAGGATGATCGCGACGTCGATCCAGGGAAATGGGGGAAGTGGGTCCATTGGCCTGCGGCCTCATAGCCATATTCAGGTGGGTTTCACAATGGCGCGCGCATTGGCGGCTCGATGCGAAGGCGGAACAACACCGCTTTCGGATGATTTTGTTGGCGTAGAACAGACCTGGAGGACCCCATGCGTAACTGGCCCCTTATCCCCGCAATCGCCGCGATGGCGCTGACCAGCGCCTGCGTCACCGATCCCGTGACCGGCGAGCAGCGCATGTCCAAGACCGGCATCGGCGCGATCGGCGGCGCGCTGGGCGGCTATCTGCTCGGCGACATCGTCGGCGGCCGCCACGACCGTACAGAAAAGATCCTCGGCGCGGGCATCGGCGCGATCGGCGGCGCTGCGATCGGCAGCTACATGGACAAGCAGGAGCGCGAGATTCGCGAGCGCACCGCGGGCACCGATGTCGAGGTGATCCGCAAGGGTGACGATCTCATCCTGTCGATGCCCTCGGGAATCACCTTCGACACAGACAGCTCGTCGATCCAGCCGCACTTCCGCCCGACGCTCGACAAGGTCGCCGACGTGCTCGACCGCTACAACCAGACCTATGTCGATGTGTACGGTCACACCGATTCGACTGGCAGCGACGCCTATAATCAGGCGCTGTCCGAACGCCGCGCCGATGCGGTGGCCAGCTATCTGGTCTCGCGCGGGGTCGAATCGGCCCGGCTCGAAGCGCTTGGCTATGGTGAAACCCAGCCGATCGCCTCGAACGACACCGTCGAGGGCCGCGGCCAGAACCGCCGCGTCGAGATCAAGGTCGTCCCCGTCCGCGACAGCGACATGCGCTAGGGTGTGAGAGCGGCGCCGGCCGCTCTCAACCTATCTCCGCGCCGCGAAGAAATCCCTGAGCAGCGCCCCCGCCTCGCCCTCACCGATCCCCGAATAGACTTCGGGCCGGTGATGGCAGGTCGGCTGGGCGAAGAAGCGCGGCCCATGCTCGACCGCCCCGCCCTTGGCGTCGCTCGCGCCATAATAGACGCGTGCGATCCGGGCATGGCTGATCGCCCCTGCGCACATCGCGCACGGCTCCAGCGTCACCCACAGATCGCAATCCTCGAGCCGATCACGGCCAAGCTTCTTCGCCGCCGCGCGAATCGCCAGCATCTCGGCGTGCGCAGTGGGATCGTGCAGCGTGCGCGGCGCATTGGCAGCGACCGCCACGACCGTGTCGCCTTGCATCACCACGGCACCGACCGGCACTTCGCCTGCTTCCGCCGCGCCGCGGGCGGCATCAAGCGCGGCGCGCATCGGTTCGGGCAGCGGGAACATCGCCTCGCTATGCCCGCGCGGAAGAGGCTTGGCTATGCCGCGCGAATCACTGCGCCTTGGCGGCGGGCTGGGCCGGCTGCGCCTTCTCGACCTCGACCGTAGGCACCTGGATCACCTTATTCTCCATCACCACGGTCGGCACCTGAATCGTCTTGTTGGTGTAGCCCATACCGACTTCGCCGACATCGGCCTTCACCGCCGGCGCCTGTCCGCCCTCCAGCTTCAGGCTTGGCAACGAACCCGATTGCATGTTGAAGCTGAGCATGCCGAGTGAAATCATCGCCACGATCACCACCGCGGCCAGACCCAGTATCGCCAGAATTGCACGCATCGTTCCGGTCTCCTCAATCGAATCGTTTGCGAAATAACGCGCCATCGATCATCGAAGTTGCATCGGCGGTCGGGAACGAGGTTGACGAAAAGCCTCTCCCCCGGTACTGCGCGCCACTTCCCGGGCCTCCCGGAACAGGCATAACCTAGGATCAAGCGATGTCGCGCATTTGCGAGCTGACCGGCAAGGGCCGGCAGGTGGGTCACAATGTTTCCCACGCCAACAACAAGACCAAGCGGACGTTTCTGCCCAACCTGCAGAACGTGACGCTGATGTCCGATTCGCTGGAGCGCTCGGTTCGCCTGCGCGTCTCGACGCACGGCCTGCGCTCGGTCGAGCACAATGGCGGCCTCGACAACTGGCTGCTCAAGACCAGCGACGAGAAGCTCTCGCTCAAGGCACGCCGCCTGAAGCGCGAAGTCGCCAAGAAGGCGGTCCCCGCCGCGGCCTGAACCCCGTAAGGGTTTCGCCGTTCTGACCGGCCCGCTCCCGCAAGGGACGCGGGCCGTTCGGCGTTTCTACAGCTTCGGCGCCAGCCCGCTCTCCCACCCGGCCACCCAACGGCAATATGATATGGGAGTGTGAGGCCACTAGGCCTCAAACGTCCAGCCGGAACTTGAGCAGCAGCGAGCGCTGCAGGAACAGCTGATTGTCGTCCGACGCGATCCACAGGATCGTCGAATCACCCTCACGCGTCACCGCCAGCGCCTCGAAATTGTCGTGCACCACCGGCGCCGCGAATCGCGCGACTTCACGCCCCGTTGCGATTCGTCCCGGCCGAATCGCGTCGCGATCGACCATCGTCACCACCGCAGTGAAGCCTTCGCGCAGCGACGCCTTGCGGTTGAGCACCACCAGTCGCCCGTCGGGCAGCTCGGCAATGTCTGTGGGCAGGAACCCCCTGGGCGGACGATAGCCGAACGCGAAGCTGCGCTGCTTCGGCCGCGTCGGATCGCCCGCGAACCAAAGCCCGACCTTGATGTCGGGCTGCTCCACGCCGCTGCGCTTCGCATCCTGATCCTCGGCCAGCACAATGAAACCGCCGTCGCGCAGCCGCACCAGCGATTCGGGTCCGCCATTCATTGGCCAGTCGGCCATCGCACGCGGTGCAGCACGCGCCTCCGCCCGCGCCAGGCCCGGAGAAAAGCGCCAGATTTCGTTCGCGCGTTCGAATCCGATCCAGAGCTGCCCGGTCGCAGGATCGCGCGTCAGCGATTCGCTGTCGCGGTCCTCCTTCTTCCACCCGGTGCCCGGCCCATCCGGCAGTTCGGAAAAACGCGGTTCGCGCACCTGCCAGTCCGCGCCCATGCGAAAGCGGACGATGTTGCCGCCATCGCTCAGCAGGGTGAACTGGTCACCCTCGACGATCATCGCCGAAAAGCCGCCAAACGCCGGCCCCGGCCCGGTCAGATAGACCCCGCCCAGAAAGGTCAGCCCGCCCAGCTTCACCCGGCCGGGATCGCGCGGATCGAGGTGCACGCGGTGCGCCGCCATCTCCGCGCGCGCGGGCAACAGCGCCAGCCGCTGATCTCCCGACCAGCTGGGCACGAATAACAGGATCAGCAGGACCGAAATCAGGATACGCATCGCGCCCTCATAGCGGCCCGATTCGCGGGGCAAAGCTGAACCTCAGATAACAGCCACGTTCAGACAGCGCTCAAGCCCGTTCATCTAGAGGCAACCTCAACGGGGACGCGCCGCGTGCGGCGCCCCCGCCGAACAGCCGGTGCGCGTTGATGGCACCCTGCCCGAGTTTCCCCGTGTTGCGTACCGGGGACGGGCGCTTACCCCCCTCGGGTTCCTCTACCGCACCGGCCATTTCCCCATTCCCATGCCGGGAAGCCGCCACAGCCCCAGCCTTCGCTGAACGCCAGATAACCGGCACATTCAGATAACACTCAACCCGGTTGTGCGAATCCCTTGTTCAACGATGGCGGCACAGGGCCGCATCGCACGAAACGGCAGAACAAGGAGAAAACCGATGTTCAAGAAGCTTTCCCTGATCGGCGCCGCGCTGGCGATGACCGGTACCGCGCTGATCCCCGCCGCGCCTGCTGCTGCGCAGAGCTACGGCTATTATGGCGACCGCGACTATCGTGGCTATGACCGCGACTATCGCCGTGACGACCGCGGCTACGGTCGCGACCGCGGCTATCGCGACTATCGTCGCTATGACCGTGACGACCGCCGCTATTATCGCAACCGGGCGCGCGATAAGTGCAACGACGGCGACGGCGGCACGATCGTCGGCGCGATCGCTGGCGGCCTCGCCGGCAACGCCCTCGCCGGCCGCGGCGACCGTACGCTCGGCACGATCCTGGGTGGCGCCGTCGGCGCGATCGCCGGCCGCGAAATCGACCGGTCGGACCGTCCCGGCTATTGCCGCCGCTAAGCCATTGGTGGCTTGAAACAAGAGGGCCGACTTCTGAAAAGAGGTCGGCCTTACTTGCATCGGATAGAGTCTGTTGAAATGCGCGGACCAGCGCATTTCGAGGCGGCACCGGCCCGCTCCCCCACCCGGCCACCCACTTCAGTGTATCTTGATGGGTGGCCGGGTGGGGGAGCGGGCCGGTGCCGCAATGCGCCGTCAGGGGCATTCTCAAGCGAAGTGTATCACTTAGGCAACACTCTTTGACCAATCCCGGATTTCGCCCGGCCTGGCGCTTGTTTCTGCCACATTCGACACCCAGATGCGCCCTCCCCGAGGCACGGAGAACACGCGCCCAGGGCTGTAACAAGGAATGTAAATTACCATGAAGAAGATTGCTCTGGCGCTCGTCGCCCTGACCGCCGCCGCAACCCCGGCTTTCGCGCAGGACGAAGCAGCCCCCTTCAACGGCGCGCATGTTTCGGCCGTTGTCGGTTATGACAAGCTCGACCTCAACACCGCCGGCGTCAAGAACCCCGATGGCGTCACCTATGGCGTGAACCTCGGCTACGACGTGCAGAGCGGCAACGTGCTGTTCGGCATCGAAGGTGAAATCACCGAATCGTCGGCCGAGCTCAAGGCTGGCAACACCGTCGTCGCTTCGGCGGGTCGTGACCTCTATGCCGGTGGCCGTCTCGGCTACGTCTTCGGCAACACCGCAGTCTACGGCAAGGTCGGCTACACCAACGCTCGCGTTGAGAGCACCGTCGGCAACGAGAACGGCGACGGCGTCCGTCTCGGCGGCGGCGTCGAGCACAAGTTCGGCAAGAACCTCTTCGGCAAGGTCGAGTATCGCTACTCGAACTACGAAGGCGACGTTACGCGCCACCAGGCTGTCGCCGGCCTTGGCGTGCGCTTCTGATGTGCTGATGCCGCGTTCGGACAGCACCATCGCGGCATGAGACACGAAAGGCCGGCTTCCGAAAGGAGGCCGGCCTTTTTCATGCTCGAATCCTGAAGGCGCGACGCCCTAGGACGATCGCGTCAGTCGCGCCCATAGCCGTCCGTCGATCGCCGCGAGGCCGAGCGCGATCAGCGCCATTCCTGCAACATGCTTGGCCAGCAACGTCTCGCCCAGCACCAGCACGCCCAGCAGGATCGCAACGATCGGGATGGTGAAGGTGACGAGCAGCGCGTTGCTCGCCCCAGCGCGCTCGACCAGACGGAAATACAGCGTGTAGGCGAACACGGTCGATACCAGCACCATGCCGGCGATCGACGCGATCACGACCCCGCCCGGCATCGCCAGCTCCCATGGCCGGTCGACGATTCCCGCGATCGGCAGGATGACCACCGTCGCCGCGACCAGTTGTCCGGTCGCCACGCCCATCGGCGTCACGCCCTGCGCCTTGAACCGCCGCGCCCAGACGCCGGCAAGCGCGTAGCTCAGTGTCGCGACAAGACAGGCGGCCTGCGCGAAGACATTCGCGCCCAGCCCCGCCAGCGCATCGCCGCCGACCATCGTCGCGACGCCCGCGAAGCCCAGCAGCACGCCCGCGATCTTCCCGGCATTGGCGCGCTCGTCCACCGTGAACAGATGCGCGACGATGACGCCCCATAAGGGTGTCGTGGCGTTGAGGATCGAGGTGAGTCCGCTCGAAATCTGCTGCTGCGCAAAGGCATAGAGCGCGAACGGGATGATGTTGTTGAGCAGGGCGAGCACCACGAACGCGCCCCATGCGCTCCGTGGCGGCAGCCGAATTCCTGCAATCGCGGCCCAGCCGAGCAACAATAGCGCTGAGAATGCGACGCGCGTCAGCACCAGCGTGAACGGCGGCAATTCGCGCAAGCCGATCGCCAGAAAGAAGAACGAACATCCCCACAACACCGACAATGTTGCGAGGATCGCCCAGTCGCCGGCGTTCATGCGTTGGTGGATGGAGGGTTCAGCCATCGCACCCATCTAGTGCGCGCAGCCCGCCCGAACACCCCGCAGCTTGCGCTTTAAGCGGATTGCCGGGCCCGTGCGGGATGCGGCTGCACCCCGCACCCGCACGATCAATACATATGCTGCCCGCCATTGATCGACAGCGTCGATCCGGTGACGAAGCCACCCTCTTCCGAGCACAGGAAGGCCACACCGCGCGCAATCTCGTTCGCTTGCCCCAACCGCCCGACCGGGATCTTGGCGACGATCTTCTCGAGCACTTCCGCCGGTACTGCGGCGACCATGTCGGTGTCGATATAGCCCGGCGCGATCGCGTTCACCGTCACCCCGGCGCGTGCGCCTTCCTGCGCCAGCGCCTTGGTGAAGCCGTGGATACCGCTCTTCGCCGCAGCATAATTGACCTGACCATATTGCCCGGCCTGCCCGTTGATCGACCCGATGTTGACGATGCGGCCCCATTTGCGCTCGCGCATGCCGGGGAAGGTCGCCTTGGCCATGTTGAAGCAACCGCCAAGGTTGGTGTCCATGACCTCCTTCCACATCTGGTAGGTCATCTTCAGGATCGTGCCGTCGCGGGTGATGCCGGCATTGTTGACGACGATATCGACCGGCCCCAGCGCCGCCGCCACATCGGCGACGCCCTGCTGGCACGCATCATAGTCGGCGACGTCCCATTTGAACGCCTTGATCCCTGTCCGCTCGGTGAATTCGGCCGCGCGCTGGTCGTTGCCGGCATAGTTGGCGGCGACCGTCACCCCCAGATCCTTGAGCGCGACGCTGATCGCCTCGCCGATGCCGCGTGTGCCGCCCGTTACGATCGCTACCCGTGCCATGAATCTCTCCCAGAAATGGTGAGACAAAGGCTAGGCAAGCTCCGCCCAGCCCGCAAGCTCCCTTGCAACAATGCTGCGCAACATGAGTAGCCCGGCCTCGCTGTCGTTGAGGCAATCGAGATACGCGAAGCGCTCGCCCCCCGCCGCCTCGAAGGTCGCGCGCCCGCGGATCGCGAGTTCCTCGAGCGTCTCGAGGCAGTCGGCGGAGAATCCCGGCGCGACCACCGCGACCTTCTTCACGCCCTTTGCAGGCAGTCCCGCCAGCATCGTATCGGTTGCCGGCTCAAGCCACTTCGCCCGCCCGAAGCGCGACTGGAACGCAATCGTCAGGTCCTTCCCCAGCGCCTCGCCCAGCAATCGCGCGGTCTTCACGCAGTGGCAGTGATAGGGATCGCCCAGCTCGAGCGTGCGCTGCGGCATCCCGTGAAAGCTCGCGACGATCGCCTCGGGCTCGAAATCGAGCGCGGCGAGCTGCGTCTCGACCGACGCCTTGAGCGCAGCAATATACGCAGCATCGTCATGATAGGGCGGCAGCGTCCGCACCGCCGGCTGCCACCGCATCGTCGCCAGCGCCGTGAACGCCGCATCGTTGGCGGTCGCGGTCGTCGCCGCGCAATATTGCGGATAGAGCGGCGCGATCAGGATGCGCTCGCACCCCGCATCCTTCATCGCCTTGAGCTTGTCGCCGATCGCCGGATTGCCATAGCGCATCGCCCAGTCGACCTGCAGCTCCGGCCACGCGGCCTGCAGCGCCCCCGCCTGCCGCGCGGTGATCGCAGCGAGTGGTGACCCTTCGTCGGTCCACACCAGCGAATAAGCGTGCGCCGACTTTTTCGGCCGCGTGCGCAGGATCACCCCGCGCAGGATCGGCTGCCACACGATCTGCGGGATCTCGACCACGCGGGGATCCGACAGGAATTCGGCGAGATAGCGCCGCACCGCCGCCGGGGTCGGCGCATCGGGCGTGCCGAGGTTGACCAGCAGCACCCCGATTTTGCGCTCGGGGATCGCAACATGCCCGTCCATGCTCATTCCCCGCCCGGAATCAGCGGAAGCTGGCGCAGCCGCACCCCGGTCGCGGCATAGAGCGCGTTGGCGATCGCCGGCGCGACCGGCGGTACCGCCAGCTCGCTCACCCCGCCCGGATCGGCGTCGCTCGCGATCAGCTCGACCATGATCTGCGGACAATCGGCCAGCCGCGGCAGCTCGAGATCGCGAAACGTCCGCGCGTCCGGCCGGTTCGCGGTGATCCCCGTGGTCGCGCCCAGTGCCGCGGCCATGCCGAAGATCAGCCCGCCCTCGATCTGCTGCTCGACCACGCCCGGATTGACCACGCGCCCGCAATCGACCGCCGCGATCAGCCGGTCGACCTGCACCCGCTGATCGCCGCCGACCGATGCCTCGGCCATCACCGCGATATAGCTGCCGCCGAACGCATGGCACGCCAGCCCCTGCCCACTTCCCGGCAGCCCGCCCTGCCACCCGCCCAGCGAGGTGACGGTCGACAGGCATCGCGCCAGCCGCGGCTCCCCGCCCAGCATCGCGATGCGGAACGAAAAGGCCTCGATGTCCGCGACATGCGCCAGCTCGTCGACGAAGCTCTCGGTGAAGAAGGCGGTGTAGCTATGCGCGCCCGACCGCCAGTATCCGGTCGGCACGCCGATCTCCGCCGGATGATGATCGATCGCCAGCGCCGGGATGCGATAGGGCGGCCGCGCACCCGCCACCGCAGAGCGATCGCCAATCCCCGTCGTCGCCAGCGCCGCGCCGATCGTCCCGCCCCCGCCGGTCAGCCGCTGCGCCAGTTCGTGCCCGGTATTGGGTGCCGCAATCTTCGCCAGCCAGCCCGAAACGCTCCCGTTCGATCCCAGCCGCGCGGTCATCCGCCCTGCCGCGGGCGGACGGAACCGGTCGTGCGCACACGTCTCGCCGCGCGACCACATCAACTGCACCGGCTTCTTGACCTCGCGCGCGATCAGCGCGGCCTGCGCCGCAACCTGATGCTCCAGATTCTGCCCGAACGACCCGCCCGCCAGCATCGGATGGATCACCACATCCGACGCACCGATGCCCAGCACCTCCGCCACCGCGTCGCGCGCAAAGCCCGGCGCCTGCGTCGGCAGCCACAGCCGCACGCGGTCCTCCTCCCACACCGCCGTCGCGCAGATCGGCTCGATCGCAGCGTGCAGCGCCAGCCCGACGCGATATTCGGCAGCTACAACACGCGCGCCCTTGAATATCGGCGCGAGATCGCCGGCGGAGACCATCCGCTCGCCATCGCCGTCCAGCGCGGCGTCGAGCGCCGACTGGATCGTCTCGTTCTCGATCCGCCCCGCCACCTCGAAGCGCGGGTTGATCGCATCGAGCGCCTGACTCGCCGCCCACCAGTTGTTGGCGACCGTCGCGACCCACATCTCGTTCTTCACGATCTGCAGCGTGCCCGGCACCTGCTTCGCCGCCGCTTCGTCGATGGCGGCGAGCCTCACCGTCCCGATCGGCCCCTGCCGCAGCGCCGCGAACACCATGCCCGGCAGGCGGATATCGCCCGCAAAGTTCGCGCTGCCATCGACCTTGCCCGGCGCGTCGAGCCGCGGCGCAGGCGCACCCGTCAGCCGCCCGGTCTCGCCCTCGCGCATCGGGAGGTCGCCCGGCAGCTCTTCGCCCGCCGCTTCGGACGCCAGTTCGCCGAAGCGCAGCCTCTTCTGGTCGTGCACGACATGGCCGTTGGCGGTATCGCATTCCTGCCAGTCGACACCCCAGCGCCGCGCCGCCGCCTTGCACAACAGCGCGCGTGCCCCGGCACCCGCCGCGCGCAACGGCGCTTCGAAGCTGCGCATCGACGTCGATCCCGCGGTCAGCATTGCCGCATTGCGCTCGGTCCACAGCCGCTCGAGCCGCTCGGGCAGCAGGCCGGGGAACAGCGTGGCGAACCCCAGTGCATTGGCATAGAGCGGGTTGAGCGGCGCCTGCTCCACCCCCACCAGCCGCCAGTCGGCGCCGAGTTCGTCGGCCACCAGCTGCGGCAGGGTCGTGAACACGCCCTGCCCATATTCGCATTGCGGAATCGCGACGGTGACCTGACCGTTCTCGGCGATCTTGAGCCACGCGCCGAACGCGGTCTCCTTGTCGCGCACCGACAAATTGGGAAGATAGGCGCGCGGCCACACGGCCCAGGCGAGCACCAGCCCAATCCCCGCACCGCCGCCGATCAGCAGCGTACGCCGATCGATGCCCTTGCCCGTTCGCTCCATCCCCGCCGCTCTACCCGCGGTTCGGAGGATCGGCAATCGGCACGCGGCTCCACTCAAACCACCCTCCCAAACCGTCGCCATGTCTCCAACCATCGCCCCCAAACCGTCACCCCGGCCTTGTGCCGGGGTCCACCGCGCCGCGCGGTCGAACCTCCGCCCTCTTGCCCAGCCCTCGCCGCACCGTGGACCCCGGCACAAGGCCGGGGTGACGAAGGAAAGGCTCGGAGAATATGTCAGTTGCTCCCATTCAATTCCGTCATTCCCGCGAAGGCGGGAATCCATTCGGGCTGCCGTCGCGGCTCGATCCTCCCCAGCTATGACAACGACAGAGTCTTGGGTTTGCCGTGAGATGCGGATAGGACAGCCCCGAACCCTTCGGGAGCCACGCGCTTGATCTTATCCACCGCCGCCGCCGTCTTCGACACGGCGAACCATATTCAGTTCAGCCAGCTCGGCCTCGACCCGGTCGTGTTCAAGATCGGCTTCTTCGAGCTCAAATGGTACTCGCTGGCCTATATCGCCGGCATCCTGATCGGCTGGTGGTATCTGCTCAAGCTGATCGCCCAGCCCGGCGCGCCGATGGCCCGCCGCCATGCCGACGACATGGTCTTTTATGCGACGCTCGGCATCATCCTCGGCGGGCGGCTCGGCTATGCGATGTTCTACCAGACGGAGCTGCTGCTCGATCCGTTGAAGCTGCTTCGGCTGTGGGACGGCGGCATGTCCTTCCATGGCGGCGTGATCGGCGTAACGCTCGCGATCCTGTGGCTGTGCCGCAGGGAAAAGCTCAACTGGCTGCGCGTCCACGACTATGTCGCCTGCGTCGTGCCCTTTGGCCTGTTCTTCGGCCGCCTCGCCAATTTTGTGAACGCCGAGCTGTGGGGCCGCCCGACCGACGTACCCTGGGCGATCGTGTTCGAGCGCACCGGCGGCGACGTCCCGCGTCACCCGAGCCAGCTCTACGAAGCAGGCCTCGAAGGGCTGTTGCTCGGCCTCGTCCTGTGGTTCCTGTTCTGGAAGACCGACGCCCGCTACCAGCCGGGCAAGCTCGTCGGCACCTTCCTGCTCGGCTATGGCCTGTCGCGTTATTTCGTGGAGTTCTTCCGCGAATATGATCGCCAGTTCACCGACACGATCTTCGCGACGCCGGGGCTGCATATGGGCCAGCTGCTCACCGTCCCGATGATCCTCGGCGGCCTCTACCTTATCGCCACCGCCAAGAAGCGGCGCGAGCGGGTCGAGCCGTTCGCAGGCGGTCCCAGCATCGCCTGATGTCCGACCCGCAGACTGAAGACGGCCCGCTCCCCGACCGGATCGCCCGCGCCATCACCATGGCCGGGCCGATCCCGCTCTCTCAGTTCATGGGCGCGGCGAACACGCATTATTACGCGACTCGCGATCCGCTGGGCGCACGCGGCGATTTCACCACCGCGCCCGAGATCAGCCAGATGTTCGGCGAACTGGTCGGCCTCGCGCTCGCCGACCTGTGGGATCGCGCCGGGCGCCCCGACGCGCATTATGTCGAGCTCGGCCCGGGCCGCGGCACCCTCGCCGCCGATGCGCTGCGCGCAATGGGCCATGCCGGCCTCAAGCCACCGGTCCATTTCGTCGAGAACAGCCCGGCGTTGCGCGCGGAGCAGGCCAAGCAGGTGCCCGGCGCCGAATGGACGGTCAGCATCGTCGGTCTGCCCGACGACGCACCCTTGCTCGTCGTCGCCAATGAATTCTTCGACGCGCTTCCGATCCGCCAGCTCGTCAAGACCGCCGATGGCTGGCGCGAACGGCTGGTCGCGTGCCAGGATCTCCTGTTCCTCCCCGTGGTCGGCAACACCGTGTTCGATCCGATCATCCCGCCCGAATTCCGCGACGCGCCCGACGGCTCGATCCTCGAAACCTCGCCGCCCAGCGTCGCGATCCTGCGCGCGCTCGCAGCCAGGCTGCTGGCACAGGGCGGCGCTGCGCTGATCATCGACTATGGTTATGCCGGCCCCGCGATCGGGGACACGCTTCAGGCGGTGCGCGGCCATGCCTATGCCAATCCGTTCGAGGATCCGGGCGAGGCCGATCTCACCGCGCATGTCGATTTCGGCACCCTGATCGCCGCTGCGCAGGTCGAAGGCCTCGTCGCGCACGGCCCAATCACACAAGGCGCCTTCCTCAACGCCCTTGGCATCGCCCCGCGCGCCGACGCGCTCGCAAAGACCTCCCCCGCGCGTGCAGGCGAAATCGCCGTCGCGCGCGACCGCCTGACCGGTGAACAGGCGATGGGTGAGCTGTTCAAGGTCATCGCCCTCACCGCGCCGGGCTGGCCCGTTCCTGCAGGATTCGAATGACGACGATCATCTACGACACCCCGACGCTCCACGATGCCGACGCGCTCGACGCGATGGCGCAGGAATCGTGGAGCCGCACCTTCGCGCAGGGCTATAACCCCGCCGATCTCCGGGCCTATCTGGCCGAGGCCTATGGCCCGACCGGCAAGCTGCGCGCCCACCTCGCCGATCCCGCAGTCACCTGGCAGGTCGCGCGCGCCGAAGGGCGGATCGTCGGCTATGCCAAGCTCGTCCCGCCCTGGCTCAAGGAAGCGGGACCGGACGAAGCCCAGCTCGGCCAGCTCTATGTCGATTATGATTGGCACGGCCAGGGCATCGCCCAGACCTTGATGGACTGGAGCATCGCCACCGCCCGCGCCGGTGGCGCGCCCGCGCTGCTGCTCACGGTGTTCGAGGAGAATGCGCGCGCCATCGCCTTCTATGCGAAGTACGGCTTCGTCCATATCGGCGACTATCCCTTCCCCGTCGGCGACAAGATCGACCGTGACCTCATCATGAAGCTCGAGCTGTGACCGAACCTGTCGATGTTCTTCGATCCCACGCCCTTGCCGGCATCGCCCACGGCTTTCTCGGCCGCCGCGGCGGGGTCTCGACCGGGGAGACCGCCAGCCTCGACATGGGCCGCCGCGGCCGCCCGCCGACGCCCGAGCTGATCGAGAACCAGCGCCGCGCCATCGCCGCGGTCGCGCCGGGGACGCAGCTGATCGGCCTCTATCAGGTCCACAGCGCCGACGCCGTCACCGTGATCGAACCGTGGCGCGACGAACTCCGCCCGCATGCCGATGCGCTCGTCACCAACCGCCCGGACCTCACCCTCGGCATCCTCACCGCCGATTGCGCGCCCGTCCTCTTCGCCGACCGGGACGCCGGGGTGATCGGTGCCGCCCATGCCGGGTGGAAGGGCGCGATCGGCGGCGTCACCGACTCCACGATCGCCGCCATGGAAACGCTCGGCGCGAAACGGGAAAACATCGTCGCCGCCGTCGGCCCGTGCATCGCCCGCGCGAGCTACGAGGTGGACGAGGGCTTCTACACCCGCTTCGCCGAGTTCGATCCGGCGAACGACCGTTTCTTCACCCCCGGCCGCGAAGGCCATCACCAGTTCGACCTTGAGGCCTATGTCGTCCACCGCCTCGCCGCCGCCGGTCTGCGCACCGTCGAGGCGCTGGGCGAGGACACCTATTCGCAGCCCGATCGCTTCTACAGCTTCCGCCGCGCCACCCATCGCGGCGAACCCGACTATGGCCGCCAGATTACATTGGTCTCATTGACCGGTTGAAGCGTTGGTGCGAGTGCAAGCGCAACAAGTTTCACCCGTTACGAGAGAGCGGAGCGCCTCCATTATGACCGACAAGCCCGTCACCCCCGACGAAGCCGCTCTCACCGGCGCCACCCCGCGCCGCCGTCCAAAGGCCAACCTCGACACGGTCGGCGGCCGCAAGCTCAGCGCCGCCACGCTGATGATGGGCCATGGCTATGATCCGATGCTCTCGGAAGGGTCTTTGAAGCCGCCGATCTTCGCGACCTCGACCTTCGTCTTCCCGAACGCCGCTGCGGGCAAGCGCCACTTCGAGGGCGTGACCGGCAAGCGCCCCGGCGGCGCCGAGGGCCTGGTCTATTCGCGCTTCAACGGCCCCAACCAGGAAATCCTCGAGGATCGCCTCGGCATCTGGGAAGAGGCGGAGGACGCGCTCGCCTTCTCCTCGGGCATGTCCGCCATCGCCACCCTGTTCCTCGCCATGGTCAAGCCCGGCGACACCATCGTCCACTCCGGCCCGCTCTACGCCGCGACCGAGACGCTGATCGCGCGCATTCTCGGCAAGTTCGGCGTCCACTGGCTCGACTTCCCCGCCGGCGCCACGCGCGAGGAGATCGACGCGGTGCTGGGCAAGGCCGCTTCGGGCAATGTCGCGCTGATCTATCTCGAAAGCCCCGCGAACCCGACCAACGCGCTGGTCGATGTCGAGGCCGTCGCCGCCAGCCGCGACGCGATCTTCACCGGCGCGAACAAGCCGCCGATCGCGATCGACAACACCTTCTTGGGTCCCCTCTGGGCCAAGCCGCTGCAGCAGGGCGCCGACCTCGTCGTCTACTCGCTGACCAAGTACGCGGGCGGCCATAGCGACCTCGTCGCGGGCGGCGTGCTGGGGTCGAAGGCGCACATCAACACCATCCGCATGATGCGCAACACCATCGGCACGATCTGCGACCCCAACACCGCGTGGATGCTGCTGCGCAGCCTCGAAACCCTCGAGCTGCGCATGTCGCGCGCCGGCGAGAACGCCGTGAAGGTCTGCGAATATCTCCGCACCCATCCCAAGGTCGAAAGCGTCGGCTATCTCGGTTTCCTCGCCGAAGGCAGCCGCCAGAAGGACATTTACGACCGCCACTGCACCGGCGCCGGCTCGACCTTCTCGCTCTACCTCAAGGGCGGTGAGAAGGAGGCGTTCGCCTTCCTCGACAGCCTCAAGATCGCCAAGCTCGCGGTCAGCCTCGGCGGCACCGAGACGCTCGCCTCCGCCCCGGCGGCGATGACCCACCTCTCGGTGCCGGATGCACGCAAGAAGGCGCTCGGCATCACCGACAATCTCGTCCGCATCTCGATCGGCGTCGAAAATGCCGACGACTTGATCGCCGACTTCGAGGAAGCGCTGAAGGCGGTCTGATCCGCGCGGTCCCGCGCGTCACATTCCGCAACGCATCGCAATCCCCCCGTTATCCGCGGCGGCCTTCGGACGGTTAGCTTTCGTGCTCTCCAGCCGAAGGAAACCGCCATGGCCGCCTCGATCGATCGCAGAACCCTCGTCCGCGCGGGGGCGCTCGCCGCCGCGCTGTTCCATATCGATCGCGGCATCGCCGCGCCCGCGCTGACCGCCCCCCTTCGCGGTCAGCGCGGGCCAACCGCCAAACGCCCCTGGCATGATCTCGCGCTGATCGACGACGGCGTGATGAACAGCCAACTGCTCCACCAGCTCGGCCTCGCCTATTCGGGCAGCGCCGATATCGGCGAAGCGCTCGACACCGGCGCGCGGATCGACGGCGGCGACGACTGGAGCTGGCCACGCCAATGGGTACGCACCGCCGAACGTGTCGAGGCTATGGCGCGCCGCAGCGAGGACGAAGACCGCCGGATCAGCGCCGGCAAGGCGTATCTGCGCGCCGCGACCTATTATCGCGCCGCGGTGATCCATCATCCCGATCCGGCGCATCCCAGCAATCTCGACGCCGCCCGCCGTTCGTCCGCCGCCTTTGCCCGTGCAGTGCAACTGCTGCGCTGGCCCGCGCAGCCGGTGCGGATTCCCTATGAAGGCGCCGTGCTTCCCGGCTATTTCCTGCGCTCGCCCATCGCGCGCGGCGATGCCCCGCTCATCATCCTCCAGCAGGGGCGCGACGCCTGGCCGGAGGCAGGCAAGCACATCTTCGACGACGCGCTCGAACGCGGCTATCACGCGCTGTTCGTCCACAGCCCGGGACAGGGGCTCGCGCTGCGCGAACATGGCCTTCCCTTTCGCCCGGACTGGGAGAAAGTGGTGGTCCCGGTCATCGACTTCGCGGTGCGCATCGCCGGGGTCGATGCGCGGCGCATCGCGCTGCTCGGCTGGAGCATGGGCGGCGCGCTCACTCCGCGCGCAGCCGCGTTCGACCGGCGGATCAAGCTGCTCGTCGCCAACCCCGGCGTGCTCGACTGGGGCGCGACCACCTTCGAGCAGTTCAACAATTACTTCCCCGACCTGCTCCCGCTGCTCGACCGCGACCCCGCCGCCTTCGACGACGCGATCATCGGCCTGATGGGGCAGCACCATCTCATCCGCTGGTATATGCGCGACACGATGGCCAAGCATGGCGTGTCGCGTCCGTCCGCGCTGATGCTCGATATGCGCCGCTATTCGAATGTCGATGTGGTGCGCGACATCCGCGCACGCACTTTGGTGATGGACGGCACCGGCGAAAGCACCAGTGTCGGACAGGCGCGCAAGCTCTACGACGCCCTGCGCGCGCCCAAGACCTTCATGCTGTTCGACGAGGACGATACCGGCCTGCTCCACTGTCAGGAAGGCGCAGCCGCCGTCAGCAACCACCGGCTGTTCGACTGGATCGACGAGCACATATGAGCGGGGGCAGGGCTGGCTGCTGACGCGATCCTCCCCTAACACCCGGTCGTGTCCGACGAATTCGCCTTCCTCACCGCCCTGCGCGCCATCGCCACGCATCCGGCGGCCGCGGGCCTCGCCGACGACACCGCGATCCTCGACGTTCCCGCAGGCCGCCTGATCCTCACCAGCGACACGATGGTCGCGGGCATCCACTACCGCGCGCACGACCCGGCGGACTCGATCGGGTGGAAGCTCGCGGCGGTCAACCTGTCGGACCTCGCCGCCAAGGGTGCGACCCCGGTCGGTTGCCTGCTCAACTATGCGCTGTCGGGCGATGCGGACTGGGACCGCGCCTTTCTCGCCGGCCTGAACGAAGCGCTCACCCGCTTCGCCATGCCGCTGCTCGGCGGCGACACGGTGGCGATGCCCACCGGCGCACCGCGCAGCCTGACGCTGACGGCGATCGGTCAGGCTCAGCCCAACGTCCCGCTGCGCACCGGCGTCCGGCCCGGCGACACGCTCTGGGTCACCGGCACCATCGGCGGCGCGGGCTTCGGCGCCGATGGCAATCCGCGCGATCTCGACCGCTATCTCCGCCCAATGCCGCGCGTCGCCGAGGGGCAGGCCATCGCCGCGCTCGCCACCGCGATGATGGACGTCTCCGACGGCCTCCTCATCGACGCGCGCCGCATGGCCGAAGCGAGCAGCGTCGCCATCGCCATCGATCTCAACGCAGTCCCGCTCGCGCTGCCGAACCTCGACGCAATCGAGGCCACCACCACCGGGGACGATTACGAGCTGCTCTTCACCCTGCCCGCGGACACCACCCCGCCCGTCCCCGCCACCCACATCGGCACGGCAAGCGCGGGCACCGGCCTGACCCTCACCGCGAACAGCGCGCCTGTCCCGCTCCCCGACAAGCTCGGCTACAGCCACGGCGGCTAACCGCCCAAGCGACCGCCCGCCCAATCCGTCATCGCGGCCTTGTGCCGGGATCCACCGGGCGGCAAGTGAAGTGCGAGAGGTTCAAGCCCAAACGCGCGCAGCGCAGTTTGCCGATCGAGTCTTGAGCGTCTGCTATCCGTACGATTGCCGCCTGACCGGTCTCAGGATCACCCGGACCGCGGAACAGCTCGAAATGGGTGGTTAGCTGCCGAAGCTGCGGCGACGACGGACGGAGAGATCGCAGACTACCGTGGCCCAATAAGTTATGACTAGAACCGCAAGTATTCGCTGGTAATCTGGTTGGAGCCATCCCATTGCATCGCAAGCAAATATCGCGGCACCCATCCAGCCTATCAATACAGTCGTAATGGCGTGAAACGGGCTAAACAGCGCGTCCTTGAACTTCATCATGGGACATCCATTAGCAAACTGCCAACTGTCCGCAATGGGGTCGAAAGCAGTCCGGCCGCTGTCGGCTGACGCGGACTTTTGCCGCTGATCAGCTCAAAGTGGATGGACGCTACCGCAATCCTCTGGCTGTCATCAACAAACCCCGACCCTAGGCCTTGATCGTGACGATGACGAAATCGCCGAGATCGACGCGCTTGAACATCAGTTCGAGGTCTTCGCCAGGGTCGCCGTCGAGAATACTCCCGCCCTGAGCGCGCAGAAACCGCGCGGTATCTTCCAGCAATTTGACCGGATCCTTGCGATCCAACCCGCGCAGCATCACGCGCAGCGCGCCGCGTGCCGCACCGACTTCCAGGTCGCTTTCCGTTGCTTCGGTCATTCGGTCATCCCCTTGCGTCTGAAAGACCAGCTTTGCTTAAGGTCAGGACTCGTCGATCACAATCAGAAGATGACGGATAGCAAGTCGTCACCCCGACGCCCTCTTCAAATGTTGGATTTCATCTGATCTACCCTGATCGATGAAGTCGACTCTCACCCTCACCCGTCGAACTATGCGCACCACCCCGCGCGTAACAGTCGCGGATGTGTCGCACACCTGCCGCATCACTGTCCGAACCTGTCGCGTTGCCGTCCGAACCCGTCGCGCTGGTGGCGCGCACCTGCGGCGCTGGTGTCGCGCGCCCGTCGCGCCAGTGTCGCGTCACCGGCGCGTTCGTGGCGCGTTGCAGGCGCAAACCTGTCGCGTCGCGGTCGCTTCCGCCCGAAAACCCCGCTTTCGCGTCAGCTTGGTCAACCGCTCCACATGCGCCGCCGCCCTCGAATCAGCGCCGCTTGACAGCCCCCTGCCCCGCTCTACGCTCCGCCCCCGACCGCAGGCCGCACCGGACACAGAGCCGGGTGGCGGGTGGGATTCACAGGGGAAGGATACCAGATGACGATTGTCTATATCGCCATCGCGTGCGGCGTGCTCGCCGTGCTCTATGGTTTGGTGACTTCGCAGCAGGTGCTTCGCGCACCGGCTGGCGACCAGAAGATGCAGGATATCGCCGCCGCCATTCAGGAAGGCGCCAAAGCTTATCTCGTCCGTCAGTACACCGCCATCGCCGTCGTCGGCGTGGCCGTAGCCATTGTGTTGTTCTTCACCCTCGGCGGTCTCTCGACCGCGGCCTTCGTGCTCGGCGCGGTGCTTTCGGGCATTGCCGGATTTGCCGGTATGCACATCTCGGTCCGCGCCAATGTCCGCACGGCGGAAGCCGCGCGCACCTCGCTTCAGGGCGGCCTCACGCTTGCCTTCCGCTCGGGTGCGATCACCGGCATGCTCGTCGCGGGCCTTGGCCTGCTCTCGATCTCGCTGCTGTTCTGGTATCTCGTCGGCCCCGGCGGGGAAGAACCCAATGGCGAGAAGATCATCCACGCGCTCACCGCGCTCGCCTTCGGCGCCTCGCTGATCTCGATCTTCGCGCGTCTCGGCGGCGGTATCTTCACCAAGGCCGCCGATGTCGGCGCCGATCTGGTGGGCAAGGTCGAAGCCGGTATCCCCGAGGATGACCCCCGCAACCCCGCCGTCATCGCCGACAACGTCGGCGACAATGTCGGCGACTGCGCCGGCATGGCCGCTGATCTGTTCGAAACCTATGTCGTCACCATCGGCCTCACCATGGTGTCGATCGCGCTGCTCATCAAAGGCAGCTCGGAACAGCTCCTTGCCCTCATGTCGCTGCCGCTGATCGTCGGCGGCGTGTGCATCATCACCTCGATCCTCGGCACCTATATGGTCCGCCTCGGCAAGAGCCAGTCGATCATGGGCGCACTCTACAAGGGCTTCTGGACCACCGCGATCCTCGCCGTCCCGGCGATCTGGTTCGCGACCCAATATACGCTCGGCGATCTCCATGCCCCGATCGGCAATGCCGCCTATACCGGCATGGACCTGTTCTGGTGCATGATGATCGGCCTCGCCGTCACCGGGCTGCTGGTGTGGATCACCGAATATTACACCGGCACCAACTATCGCCCGGTCCGCTCGATCGCCAAGGCTTCGGAAACCGGCCACGGCACCAACGTCATCCAGGGTCTGGCGATCAGCCTTGAATCGACCGCGCTGCCGACAATCGTGATCGTCGTCGCGGTGGTGGCCTCGTTCCAGCTGGCCGGGATCATCGGCGTGGCGTTCGCCGCCACCTCGCTGCTCGCGCTCGCCGGCATGGTCGTCGCGCTCGACGCTTACGGTCCGGTCACCGACAATGCCGGTGGCATCGCCGAAATGGCGGGGCTGCCCGATGACGTCCGCACCCGTACCGACGCGCTCGATGCGGTCGGCAACACCACCAAGGCAGTGACCAAGGGCTATGCCATCGGTTCTGCCGCGCTCGCCGCGCTGGTGCTGTTCGGGGCGTATACCGAGGATCTGAAGCGCTATTTCGCCGACGTCGTCGTCGATTTCTCGCTCAGCAATCCGTTCGTCATCGTCGGGCTGCTGCTCGGCGCGCTGCTGCCCTACCTGTTCGGCGCCTTCGGCATGACCGCGGTCGGCCGCGCGGCGGGCGCGGTGGTCGAGGACGTCCGTGCGCAGTTCCGCGACAATCCGGGCATCATGGAAGGGACCAGCCGTCCCAACTATGGCCGCACGGTCGACATCGTCACCCGCGCCGCGATCAAGGAGATGATCGTCCCGTCGCTGCTGCCGGTGCTCTCGCCGATCCTGCTCTACTTCGTGATCAACGCGGTCGACAGCCAGGCCAACGCCTTCGCGGCGGTGGGCGCGATGCTGCTCGGCGTGATCGTGTCGGGGCTGTTCGTCGCCATCTCGATGACCTCGGGCGGCGGCGCATGGGATAACGCCAAGAAGTATATCGAGGACGGCCATCACGGCGGCAAGGGCAGCGAGGCCCATAAGGCCGCGGTGACCGGCGACACCGTCGGCGATCCCTATAAGGACACTGCGGGTCCCGCGGTGAACCCGATGATCAAGATCACCAACATCGTCGCGCTGCTGCTGCTCGCGGCGCTGGCGGGCGGTCACTGACCGCTTCGTTGAGCTGAGCCTTCACGGCCCCGCCCGGCACTCCCGGGCGGGGCCTTTTTTATGTCAGGGCCAGCGATAATCCACGACCACCGGGAAATGGTCCGACGGGTACCGCCCCTTCGCGCCGAAGGTCACCGTCTCGGCCTTTGCCACGGTCAGGCCTTTGGCGAACACCCAGTCGATCCGCCGGTCGGCCTTGCCGATAAAGCCATGGAAGGTCTCCGCCGGCCCCCTCCGCGCCGCCGCCGCGTCCCATGCATCGGCCAGCCCCGCGCTCAACAGCCGATGCGCTGCTGACTCAGGCACCGTGTTGAAGTCCCCCGTCAGCACGACCGGCGCATCGCCCGGCCGCGCCGCGATCCACGCCGCGATCTGCCCCGCCGCCTTTTCTCGCGCCGCCTCGTCCTCCGCCCGATAGGGGAAGTGGGTGTTGACGAACCAGAAGCGTCTGCCCCCCGGCACCGTCTCGAACAGCCCCCAGGTCGCCATGCGCGGATACAGGTTCCCCCAGCTGATGCTCGCCGGAACCTGCGGCGTATCCGACAGCCAGAAATTGCCCAGCTCGATCAGCTTCAGCCGGTCGCGACGATAGAACACCCCCATATGCTCATCGGCATGCCCGCCCCGCCGGTCGATCCCGAACCAGCTATAGCTCGGCAGTTTCGCGATCAGGTGATCCGCCTGGATCTTCCACAGCTCCTGCGTGCCGATGATGTCGGCATCCGCGCGCCGGATCGCCTCGACGAACAGGTCCTGCCGCGCCTCCCACCGGTTCGGCCCGTCCGCCGCCACCGGCAGCCGCACGTTGAAGCTCATCACCTTGAGTTCGCCCCGCGGCTGCGCCAGCGCTGCCGTCGGCAAGGCCCCAAGCGCCATCGCGATCATCAGCGCACGCCTTCGCATCATCATCGTCTCCAATATTACTTGCCTGTTGCCAACGCTGTCACCTATGCCTTGAACCAATCAGGGGAGGCAAATGGCGCGCAGGCCGACGATCAAGGAAGTTTCGAAACTCGCGGGCGTGTCGTTCAAGACCGTCTCGCGCGTGCTGAACAACGAAAAGAACGTCAGCGACGAAACCCGCCGCCGCGTCGAGCAGGTGGTGGCGGAACTGAACTTCCGCCCCAGCCTCGCCGCGCGCACGCTCGCCGGCCGTAAGTCGTTTCAGGTTGCCCTGCTCTACGACAACCCGAGCCCCTATTATGTCTATCATCTCCAGGCCGGCGCGCTCGAGCGCTGCCACGAGCTGGGTTACCGGCTGCTGATCCAGCCGGTCGTCGCCGATTCCGCTGATCTGGTGCAGGAAGTGGCCGCGCTGATCGACGAGACGCATCTTGACGGCCTGATCCTCTCGCCGCCGGTCACCGAGTCGGTCGCGCTGCTCGAGGAGCTCGACCGCCGCGGCCTGCCCTATGTCCGGATTGAGCCTGGCATCCGCCGCGATGAAGGGCGGTCGACCACGATCGACGACGTTGCCGCCGCGCGCGACCTCACTGAACATCTCATCGGCCTCGGCCACCGCACCATTGCGTTCGTCACCGGTCCGGAGAACCACATTTCCTCGGTCGAGCGGCTCAAGGGCTATCGTGCGGCGCTCGACGCGCATGAAATCGCCTTCGACCCCGCGCTGATCGCATCAGGCGACTACAGCTTCCCGTCAGGCCGTGAAGCCGCGCGGCGATTGCTCGACACCCCGTCACGCCCGACTGCGATCTTCGCGGGCAATGACGATATGGCCGCCGGTGCGCTCGCGGTGGCGCATGAGCTGGATATCGGCGTGCCCGACCAGCTCTCGATCGCAGGCTTCGACGATTCGGACCTCGCCGCCGCGGTCTGGCCCCCGCTCACAACCGTCCGCCAGCCGGTGCGCGAACTCGCCTGGGCCGCCGCCGATCTGCTGCTGTCCGAGGATCGCAAGCGCGATCGGCTGACGCTCGACTATGATTTGGTGCTCCGTGCCAGCACCGGCCCCGCACGCTAGGATCGGCGCGTTGCCGTCATAACGGTAACTGACCTAAGCCATTTCAAAGACTGGATGTCCCACCGCGAGGCCATGCCCCGCGGTTAATGTTGTAGGACATCTTCTTGACACGCCCATGGGTTTGTAGGACAACTTGTCATGACACCGGTTTCCAAAAAGCCGGGCAAGACTAGCCGAATCGCACCGTGAAACACGGTTCACGCGAACCTGGGGAGGAATGCATGAACACCAATCGCCTGAAGTCGGGCATCGCTACCGCCGCGCTTGTCGCGGCATTCTCCGTTTCGGCGCCTGCCATGGCGCAACAGGCGGCGGCTCCCGCCGAAGGCGAGGAGCAGGAAATCATCGTCAGCGGCATCCGCAACTCGCTGCAACAAGCCGCGCAGGTAAAGCGTGACGCGCCGCAGGTGATGGACGTCATCACTGCCGAGGATGTCGGCAAGCTCCCCGACGCCAACGTCGCCGAGGCGCTCCAGCGCGTCACCGGCGTCCAGATCACCCGAGTCTTCGGCGAAGGTCAGTCGGTATCGGTCCGCGGACTTCAGCAGGTCCGCGTCGAGGTCGATGGCCGTACCCTGCTCGGCTGGTCGGCGCGCCTGTCGCCACCGGAGAACGATCAACTCGGCCGCTCCTCGGGCCTCGACTCGGTCCCGTCGGGCCTGTTCGGCCGGCTTGAGGTGCGCAAGTCGCCGCTCGCCAGCCAGCCCGAAGGCGGTCTCGGCGGCACGGTCAACCTCGTCACCCCCAAGCCGCTGTCGTTCAAAGAAACGACGCTGTCGGTACGCGTGCAGGGGACTTATTCGGAGAATAGCGAGAAGTTCGAGCCGGCGGTCACTGGCTTCTTCACGACCAAGTTCGCCGACAACCGCATCGGCATCATGCTGGCGGGCGAATATCAGAAGCGCACGTCGCTGACCCAGACGTTCGAGCGCAACAACTTCCTCAACCGCACTTACACCGGCACCGGCGCGGGGGTGTATGCGACCCCGGTGCTGCTCCAGTACGAGCAGTTCACGGTCGATCGCTCGCGCCTCGGCCTCAACGGCGCGGTGCAGTTCGAGGTTACGCCGGAACTCACCATCACCGCGGATGCGCTCTATTCGAAGCTGACCACCGGACGGCATCAGGACTTCTTCGCCTTCCGTCTGCCGACCGGGACCAACCCGGTGACCAATCGCGTAGTCGAGAATGGCGCGGTGGTTGCGGGCACCGCCAACGGCACCGTTACGTCAGCGGGCCAGATCCGCAATGAACCGACCGAAAGCTTCCTCTACGGTCTCAACGGCAAATATGAGAAGGATGGCCTCAAGATCGAGGCCGACGGTTATTACAGCAAGGGGACGATCGACCAGACGATCCAGATCATCACGCTTCAGGCGACCGCGCTCGTTCCCGGCAATTTCGACTTTCGCGGCAACACGGTTCCGTCGCTCTCGCTCGGTAACTTCAATCCAGGCGCCTACTCCTCGTACAACCCCGCCAGCAACGGCGTGCGCAGCAACCGGCTGATCGGCGTGCTCGAGGAATGGACCGGCAAGCTCGACGCCAGCTATGAATTCGATAGCGGCGTCACGCTGGCGATGGGCGTGCGCTACACCGATCTCCACGCCCGCTCGAACGCCTATCGCAGCCAGGTCACGCCGACGCGCGCCGAGCTCGAACCCTATCTCAAGCAGATCGGCAGCGGCTTCATCGCCGACATTCCCGGCAATTTCCCGCGCGGCTTCCTCACCACCGCGCCGACCTATGACTATGTCTTCAACCGCGCGCAGGCGGCTGAGCCCAACCCTGACCCCAACGGGCTTTCGACGCTGTTGCCCAACCTCCAGCGCGACTATGACTTCAGCGAGAAGACCATCGCCGGTTACCTCATGGTGTCGGGCGAGGGCGAGTTGCTGGGGATGCCTTACAAGGCCAATGCCGGCGTCCGTATCGCCAGCACACGCCTGTCGATCGATTCGTACCGCAATGTCGGCACCGTGAGCACACTCGGCACCGACAAGAACCGTTACACCAACGTGCTACCCAGTGCGAACATCGCGTTCAACGTCACCGACAACTTCCTCGTCCGCGTCTCGGGGTCGCAAACCATGCAGCGCGCATCGATCGCCGATCTCGCGCCATCGACGTTCTTCAACGCCACAAACCTGTCGGTGACGGGCGGCAATGCCAACCTCAAGCCGCCGATGTCGACGCAGGGGGACATCAGCTTCGAATACTACACCGGTAAGAGCTCGCTGATCTCCGGTGCGCTCTTCTACAAGGACGTGCAGGACTTCATCGCCAGCTTCGTCACTTCGGGCGTCGACACGACCCTCGATCCGCAGGGGCGGATGCTGACCTTCTCGCGGCCCGAGAACCTCGCCAGCGCGAAGATCAAGGGATTCGAGATCGGCGTGCAGCAGTTCTTCGACTTCCTGCCCGCGCCATTCGACGGCTTCGGCGTCATCGCCAACTACACCTTCTCGGACTCGGAGGATAATGCCGGATTCCCGCTCGTGGCGGTGTCCAAGAACAGCTACAATCTGGTCGGACTGTTCGAGAAGGGTCCGATCTCGGCACGGCTGGCGTATAATTATCGCGACGAGGCGGTGTTCGAATTCTCCGAAGGCCGCCCGAGCTTCATCGGCCCGCGCTCGCAACTCGACGCACAGATCGGCGTCGATATCACCAAACGGATCGCGCTCTCGCTTCAGGCCCAGAATCTGATCCCGAGCGAATCGGCGACCACCGAATACAGCGCCGCGGGTCAGGTCGCGCTCAATGGTTATGCACTATCGGAGCGGCGCTACTCGATCGGCTTGCGGGCCAAGTTCTGATGCACGGGAGGGGCCGTCCGAGCAATCGGGCGGCCCGCCTCAGGACTACGCATCGAGCGCCTTCATCGCCTGATTCCACCGCAGCACATTCGCCCGCGCCTCCTGCACGAACGCTGACCGGCGGATGATGCCCAGGAAGGCGTCGGCAACCCATTTTCCCGGCTGGCGCAGCGGACGGCGCACCTGAATCAATAGCACCACACGCGTGTGCTGCGTGTCGTTCCACACTTCATGGTCATAGGTGTCGTCGAACATCAGCGTCTCGCCGTCGGCCCAGCGGACGATGCGGTTCTTGACGCGCATCCGCACGTCGCCGTCGCGCGGCACGATCAGCCCGAGATGACAGGTCAGCAGCCCCTTGGTGACGCCACGATGCGCGGGGATGTGCGTGCCCGGCGCGAGGATCGAGAAGAAGGCGCTGTTGAGCTCAGGAATCTGCGCAACGACGCTGCGTGTCACCGGGCAGCGGTCGAGATTCTCCTCTATCTGATAGCCGTAGCCCCACAGGAAGAAAGAGCGCCATTTGTCCACCGGCGCGATCGCGCGATGATCGGGCGAGATGCGCGCGAGCGAAGGCGCAGCATCCTCGCGCGCCAGTGCGGTGGCCAGCGCCTCGTCGCGGATCGCTTCCCAATTGTCGCGCAGCAGCTGAGTCCAGCCAAAGTCGCGCACGTCGAGCAGCGGCGCGTTCGACACCAGCGAGGACGCGCCGATGATCCGGTCGAAAAGGCCGCGCAACCGCTTGCCCGCACGGATCAGCAGAGGACGCTTCGCCTCCGCCACCGCGAACGCCTGTTCGGGCATCCGTCCCGCATCCCGTTCGATCGCAATGCCCTCTCGCACGCTTGACCTCGATTCCTTCGGCACTGGCCGCGCGGCCGGGACTCGGCGAGCGGCGCCAGCGGCCGGGCTAGGCAGCGTCTGGGTCCAAATCATGGCGAAACCCGCGCCAAAGCATTGCGATACATTGCAGATTGCGGCGAAACGGCCGTGGCTGGCGATGCGTTGCCAATCGCGCTAAGCTCCACTGCAATGGCCTCGTTTTCGCGCGTCAAGCAATTCGCCCTTCCGCTCCTCCTCGCCGCAACCGCTCTACCGGCGATTGCGCAGGTTACGGCGCCCGCCCCCGCACAAGTCGAGGTCGCGGTCGACAAGACGCCCTGGCTTTACAAGGGCAGCGACGTTCCGCACGATCCCGAATGGCGCTTCGGCACGCTGTCCAACGGCCTGCGCTATGCGGTCCGTAAGAACGGGGTTCCGCCGGGCCAGGTTGCGATCCGTCTGCGCATGGACGTCGGATCGCTGATGGAGCGCGAGTCCGAACTGGGCTTTGCCCATCTGCTCGAGCATCTTTCCTTCCGCGGTTCGGCCAAGGTGCCCGACGGCGAATCGAAGCGCGTGTGGCAGCGGCTCGGCGTCACCTTCGGTTCGGACAGTAACGCCAGCACCACGCCGGTCTCGACCACCTACAAGCTCGACCTGCCCGACGCGAACGAGGCCAGCCTCGACCAGTCGATGATGATCCTCGCTGACATGATGGCGGCGCCCAGCATCACCCCCGCCATGCTCAACCTCGAGCGGCCGGTCGTGCTTGCCGAGCAGCGCGAATATCTGCGCCCGCAACAG
Organism: Sphingomonas sp. GW821-FHT09B04; assembly: GCF_059418285.1. Taxonomy (NCBI): domain Bacteria; kingdom Pseudomonadati; phylum Pseudomonadota; class Alphaproteobacteria; order Sphingomonadales; family Sphingomonadaceae; genus Sphingomonas; species Sphingomonas sp. GW821-FHT09B04. The sequence continues at coordinate 183,748 of NZ_JBWKPO010000006.1, forward strand.
CGGTTCCAGGATGCCCAGCGCGAGCTGTTCTACGCGGGCCAGCTCCTCGCCGACCGTCCGGTGATCGGCACGACCGCGACGCTGAACGGCGCGACCGCGGACAGCGTCCGCGCGTTCCACCAGCGCTGGTACCGGCCCGAACGCGCGACCCTGGTCGTCGTCGGTGACTTCGACCCCGCGATGTTCGAACGCCAGATCGCCAAGCACTTCGCGGGATGGAAGGGCGTTGGCCCCAACCCGGCGACCCCCGATTTCGGCAAGCCCGATCCGACCAAGCCGACCAGCGCGGCGCTGGTCGAGCCGACTCTCCCGCCGCTCGTCACCCTGACGGTGCTGCGCCCATGGACGGTGTTCCAGGATACGGTGAAGTTCAATCAGGAGCGGATGGTCGACTTCATCGCGTTGCGGATCATCAACCGCCGCCTGGAAACCCGCGCACGTCGCGGCGCGAGCTTTGCCGCCGTGTCTGCCAGCCTCTCCGACGACGTCCGCAGCGCCAACGCCACCAGCATCGAGGTGCTGCCCATCGGTGAGGATTGGGAGAGCGCAGTCAAGGAAACGCGCGCGGTGATCGCCGACGCGCTCGCCACGCCGGCAACCCAGGCGGAAATCGACCGCGAGCTGGCGGAAGTCACCTCGGACATGCGCAATGCCATCGCGACCGCGCCGGTGACGGCCGGGTCGCGCCGCGCCGACAATCTGGTCGAGGCGGTCGATATCAACGAGGTCACGACGAGCGAGCAGGAGAGCTTCAACATCCTTCAGGGCGCACTCGACGCCAGGATGTTCACCCCCGACCGGGTGCTCGCTTCGACTCGGCGGGTCCTTCAGGGGGTCACGACCCGCGCGATCATCAACACCCGCACGCCGGACGCCACCGTGCAGGACAAGCTTGCCGCAGTGCTCAAGGCCGACGTCTCGGGTCTTGCCGGCACGCGCAGCGCCGCGCGCAACGTCACCTTCGCGGACCTCCCCCCGCTCGGCCCACCGGGCAAGATCGTCGCGCGGTCGGTCCCGGTGCCCGATCCCAAGATCGAGGAAGTGCGCTTCGCGAACGGCGTAAATCTGGTGGTGTTCCAGAACCCCGGCGAGGTCGGCCGCGTCTATGTCAATGTGCGCTTCGGGCGCGGGATGCAGGCGATCCAGACCGGTCGGCCCAACCCCGCCTGGGCGGCCGACCTCGCACTGGTCGCCAGCGGCATCGACACCCCCGGCGGCGTGCTGGGGCAAGAGGAGCTCGACAAGCTCACCGGCGACCGCCAGATCGGCCTTTCCTTCGGGATCGGCGACGACGCCTTCGCGCTTGCCGGCCAAACCCGTAAAGAGGATCTGGGGGACCAGCTCAAGCTGATGGCGGCAAAACTCCAGTCGCCGGCGTGGGACCCCAATCCCGTCGCACGCGCCCGGGCCGTCGCAATCTCCGGCTATGCGGCAAGCTCGTCATCGCCCGACGCGGTGATCGGCCGCGATCTCGAACGGCTGCTCCACGCCGGCGATCCGCGCTGGGGGAGGCCCGACCTCAAGGGCATCGAGAAGCTCAACGCCAAGGACTTCCGCGCCTTCTGGGCACCGCTGCTCGCCAGCGGCCCGATCGAGGTGCAGATTTTCGGCGATATCGATGTCGAGAAGGCGATCGAGGCAGCGCGCATGACCTTCGGCGCGATGAAGCCGCGCAAGCCTGCTCCGGTCCTCGCGCCGGAAACCCGCTTCCCGGCGCACGCTGCGGCGCCCGTGACGCTCACGCATAGCGGGCAGCCGGATCAGGCCGCAGCCGTGATTGCCTGGCAAGCCGGCGGCGGATCGGACAACATCGCCGAGGGCCGCAAGCTCGAAATCCTCGCCGCGGTGATGCGCGACCGCATCCTCGACCGCATTCGCTCGGCGGAGGGTGCCAGCTATTCACCGATGGTCATCAGCCAGTCTCCGGTCGGCCAGCCGGGTGGCGGACGGGTGATGGCGATCACGCTGATCCCGCCCGAAAAGACCGAATTGTTCTTCCGCGTCGCGCGCGAAATCGCGGCGGACCTGATCGCCAAGCCGATCGAAGTCGACGAACTGCGCCGCGCGCTGGTGCCGACCGCACAGATGATGATGCGGCGCTCGACCGGCAATCCGTTCTGGATGCAGCAGACCGAAGGCGGCTCCGCCGATCCGAAACGTTACGCTGCGATCGCATCGCTCGCCCGCGACTATGGCGCCACCACGCCGCAGGATCTCCAGGCGCTGGCCGCGAAATACCTCGCGCCGCAAAAGGACTGGTCGCTGGTCGTGCTGCCGGAAGAAAAGCCCGCCGGATCCTCGCAAGCGGGCAAGCGCTAGCTGGGATCATCACCCGGCGACACTATGGAATGAAGGAGACCGCCCGGCCATCACCGGGCGGTTTTCCAGCTCTTAGACTCATAAGTCCGCAGCCACAGCCGCCTGAGGCGAGTTGGACCATGGCAAGGAAGGTCTCGGCCAGTTTTGTCAAACGGGTAACGACGCGTCGGAAGTGTGTCAGCTTGCAGGGACAGCTTTGCATTGCATGTCCGTCCTGCTGTGCCCACGGCCGCGCGGCGGTCGATGCCTTACCATCCACCCGTCGGATTCTTCGCTGCGAACGAACTGCGCTGTGCATTTGAGCCGGTCCGGAGCCGCTTCGTTGAAGACCGTTCGTACGCCGCCTTCTCGCAACAGTGTAAAGGAACAACGATGTCCCTCGCGGTTGCTGCCACACGACATATTCCGAATGTGGAGGTCGGGTGCGGCGGCATCCCCCTGACCCGCATTGTACCAAAGCGACGCCAGCCAGTTACCATTCCCGATCATGGCGTTGAGTTGCAGATCGTTCCAGATCGCAGCGTGAAGCTGGCCGGCTAAGGGCTCCTCCGGCGGAGAGAGACTTGCTGCGGCCAGCATGGTCACCATAAACATCATGCGACTGAGGGTACCACGCCTAACGGCGCATTCCACCCGATCTCAATCGATCCATCCTATCTCAATCGAAACACAAGTGACGGGTTCGCCGCCTAGTTCTTGTACAGGGCGTCCAGCCGCTCGCCATACGCCTGCTTAAGCACGTGCCGGCGGATCTTCAGGCTGGGCGTCAGCTGCTCGTTTTCGATGCTGAACGGCTCGTCCGCCAGAATGAAGCGGCGGATGCGTTCGATCACCGACAGGTCCTTATTCACCCGCTCCACCGCGGCGCCTACTGCGGCGCGATAGTCATGGTCCTCGCGCAGCGCCTTAAGGTCGCACTTCGCCGCGTTCTTCGCGCACCATTCCTGCGTCCATTCGGGGTCGGGCACGATCACCGCGGTCATATACGGCTTGCGATCGCCGGCGATCATCGCCTGCATGATCTCGGGCTGCAGGGTCAGCATCCCCTCGACCTTCTGCGGCGCGACATTGTCGCCCTTGTCGTTGACGATGATGTCCTTCTTGCGGTCGGTGATCTTGATCCGGCCCTTTTCGTCGATCATGCCGATGTCGCCGGTATGCAGCCAGCCGTCCTTGAGGACGCGGGCGGTCTCCACCTCGTTGCGCCAATATCCGTGCATCACCAGCTCGCCGCGCACCAGAATCTCACCATCCTCGGCGATCCGGACCTCCACCCCTTCCAGCGGCGGGCCGACGGTGTCGTGCTTGAGTCCAGCCTTGGGCCGATTGCAGCTGATCACCGGCGCCGCCTCGGTCTGGCCATAGCCTTGCAGGAAGGTGATGCCGAGGCTCTCGAAGAACACGCCCACCTCGGGGTTGAGCGGCGCCCCGCCCGAGACCATCGCCTTGATCCGCCCGCCGAACTTCTTCGCCAGCTTGGGCTTGAGCGTCCGGCTGAGGAACAGGTTCATCGGCAGGTCGAGCACCGAGCTGTTTCCCGCCGCCTTCTTGCCGCCGATCGAAACCGCACGGTCGAGCAGATAATTGGCGAACTTGCCCTGTTTCTCGACCTGCTTGGTGATCCGCGTGCGCAGCACCTCAAACAGGCGCGGCACCACCACCATCAGCGTCGGGCGTACCTCCTCGATATTCGAGGCGAGCTTGTCGAGGCCTTCGGAATAATAGATCTGCGCGCCCAATCCGATCGGGAAATGCTGGCCGCCGCTATGCTCATAAGCGTGGCTCAGCGGCAGGAACGACAGGAACACCTCGTCGTCCCAGCCGAAATCCTCGGAGATGACCACGCAACAACCCTCGACATTGGTCAGGATCGCGCCGTGATGCTGCATCACCCCGCGCGGGCTGCCACCGGTGCCGCTGGTATAGATGATGCAGGCGAGGTCCTCGCGCTTTGCCTTGTCCGCTTCCGCCGCTGCCGCGGCCACATCCGCCGGATTCGCCGCGATCAGCGCGTTCCAGTCGTGGAACTCGATCGCGCCCGGCTGGCTGATCCGCATCTCCTCGATCCCGATCACCACATGGCTGTGGCTGCCCGCCGTGTGCAGGATCGCGGGCAGTAAGGTCTTGGCGAGCTTGGCGTTGGACACGATCGTCATCGACGCGCCCGAATTGTCGATGATGTGCTGGTGATCGCGCTCGGTGTTGGTGGTGTAGGTCGGCACGGTCACGCCGCCCGCGGCCATGATCGCCAGGTCGCTGATGCACCATTCCGGCCGGTTCTCGCTCACCAGCATCACCCGGTCGCCCGGCTTAAGCCCCAGCTTCCTGAGCGCCGCTGCCAGTCCCGCGACCTGCTGCGCGGCTTCGGCCCAGCTCGTCGGCTGCCACTTGCCGCCCGACTTGGCCCACAGGAACGGCGCATCGCCCTTCTCGCGCGCCCGCGTGAAGAACATCTGTACGAGATTATCGAATCGTTCGAGCTTGCGCATCCTGTCCCCATAACTCCCCGGACGCGGGTTCGTGCCCGCGCTCCCCTGAGAGGCAAGCCTAACGGTCCTGCGCCCAAGCGCAATGCCGCTACGGTATCACAGGGCCTTCAGGATACGCCGCACCAGCCCTGGCCCTTCATAGACCAGCGCCGAATAGACCTGCACCAGCGCTGCTCCAGCCTCCAGCCGCGCCAGAGCCTCTTCCGGTGAGTCGATCCCGCCCGCCGCGATCACCGGCAACTGCCCGCCGCCCGACGCCAGCGCCTCGACAAGCTTCGCCCGCGCCAACGCCTTGAGCGGCGCGCCCGACAGTCCACCCATCTCACCGGCCTGTGCCGACCGCAGCGTATCGGGCCGCGAGATCGTCGTATTCCCCACGATCAGCGCATCCACGCCATTGTCGATCGCCGCGCGCACCGCATCGTCCAGCCCTTTGCTATCCAGATCCGGCGCGACCTTGAGGAACAGCGGCACCCGCTTCCCCTCCACCATCCGCGCGGCGTTCGATGCCGCCAGCAACTCGTCCAGCGCCGGTCGCGACTGCAGATCGCGCAGCCCCGGCGTGTTGGGCGAGCTGACGTTGATCGTCACATAGTCGCCAACCCGCGCCGCCTTGCCCACGCCCAGCGCATAGTCGGCGACGCGATCGTCGCTGTCCTTGTTCGCCCCGACATTGATGCCCAGCACGCCCGCGTGGCGGACGCCCGCCACCCGCGCCAACGCCGCGTCGATCCCGCCATTGTTGAACCCCATCCGGTTCACCACGCCGCGATCTTCGACCAGCCGGAACAGCCGCGGCTTGGGGTTGCCCGCCTGCGGGCGCGGGGTCAGCGATCCGATCTCGACCGCGCCGAAGCCGAGGCCGAACAGCCCGGCGACCGCTTCGCCATCCTTGTCCATGCCCGCCGCGAGCCCGATGGGATTCGGGAATTCCAGTCCGGCGATCGTCACCGGCCGCACCTTCGGCACGCCTCCGGTACCGCCGACGATCGACAGCGCGCGGATCGTCAGTCGGTGCGCGCGTTCGGCATCGAGACGGAAGAGGGCGGGGCGGATCAGGTCGTAAAGCATCGCGCGTGCCTTTTGCACACTCGCGCTTGCGGTCAAAGCGGGTTGACGCAGGGGGTTCACATGCCCATCTGCCCAATCGGAACGAATCATTCCGATTTGAGAACCGTTCGCAACTGCGAAGGAAACATGAAGCTCTCGGCCCAGACAGATTACGCCGTCGTGATGCTCGCCGCCGCTGCGCGCCATTGCGGCGTCAGCGGACGCCTCAACGCGACGTTGCTGGCCGATGAGACCGGCCTGCCCCTCCCCACGGTGCAGAAGCTGGTCAGCCGCCTTTCCTCCGCCGGCCTGATTGAGAGCACCCGCGGCACCGGTGGCGGCTTCCGCCTTGCCCGGCCGCCCGCCGCGATCAGCCTCGCCGACATCGTCGAGGCGATCGAGGGCCCGATCACCCTGACGTCCTGCGTGGACAAGGGCCGCCACGACTGCTGCATCGAGGAAAGCTGCCGCGTGAAGCCGCACTGGAACGCGGTCAACGGCGCGGTCCGCTCGACGCTCGCGGGCGTCACCCTCGCCACCCTCTCGACTCACCCGGAACCCGCCTGATGGCCACCAAGAATGCCGAGGCGCTCGCCGCCGCCAACAAGAAGTACGAATGGGGCTTCAGCTCGGATATCGAGCAGGAATTCGCCCCCAAGGGGCTGTCCGAGGACACCGTCCGCTTCATCTCGGCGAAGAAGAATGAGCCCGAATGGATGCTCGACTGGCGGCTCAAGGCCTATCGCCACTGGCTGACGATGACGCCGCCCGACTGGGCCAAGCTCAGCATCCCGCCGATCGACTATCAGGACGCCTATTATTACGCCGAGCCCAAGGCCAAGCCCAAGCTCGGCTCGCTCGACGAAGTCGATCCCGAGATCCTGCGCGTCTATGAGAAGCTCGGCATCCCGATCGAGGAACAGAAGGTCCTCGCCGGCGTCGAAGGCTCGCGCAAGGTCGCGGTCGACGCGGTGTTCGACAGCGTCAGCGTCGCCACCACCTTCCGCGCCGAGCTCGAAGCCGCCGGGGTCATCTTCCGCTCGATCAGCGAGGCGATCCGCGAATATCCCGAGTTGGTGAAGAAGTGGCTGGGCAAAGTCGTGCCGATGCACGACAATTATTTCGCCGCCTTGAACTGCGCGGTCTTCTCCGACGGCACTTTCGTCTACATTCCTGAGGGCGTGCGCTGCCCGATGGAGCTGTCGACCTATTTCCGCATCAATGCCGAGAATACCGGCCAGTTCGAACGCACGCTGATCGTCGCCGACAAGGGCAGCTACGTCTCGTATCTCGAAGGCTGCACCGCGCCGATGCGCGACGAGAACCAGCTCCACGCCGCCGTCGTAGAACTCGTCGCACTCGACGATGCCGAGATCAAATACTCGACCGTCCAGAACTGGTATCCGGGCGACGAGAACGGCGTCGGCGGCATCTATAATTTCGTGACTAAGCGCGCGCTCTGCCAGGGCAAGAACTCCAAGGTCAGCTGGACCCAGGTCGAGACCGGCAGTGCGATCACCTGGAAATACCCCAGCTGCGTGCTCGCGGGCGAGAACAGCGTCGGCGAATTCTATTCGGTCGCGGTCACCAACAACCGCCAGCAGGCCGATACCGGCACCAAGATGATCCATCTCGGCAAGAACAGCCGCTCGACGATCATCTCCAAGGGGATCAGCGCGGGCCGCTCGGACAACACCTATCGCGGCCTCGTCCGCGTCGGCCCGACCGCGGAGAATGTCCGCAACTTCACCCAGTGCGACAGCCTGCTGCTGGGTGACCAGTGCGGCGCGCACACCGTCCCGTATATCGAAGTGCGCAACCCCTCGGCCCAGATCGAGCATGAGGCGACCACGTCCAAGATCAGCGAGGACCAGCTCTTCTACGCGATGCAGCGCGGCCTCGATCAGGAGGCCGCGGTCGCCCTGATCGTCAACGGCTTCGCCAAGGAGGTGCTTCAGCAGCTCCCGATGGAGTTCGCGGTCGAGGCGCAGAAGCTGCTCGGCATCAGCCTTGAGGGGAGCGTGGGGTGATCGTCGCGCTGCTGGCGGGATTGGCCCTCGGCGCGACGGCCGAGGAATGTCCGGCGACCCTCCATTTGAATGGCCGCAATGTGACGGTGGCCGCGCAATCCTATGCCGATTGCATGTCCCGCCCGCGTCTGCCGACGGCTTCGACGCTGGAAACGCGCAAAAAGCAGTGCACAGCGAAGCGTCCCGGGAACAGCGAGCACGACGAGACCGTCGCGTGGATCGATCACATCGCCACCACCCTTCCCGACTGCAAGACGCGACTTCGGATCATCCGCCGATGACTGCCTTGCTCCTGCTTCTGGCTTTGTCGCAAACGGCCGACGCTGCGCCCGAACCGCAATATGAGGAAGTGGTCGTCACTGCGACCGCGCGCCGGGTCGCGCTTGTCTTCGACAAGGCGCCCGACGGCCGCCTGATCAACTGCCGCGTCTTCAAGTCGAGCGGCGTCGACCGGATCGATGCCAAGGCCTGCACCTCGCTTCCCGACTGCGTCACCTCGACCAAAGGCCAGCAATTTTGCGGTGGCGAGGGCAAGATGGCGCTGATGGCGGCAGAGCCGAAGACGAAGCCGGATCAGCCGAATTTCGGCCTTGGCGTGACGCTCACGCCCGAGGCGCCGAAGAATCCCGCAGTCGGCCCAGCGGTCACGGCCACGGCCGAGGAAGACCCCAACCGCCTGAGCAAGCTTCCCCCTCCGCCCAAGGACCAGAGCACCGAACCGTCGATCCGTTTGGGCGGGATGAAGCCGGAGGAGCCGAAATGATCCTGCTCGCGCTTGCGCTCGCCCAGACCGGCCCGCTCATCCCCCCGCCCCCCGCGTCAAACCCGCGCGCGGACGAAGTGACGATCGCCGCGCGCAAGCTGCGTCAGGTCGAATTCGGGATCACGCTCGACCGCAAGGGCCGGGTGAAGGATTGCCGCATCACCAAGGGCGTCGGCGACCCCGCCTTTGACGGCTTTTGGTGCGAAGCCGCGCACGCCTGCTCCGACGAAGGCCATGTCAGCACCGATGCGATGAAGGCCTGCCTCAAGACCCGCGAGGAAGAATTCCTCGCCGCGCTCAACGCCAAATATCCGGGTGGCCGCACGCCGCCCGCCACCGGAAAGTAACATGCTCAAGATTGAAAACCTCCACGCCGAAGTCGACGGCAAGCCGATCCTCAAGGGCCTTTCGCTCAGCGTGAACGCGGGTGAGGTCCATGCGATCATGGGGCCCAACGGCGCGGGCAAGTCGACGCTTGGCTATGTCCTCGGCGGCCGCCCCGGCTACGAGGTGACCGAAGGCAGCGTTACCTTCGACGGCGTCGATCTGCTCGACCTCGATCCGCACGCGCGCGCCGCCGCAGGTCTGTTCCTCGGCTTCCAGTACCCGGTCGAAATTCCCGGCGTCTCGAACGTCCAGTTCCTGCGCGAAAGCCTCAACAGCCAGCGCCGCGCGCGCGGTGAAGCCCCGCTGTCGGGCGCCGAGTTCCTCAAGCTCGCCCGCGCTCAGGCCGCGAGCCTCGAAATGGACGCGGAGATGCTCAAGCGCCCCGTCAATGTCGGCTTCTCGGGCGGCGAGAAGAAGCGCAACGAGATGGTCCAGATGGGCATCCTGAACCCCAAGTTCGCGGTGCTGGACGAGACCGATTCCGGCCTCGACATCGACGCGCTGCGCATCGTCGGCGAAGGAATCAACCGCATCATGCGCGCGCCCGACAAGGCAGTGCTGCTGATCACCCACTATCAGCGCCTGCTCGACTATGTGAAGCCCGACGCGGTCCACATCCTTGCCGATGGCCGCATCGTGAAGACCGGCGGCCCCGAACTCGCGCATGAGCTTGAGCGCGAAGGCTATGCGCAGGTGGCGGCCTGAACCGATGAGCACGCTCACCCTTCCCTCCCCGCGTGAGGAAGCGTGGCGCTGGAGCGACCTCGACACGCTCCGCGCCGCCGCCGACACCGCACTCGCCGCGACCGGGATCGATCCCGCCGCGCTGTTCCTCGACATCGCCGGCCCGCGCCTGCTGTTTGTCGATGGCGCGTTCGAGCCGGCGCATTCACGCCCCGGCCCGGTCCAGCTCACCGCGCTTGAGATGGCCGGCGATCACCCGCTCGGCCAGTACGCGCAGGGCGAAGGCTGGGTGCTGCGTCTCGACGCCGCAGCGGCAAGCGACCCGATCCAGATCGTCCATCTCGCCACCGGCGGCGAGAACCATGTCCCCGCGCGGATCGACCTGGCCGACGACGCCGTCGCCACGGTGATCGAAACCTATGCCGGTCGCGGCTGGACAAACCGGCTCCTGCACGCCTCGCTCGGGAAGGGCGCCCGCCTTCAGCGCGCCGTCCGCCTGCTTCAGGATGAGGGCTTCGTCTCGATCCGCGACGAGGCGCAGATCGGGGAAGCCGCGAGCTACGTCTCCACCTTCCTCGGCGCAGGCGGAATGGGCAGCCGTATCGACGGCTTCCTCCGCATCGACGGCGTCGGCGCCTATGCCGAAATGGGCGGCGCGCTGCTCACCCGCGACGAGCAGAAGCAGGAGGCCGCCGTCGCGGTCCACCATGCCGCGATTGAGGGTACCAGCCGCCAGATCTGGCGCGCGGTCGCCGCCGATGCCTCGACCGCCAGCCTCGCCGCGCGTGCCGAAGTCGCGCGCCACGCACAGAAGACCGATGGCGAACAGTCGCTGCGCGGCCTGCTGCTCAAGCGCACCGCGACGGTGAACTTGAAGCCCGAGCTGGAAATCTTCGCCGACGACGTGAAGTGCGCCCACGGCGCCACCGTCGGTGAGCTCGACGCGAAAGCCCTGTTCTACATGCAGTCGCGCGGCATCCCGGAACCGCAGGCCAAGGCGCTGCTCACCCGCGCCTTCGTCGCCGACGCGCTCGACCGGATCGGCGACGAGACCGTCCGCGAGGCGTTCGCCGCCGATGCGGAGAAGTGGCTGGAGGCCGCGCTGTGAGCGTCACCACCACCATAGCCCCACTCGATTTGCTCGCCGATTTCCCCGCGATCCCGCAGGGCTGGGCCTATCTCGATACCGCCGCGACGTCGCAGAAGCCGCGTCCCGTCATCGACGCGATCACCCGCGCCTATGACCGCGACTATGCGACCGTGCATCGCGGCGTGTACCAGCGCTCGGCCGACATGACGCTGGCGTTCGAAGCTGCGCGCCGCCGCGTCGCGAAGTTCATCGGCGGGCAGGAGAACGAGATCGTCTTCGTTCGCGGCGCGACCGAAGGCATCAACCTTGTCGCGATATGCTGGGCGGGCACAGTCCTCAAGCCCGGCGACCGCATCCTGCTCAGCCAGCTCGAGCATCACTCGAACATCGTGCCGTGGCAGATGGTCGCCGAGCGCACTGGCGCGCAGATCGACGTAATTCCGCTGACCGAGGACCATCGCATCGATCTCGACGCGATGGAGCGGATGCTCACGCCTGCGCACAAGCTGGTCGCACTCGCCCATGTCTCCAACGTGCTCGGCTCGGTGCTGGACGCCAAGCGCGCCGCCGCCCTCGCCCATTCGGTCGGCGCGAAGCTGCTGCTCGATGGCTGCCAGGCGGTTCCGCGCCTCCCCGTCGATGTCGCCGATCTCGATTGCGACTTCTACGTTTTCTCGGGGCACAAGCTCTATGGCCCGACCGGCATCGGTGTGCTGTGGGGCCGCTACGATCTGCTCGACGCGATGCCGCCCTGGCAGGGTGGCGGATCGATGATCGATCGCGTGACCTTCGCGAAGACGACCTATGCCCCGCCCCCGGGCCGGTTCGAGGCGGGAACGCCGCATATCACCGGCGTGATCGGCCTCCACGCCGCCATCGACTATGTCGACGGCATCGGCCTCGACCGCATCCACGCGCACGAAACCGCCCTGGTGACGACGGCGCGTGAGGCGCTGGCGGGCCTCAACAGCGTCCGCGTCTTCGGCCCCGCCGACAGCGCCGGAATCGTCAGCTTCGCGGTCGAGGGGGTTCATCCCCACGATGTCGCCACCATATTGGACGAAGCCAATGTCGCGATCCGCGCCGGCCATCATTGCGCACAGCCGCTGATGGACTCGCTCGGCGTCGCGGCCACGGCCCGCGCCAGCTTCGGCGTCTATAATGGCGCGGCGGACATTGACGCGCTGGTCAAGGGTATCGAACGCGTAACGAGGATCTTCGGGTGAGCATCGACGTGAACGAGGAACGGAAAATCGAAGTGGAAGAAGTGACCTCGGTCGAGGCGCCCGCGCGTGCGCGCGTCGAGGATGCGGTCGAAGCGCCGCGCGAGACGCCCCATGAAACCTTGGCGCGCAAGCGCGACTATCTCGACGGTTTCCTCTCGCAGAAGCCGGCCGATCTCCCCGCGGGCGAGCCCGGCGGCGCGACCTATGATGCGATCATCGATGCGCTCAAGGAGATCTACGATCCCGAGATCCCGGTGAACATCTACGACCTCGGCCTGATCTACAATGTCGAGGTCACGAGCGAGGGCCATGCTGTGGTGACGATGACGCTCACCACCCCGCATTGCCCCGTCGCGGAGTCGATGCCGGGTGAGGTCGAACTGCGCGTCGGCGCCGTGCCCGGCGTCGGCCATGCCGAGGTCAACCTCGTCTGGGACCCGCCCTGGGACCCGCAGAAGATGACCGACGAGGCCCGGCTCGAACTGGGGATGCTGTGATGACCGAAGCGAAGACCCGCGCCCGCCCTGCTGCGATCATCCTGACCCCCGGGTCGGAGGCGCGCATCGCCGACCTCATGTCGCGCGCGCCCGAAGGCGCGATCGGCGTCAAGCTCTCGACCCCGCGCCGCGGCTGCTCGGGCCTCGCTTATTCCGTCGACTATGTCACCGCCGCCAACCCGATGGACGAGCGCATCGACACGCCGGGCGGCACTTTGTTCGTCGACGGCGGCTCGGTGCTCTATCTGATCGGCTCGACGATGGATTGGGTCGAAGACGATTTCACCGCCGGCTTTGTCTTCAACAACCCGAACGCCAAGGGCGCGTGCGGCTGCGGTGAGAGCTTCACTGTCTGACGAAACGCCCCCCAGGTCCAAGGCAGCAAAGAACGCGGCGATCGCCGCCGCGGTGCTACTCGCGCCCGGCGGCTTCATCCTCGGCGGTCTGCTGATCGCCCGCGCCATGAAGAAGCGCCGCGAGGCGAAGGGCGAGTCCGAACAGGAAGAGTCCGGCTTGTAATGTTGGAATTCGCCGGCCAGCCTCTTCCGGCTCTTTGATATCGCCGGAAACGCCGCTCTCACGCACGCGTAGCAGTGTGACTTTTGGGACCTTTCGCCGCCGCAATCAGGTCGCGAACAACTGCCCGATATCGCGGAAGGCCTTGAATTCCAGCGCATTGCCTGCGGGGTCGAAGAAGAACATCGTCGCCTGCTCCCCGGGCTTTCCGGCAAAACGGATATGCGGTTCGATCACGAACTGCGTCCCCGCCCCGCGCAGCCGCCCGGCCAGCGCGTGCCATTCGTCCCAGTCGAGCACCAGCCCGAAATGCGGCACCGGCACGGCGTCGCCGTCGACAGCATTGCGCGTCCGCACCCCCGCGCCCTCACCCTTATGAAGCACCAGCTGATGCCCGCGAAAATCGAAGTCGATCCAGTGCCCCGGATCCTCACGCCCCTGCGGACAGCCGAGCAAGTCGCCGTAAAACGCCCGCCCCGCCTCCAGATCATCGACGGGAATCGCGAGATGGAACAGCGGGATCACATCCAGCCTTCGAGCACCTGATCGGGCGGGCGGTGGCCATCGGCCCAGAAGCGGATATTGGCGATTACCTTCTCGCCCGTCGCATGCCGCCCCTCATAGGTCGCCGATCCCATATGCGGGGTCATCACGACATTGGGCAGCGCCAGCAATCGCGGATCGATCTGCGGCTCGAACCGCCACACATCGAGACCCGCTCCGGCCAGCCGTCCGGCCTCCAGCGCGTCGACCAGCGCCTCTTCGTCAACGATCCCGCCGCGCGACGCGTTGATCAGGTAGACCTGCGGCCCGAGCAGCCCGATCCGCCGCGCATCGATCAGGTCGCGGCTGTCGTCATTGAGCGGCGTGTGGATCGTCAGCACGTCGATCTCGCGCAGCATCGAATCCAGATCGCCGTGCCAGGTCGCTCCGAACTCCGCCTCGACCATGTCGGGCAGGCGATGGCGGTTATGGTAATGGATCGACAGTCCGAACGTCCGCGCGCGTCGCGCCACTGCCTGACCGATCCGGCCCATGCCGACGATGCCCAGCTTCCTGCCACCGATGCGGTGGCCGAGCATGCCGCCGGGGGACCAGCCCTTCCACTGGCCCGACCGCACCAGTTTTTCGCCCTCGGCCAGCCGCCGCGTCACCGAAACGATCAGCGCCATCACCATGTCGGCGGTGTCCTCGGTCAGCACGCCGGGCGTATTGGTGACGAAGATCTTGCGCACCCGTGCGGCCTTAAGGTCGATATGGTTCACGCCCGCGCCGAAATTGGCGATCAGCTTGAGCCGCTCGCCGGCCGCGGCGATCAGTTCGGCGTCGATCGCATCGGTCACGGTCGGTACCAGCACGTCGCAATCCGCGACGGCCGCCAGCAGCGCCGCGCGGTCCATCGCCTCGTCGGACTGGTTGAAACTGGTATCGAACAGCTCGCCCATCCGCGCGGCGATCGCATCGGGCAATTCGCGCGTCACGGCCACGCGGGGCCGGGCGGGTCGGGGCGTTTGTACCATCCCGATCCGGATGGCCCGCCCGCCGCTGCCAGTCAACGGTTGATGCGGAACGCCACCCCGCCCTAAAGTGGCGTCACGAATTCATTTTGGGGGAAGTAATGCGGTTGCGGACGGTGCTCGGAATGGTGGTGGCGATGGCGCTCGGCACCGGCGCCGTCGCGCCCGCCTCGGCGCAGCAGCGCACACCGCCCTATTTCGCGTCGATCAGCGCGGGTCAGGCCTATATGCGCACCGGCCCGGGCCGCAACTACCCCGCCAGCTGGCTCTATCGTCGCGCCGATCTGCCGATCAAGGTGGTCGAGATCTACAATGACTGGCGCAAGGTCGAGGATCCCGATGGCACCCAGGGCTGGATGCTCGTCGGCCTCCTCTCCGCCCAGCGCACGGGAATCGTTGTCGGCACCATCGTCGAGCTGCGCGACAGCCCCCGCCTCAACGCCCGCGTCAACTGGCGGGCTGCGCCCGGCGTGGTCGGGCGGATCAGCAAATGCCAGCGCGGCTGGTGCTGGTTCGATGTCCGAGGCCGCGGCGGCTATGTCGAACAGAACCGCATCTGGGGGACCGAGCCCGGCGAGGAAGTGTCCTAGACGCCAACCCCCAGCACTGGTGATTCGAGAAATCGTCGGCCGGCCGGGAAGTTGACAAAGTGACGCGGAACGCAGTTCATTCTGTCAACTTCGTCGCCTTTGTCGGGCAGTCTGTGTGCTCGAAACTCGCCTATAGAGCCCACCGGCTCTTCGTCTTTCGTTCAGAGGATATATGGCAGGCGAGATCATTACCCTGGAAACCGGGCGGCTGAGGCTCCGTCCTCAACTTTTGGCCGATTTCCCAGCCTATGAGGCGTTTTTGGCATCGGAACGATCTGCCGGAATGGGCGGGCCGTTCGACACCAGGGCCGCGTGGGGAATGTTCTGTCACGACCTGGCCAACTGGCATTTCTTTGGTCACGGCGCACTGATGATCGAGCGCATCGATACCCAGGAATGTATCGGTCAGGTGGGTATCAACCATGGCCCGCTGTTTCCGGAGAAAGAGCTGGGATGGCTGCTCTACGATGGTCATGAAGGTCAGGGGTACGCGATAGAGGCCGCTAGTGCGCTGCGTGGCTGGGCCTTCCGGACACTGCAGTTACCCACGCTGGTCAGCTACATGGCGCCGGACAATCCGCGATCTGCGATGCTGGCCGAGAGGCTTGGAGGAACACTCGACTCATCGGCCCCCAGAGAGGATCCTGCGGATCTCGTTTACCGCTACGTTCCGACCTGAAGGCGCGAACGGCTGTGGATGTCACAGGTCGCGTGAGATGGGGCAGCTATTGGGTCGAAAGCGGTCACTCATCATCTCCCATCACCTTGCGGAAATAGACCACGCGCTCGGTTTCCTCGAAACCGAGGCCGAGGTGAAAGGCATGGCTTTGATGGTTGGTCAGCTCGGCGTCCGAACCCAGCTCCGAACACCCCTTGTCGCGCCCCCACGCCTCCACGGCCGCCAGCAGTCTCCCGGCCAACCCGGCGCGGCGGCTGGATGGCGCAACATAGACGCCCTCCAGGAACGCCACGGGAGAGGTCTCGCAGCCATTGACATAGTCGTGCCGGATCGCAGCTTCGGCAAAGCCGACCGCCTCGTCACCGCGCATCGCCAGGAAGCAGATCTGCCCCTGCCCCTGCGTCATCTCGGCGATGAACTCGACGATATCGGCTGCGTGCTCGTCGCGGCTACCCTCGGGCCACAGCGCCGCCCGCAACGCCGCCCACGCCACCCTGTGCGCCTCGCCGGCGGGGACGATTTCGAACGACACGGCGTTACCTCGCAGACCGTGACCTCAGTTGAGCAGTTCGACCGCCATGGCCGTCGCCTCGCCGCCGCCGATGCACAACGACGCGAGGCCACGCTTCTGCCCGCTATTCTGCAACGCCGCCAACAGCGTCGCCAGAATACGCGCACCGCTTGCGCCGACCGGATGGCCAAGCGCACAGGCGCCGCCGTTGACGTTGAGCACCTCGTGCGAAATCGACAGGTCGCGCATCGCGATCATCGCGACCACCGCGAATGCCTCGTTCACCTCGAACAGATCGACGTCGCCGATGCCCCAGCCCGCCTTGTCGAGCGCCTTTTGCATCGCGAACACCGGCGCGGTGGTGAAGCGCGCGGGCTGATGTGCATGCGCCGCGTGCGACACGATCCGCGCGATCGGGTCGAGGCCGAGCTTCTCCGCCACCGACGCCCGCGTCAGCACCAGCGCCGCCGCACCGTCCGAGATCGACGAAGCGTTGGCCGCCGTGATCGTGCCGTCCTTGGCAAAAGCGGGCCTGAGCGTCGGGATCTTCGACGGATCCGCCTTGGCGGGCTGCTCGTCCTTGTCGACCGTCACCACGCCCTTGCGCGTCTTGATTTCGACGGCCGTGATCTCGCGATCGAACCCGCCGGTCTGCTGCGCCTTCTGCGCGCGCATCAGGCTGGCGATCGCGAATTCGTCCTGCGCCTCGCGGGTGAACTGGTATTCGGTCGCGATTTCCTCGGCAAAGGTGCCCATCGCGCGGCCCGGCTCATACGCATCCTCAAGTCCGTCGAGGAACATATGGTCGAACAGCCGGTCATGCCCGATCCGCGCGCCCGCGCGATGCTTCATCGACAAATACGGCGCGTTGGTCATGCTCTCGAGCCCGCCCGCGACCAGCAGATCGACTGACCCCGCCGCCAGCGCCTCCGCGCCCATGATCGCGGCCTGCATGCCCGATCCACACATCTTGTTGACCGTGGTCGCCTCGACATGGTCGGGAAGGCCCGCCTTGCGCGCAGCCTGACGCGCCGGCGCCTGACCGAGACCCGCCGGCAACACACAGCCCATATAGATGCGCTCGACCGCTTCGCCCTTGAGGCCCGCGCGCTCGACCGCCGCACCGACCGCCGCCGCGCCCAGTTCGGTCGCGGTCGCATCGGACAGCACGCCCTGCATGCTCCCCATCGGGGTACGGGCATAAGACACAATGACGACAGGATCGGTGGACATGACGGCCTCTCCGCGAATTTGATTCTGGCCGCGATCTAGGCGCGGTATTTCGCAATTGCAAAACAGGATACGAGCATGGCCGGTACAAGATGAAGGAGTCCTTTTGATCCAACCCTGGATATGGCCCGCCGCACTCGGCGTGCTCGGCCTGATCTTCGGCAGTTTCATCGCCACGGTCGCCTTGCGCTGGCCGGAAGGACGCAGCGCGCTGCGCGGCCGCTCCGAATGCGATTCGTGCCACAAGCCGCTACGTGCGCATGAACTCGTTCCGCTGCTCAGCTACGCGCTCCAGCGCGGTCGCTGCCGGGCCTGCGGCGGAACGATCCATCCGGGCCATCTCGGCGTCGAGATCGCGGGCGCGCTCGTCGGCATCGCCGCCGGTCTGGTCGCGCCCGGCTGGCACGGAGTCGCCGGCGCGGTGTTCGGCTGGCTCCTGCTCGCGCTCGCCGCGCTCGACCTTGCCGCCTTCTGGCTGCCTAACGCGCTGACCGGCCTGCTTGCGCTGACCGGCATCGTCGACGGCCTGTTCTTCCCGCCCGACTGGGTCGATCGCGCATTAGGCGGGTTGTTCGGCTTCGGCTTGCTCTGGCTCGTCGCCTTCACCTATCGCCATGTCCGCGGGCGCGAAGGCCTTGGCGGCGGCGATCCCAAGATGTTCGCGGGCATCGGCCTTTGGCTCGGCGTGTCGATGCTCGCCCCGGTGCTGCTCGCTGCCAGCGTCACCGGCCTCGCGGTCGCGCTGGCTGCTCGCATCTCGGGCCGCAAAATGGAGATGACGAGCCGCCTTCCGCTCGGCACATTGCTCGCCGTCGCCGCGTTTCCGGCGTGGCTCTATTCGACAGGGGTTTGAGAGGATGCGCGAAATTCTCGACCGCCAGCGCGCGGCGTTCATGGCGGAGCTGCCCGTCTCGATCGAGACCCGCAAGGATCGCCTCCGCCGCGCCATCGCCCTGGTGAAGGACAATGCCGCCCGCTTCTGCGACGCGCTGAGCGAGGATTTCGGCCATCGCAGCCCGCGCCAGTCGATGATCACCGATGTCGTCGCGTCGGTATCGCCACTTAAACACGCCGAAAAGATGGTCGCGCGCTGGGCGAAGCGCGAAAAGAAGCCGGTAATGTTCCCGCTCGGCCTGCTCGGCGCCAAGGCGTGGGTCGAATATCAGCCCAAGGGCGTGGTCGGCATCATCGCGCCGTGGAACTTCCCCGTGAACCTCGTCATGTCGCCGCTCGCCGGCGTGTTCGCCGCGGGGAACCGCGCGATGGTCAAGACCAGCGAATTCACCCCCGCCACCGCCGCTTTGTTCGAGGAGCTGTGCCCCCGCTATTTCGACCCCGCCGAGCTCGCCTTCGTCTCCGGCGGCCCCGAAGTCGGGCAAGCCTTCTCCGCCCTGCCCTTCGATCACCTCCTCTTCACCGGCGCGACCGGCATCGGCCGCCACATCCTCCATGCCGCCGCCGACAACCTCACGCCGGTGACGCTCGAGCTTGGCGGCAAGTCGCCCGCGATCCTCGGCCGCTCGGCCAATCTGGCGCAAGCGACCGAGCGCGTGGCGATGGGCAAGATGCTCAACGCCGGCCAGATCTGCATCGCCCCCGATTATCTGATGGTCGCCGCCGAGCAGGAAGCGGAGGCGGTCGCTGGCCTCGTCCGCGCCGCCACCGCGATGTACCCGACCCTGTTGTCCAATCCCGATTACACCGCGATCATCAACGACCGCCATTTCGCACGCCTCACCGCCGCGATCGACGATGCCCGCGCCAAGGGTGCCGAAGTGATCGCGGTCAATCCGGCGAACGAGGATTTTGCCGCCTCCAACGCGCGCAAGCTCCCGCTCCACATCGTCCGCAACGCGACCGACGACATGATCGTGATGCAGGAGGAGATCTTCGGCCCCGTCCTGCCCGTCCGCAAATATGACAGCATCGACGGCGCGATCGGCGAAGTGAACCGCCGCGACCGCCCGCTCGCGCTCTATTATTTCGGGAGCGACGAAGCCGAACGCCGCCGCGTGCTCGACCGCACGATCTCGGGCGGGGTCAGCCTCGACGACACGATCTTCCACGTCTCGATGGAGGAACTCCCCTTCGGCGGCATCGGCCCCTCGGGCATGGGCGCCTATCATGGCGAGCCCGGCTTCCGTACCTTCAGCCACGCCAAATCGGTGTTTAAACAGTCGCGGCTCGACGTCGCCGGGCTTGGGGGTCTCAAGCCACCCTATGGCAAGAAGACCGACGCCGCGATCAAACGCCAGTTGGGCTAGAGACCCTCAAGCCACTCAGCGACCATCGCCCGCCCCGCCACGACGGCTGCAGGCCCATGCCGGTCGTGCTGGCCGCGCAGCGCGTCCGGCGTCAGCCCCGCCTGCCCGACATAGGCATCGGCGCCATTCAGCCACTCCTCGAAGCGCGGATCCTCACCCATTTCGGCATGGAATTGCAGCGCCAGCAGCTCCGGCCCGCGCCGAAACGCCTGATGGTGATAGGCGTCGGTCGACGCGAGCAGTTCCACCCCCTCGGGCAGCGGGAAGCTGTCGCCATGCCAGTGCAGCACCGGCACGCCCTCGACATGCCGCAGCGGCGAGTCCGCCCCCGCCGCGCTCAACGCGACCGGTGCGAAGCCGACCTCCTTGACTGGCCCCGAATAGACTTTCGCCTCCATCGCCGCCGCGATCATCTGCGCGCCGAGGCACACCCCGATCGTCGGCAGGCCCAGCGAGATGCGGCTCGCCAGCCGGTCGATCTCGCAATCGATCCACGGATGCGCGTCGCGCTCATACACGCCCATCGGCCCGCCCATCAGGATCAGCAGATCGGGGGTGTTGAAATTGACCCGTGCGAAGTCCGGATCGGTGACGTCGATCCGGTCGAGTTGGTAGCCGGCCTCCTCCACTGGCTGGCGGAACCCGGCGATCCCCTCGAACGGGACATGGCGGATGATGAGACCCTTCTTCATGCCCCTAGAGCTAGCCGCGTGTCGCGCGCGATCCAACCTAGTCTCGCTTGACCCGCGGCAAGCCGTGCTCAGGAGCCCTGATCAGGCAAGGCCCCAGCGAAAGCGCCCAGTCAGCGGATGTGCCGCCAGCGCGTCCTCCTCGCGCGTGCCCGCGCCGATATTGTGGATCACCAGCCATCCGTTCGGCCCGCGCCGGTCGGAAACGATGCCGGTATGCGGCAACCTTCCGCCGATCAGACTGGTGAAGATGTCACCCGGTTGCCAGTCGTCGACCGTCGCGGGCACCGGCAACGTCGCACCACGACGGCGAAAATAGGTGGCAAGGTTGGGCACGCGGCGATGATCGATGTTGCGGTCCGGACCGCGCAGACCCCAGTTACGCGGATACACACCGAAATGCGCGCGCATGTCGGCGTTGAGCAACGCCTGCAGATCGAGCGTCAGGGCATCGCGATAGGCGCGGATCAGCACATCGGTGCACACGCCCTTCGCCCGCGGCACATCGCCATTGGGAAAGGGGATACGCGAATAGGCCGGGTCATAGTGCAGCGTCACCCCGACCTGTCGCCGCGCCGCGGCGATCAGCGTCCGCGCATTGCCCGGTGCCGCCACCGCCGGCAGAGTGTACCCCGCCACGCCGCACACCAGGCCGGTGAGCATCGCGCGGCGGGTTACGCTCAACGCGATCAGTCCCCGGTCAGGATGCGGTCGACCAGCTGCTTCACCGTCGGAACGAACCCGTTGGAATAGAAGGGGTCGCGCCTGAAATTGTACGCGGAATGGCCCGCGAACATCAGATTCTGATCGGTGTCGCCGCCATGCGCGATGTCCTGCAGTGTCTTCTGGATGCAGAAGCTGCGCGGGTCGACGAGACGCCCGGTCGAGTTGGTCTCGGTATCCGCCCAGGACGAGAAGCTGCACTGGCTGAGGCAGCCCATGCAGTCGGCCTGGTCCTTGCGGATATCCTGCTTCTCCGCCGTATCGACGAAGATCAGCGTGTTGTCGGGCGTCTTGAGCCCGTCGGTGAAGCCCAGCCCCACCCATTCGCGCGCGCGCAGCAGGTC
Source organism: Sphingomonas sp. GW821-FHT09B04 (assembly GCF_059418285.1). Lineage (NCBI taxonomy): Bacteria > Pseudomonadati > Pseudomonadota > Alphaproteobacteria > Sphingomonadales > Sphingomonadaceae > Sphingomonas > Sphingomonas sp. GW821-FHT09B04. The sequence goes on from NZ_JBWKPO010000006.1 coordinate 205,346, forward strand.
GTTGCGCGTCACCCAGAAATTCTTGCCCTTCACGCCCACGTCGAGCTGGAAGGTGTGATCGCCCGCCTCTTCGGTCGAATAGGGGATCTGGCGCTCCGACCGCGCCTCGAGGTTGCGCAGGAATGGGTTGCGCACCGCCGACGAATAAAAGCCCGTCGGAGAGAAATGATGGAGGAGCACATCGCCCTCCTCGATCTCCATCAGCTTGGATTTCCAACCCTCCGGGATCGGCGATTCCTGCGTCAGCAGCGGCCGCGTACCGAACTGGAACGCGATCGTGCCCAGCTCGGGATTGTCGATCCAGTCGTTCCAGTCGCGCAGATACCAGACGCCGCCGGCCATCACGATCGGCACATCGTCGCTGATGCCGCCCTCGCGCATCACCGCGCGCAGCTCGCGCACGCGCGGATAGGGATCCTGCGGCGCGCGCGGATCCTCGGCATTCGACAGGCCGTTATGTCCGCCCGCGAGCCAGGGATCCTCATAGACCACTGCCGCCAGCCATTCCGACGCCTTGGAATAGGCGCGCTTCCACAGCGCGCGGAAGGCGCGGCCGGAAGAAACGATCGGGAGATAGCTGACGCCATAGGACGCCGTGATCTCGGACAGCTTGTAGGGCATGCCCGCGCCGCAGGTGACGCCAGCAACCATGCCCCGCGTCCGCTCGAGCACGCCATGCAGAATCCGCTGCGCGCCGCCCATTTCCCACAACACGTTGATGTTGATCGCGCCCTTGCCGCCCGCAATCTCGAACGCCTTCTTGACCTGCTGCACCGCGCCTTCGATGGCGTAGGCAATCAGCTCCTCGTGCCGTTCGCGCCGGTTCAGCGCGTTGTACACTTGGGGGATAATCTTGCCTTCTGCATCATAGCTGTCAGCATTGACTGCGCTGACCGTACCGATCCCGCCCGCCGCTGCCCAGGCGCCAGCCGACGCGTGATTGGTCGCCGCAACCCCCTTGCCGCCCTCCACGAGAGGCCAGACTTCCTGACCATTGTAGATGATCGGCTTCAAACCCTTGAACAACGCGTCCCTCCGGAAAAATTCGCGCAACTTTAGCGGCGATAGCCCCGCTTAGCGAGGGGAATCGGGCCAATGCCTCCATCCGGCCATCCCGGCGCCACGATCGCATGCGCGGCACCGGCAGGTGCCGAAACCTTATCCCAGCACGTCCGGATGCCCGACCGCTTCCGAATAGAGCGCAGCATAGGCGGCGATCATCGTCTTTTCGTCGAACACCGCCTGCGCGCGCACCTGATTCGCCTTGCCCATTTGCGCGCGGTAATCGGCATGCGCCGCCAGGATCTCGATCCGGTCGCGCAACTGGACCGGACTCCAGTCCTCCGAAAGCATCGCGGTATTCTCCGGCGCGATCATCTGCGCGACATCGCCCACCGGGGGCGATACGATCGGAAGCCCCGCCGCCATCGCCTCCATCACCGCGATCGGCTGCTGCTCGCTCTTTGACGACAGCGCGAAGATGTCGAACAGCCCCATATACCGGTGCGGTTCGGGAATGAAGCCGGCCAGCAGCACGGTCTTCTCCAGCCCCATATTGTCGATCGCGTCCTGGATCGCCTCGCGCTCCGGTCCCTCGCCGACAATCACCAGCTGCGCGCGGCTCTTCATGCCGCCCATCGCGCGGACCAGCATCGGCAGGTCCTTGACCTCGCGCAGCCCCGCCACCGTACCGACCACGATATGGCCCGGCAGTCGCTTGAAGCCGGGGATCGCCCGCGCATCGGGCTTCCTTGCATAGGCGGCCACGTCGATGCCGTTGGAAATGCGATGGACGCGCGCCGCCGGCTGTTTCCAAGCCTTCTTCGCCACCCGCTCGAGCAAATGCGAGGGGACCACCAGCGCATCCGCAGCGCCCAGCGCGATCCGGCGATACATATTGCGCACGGGGTTGAGCCGCGCTGCTTCGTCGGCGTTGAAGCCGTCCTCATGATGGATCACCGGGGGCATGTTCTTGGCGAACACGCGCTTCGCCATCACCCCGTCGATCGCCCCCCAATTATAGGTGAGCACCAGATCGAACCGCGCCATATATTTCGCGATCGCCTCGTATCGCGCGACCGACGGCTTGCCGGTCAGCGGCGGCGGGTTCTGCGCGATCTCGTAGCGGATGCCCTTCGCGATCGCATCGCGCGCGCCATAGGCGCCCTCGACGCCCGAGACGATGACATGCTTCGCCTTGTCGCCGAACGCATTCATCAACCGGACCGCGCGCGCTTCCTTGCCGCCCAGGTCGAAGCTTGAATGAAGATGGAGAATGTTGAGAGCCATATGGGGCGTGCTGCTTAGCGCCCAATCCCGCACCTTGCGAAAAAATTCTGCGGCGCGGTCGATTCAGCCGCCCTCCGTTCGTCGGAAGAAGGACAGCGCGATTCAGCGCTGGCGAACGAAGGAGACCATCATGCGCAAGATCAACGCGACCGCTTTTGTCAGCCTCGACGGCGTGATGCAGGCGCCCGGCGGCCCCGAGGAAGACCCCACCGGCGGCTTCGAATTCGGCGGCTGGACCGCCAACTACTGGGGCCGCGACGACGTGCTGTGGCGCGCAATCGACGCGATGTTCGTGAACCCGGTCGACCTGCTGCTCGGCCGCAAAACCTATGACATCTTCGCCGCGCACTGGCCGTACATCCCGACCGAACCGGGCGCTGAGGGCTATGCCGAGGATCACGCCAAGGTCGCCCGCCTGTTCCGGCGCATCACCAAATATGTCGCCAGCCGCTCGCCGCTCGCCCTCGACTGGGAGAATAGCCAGCAGCTTCAGGGCGATGTCGTCGATGCGCTGCGCGCGCTCAAGCAAGGTGAAGGGCCGGACCTGCTGACGCAGGGGTCGAGCGATCTGCTCCAGACGCTCTGGGCCGCCGATCTGGTTGACGAGCTACGGCTGTTTATCTTCCCGGTGACGCTCGGCAAGGGCAAGCGCCTGTTCGGCTCGGGCACGATTCCCGCCAGCTTCGAGATGGTCGACTCGCAGGTCGCGCCCAGCGGCGTGATCATCGCCAGCTATCGCCGCGCGGGGGATGTCGAGATCGGATCGTTCGAGCTGCCCGAGCCGACCGCGGCCGAACTCAAGCGCCGCGCCACGCTCGGCGATTGATACCGGATCGGGCAGGGTTCGCGCCTCGCCCGTTCAGGTCACCCGCGCCAGCAGCCGCGCCATCCCTGCCACCGCCTCGGGCTCGTCGAGCGTCGGGGCATGGCCGGTGTCAGGCACGATCGCCAGATCGCACCCCTTCACGCGCGCGCGCATCGCCTCGGCGGTCTTGACGGAAAGGATGTCCGAATCGGCGCCACGCACCACCAGCAGCGGCTTGTCCTTGAGGCCGTCAAACGCCCGCCACATGTCGGGCCCGGCCTCATTCCCCGGCACGCGGAACGGCTCGGCGATCTTCATGTCATAGTCGAGCACGATGCGCCCGGCGCTGTTGAGGCGGTAAAGGCGCTTGGCCATCGCCAGCCAGTCCTCGATCCCATAGCCCGGATGGACGTCGCCATTCGCTTCGGCCAGCGCGCGCGCCGCGTGCATCCAGGTCGGGTGCCAGTTGGCCTTGCCGACATAGCCGCGGATGCGGCTCAGCCCTGCCGCGTCGATCTCCGGTCCGACATCGACGAGCACCGCGCCAGCGATCCGCTCGGGATGGGTCGACGCCATCAGCATCGTCAGGATGCCGCCCAGCGACGTCCCCACCGCGACGAACCGCTCGAGCTTGAGCTCGACGATCAGCGCCTCGATATCCTGCAAATAGGTGAGCGGCACATAGCTCATCGGATCCTTGGCATAGGCGCTCTCGCCCCGTCCGCGCAGATCGACCGCAATCACCCGCCATTCGCCCGCCAGCCGCGCCGCGAGCGCCTCATAGTCGCGTGCGTTGCGTGTCAGGCCCGGGATACACAGCAAGGGCGGCTTGCCCTCCGGCCCGGGATAGTCGCGATAGTGAAGTCTCAGGCCATCGCCCGACCACCAATAGCCGTCGGTATAAGGGACAAGGTTGCGCACAGTCGCCATCGCGCCCCATATCGCCGCATGGCCGATTTCCCGCAAGCGCCGAGCTATCATCCCGATCCCGCGATCCTCAAACTGGGCGCCGCCTTCTACGATGCGGTCGCAGCAGCGGACTTCCCGCGCACCATCCTCCGCTTCCGCAACGATCGCGCCGCAGCCGAGATCGGGCTGGGCGGCCTGAACGACGCACAATGGCTCGCCCATTTCGGCCGCTTCGAACCGCTTGCCGGCAACCTCCCGCAACCGCTGGCGCTGCGCTATCACGGCCATCAGTTCCGCAGCTACAATCCCGAACTGGGCGACGGCCGCGGTTTCACCTTCGCCCAGATGCGCCGCACCGACGGCGCGCTGCTAGAGCTCGGCACTAAGGGTTCCGGCCAGACCCCGTGGAGCCGCTTCGGCGACGGCCGCCTGACGCTCAAGGGCGGGGTGCGCGAGGTGCTGGCGACCGAGATGCTCGAGGCGCTCGGCGTCCGGACCTCGCGCAGCTTCTCGCTGATCGAAACCGGCGAAGACCTCCAACGCAACGACGAACCCTCGCCGACCCGCTCTGCGGTGCTGGTCCGCATGAGCCTCGGCCATATCCGCATCGGCACCTTTCAGCGTCTCGCCTATCTCAGCGACGCGGAGAATATGCGCCGGCTGGTCGACTATTGCCTGACCGAGATGTTCGGGGTCGAACCCGCCGACGACCCGGTCGCACAATTCCTCGAACTGGTGGTCGATCGCACCGCCGCGCTCGCCGCCAGCTACATGGTCGCGGGGTTCGTCCATGGCGTGCTCAACACCGACAATATCAACGTGATGGGCGAGAGCTTTGACTATGGCCCGTGGCGCTTCGCTCCGACCTTCGATCCCGGCTTCACCGCCGCCTATTTCGACCATAACGGCCTCTACGCCTATGGCCGCCAGCCCGATGCGATCCTGTGGAATGTCGCGCAACTCGCCGTCTCGCTGCGCCTGATCAGTGATGCGCCACCGCTGATCGAGCGGCTCGAGCAATTCGAGCCGCGCTACCGTCACCATTACGCTGCCCCGCTGCTGCGCCGCCTCGGCCTTGCTCCGGGCGAGCCCGACGAGACCCGCGACTGGGTGCTCAAGGACGCGATCGACGACGCGCTGATCGCGACCCAATGGCCGATCGACCGCTTCTTCTTCGATGCATTCGGCGGCGCGCTGCCTGCGGGCTACGGTCCGGAATGGGACAAGGTCCGCACCGCGCTTGTCGGCTATGCCCCCCTCCCCGACGGCCGCAGTCATCCCTATTTCAGCGATGCCGACCCCTGTTCGATGCTGATCGACGAGGTCGAGGCGATCTGGTCCGCAATCGATCGTGACGACGATTGGGGGGCCTTCGAAGCCAAGGTCGCGGCAATCCGCCGCATGGGCGAAGCGCTTGAGGCAAACCCATATCGCTAAGGTGGAATCCCCCCGTCACTTGGTGCTAGAGCGGCCTCATCCTTGGGGTCCAATCCGAAGAAAGAACAAATGTCCGGGTCCGAAATCATCTCGACCGAGCCCGCAACGGGCGCGGTTCTGTGGCGCAGGCAAATCGGCGACGTCGACGCCGAGGTCGCGATGGCGCGCGCCAGCTGGGCCGACTGGGCCGCACGCCCGCTCACCTACCGGATCGAGGCGCTGCGCCGCTTCGCCAACGTCGTCCGGCAGAAATCCGACGCCTTCACCGACCTGATCGCGCGCGAGACCGGCAAGCCGATCTGGGAAGCACGGACCGAAGTCGAGACGGTGATCGCCAAGGTCGATATCTCGGTCACCGCCCTTTCGGAGCGGACCGGCCAGCGCCGGATCGATGCGCCGATGAACACGCGCCTTGCGCTGCGGCACAAACCGCATGGCGTGCTCGCGGTACTCGGCCCGTATAATTTCCCCGCGCATTTGCCCAATGGCCACATCGTCCCCGCGCTGCTCGCGGGCAACGCGGTGGTGTTCAAGCCGTCGGAAAAGACCCCGGCAACCGGCGCGTTCCTCGTCGAATGCTATCACGCTGCGGGCATTCCCGAAGGCTGTATCCGTCTGCTGATCGGCGGGCCGGACGAAGGCAAAGCGCTCGCTGCGCATGACGGAATCGACGGCCTGTTGTTCACGGGTTCCGCACGCACCGGCATCGCGCTCAATCGCGCCTTCGCGTCCAGGCCCGAGAAGATCCTCGCGCTCGAAATGGGCGGCAACAACCCGATTCTCGTCTGGTCGACGCCCGACATCTATTCGGCCGCAGTGCTCGTCATCCAGTCCGCCTTCACCTCCGCGGGCCAGCGCTGCACCGCCGCGCGCCGTCTGATCGTCGACGAAAAGCTCTACGATCCGCTGCTGGAGGAAGTGAACAAGCTGATCTCCCGCCTCATCATCGGTGAACCCCATGCAGATCCGGCGCCCTTCATGGGTCCGGTGATCGATAACGACACCGCCGACCTGCTCACCGAGAGCTTCCTCGAACTCTCCTTCCTCGGCGGAAGGCCGCTGCGCCACATGGAACGCCCGATCGACGGTCGCCCCTTCGTGACTCCGGCGCTGATCGACATGACCGAAGCACGCGAGAAACCCGATCTCGAACTGTTCGGCCCGATTCTCCAGGTGATCCGCGCCAAGACCTTTGAAGAGGCGATCGCGGAGGCGAACAATACCCGCTACGGCCTCTCGGCGTCGCTGGTGAGCCAGGATCCCAAGCTCTACGACCAGTTCTGGGCGAACATCCGCGCGGGCATCGTCAACTGGAACCGGCCGACCAACGGCGCCAGCTCTGCCGCGCCGTTCGGCGGGATCGGCTGGTCGGGCAACCACCGCCCCAGCGCCTATTACGCCGCGGACTATTGCGCCTACCCGGTGGTCTCGTCCGAGGCCGATCAGGCGCGCGTGTCGATGGGCGTCGGCATCCGCGACGCCTAGACCGCACAAGCCTCAATCCCGCCTTAACCAGTCACCCCCTAGGTGACGGGAATGTACCACTCCGCCGTTCCCGCGTGCCCGCCGCATTCGCATTCGATGACCACCGCCACCGCGCACGACCGGTTTGAAACGACCTTTCACCACGCGCCGGTGGGGATCGCGCATGTCGCGCCCGACGGCAGCTTCATCGACGTCAATGCCCGGTTCGCGGCGATCACCGGCCATTCGCGTGAAGCGTTGCTGGCGGACGGATTCCAGCACATCACCCATCCCGACGATCTCGAATCCGACATGATTCAGGTCGCCCGGCTGCTGTCGGGCGCGGGCACACATTATCGGATCGAGAAACGCTATATCCGCGCCGATGGCGGGATCGTCTGGGTGACGCTCACCGTCGCGCTGATCCGCGATGCGGCGGATGAGCCCGCCTATTTCATCTCGATGATCGAGGATATCACCGAGATGCGGCGCGCCCGGCACGAAGCGACGCGTGACCCCCTGACCGGGCTCCTCAACCGCCGCGGCTTCGACGAGCGGCTTGAGCGGGTGCGTGCGCAGGCAAGCGTGTCGGGAACACCCTTCACGCTCGTCTATCTCGACCTCGATTCGTTCAAGCGGATCAACGACGTGCTGGGGCATGCCCGCGGCGACGCCTGTCTGGTCGAGACCGCGCGGGCGCTGAACAGCACCGCCGCGCCGGACGACCGGATCGCGCGGATCGGCGGGGACGAGTTCGTTCTGCTGCTTCCATCGATCGCGCCGTCCGAACTGCCCGGATTTCTCGATCGGCTACGGACGGCGCTGTACCGGATCGAAGTGGCGCCGGACTGGCAGATCCAATGCAGCCTTGGCGCCGTTACGGTGGAGGGGAACGACGTGCGGCCCGGTGCCGCGCTGCTCCAGCTCGCCGACGCCGAAATGTTCATCGACAAACGCACCGGGCGCGGAACCCGATAATCCGCGCGATTGCGACGAACCGCGGAACCCCGTCAGTGCACATGAATTGTCCGCAGCGTGACCTTCCTCCCCGACGCATCCTCCCGTTTCGCACGTGCCCGACGCCTTCACCGCGAAGCCGCCAATTGCCTGACGCTCGCGGTTGCACAAAAGGATCTCGCCTTCGCGGGTGAGCTGATCGACGAAGCCATGCGCCTGACCCGGCGCGCTCGAGAGCTCGCCGCCTGACCCTGCAGCACAAGGCTGTGGAGCGGACGCAATAGCCCTGCAGCTTATCCTCGCCATCGTCTCCGGCTAGAGCCCGACCAGACCGGACCGGGGGGTGGGGCGGCGATGCACCGTTTGATTTGCATGATTTCGGGGCATCGTCGCATCCGGCGCGACGTGCGGAGTCTGGGTTCGCGCATGCGCGCCAGCTGCGATCGCTGCGGCCATCCGATCGCCAGGGATCCACGCACCGGCGACTGGGTGAACGACCCCGGGGCCGCGCAGCGCTGACCGTCGCGTCACAGTCGATCAGGAGTCGCGCAGCGCCCCGCGCAGCGCACGATAGTCGCCCGGCGTCATGCCATAGGTCTCGCGGAACAGCCGGCCGAAATGCGCGGCGTCGCAAAACCCCCAGCGCTCGGCGAGCACCGCGATCGGCTCGCGCGTTGCAGGCTGGCCAAGCAACTGATGCACCCGCTCAAGCCGACGCTTGCGGATATAGGCATTCACCCCGCCCTCCGCGCTGAACAGCCGGTAAAGTGTCGAACGCGAAATCCCCAGCCCGCGCGCGAGCGACGCCGTGTTCAGTTGCGCCGATCCCAGCCGCGCGTCGATCGCCGCCAGCGCACGCCGCCGGGCCGCGTCATCCCGCGCCTCACCGGAGACCGCGACCGGCCGGCCTTCCATCGCAAGCGAGACGGCGAGCAGGTCCATCAGCACGCCTTGCATTCGCACGCTCTGCGATACCGGAATATCATGCACCGATTGCTGCAACTGGCGCAGATGCGTGCGCAGCAGCGCCGATCCGTCGGGGGAGATCGCCGCGCCATGCAGCCCCCGAACCGGACCGAGCACCGATTCCGCCAGCGCGCGCGGGATCATCAGCAGCGCCGTGTCAGATCGTTCGGAAAAGTGGCTGCTTGGCTGGGCCAGATCGACGAGGATCGTACTCCCGTCCACCGCGGCGAAGTCGCCGCAATCGGCATCGCCCTGAGCCGCACCGGCAAACCGGACATTGACCGTCAGCCAATCGACCCCGTCGGCGCGGGCCATTGCGGCCGAGCGCACCCAGGTCTGCGAGCAGAAGGTCGAAAAGCCGATCTGGATCCCGCCGAGCGCAAAGGACTGGGAGCGGGTTTCAAACGTCTCGTGAGCGCGCGTCTCGAACAGGCGTCCGAATGACGACGGACGCGAATGCCAAAGATCACGGCGCGCATGTTCCTCGACCACGTCGGTCGAGAAATGCTGTACCTGAATTGCCGGATCGGAACCTTGCCCCACATCTTGTCGGTATCAGAAATAACTTGGACCAACAACGCGTTACCCACGTGTCCTCAGTCCCGGCAAAGTTCGCCTTCCGCCCCCCCAAGCAACCATCGGTTGCCGGACACGTCACTGCGGACCATCTGCCGTCCATGGTTTCCCTGCTCGATCCCTCTGCGCGCGGTCGCGTGATTCTGGTCGGCGCGGGTCCGGGCGATCCGGGCCTGCTGACCGTACACGCCGTCGAAGCGCTCAAAGCGGCCGACGTGCTCGTCCATGACGGTCTTGTCGATTCGCGCGTGCTCGACCTCGCCCCCCAGGCGCACCGCATCTGCGTCGCCAAGCGCCGTTCGAAGCACACCGTGCCGCAGGACGGCATCAATGCGCTCATCATCGCGCATGTGAAGACCGGCGCGATCGTCGTCCGGTTGAAGGGCGGCGACCCCTTCATCTTCGGCCGCGGCGGCGAAGAGGTCGAGGCGGTCCGCGCCGCCGGCCTGCCCGTCGAGGTGATCCCGGGCGTCAGCGCCGCGCTCGGCGGTGCGGCTGAGGCGATGCTCCCGCTCACCCATCGCGATTGGTCGAGCGCGGTCACCTTCGTCGCCGGCCAGTGCAAGGGGCTGACCGATCAGGACTGGTCGGGCCTCGCCGGCAAGGGCCGCACCCTCGTCATCTACATGGGCGTCGCGACCTGCCCCGACATCGCCGAAAAGCTGATGCGCGACGGCGTCGCCCCCGACATGCCCGTCGCGGTGCTCGAACGCGCCACGCTCGAAGGGAGCCGCGCGATGCGCACCCTGCTCGCCGACCTCGGCCCGATGGTCGAGCGCGAGAAGGTGCAAAGCCCCGCGATCATCGTGGTGGGCGAAGTGGTCGCGCTCTCCGACGCGCAGGACAAGCTCGCCAACTGGGCGAAGAAGGCCGAATTGATGCACGGATTCGACGCATGAAGCTTCTCACCGGAAACGATCTCGCCAGCGGCGATGTCACCTGGTGGACCGGCAATGGCTGGTCGCGCCACGTCGAAGACGCCGCCGATGTCGGCGATCAGGGCGAAGCGATCGCCCATGCCGAAGAAGGCGCGCGCCGCGTCAACGGCCCCTATGTGATCGACGCGACCGTAACCCCCGAAGGCCCGCGCCCGGCGCATATCAAGGACCGCATCCGCGCGCTCGGCCCGACCGTGCGCCCGGACCTGACGCTCAAACCCGCCGACCCGAACGCCGGCAGCTGGGTGATCTGAAATGTACAAATACGACGAATATGACCACTCGATCGTGGCAAGCCGGGTCGAGGAATTCCGCGATCAGGTGAACCGCCGCCTCGCCGGCCAGATCACCGAGGACCAGTTCAAGCCGCTGCGGCTGATGAACGGCCTCTACCTGCAGCTTCACGCCTATATGCTGCGCGTCGCGGTGCCCTATGGCACGCTCGACAGCCGCCAGATGCGGATGCTGGCGCACATCGCGCGCAAGTACGACCGTGACTACGGCCATTTCACCACGCGCCAGAATATCCAGTATAACTGGATCAAGCTCGAGGACGCGGCCGACATCCTCGCCGAGCTGGCGACGGTCGAGATGCATGCCATCCAGACCAGCGGCAACTGCATCCGCAACATCTCGTCGGACCAATATGCCGGCGCCGCCGCGGACGAGCTGACCGATCCGCGCCCCTGGGCCGAACTGCTGCGCCAGTGGAGCACTTTCCACCCCGAATTCAGCTATTTGCCGCGCAAGTTCAAGATCGCGGTGATCGCCGCGGATGAGGATCGCGCCGCGATGCGCCTCCACGATATTGGCCTTCAGATCGTCGAGCGCGACGGCGTCCATGGTGTCGCCGTCTATGTCGGTGGCGGCATGGGCCGCACCCCGATGATCGCGCCGCTGATCAAGGACTTCGTGCCCTTCGACGACTTCGTCAGCTACATGGAAGCGTGCCTGCGCGTCTACAATCGCTACGGCCGCCGCGACAATATGTACAAGGCGCGGATCAAGATCCTGGTGCACGAGATCGGCGCGGACACATACCGCGACGAGGTCGAGGCCGAGTTCGCCGAGGTCAAGAAGCTCGGCATCGATCCGCCCTATGCCGAATTCCAGCGAATCGCCGCCCATTTCGCTGATCCGGCGTTCGAGACCGGCCTCCCGGTCGAAGCCGACCGCAGCGATCCCGACTTCGCGGTCTGGCTCGACCAGAACGTCGCCGCGCACAAGACGCCGGGTTATGCGATCGTCAACATCAGCCTGAAGCCCGTCGGCGGCATCCCCGGCGACGCCACCTCGGCGCAGATCGACCTGATGGCCGACCTTGCCGAGCAGCATAGCTTCGACGAGCTGCGCGTTACCCACGCCCAGAACATCGTGTTGCCGCACGTCGCTGTGCGCGACCTTCACCACATTTGGGAACGGCTGCGCGAAGCTGGCCTGGCCGAAGCCAATCTCGATCTCATCACCGACATCATCGCCTGCCCCGGCCTCGATTATTGCTCGTTGGCAAATGCCCGCTCGATCCCGCTCGCGCAGAAGATCGCCACGCGCTTTTCGGACATCGGCCGCCAGCGCGAACTCGGTGAACTGAAGCTCAAGATCAGCGGCTGCATCAACGCCTGCGGCCATCACCACGCCGGCCATATCGGCATCCTCGGCGTCGACCGGAAGGGCGTCGAGAATTACCAGCTCTCGCTCGGTGGTTCGGGCGCGGAGGATGTGTCGCTCGGTCAGATCACCGGCCCCGGCTTCAGCGAGGACGGCATCGTCGATGCGGTCGAGAAGGCGACCGACGTCTATCTCGCCCAGCGCGAGACCGGCGAACGCTTCGTCGATACCTATCGCCGCATCGGCATGGCCCCGTTCAAGGAGGCGATCTATGGGTGATTCGTACCTGCGCTTCCGCAACGACGAGACGCATGACGAGCCCGCAGTGACGCTCGACGCGTTCCTCGGCCAATCCAACGCCACCGCGGTCCGCATCGAAAGCGGCGAGGATGCGCGCGCGCTCCTGCCCTATCTCGACCGGCTGTCGTTGGTCGAAGTCAGCTTCCCCAAGTTCCGCGACGGCCGCGGCTACAGCTCGGCGCGCATCCTGCGCGAAGCCGGGTATACCGGCGAGCTGCGCGCGCAGGGCGATGTGCTGGTCGACCAGATCCCGCTGATGCGCCGCTGCGGCTTCGACAGCTTCGCGCCCGAGGCAGAGGTCGACGAAGCCGTGCTGGCGGCGTCGCTTGCCCGCTACGACCATGTCTATCAGGCGGCGGCCGACCCCGCCGTGCCGGTATGGAAACGGCGGCATGGCTAGCGTGGCACGCCAGATCGACCGCATCGATACGGCTCCGGCCTTCACGGAGCGAGACGCGTTGCGCCTCAACAACCTCTTCCGCGGCGTCTCCACGACTGAGATGCTGCGCACCGTCCTGACCGAGCAGATGGCGGGCGATGTTGCGATCGTTTCCTCGTTCGGCGCCGAATCCGCGGTCCTCCTCCACCTCGTCGCCAGCATCGATCCCTCGGTCCCGGTGATCTTCCTCGATACCGGCAAGCATTTCCCCGAGACGCTCGCTTATCGCGACCAGCTCGTCGCGCGCCTCGGCCTTACCAATTTGCGCATCGTCACGCCTGATGCCGAAGTGATCGCGAAGAAGGACGAAACCGGCCTGCGCTGGTCCTACGATCCCGATGGCTGCTGCGAGATTCGCAAGGTGATCCCGCTGGAGAAGGCGATGACCGGGTTCGACGCCAGCCTCACCGGGCGCAAGGCGTTCCAGGCATCGACCCGCAACGCGCTCCCCCGGTTCGAGGTGGACGGCGCGGGCAAGCTCAAGGTCAACCCGCTCGCCGACTGGACCAAGGCCGATCTCGACGCTTATTTCGTCGAGCATGATCTGCCGCCGCATCCGCTGGTGGCCGAGGGCTATCCCTCGATCGGCTGCGCGCCTTGCACCAACAAGGTGAAGCCGGGCGAGGACGCGCGCTCGGGCCGCTGGGCCGGATGGGACAAGACCGAATGCGGCATCCATACGCCCGTAGCGGACGGCGATCCCGACCAGCCGATGTTCTGAGCGTCGTTTGAGGCGGTGCCGGTCAGTGCCGCAATCAAGCTAGGTAAACAGCGGCGAGGTCAGCAGCACGACCACCAGGCTCTCCACCATCGCGATCGATGCAAACCCGAATCCCGCAAGCAGCCCGCGCTTGAGATGCTGCGCGAACCAGCGCGCCTGAACCACGCCAAAGGCAATCAGCGAGACCGCGCCGACGGCTAACCCGGTGATTCCCGCCCATAAAGGGTGCAGCTGGAGCAGGATGCCGGCGACGCTCAACATCAGCGCGAACGGCGCTGCGGCATAGCATTGCGCGTAAAAGGGGCGGCGCAACGAATTGCGCGTCAGTCCGTGACGCTGAAGCCGCACCATCCGCGCCGCGAAGATCAGCGGAAAGATGCTGAAGATCACCAGCCGCATCAGCAACAGGCTGGTGTCGTCGGTGACGAGCGCCGCCAGTCCCCGCTTGCTCGCGATCAGCGGGCTGTCCCCGACCACCACCAGCTCCAGCCCGTGCGCCAACAGTAGCGACAGGAGCAGGAACAGCGGCGGCCGCAGCGTATCGGTATATTGCTGCTCATCGGCCTGACCCAGTTCGCGGTCCGAATAGTCCATCATCGCGAGCGGTCGGGTCAACGTGCGCCACAGCGTGACCGGATAGAAGATCAGCCACGACATCACTTCGTAGAGCAGCTCATCGAGCGACTTGAGCATCGCCATGAAATTCATCGCTACCGGACCTTTCGCCTTTGCCTCGGCATTTCTAGGATTATCATGCGTCGCATCGCCGCGACTCGACAAGATTCAAACGCTTACCGTTGGCACAGGAGCATTCCGATGAACCGTTTCAGCGTTCTCGCCGCCGCCGCGATCACCACCGGCGCATTCGCCTCCCCCGCACTCGCGCAGAACATTCCCGAAGACCTGCGCGACATGGTCTATGCCCGCGCCGGACAGGCCGAGGCTGAGTTGCAACGGCGCGGCTATGTCGCGGTTCGCACCGAGACGGGCAGCGACCGCAAATGGACCAACTGGTGGAATGCCGATCGTCGCCAGTGCGTGTCGATCGTGACGCGCAACGGCCGCTATGATTCGATCGTCACCGCCCCCGCGCCCGATTGCCGCGGCGGCGATCGCCCCGGACGCCCCGACCGGCCGGGTTGGGACGATCGTCCCGGGCGCCCGGATCGTCCAGGCTGGGATGACCGCCCCGGCCGTCCGGACCGCCCCGGCGGCGGCCCGAACTGGCCCGGTGGCCGCCCGATCTCGCTCGGCCTGGTCTGCTTCGGCGAAGGACAAAAGCCCGCCGCTGCCAATCGCTGGGGCTGGCAGTGGAACTGGAACAGCGGCCGCTATGATTTCGGCAATCGTACCCAGCTGACGACGCAGCAATTCGATGCATCCGTGATGATCCAGCTCTGGGATGGCGGCGGTCGCATCCGCCTGCCCCGCTCACTGATCCCCCCGATCCACTCAGGCGGCACGGCGCGCGATGGTTGGTGGGACCTGTACGACGTCTCTCAGGACCGCGGCCAGATCCGTGCCACCTATCGTCTCAACGGCCCCAACAAGCCGCGCGTGACGATCGACCGTCGCAGCGGCCGCATCCGGATTCAGGGCATCTACAATTACGGCTTCAACGGAAGCTGCGACACGATCGACGGACGCCAGCACGAACGTTTCTGAAGCGGTTTCGCCGGTCGCTGCGTCTCGCGCGCCATCCGTCGCGATGCGGCGGCCGGCTTTGCTGCCAATCTTCCCCTGCCGTTGGCAGGGCGCCGCAGCGTACCGCCCCCCGGCGCGCCGATTCCTTGGAATGTCCCCGACTATCTTGTCCGCGACGGCTTACGCCGGGCTTGCAATGTTGGATTTCGCCTGCTGCAATTCCGTCGCCGGAACCCGGCCGCTCCTTGAACCGTCGATCACCCTCGGTTGACAGCCGCCGCATACAACCCGCCGAATCTGTCAACTATGTCAACCGCTCGCGCGCGTGTGGCAGTGTGACTTTTGGGACTTTTGCTTCTGCGATCAGTCGCCGTAAGGCGCGCCCATATCGCCGGCATAGTCGCTGAACCGCGTGATATTCGGCTCGAACTTGAGCGTCACCTTGCCGGTCGCGCCGTGACGCTGCTTGGCGATGATCAACTCGGCGAGGCCGAACACGCGCTCCATGTCCCCGGCCCATTTCGCGTGATCTTCGAACGTCTTGGCATCATCGCCCTCACGCGGGCGCTTGGGTTCGCGCGCGGCAACGTAATAATCCTCGCGATACACGAACCACACCATGTCGGCGTCCTGCTCGATCGACCCCGATTCACGCAGATCCGACAGCATCGGGCGCTTGTCCTCACGGCTTTCGACGGCGCGGCTCAACTGGGACAGCGCGATCACCGGCACGCCGATATCCTTGGCCAGCGTCTTGAGGCCGCGGCTGATTTCCGAGATTTCCTGAACGCGGTTGCCGTCGCGACTGTTGCCGCTGCCCTGCAGCAGCTGGAGATAATCGACGACGACCAGACCCAGCTCACCATTGTGCTTGGACTGAAGCCGGCGCACGCGGCTGTGCAGCGCGCCGATCGTCAGGCCGGCAGTATCATCGATATAGAGCGGCAGCGTTTCCAGATCGGCGGCGGCGCGCGCGAGCTGGGAAAACTCCGTCTGACTGATCCGGCCCATACGCAGCGATTCGGACGAGATCTGCGATTGCTCAGACAAAATGCGCAGCGCCAGCTGGTCGGCCGACATTTCGAGACTGAAGAATGCGACTTTTGCGCCGACCGACTTTTTCGGTTCGATGCCAAGGCGGGTGTCGTCCATGAAACGCCGGGCGGTGTTGAACGCAATATTGGTGGCAAGCGAGGTTTTGCCCATGCCCGGACGCCCGGCCAGGATGATCAGATCCGAATGGTGCAGGCCGCCGATCCGCGTGTTGATCGATTCGAATCCGGTCGTGATACCCGCCAGACCCGTGCCCGAGCTCTGGGCGCGCTTCGCCATTTCCAGTGCGACCTTGGTCGCCTCGTTGAATGACTTCACCGTGTTGGCGGTCCCGCCGTCGGCAGCGACCCGGAACAACGCCTCTTCCGCGCGGGTGATCTGTTCGCGCGGATTGACGTCCTCACTGGTGTCGATCGCCTTGTCGACCATTTCCCGGCCGACTGTCACCAGCTCCCGCAACAGCGCCAGGTCATAGATTTGCCGCGCGAACTGGCGCGCACCGATCAGGCCCGCGCCCGATCCGGTCAATTGCGCGAGATAGGCGGGGCCGCCCAGCTGGCCCATCCCCTCGTCCCGTTCGAACATCGGTTTGAGCGTGACCGGTGTCGCGAGCATGTCGCTTCGCCGCAGCGTCTTGATCGCCTTGAAGATCCGGCCGTGCACCGGCTCGAAAAAGTGCAGATCCTCCAGCACTTCGAGCAGATCGTCGGCCAACCGGTTGTCGATCATCATTGCGCCGAGCAGCGCGGCTTCCGCCTCTACATTCTGGGGAAGTCGTGGAGCGGCATCCGCCGGGGCGGAAGGAATGGTTGCAAGCGTGGCCATGCGCGCCTTCTCTCACTGTGCGGTCCGCGTCTCAACCCGCAACAGGCTGTTTAACATGTGGACGAGTGCGGGGCACGGACCCTAGATGGCACAGCATGAGCGACCCGCGGATCATCGATGTCACGCTGGACGAGCGCACCATCCTGTGGCGCTCGGCGGATATCGAACAGGAGCGGCGGATCGCGATCTTCGACCTGATCGAAGAGAATAGTTTTGCCCCGCAGCGCGCCTATCCCGAGGCCTATGCGGGCCCGTACCGTATCGCGCTATCGGTGCAGGAAGGGCGGCTCCAGCTCGATATCAAGCGCACGGACGATGCACTGCTGGAAACGCTGATCCTTGGCCTCGCCCGATTCCGGCGCCCGATCCGCGACTATTTCGCGATCTGCGACAGTTACTTCCAGGCGATCCGCAACGCGACACCCGCACAGATCGAAACCATCGACATGGCACGCCGCGGCATCCATGACGATGCGGCGCGAACACTGATCGAGCGGCTGGAGGGCAAGATCGAGATCGATTTCGCAACCGCACGGCGGCTTTTCACACTGATCTGCGTGTTGCACATTAAGGCCTAGACTGGGGGACGACGAAGTTGCGGCGGGGGCTGATTTGGGCCGGGGTCATTGCATTGATCCTGGCGATCACGGGAATATTCGGCTGGCGGTTTGCGGTGAACTGGGCGCCCGCGCGTGCGCAATATGCAGTGCAGGGAATCGACGTGTCTGAGAGAAACGGCGCGATCGACTGGGCGATGGTCAAGGCGATGGACGTTGATTTCGCCTATGCCCGCGCGACCGAGGGGAGCGCGACACGCGACGCCAGCTTTGCCCAGAACTGGGCCGGGATCGAAGGCGCCGGGCTTCGCCGGGGCGCGATGCATGTTTTTTCGCTTTGCAGCGCGGCCGAGGAGCAGGCGGGCGCGTTCGTTGCGACCGTCCCGCGCAATCCCGAAGCGCTGCCCGTGGCGATCGACCTCGCTTTCCATGAAGACTGCCCCGCCCGCCCGGCGCGCGAAGTCGTACTGACCGAAATCCGCCGCCTCGCCGCGGTGATCGAGACACATAGCGGCAAGCCAGCGATCCTGCGCATCGCGCCCGAGTTCGAGAGGCAATACCAAGTCAGCGGTGCGATCCCGCGATCGCTGTGGAGCACAGGCTTCTACCGCCCCCCCGATTATTTCGCGCGACCCTGGGCAATGTGGCAGAGCAGCACGATCCGCCGTATCGATGGGATCGAACGGCCCGTGAACTGGAATGTGGTGGCACCATGAGCGACGAGATTGCGAACACCCTGATCACCGCGGCGCGCGAGGCAGCTCGCAACGCCCACGCGCCCTATTCCAACTTCGCCGTCGGCGCCGCGTTACTGATGACTGACGGCAGCATCGTCACCGGCACCAATTTCGAGAATGCGAGCTACGGCCTGTCGCTTTGCGCCGAAACCGTCGCGACCGCCCGCGCCAATGCGGAAGGCAAGCTGCGCGAAATCGTCGCGGTGGGGATCATCGGCGGGATGATGCGCGGCGGGATCGCCCACGGCACCGACCCGATCCGCCCCTGCGGCCGTTGCCGCCAGATTCTCAATGAGGCCGCACAAATGGGCGGCCGCGACCTCGCGGTCTATTGCGCCGGGGCCGAGGGGGATGCCTATGAGACCCATCGCCTGTCGGATCTGCTGCCACATGCGTTCGGGCCCGCGGACCTCGGGATCGGCGGTTGATCTTGCCGCCCGCCCAATGCCTCGCCTAGAGCTTGGCGATGAGCATTCTCTCCGACCGCTGGATTCGCGAACAGGCCACGCAACACGGCATGATCGAGCCGTTCGTAGAGGCGCAGCGACGTGAGGGCTGCATCAGCTACGGCCTCTCCTCCTACGGCTATGACGCTCGCGTCGCCGACGAGTTCAAGATCTTCACCAACATCGACAGCGCGGTAGTTGACCCGAAGGACTTTTCGTCCAACAGCTTCGTCGACCGCCAGACCGATGTCTGTATCATCCCGCCCAACAGCTTCGCACTGGCGCGCACCGTCGAGTATTTCCGCGTTCCGCGCGACGTGCTCGTGATCTGCCTTGGCAAATCAACATATGCACGCTGCGGAATTATCGTGAACGTCACTCCGCTCGAACCCGAATGGGAGGGGCATGTGACGCTGGAATTCTCGAACACCACGCCACTGCCCGCAAAGATCTATGCGAACGAAGGCGCGTGCCAGTTCCTGTTCCTGAAGGGGAATGAGGCGTGCGAAACGAGTTATGCCGACCGTGCCGGCAAATATATGGGGCAGCGTGGCGTCACCCTGCCCCGGCTTTGACTTGGCGGGCGGGTTTACACCCGCCCTGCGGGACCTGACGGGCGGGTTCGCGCCCGCCCCGACTTCTACATTGCCGTATCAGCGCGACGCTTGACGCGCAGCGTTGTCGAGCAGCCGCAAGCCGCGATGCGCGACCAGGTGCGAAGGCGCGACTTCACCATCGGCAACGTCCATCGCCACCGGATCGAGTGCCAGCACACGGTCGTAGATCGCCCGGGCCTCGCCGTTGCGGCCGGTCTTCGAATAGACCGCAGCCAGATTGAGCAGCACTTCGGGCTTGGCCGGGAAGATCTTGCGCTCAGCCAGCAGCTGATGCTCGGCGGTGGCGTAGTCGCCGTTCTGGATCGCGATCTTTGCATAGGGATCGGCGCGAACCTGCGCCTGCGCCGCCGGGATCAGCGCCAGCGGCGCCGCAAGAACAATTGAGGCAAGAACAACACGCACGACATCTTCTCCTATTTGTTACAATTCAATGACACAAAAGTGTCATTGATGTTTCAAATCGGCAAGTGCGTATGTTGCACTTTTATGACGTCAATCCGGCCCGACGCGATTGCGGAGAGTGCATGCGAAACACAGCGATGGGCACAAAAAAGGGGCGGCAAAAGCCGCCCCTTCGTTTGTCCTGATCCGGAAGGTCGAAATCAGAAGTCGTTGCGATACTGCTCGTTGCCAACGAAGCCCAGCTTCGTAACGGCCGACCGCTTGATCACCGCGAGCACTTCATCAACCGTCTCGTACCGCGCCTGCGGGTCGGGCTGGAAGTGCAGCTCGGGCTCCGGCTTCATCTGGACGCTCTGGTCCAGATACTGACGCAGCGTAAGCAGATCGATCTGGCTGCCGTTCCAGAACAAATTGCCCTGCGGATCGATCGTGATCTTGTTCTTCTGCGGCTCAACCGGCGGCGGAGTCGAAGGCTGGTTATTCTGAGGCAGATCGACCTTCACCGCGTGGGTCTGTGCGGGGATGGTGACGATCAGCATGATGAGGAGCACGAGCATGACGTCGATCAACGGCGTCGTGTTCATTTCCATCATCGGCTGGCCATCGTCTTTGCCGGCGCTCATTGCCATGATGTGTACTCCTGAACCTTATTGCGCCACGGCGCCGGGGGGCGGCTGGGAAACGAAGCCGACCTTGACGAAGCCCGCCGTCTGCATCGTGTAGATCACGCCACCGATGCAACGGTAGGGCGTGTTCACGTCACCACGGATATGCACCTCCGGAATGTCATCCGGCGTGATATTGGCGCCGAGCCGATCGACAACAGCCTTCAGCTTGTCCGAACTCTTCTTGAGCAGGTCAGCGCTGTTGATCGGCGCCATGCCCCAATAGACTTCGCACTTGCCGTCGGGGCCGCCGCGCACCTGAAGCAGCACGTTCTCAGGCTTGGTCTCGGTCGGCTGGTACACCACCTTGGGCAGTTCCAGGCCAATCGACTGAATCGCCACCGGGATGGCGATCAGGAAGATGATAAGGAGCACGAGCATGACGTCCACCAGGGGAGTCGTGTTGATGTCCGACATCGGTTTTTCTTCGGCGGATTCTCCGCCTACACTCATCGCCATTGGCGCAATCCTATCTTTCGCATCCTGTCCCCGGACCTAGGGTCCGGAAGGCGGCCGCGCGGCTCGCGCCGCGCGGCCGTCAAGTCGAATGTCAGGCCTTGGCAGTGGTGGTCGCGACCGGGGGCGCCTTCGGCGCTGCGGTCGGAGCCTTCTTCGACGACGGGCGCACGCGACCGTCCGAAGCCAGGTAGCCGAGCACGTCGTTTGCGAACCCGCTCATCTGCTCCTGGATCGCCTTGTTGCGGCGCTGCAGCCAGTTGTAGGCAAGCACGGCCGGAACGGCGACGACGAGGCCGAGCGCGGTCATGATGAGCGCTTCACCGACCGGGCCGGCGACGGTGCCGATCGACGCGTCACCCGCCGCACCGATCTTGATCAGCGCGCGGAAGATGCCGACGACGGTACCGAACAGACCGATGAACGGCGCGGTCGAACCCACGGTCGCGAGGAACGCGAGGCCGCCGGCGAGCTGCGAGTTGATCGAGTCTTCCGAACGCTTGAGCGAGCCGTGCAGCCAGTCATGCGCTTCGATCGGGTCGGTCAGTTCCTTATACTGGTCCTGCGCGGTCAGTGCGTCATCGACCAGCTGGCGATAGGCCGAGTCCTTCTCCAGCTTCGCCGCGCCTTCGCGCAGGCTGTTGCTGTTCCAGAAGCCGGCGCGGACGCGCTTGTACTGGTTGAGGATCTTCTGCTGCTCGAACACCTTGGTGAACAAGATGTAGAGCGAGAAGAAGAGCATCACGGTCAGAATGGTGGCGGTGCCCCAGGCGATCACGCCGCCTTCGTTCATCGCGTGCAGGATGTCGAAGTTGGTGGGCGGCGGAGCAGCGGCGGCTCCGGCGGCGGCTCCAGCGGCGAGGATGGTGGTCAGCATGTTCAGTTCTTTCCCTTGCAAGAAGTATGGTCAGCGCGGGGGCGGCCGACCGGATTCACGTTCAACTACTCTTGGATCTGCCACCGGAAGCGAAGCGACTTGCGCCCACCGCCAATGGCGTTTCCGGCCGCGTCAAGCGCGGGCGAATAACGGCCGCGTCGCTCAACCAGACGACAGGTCGCCTGATCCAGTGTGGACGAGCCCGACGACGAGCTGACCGAACAGCCCTCGATTCGGCCCTGTGCGTTCACGTTGAACGAGATGCCGACCGATCCCTGTTCACCTGCGCGCAGCGCGGACGGCGGGTAATCGTCGTTGGTGACCCAGCGCGACGGATCGCCCTTGGCGGCAGCAGCTTTGCTGATCACCGGCGGGGGAGGCGGCGCAGGCGGCGCAGGCGGCGCGGGAGGCGCAGGCGGCGTCGGCGGCTGGCTGGGCGGGATCACCGTAGTCGTCGTGATATTCGGCGCCACGCTGGGCACCGCAACCACGGCAGGCGGCACGACGACCGTAGTCGGCGGCGGCGGAACCGGTGTGTCTGGCGGCGGAGGCGGAGGCGGAACCTCCTCGGGCGGGGGCGGTGGCTCTTCGATGTCGAAGACGTCCATCTTCTCCGCTTTTTCCTTGATATATTTGTAAGCGAGGCCGGTTACGAACACGTAACCCAATGCCGCCAGAATGATCGCCACGATCACGCTCGCGACGACACGGCTGCCTCCTACATCACGATCTGCGTAGGCCATTCAGCAACTTAACTCCTTCATTCGGCCGCGCCGTTGCCCGGCACTTTGGCATCTTTATCGGCGTGGCTCGACCCGCGGTCGTTGTATGACCACTGGCAGAGGCGCGAGTCCTATCGCGGCGATTTGCGTGACGCAAACGCTTTGTCGGACGCAATAAACGTATAATCCGCACGTGGCAGAAATATTTCTGTATGGCGCTACCACAATCGCCTACCCTCCCTGCCATGTTTCGAACCTGCTTAATTTCGCTTTCCGCCGCAATTGCCGCGGCTTCGCCGCAATTGTTAACGTCTGCTGAAGCACAGACGACACGGAGCGTTGCGCAGCCCGCAACGGTCCTCCCGTCCTATGCAGAGGTCGCCGACCTCACCCTGGACTCGCCTGTCCTGCTCGATGCACAGGTGCGCAGCGCGGCGCGAATCAAGGGACCGGAAGCCGCGAACGTCGCTCCGGGGCGGATGCGCTACTATGTCGAGGCCGATGTGCTGGCACTGATTCGCGCGCCCGGCGCGATGCCACTGCGGGTCGGCTATGTCGTCGACGTCCCGCTCGACGCGCGTGGAAAGGCACCTAAACTCAACAAACGGCGTGTCCTGCTGTTCGCACGTCCCGTTACGGGGCAGGCGGCAATGGTTCAGCTCACCACGCTCGATTCACAACGCGACTGGTCGCCGGACCTCGACGCGTTAGTGCGCCGCGTCGTCCAGGAGGTCGTGGCGCCCGACGCGCCACCCGCGATCAGCGGCCTTGGCAATGCCTTCCACGTTCCCGGCACGCTGCCGGGCGAGGGCGAGACTCAGATTTTCGTCCAGACTGCCACCGGTGCACCGATCTCGCTATCGATCCTGCGCCGTCCGGGCGAGCAGCGCCGCTGGGCCGTCGCGCTGGGCGAGGTGGTCGATGACGCCGCAGCGCCGCCGCCACGCGACACGTTGCTGTGGTATCGCCTCGCCTGCGGACTGCCGCGCGCATTGCCCCGGGCGAGTACTGAAAGCGAGGAGCCGGCGAATGCCGCAACCGCGCGCGAGGACTACGCATTCGTGCTACAGCAACTCGGCGCCTGTCGCCGCTGAGGCAGGCGGAAAGGAGAAGCGCCATGCGAGCATTGTCGATCATCCCCCTGATGGCCGGTCTGGCGGCCTGCGTCCCGATGTCGGATTCCAACGAAACGATGCTGACCGGCACCGCGACCTATCGTGAACGGATAGCGCTGCCGCCCGATTCGCGGCTGATCGTGACGATCAGCGACGTGTCGCTTATGGACGCCCCTTCGGTCACGATCGCGCAGAACCAGATCAATACCGCGGGCCAGCAGGTACCGATCTCCTTTGCGGTGAGCTATGATCGCGCGCGGATTCAGCCGGGACGGACTTATGCGGTTTCGGCGCGCATCCTCGACAAACGTGGCCAGCTCGTCTGGATCACCGACACGCGCAACCAGCTGCCGCCTCCGGGGCAGAACATCGAACTGTGGCTGGTGCAGGCCCGCCGCTGAGCTGAGGTTGTTGAGCGCCTGACGACGCTGCGGTGCCGGCCCGCTCCCCCACCCGGCCACCCATCAAGATATACTGGCGTGGGTGACCGGGTGGCGGAGCGGGCCGGTACCGCCCTAAACAAAAATGTCAGCGCCGGTGGCGGACCAGTGTGATTCCGATCTTCTCGTCCGCCTCGGCGATGGCGAGCTTGACGATCTCGACCTGAACGCGCCGGATGCGCTCGTCGCCGGTGAACAGCGTGTCGGCGATGTGATCGGCCACGCCTTCGATCAGCGTGAAATGCACACCTTCCGGCAAGGCTGCCGACGCGGCGTGCTTGAGGTCGATATAGCTTTTCGACGCGCTGAGCGGCGTATCGGACGCGAAATGCGCGGGCGGCACCATATCGACGGTGATCGAGATGCGCAGCGGCTGCGGCAGGTGAGTCTCCTCGGAGTAGATGCCGGTGAGAACCTGAACCTCGAAGTCGCGGACCTGAAGCTGAAGAAGATCGTGCAAGAAACCATGCCTTCCGGAAGGATGCCGCGCCCATAGCAGAACCCGCGGCTGCGAAAAGCCTCTAGGCCGACGCGCTCGGCCGCGCCGACGCCTCCGCATGCCAGCGGCCGAGATGCACCAGCCGTTCGGGTACGGCCAGCTTCGCCACCCGCGCGAAATCGATTGTCACCAGCGCGGTGATGTCGGCAAAGCTGTAGTTCGGGCCCGCGATCCATGCGCTCGCACCCAGCCGCTGGTCGAGCGCCTCGGTGAAGCCCTCCCACATCTGCGCGCCACGCGCGGCAAGCTCGGGGATCTGCGCCACGCTCAGGCCCGCATCGGGGATCGCGCGATCCTTGAACGCCGGCGCGGTGTTGCGTAGCACGTAGACGCAGGCGGCATAGCCGTCCCCCTCGATCCGCCGGGTCCAGCTTTCAATGCGGCCGATCTCGATCGGGGTGGTGCCGAACAGTGGCGGCTGCGGGTGCAGCGCTTCGAAATAGCGGCAGATCGCCGCCGATTCGCACAGCACTTCGCCATCGTCGAGTTCGAGCGCCGGGACTGCCCCACGCGCGTTGATGCGGAGATAGGCGTCGGCCAGATGCTCGCCGCTGCGCAGGTCGATCGCCTCGCGCGGGACGTCGATCCCCTTCTCGGCCAGAAAGATGCGCACGCGGCGCGGGCTGGGCGCCCAGGGCGCGTCATAGAGCTTCATCGCGGACCTCCCTCCGGAATCGCTTTGAGTCCTTCGGCAATGGCGGCTAAAGGCGCCCGCCCGCGGCGTCCACCCCCGACGGGCTGGAGACGCGATTGTTCAACCTGGTACCGCTTGCCGATGTCCCCGCACCGGGAGTCGAACTGCTGCTCGATGCGGCGTTCGGCACGGATCGACATGGCCGTACCGCGTATCGTGTGCGTGAAGGCATGGGCGTGATTCCCGGCCTCAGCTTCGCCGCGGTCGAGGACGGCACGCTGGTCGGCAGCATCCAGTGCTGGCCGGTTGCGCTCGCCTGCGACGACGGCACCCGCGTGCCGATGGTGATGGTCGGCCCGGTCGCAGTCTCGCCCGCGCGCCAGAATATCGGCATCGGCCGCGCGCTGATGTGGCGGGCGATCGAGGTCGCTCAGGCAGCCGGCGAACCGCTGATGCTGATCGGCGACCCAGAATATTATGCCCAGTTCGGGTTTGACGCGGCCGCGACCGGCCAGTGGCGCCTTCCCGGCCCGTTCGAGCAGCGCCGCCTGCTCGCGCGGGACCGCGCGCCCGACCGCGCCGGGATCGTCGGACCGCGCTGACCCTTTACCCCCACACGCAAAAGCGCCTAACGGCTAGGCAATGCCGATGCCCGCCCAACCCGATCTCGCCAGCCTCTCCCTCGCGGAGATCGCCCGGCTGGCGGATGAACAGAAGCTTCCGCCGGTCGCGAGCTGGAATCCCGACCATTGCGGACATAGCGATATGCGGATCGCGCGCGACGGCACCTGGTTCCATCAGGGGTCGCCGATCGGTCGGGCAGCGATGGTGCGTCTGTTCTCGTCCATCCTGCGCCGCGAGCCGGACGGACGGCACGTGCTGGTTACCCCGGTCGAGAAGCTCGACATCGATGTCGAGGACGCGCCCTTCGTCGCGGTCGAGATGAAGGTCGAAGGCGAAGGGCCAGAAGCCGAGATCGCGTTCCGGCTCAATACCGGCGACCTGATCCCCGCGGGTCCCGATCATGCGATCAGGTTCGAAGAGCAGGAGGACGGCCCTCACCCCTACCTCCATGTCCGCGCGGGACTGGAGGCGCTGATCGCTCGCTCGCTCTACTACGAGATCGCCGCACTTGCGCTCGACAATGGCTCCAGCCCCCCCGGCATCTGGAGCCGCGACGTGTTTTTCCCGATTGAGCCGAGATGACGCTCGCCGACCGC
Source organism: Sphingomonas sp. GW821-FHT09B04 (assembly GCF_059418285.1). Lineage (NCBI taxonomy): Bacteria > Pseudomonadati > Pseudomonadota > Alphaproteobacteria > Sphingomonadales > Sphingomonadaceae > Sphingomonas > Sphingomonas sp. GW821-FHT09B04. The sequence continues at coordinate 231,664 of NZ_JBWKPO010000006.1, forward strand.
CTGCGTGCCGCGCTCGCCGCCGAGCATGAACACGCCCCGGTGCTGCTCTCAGGCGATCTGCGCGACGTAACCGCCGATAGCGACGGCGTGCCGACCCCTGCCGCAGTGCTCGTCGCCGTCACTGACCGGCCCTCGCCAGGTGTGATCCTGACCCAACGCACCGATTCGCTGCGCCGCCATGCCGGGCAGATCGCATTTCCCGGCGGACGCATCGACCCCAGCGACGCCAATGCCATCGCCGCAGCGCTGCGCGAGGCGCACGAGGAGATCGGGCTTTCCCCGGATGTGGTCGAGCTGGTCGGCGAAGCGGATCGCTATCGCACCATTACAGGGTTCGAGGTACAGCCGGTGGTCGGGGTGATCACGCCGGATCTCGTCTTCACGCTCCAGCCCGCCGAGGTCGCCGCGGTGTTCGAGGTTCCGCTGGACTTCGTTCTCGACCCTGCGAACCATGTCGAGACGAGCGTCGAATGGCAGGGGCGGGACCGGCATTATTATGAGATCGCATGGCAGGGTTATCGCATCTGGGGGGCGACCGCGGCGATGCTCGTCAATCTGTCGCGGCGCCTGAGATGGGCAAGGTGATGGACAAGATGACTCTTCCCGATGCGGCGTGGCGCCGCCAGCCGGGCGTCGATCGACTCGCGGCGGCGCTTGGTTCCGGAAACGCGCGTTTCGTTGGCGGTGCGGTGCGCGACACGCTGCTTGGCTTGCCCGTCACCGACGTGGACGTTGCCACACCGCATGCACCCGAGCAGGTCGTCGCGCTGCTCGAGGATGCGGGGATCAAGGCAGTCCCGACCGGCATCGCGCACGGCACGATCACCGCGGTGAGCAGCGGCGCCGTGATCGAGGTAACGACGTTGCGCCGCGACGTCTCCACCGACGGCCGCCGGGCGACTGTCGCCTTTACGGACGACTGGCGCGAGGATGCCGCGCGGCGCGATTTTACGATCAACGCACTCTACGCCGACCCGCAAAGCGGTCAGATTTTCGACTATTTCGGGGGCCTCGCCGATTTGGAGGCGCGGCAGATCCGCTTCATCGGCGACCCGCTCCAGCGCATCGCGGAGGATCATCTGCGCATCCTGCGCTTCTTCCGCTTCCTCGCCCGGTTCGGGGATACGCCCGACGAAGCGGCGCTCGACGCCTGCACCGCGCGCGCCAACGACATGATGGCGTTGTCGCGCGAGCGGATCCGCGACGAACTGCTCAAGCTGATCGTCGCGCCGGACGCGGTACGCGTGCTGCAACTGATGATCGAGCGCGGCATTCTGATCCCGGTGGTACCTGAGATCGATATGGCCGGTGTCGAGCGGTTGACGGCGCTCGCCGGGAATGAGGCCGCGGCAGGTCTTGCAGCCGATCCAATCCGCCGCCTCGCTGCAATACTCCCGACCGACGTCGCAGCCAATGAAGCTGTAGGCGCGCGGCTCAAGCTCTCCAAAGCGGAGCGTCAGGCCCTGACCAGTGCAATCCGGCCGGACTTCGTGGAAGGGCCGCTTGCGCTTGCCTACCGGATCGGACCCGAACGCGCGCTCGACAGGCTGTTGGTGGCAGGCGATGTGGCGGGTGCAATGGCTGCAATGGCATGGACGCCGCCGCGCCTGCCGCTCAGCGGCGGATCGCTGATCGGGCGCGGATTGTCGAAGGGTCCGGATGTAGCGAAAGCACTCCGCCGGATCGAAGATCGCTGGATCGCCGAGGGGTTCCCCGACGACAGCCGAGCCGGTCAGATCGCCGATTCGGTGGTCGCGGAACTGCTATCGCGCGACAGCAACGCATAGGCATCCGCGGCCACCAGCGGGCGTGCATAGAGATAACCCTGGCCATAGGTACAGCCGAGCGCCGCAAGCGTCTGGGCAAGTTCGTTCGTCTCTACGCCCTCAGCCGTGGTACGCATCCCCAGCGCCTGTGCGAGGCTGAGAATGGCGCGCACGATCGCGATCTTGTCGCGGTCGGCAAGCATCCCGGTTACGAAACTACGGTCGATCTTGAGCACGTCGATCGGCAGTTTCTGGAGATAGGCGAGGTTCGAATAGCCGGTGCCGAAATCGTCCATCGCCAGCGTCGTGCCGAGCGCCTTTAGCGCATGCATAGTGCGGGCGATATGGTCGGGGTCGGTGACCAGCGCGCTCTCGGTCAGTTCGAGTGTGATCCGGCGGCCATCTACACCGTTGGCGGCAAGCGCGGCCTCGACCATTGGCGCGATCTGGTCGCGCTGGAGCTGGATCGCCGACAGGTTGACCGCGACATTGACTCCGCAATCGCAGCCCGCCGTGGCATCCCATTGCGCGACGGTTCGCGCAGCCTCATGCATCGCCCAACGGCCGAGCGGGACGATCAGGCCCGATTCCTCGGCGACCGGGATGAAGTCGTTAGGCGGTATTACCTTGCCGCTCTCGGTGGTCCAGCGCGCCAGCGCCTCGAATGAGGTGATGCGCCCGGTGGCGAGATCACAGATCGGCTGAAAGCTCAGCGACAGGCCGCCATTGTCGATCGCGCGGCGAAGCTCGGTCTCGATGCTGAACTGCTGCCGCGCAAGGTCAAGAGCGAGCGTCTGATAGATTTCGGTGCGACCGCTCTTCTTCGCGCGCTTCATCGCGAACTGGGCGTGGCGGATCAGTTCTTCGGCATCGACAACGGTTTCGTCACCCACTGCGATACCGATCGAACAATCGACGCGGATCTCGAAATCGGAGAGGCGGAATGGCGTGGTGAGCGCATTCTGGATGCGCTTGGCGACATGGAATGCATCGCTCGTTCCCTCGTCCAGCGCGAGCTGGATCGCGAACTCATCGCCACCGGTGCGCGCCAGCACGTCATGCGCGCGCAAGGCGCCTTTCACCCGCCGCGCGACCGAAATCAGCAATTCATCGCCCGATAGCCCACCCATGCAGGCGTTGACGCGACTGAACCGGTCGAGGTTGATGATCAGCACCGCAAATTCGCTCATGCCGCCGCGCTCGATATCCTCCTCGAGCCGCTCGGCAAAGCCGGCGCGGTTGGGCAGGCCGGTCAGGCTGTCGCTCAGCATCTCCCGGCGAAGGCTGCGTTCGGTACGCAGTTCGGAGGTCTGGTCGATCAGCGTCACCAGACAGCGCCCGCCGGACTTTTGCGAAGCGCGCCGCGCGAGCTTTACCCGAAAGCGGCGACAATCCACCGCATCGCCGAGTTCCCAGTTCAACTCCAGCTCGGTCGCGTCCGAATCGATGAAAGCAGCGATGCGACCGCCCAGCAGTTGAATCAGCGGCGATTGATCGGCGATCGTACCGAGGCCTGCGAGGCGGAAGGGACGGTTGACCGTCTCGAACGCGAAGCTCCCTTCCTTCCATTCAACCACCGCGGCTGGAACGGGGAGCATGTTGAGAATCTGCGCCGCACCGCTTGGGCCGAGCAGGCGTAGATCATCACCCTCAACCGGCATGGAGGGACGAACGGACTTGTCCTTGCTTCGGCGGGACAGCAGCATCACTGTGCAGCGCTACCGCAATTTGGTTAAGAGCCGCTAAAGGGCCGCGGTCAAAAGCACCGATTCAGAAGCGGTTATCGCGCGGAAAGCCGTTTGGCGGCATTCGGCCGGCTGCACCACGTGCAGCCCGCCAGGGCGCAAGGTCGGTTTCGCTGCGCGTGCGTCCCTGCTCGCCGCCCATCCGCCAGCTCAAGCCGTCTGCAAAACGGAAAGTGATCGCATCACTCAGCCCGCCGTCGCGATAGCGCTGAAGCTGAACCCCCTGCCCTCGCGCCAGTTCGGCCAGCTCGCTCATCGGGAACACCACCAGCTTGCGGTTGTCACCGATCGCCGCGACGTAATCGTCTTCTGGCTTCACCGGCTTGACCAGCTTGAGCACCGCGCCGGCACGCGGCGTGACCACCTGCTTGCCCTTGCGCGTTTCGGCGATCACGTCCTCGGCCTTGACCAGGAAACCGCGCCCATCGCTCGCCGCAACCATCAGCCTGGCCGACGCGCTGGCGGGCGACAGGCTGACGATGCCGGTTCCGCCGTCGAGATCGATCAACAGCCGCACCGGTTCGCCAAAACCGCGGCCGCCGGGCAGCTTGTCCGCCGCCAGCGTGTAAAAACGGCCATTCTCGGCCGCGAGCAGCAGCTTGTCCGTCGTCTGCGCATGGAAGGCGATGAAGGGGCCGTCGCCTTCCTTGAACTTGGCCGTGTCGGCACTGACCAGCTCAGCATGCCCCTTCATCGCCCGGATCCAGCCGCGCTGAGAGAGGATGACGGTGATCGGCTCGCGCTCGATCATCGCCTCGAGCGGGATCTCGCGCGCCGGTGCCGCTTCGGCTACCAGGGTGCGGCGAGCGCCGAGTGCAGTCTCGGGGCCGTAGCGGTCGCGCATCTTGCCGAGGTCGCGCTTCATCCGCGTACGTTGGCGCGCGTCGCTTGAGAGCAATGCCTCTAGCTCGGCCTGCTCCTTGGCCAGCGCCTCACGCTCCTTGCGCAGCTCCATTTCCTCAAGCTTGCGCAACGCGCGCAGGCGCATGTTGAGGATCGCCTCGGCCTGACGGTCGGTCAGCTCGAACTCGGCCATCATCACCGGCTTGGGCTCGTCCTCGGTGCGGATGATCTGGATCACCCGGTCGAGGTTGAGATAAGCGATGATATAGCCGCCGAGCAGCTCCATCCGGTCCGCGATCTTTGCGAGCCGATGCTCGGACCGGCGGCGCAGCACGATGAACTGGTGATCGACCCAAGCCGACAGCGCCTGCTTGAGGCTCATCACCCGTGGTGTGCGCGTATGGTCGAGCACGTTGAGGTTGAGCGGCACCCGCGTCTCGAGGTCGGAGAGGCGGAACAGGCTCTCGATCAGCGTGTCGGGATCCACCGTGCGTGCGCGCGGTTCGAGGACGATGCGGATCTCCGCATCGGATTCGTCGCGAACATCGGCGAGAATCGGCAGCTTCTTGTCGTTGATCAGGCTCGCAATCTGCTCGATCAGCTTGCCCTTCTGCACCCCATAGGGGATCTCAGTGACAACGATCTGCCAAGTACCACGGCCCTGATCCTCCAGCGCCCATTTGGCGCGGACGCGGAAGCCGCCGCGACCCGTTGTATAGGCCTCGGCAATCGCCGCCGGGCTGTCGATGACGATACCGCCAGTCGGAAAGTCCGGTCCCTTCACCAGTTCGAGGATCTGTGCATCCTCAGCGTCCGGTTGGCCGATCAGCAGGATCGCCGCGTCGATCAGCTCGGCCGCGTTGTGCGGCGGGATGCTCGTCGCCATGCCCACCGCGATACCGGCGGCGCCATTGGCGAGCAGATTGGGGAACAGGCCCGGGAACAACTCGGGCTCATTCTCCTCGCCATTATAGGTCGGCTTGAACTCGACCGCGTCCTCGTCGAGCCCGTCCATCAGGTCGATCGCGACCTGAGTCAGCCGGGCTTCGGTGTAACGATAGGCGGCAGCGTTATCGCCGTCGATGTTGCCGAAATTGCCCTGCCCGTCGACCAGCGGGTAACGCAGCGCGAAGGTCTGTGCGAGGCGGACCATCGCGTCATAGACCGACTGGTCGCCATGTGGATGGTATTTGCCGATCACGTCGCCGACGACGCGCGCGCATTTCTTGTAGCCCTGGCTCGGATCGAGCCGCAGCAGCCGCATCGCCCAGAGCAGGCGACGGTGCACCGGCTTCAGGCCGTCGCGCACGTCGGGGAGCGAGCGTGCGGTGATCGTCGACATGGCGTAGACGAGGTAACGTTCGCTCAGCGCGCTATCGAACGGGGCATCGACGATCTGGTCAAACGGGTCGGAAAGGTCGGTAGACATCAAGGGGCGATAGCAGGGCTATTCCGCCCTTGCGAGGGGCGTCACATATCCCCGGGCGGCGGCACCAACGCACCGTACGGGTCGTCGCCCAGCGACGCCCGTACGTCGGCAAGCAGCCAGTCGCGGAAAGCTCGAATCTTGGGAAGGTTGCGCTTGGCCTCAGGATAGACCAGCCAGAAGCTGTTCCTGTAATAGACCATTTGCGGGAGCACCTGCACCAGCCGCCCCTCGGCGATCGTCGACAACCACATCGGCGGGGAAAGCATCGCAAGGCCATGCCCGGCAACGGCGGCGTTGCCGATATGCACCTGCGACTGGAAGTCGATACCCGGCTGCGACGCGACCACCGCATCGCCGAACACCGATTCGAACCACAGCTCCCACCAATTGTCGTCGGGCGACACACGCGGCAGGCCGAGCAGATCAGCAGGCGTGCGGATCGGCGGATGCGCCGCGAGAAAGTCCGGGCTCGCCATCACCGTGAATGGCATGCGCATCAGGAAATGTGAGACCAGCCCCGGCCAGGGTCCGTGCGCACCGCGGATCGCGACATCGGCATCGCTGGTGGCGAGATCGATGATCGCATCGGTGACGAGCACGCGCACGGCGAGCTCGGGCCGCGCGACCTGAAAGCTGCCCAACCGCCTCGCCAGCCAATTGGTCGAGAAGGTACCCGGCGCAGAAATCGTCATCACCGCCTCGTCCTCGGCACGTGCCACCGCGAACGCTTCGGCCAGACCGTCCAACGCCGTACTTACCTGGGGCGCGATGCGCTCCCCCATTGGGGTCAGGACAACGCCGCGGCCATTCTTGCGAAACAGCGCGATCCCAAGCCGCTGCTCCAGCAGTTTCACCTGGTTACTCACTGCGGCCTGGGTCATCCCCAATTCCTCAGCGGCGCGGGTGAAATTGCCGCGCCGGGCGGCAGCCTCAAAAACACGGACAGCGGCGAGTGGCGGAAGCTGGCGCATCGCCAATCTATAATCCTTGATGATGTATTGCGTCGATCCTTTTGTTGGTCCTCCGGAACGGAATTCGCCATTTCAACTGCAACAGCGAGCTATCGAACATTGGGAGCAAGACAATGCACGAACCCTATAACGACCGCTTCTGGGCGGAGAACCATCAGGTGGTGAGCGACGGGATTGACCGTGGCTTCCGCCGCATCGGCAAGGCATTGGCGCGTGTACTTCACCGGGCGGCGAGCCGGGCCGTACCGCCCGACCAGAGCGAAGAGGCGCGCAAGCGAACCTATTGCATCGGCTAATCCATAGGCCTTGATCATCGATCAAATGTGGCGAAAAAGAGGCATTGCCGAACACCCTCTAATGTGATGTTCTATCACTGCGCGATGAGTCGTGCACTGTGAGCGATGAATTGAGCATCACCGGAGAGGAGCAACGGCATGCGATGGACATCGGGTTCGGCATTACTGGTTCTGGCACTCGCGATTTCGGGCTGCGGTCCGGCGCCGCAGGGTGACCGCGGATCGACGGCGCAACAGACGCGGGGCGAGCCGGCGCAGGAAACGGCGGCCGACGCCCTCCTTGAAGCACCGGCCGGAGTCGCCGTCACCGCGGCACCCGGCGTCGCGTTCAACTACCACTACGCCTTCTCGCTCCCGGCAGCGCGGATTTCCGCAGCGCAAGAGGAACATGCTGCCGCGTGTGAGAAGCTGGGCATCGCGCGCTGCCGCATCACCGGCCTGCGCTACCAGCTGCTCGGTGAAAGCCGGGTCGAGGCGATGCTGACCTTCAAGCTCGACCCCACCCTGGCCCGTGCATTCGGGAAGGAAGGCATCGCGGCAATCCAAAAGGCCGAAGGCACGCTGATCGACGCTGAGATCACCGGCACCGATGCCGGGGCCGAGACCACCCGACTCGCTGCAGACCGCGCCCGAGCGCAGGAGGAGCTTGCCCGACTCGATCGTGAACTGGCGCGCACGAATCTGCCCGCCAGCGAACGCGCCGAGCTGCAACGTCAGCGCGCCGAGATCGCCCAGCGGATCGAGGCGGTGCAGACCAGCAGCAGCGAGCAACGCGAATCGCTCGCCAACACGCCGATGACCTTCGCCTACCGCTCAGGCAGAGCCGTTCGCGGCTTTGACGCGGGCGCACCGCTCACCAGTTCACTCGACCTGCTCGCCGCTTCCGCGCAGGCGACACTGGCCTTCGTTCTCGGCGCGATCGCGGTGCTGGGACCACCCGCTCTGGTGCTCCTGATCGGGCTGCTGCTCTGGCGGCGGCTCCGGCCCCGGCTGCGTCGTCTGAAGCCTGCCGAAACCGCAGCGAGCGATTGATTGCGCGCCGAGCCGGGTTTCGATATAGGCTCGGCGCTTCCAGCCCCGGCGTCCGCGCGAACCCAAGCGCCGCCGGGGCACCGTGTTTCTGAAGGACCGCAGCACCGATGGCACGCCGCCGCCAGATCTACGAGGGCAAGGCCAAGATCCTCTATGAGGGCCCCGAACCCGGCACGCTGATCCAGTATTTCAAGGATGACGCCACCGCGTTCAACGCCCAGAAAAAGGGCACGATCAGCGGCAAGGGCGTGCTGAACAACCGTATCAGCGAGCATATCTTCACGCTGCTCGGCAATATCGGCATCCCGACTCACTTCATTCGCCGCCTCAACATGCGCGAGCAGCTGATCCGTCAGGTCGAGATCGTCCCGATCGAGGTCGTGGTGCGCAACGTCGTTGCCGGATCGCTGTCGAAGAAGCTGGGGATCGAGGAAGGCACGCAGCTTCCGCGGACCATCGTCGAATATTATTTCAAGGACGACGCGCTGGGCGACCCGATGGTCACCGACGAGCACATCCTGTGCTTTGGCTGGGCGAGCCAGGAAGAGCTGCACGACATGGCCGACATGGCGATCCGGGTGAACGACTTCATGTCGGGCCTGTTCGCCGGGATCGGCATCCGTCTGGTCGACTTCAAGCTCGAATTCGGCCGGATCTTCGACAACGACTACAGCCGAATCATCCTGGCCGACGAGATCAGCCCCGATGGCTGCCGTCTGTGGGACATGGCCAGCGGCGAGAAGCTCGACAAGGACCGGTTCCGGCGTGATCTGGGCGGGGAAGTCGAAGCCTATCAGGAAGTGGCGCGTCGGCTGGGTCTGCTGCCCGAAGGCGCCGATTCGGCGGTGCTGGACCTCGAAAGCCACCGCAAGAAGCGGGGGAAGTAAGCTCTGGCCGCTAGCGGCCAGAGCGTCAGCCCCTCGCCTTCAACCCCGCGATGACTCCAAAGACGAAGGCACAAATCAGTGCCATCGTCGTCATCCCGTGGGGATCGGTCCAGCCGAAATAGTCGCGGCCGAAGGCCATCAGCACCACGAACAGGGCGATCGAAAGAAACCCCATCACACGCACTCCCCCCGGTCACGGCCCCGCGGCGGCGACTCGGCAATGCCGAGTGTTCCACGTCCGGGTAAATGACCGATGAAGCCTTGCGCTTCTGCCGGATTGCGGCACCGGCCGAACACCGGGCTTGAACCTGCGCGCCACCCGGCCCATAGGGCGCGGCAAATCCCCGGAGGCAAAATCCATGAAGCTGCGCATCGTCGTCACCCTCAAGAACGGCGTGCTGGACCCGCAGGGCAAGGCGATCGAGCACGCGCTCGGCTCGCTCGGCTTTTCGGGCGTGGGCGAAGTCCGCGTCGGCAAGCTGATCGAGATCGAGGTCGCGGACAGCACCAGCGACGCGGACATCGACGCGATGTGCACCAAGCTGCTCGCCAACACCGTGATCGAAAACTACCGGGTCGAGCGCCCTGGAGTTTCTGGGCAATGAAGACCGCGGTCATCGTCTTTCCGGGCTCCAACTGCGACCGCGACCTCGCGGTGGCGCTGGAGAGCGTGACCGGAACCAAGCCGCACATGGTGTGGCATGGCGAGAGCGAACTGCCCGATGGCCTTGGCCTGATCGCGCTGCCCGGCGGCTTCTCGTACGGCGACTATCTGCGCTGCGGCGCGATTGCGGCGCGGTCGCCGGTGGTGCGCGCAGTGGTCGCGGCGGCCGAGCGCGGCATGCCGGTGATCGGGGTCTGCAACGGCTTTCAGGTGCTGACCGAGACCGGGCTGCTGCCCGGCGCGCTGATGCGCAACGAAGGCCTCAACTTCGTGTGCCGCGACGTCGACCTGACCGTGGACAACAGCCAGACGATCTTCACCAGCCGCTATGCCGCGGGCGAAACGCTCTCGATCCCTGTTGCGCATCACGACGGCAACTACTTCGCCGACAGCGAGACGCTCGACCGGCTTGAGGGCGAGGGGCGCGTCGCGTTCCGCTATGCCGGCGACGTCAACGGCAGCGCGCGCCAGATCGCGGGCGTCGTCAATGCGGGCGGCAACGTGCTGGGCATGATGCCGCACCCCGAGCGCAAGATCGAAGCCGCGCATGGCGGCATCGACGGACGGCGGCTGTTCGAGGGACTGCTCGAAGCGGTCGCCTGACCCCGAAAGTCCCAAAGGTCACACTGCCACGCGTGCGCGAGGACGACGGAAAGTCCCGAAAGTCACACTGCTACGCGCGCGACGGCTTGATCTACGGGTTCAAGGAGCGGCCGGTGTTCCGGCAGCGGAACAGCAGCAGACGAATTCCAACATTGCAACCGCCCGTGGCTGCGTTCCCGGACAAGGCAGAGCCTAGCGCCGTCCGCCGCCGAACAGCCGCGTCGTGCGTGCAAGCAGGAGGATCGCGGTCGGCCACAGCATCGTGTTCCACAGATCCTGCCAGTTGGCGGAAAGAACGATGTGGCGCCCCTCAGCGAGCGTGTCCCACAGGTCCCACGCTTCCCCCGCCAGCGCCGCGATAAGCGCTGCAGCCCAGGGCTTCCAGCTGCGCAGCGGCCAGCGCAAAACGAGCGCCACGGCAAAGAAGACGATCAGCCCGACATGGATGTGGAGCGCATCCTTGGCGAGGCCCGTGAAATCGATCAGCCACAGCTTGGCCGCCTGAAAGACGCTGTCCTTCATTCAGACGCGGGCACGGAACGGCGTGAAATCGGTACCTTCGTCATAGACGTCCACGCCCTCGCGCCGTTTGAGAAAGCCGACCACGGCATAGGTGACCGGCGTGAGCAACACTTCCCAGCTCACCTTGAGCACCCATTGAGTCACGAGCACCTGAAGCACAAGATCGTTGGTCCAGCCTTCAGCGCCCCAAAAGGCGAGCGGGTAGAAAATCAGGCTGTCCACCCCCTGCCCCGCAAAGGTCGAGCCGATCGTGCGCGACCAGAGATGCTTGCCCCGGGTCCACAGCTTCATCTTGGCGAGGACGAAGGAATTGACGAACTCGCCCGCCCAGAAAGCGATCATCGATGCGAGGACGATGCGCGGCACCTGACCGAAGATCGTGTCGTACGCCGGCTGGTTGGTCCAGTCGGGCGCCGGCGGCAACGCGACCACCACCCAGGCCATGAACGCCATGAAGGCAGTCGCGACGAACCCCGCCCAGATCACACGCCGTGCGCGGGCGTAGCCATAGACCTCGGTCAGCACATCGCCGATGACATAGGAGAGCGGGAAGAACAGGATGCCGGCGCCGAACGGCCACCATCCCGCTTCCACAAACGGGTAGATCCCGATGGCCGGCAGCCAGACCTGCGCGACTTTCCCCGCACCCAGAACGTTGGAGAGGAGCAGGATCGCGACGAACGCCGCCATGACATAATCATAATAGCGGAAATGCCCGCCCGCGACCTGGCCCGCGTTGATCCGTACCGGTGCCACCTCGTCGCTCATCGCCCGCCCCTTTGCTGTACGCAGGACTATATGGCGGTTCCCCGCCCGCGCAATCCGCGCTAACGCGTAGCCAGCGCGCGCCCGTAGCTCAGTTGGATAGAGCACGAGCCTTCTAAGCTTGGGGCCGCAGGTTCGAATCCTGCCGGGCGCGCCATGAAATTCACCTAGCGCATTGAAATAAATTGGAAATATGTAGATATTTCCAACGCGCGGACGGCAGGCTCCATGCAAGCAAGCAAAGGGTTCGCGCAGGAAAGCGGATGCCATCTGCGCTCCGTCGGCCACGCGCAGGTTCGTGGCGTCGCCCGCCTTGCTCCAGCTGTCGAGGGCGAGCTGCGCGATCGGCGCACACGCGCGCGGCCCAGTTCCGATGGCCTCGCCGGGCAGATTCTTGGCCTTCGGGCGGTGGTGATCTTTCGCCGCCAGCGGCAATGTTGCAAATGATTTGCATTAGGCCTCCCGGCAGCTAATAGGCGGTTCTTCGATCCTGGCCTTTCAGTGGGGAGTTCCGACCATATCTGGCTCCTCCGCCCTCGAGCTTGATCGCCTGTACAGCGGGCACAGTGATTGGCTGCAACGATGGTTGCGAAGATACACCCGCTGCTCCGAAAGGGCGGCGGACATCGCGCAGGATACGTTCTGTCGCCTGGTCGAGAAACGCGACACTGCAGCGCCACGCAATGTACGGCCCTACCTCGCCGCGGTTGCTCGCAGATTACTGATCGATCAGGCACGGCGGCTGGAGGTCGAGCGGACGTTCCTCGAAGCCCATGCGGCACTGATGGCTGGTGCCTCGATGCCCTGCCCGGAACGCATCGCGGCAGCGATCGGCGAACTGGATATCGTGATGCGGGAGCTGGACACCCTTCCCGAACGCGCTCGGCGTGCCTTTCTGCTCGCCCGCCTGGAAGGCGTATCGCATGCCCAGATCGCGGCCCGACTCGGCGTGTCGAAGAGTATGGTCAAGCAGTATATCGCGAAGGGCTATGCCCGTTGCTACGCCGCGGCCTATGGAGCCCGGCCGAACATTGCATAGCGCCAAGAACGAGCCTGGCGCTTTGGTGGTCCAGGAGGCAGCGGAGTGGCTCGCGCACCTGGAGTCGGGGGACGCTTCCGATCAGGACCGTGCCGACTTTGAGGTCTGGCGTTCGGCGGATCCGGCGCATGCTTTGGCACTGGATCGAATGGGCGGTGTCCGGGAGCGACTGGAGAGCGCTCCCGAGGTCGAGCGCGAAACGTTGCGACGGTTTTTGCTTCGACGCAGGCGATCCGGCGCGCCGTTCCTGATGGTACTGGCGCTGCTGGGCGCCGGGTGGGCGGGATCGCGTCTGCCGGCCGTGCAACTCATGCTTGCCGATCAAGCCACCGCGCCTGGAGAAGCGCGTGCGGTGGAGCTTGCCGACGGCAGCCGATTGACGCTCTCGACGGACAGCGCGGTGAACATCGATGCCGACCGCCGCCTGGTCACGCTTCTGAAGGGGGAGGTTCTCGCCACGGTTGCCAAACGGACGAACCCGGGCTTCACCGTGCGAACCCGCGATGGCACCATAACCGCACTCGGGACGGCATTCACCGTGCGCAGGGAAACCGCCTCGACCCTTGTTGCAGTTTCCGAATCCCGTGTGCGCATCTGCCCGGAGGACGGCGAGGCCGCAACGTGCATGACGCTCTCGCCAGGACAGAGTGCCCGTCTGACAGCACATGGTGTGGAGCGGCTTTCCGACATTCCCATTGCAGATATAGGTGTCTGGGCGGACGGCTGGTTGTCGGCCGACGATCGTCCGCTTGTCGAAGTGCTGGACGAACTGAACCGCTGGCGAACGACACCGGTCGTCTTCGATCGTCGGACCCTTGCCGATCTGCGCGTGTCAGGGATCTTTCCGTTGCGCGATCCCGATAAGGCCACAGTCAATCTGACTGCGCTGTTGCCGCTGGTCCTCGACAACAGCAACCCTACAGCACCGGTTATGCGCCGCCGCTGATTATTTCGGCACGGGCACTGTCCCGATCGCGATCTCGCTCGTCCCCTCAATGAAGGCAGTTTCAGAAGGGGGTTTTCCGTGCGTAACAGAATAGTGGCTGGCAAGGTCGGAGCGGCGTTTGCCCTGACGCTCTGCACAGCGATGCCGTCTCCAGCCATGGCGCAGGCAAGCAGCCCGGCACGATCCTATGACATTCCGGCCGGGCCGCTCGGGTCCGCGCTCAACCAGCTTGGTCGCGCCGCTCGTTTGACGATCTCCTACGACCCGGCGTCGGTTCGAGGCAAAATGACGTCCGGCGTGCGCGATGCGCGCAACGTCTCACAAGCCTTGTCGCGATTGCTGAGAAACACCGGCCTGGAGGCCCATCCCGATGGCGCGGGCGGCTTCATCGTACGCGTGTCGAAGGCCAAACCGGTGGAACGCAAGCGCATGGCCCGCCGCGACGTGCCGCCCACCGTTTCCACGATCAGCCCGGCTCCTCGCCCGGATAGCGATCCGGTCGTCGAAGACGTCGTCGTCACCGGCTTCACCTCTCCCTATGCCAAGAGCGGATTGTTCGGCGAGCAGGCGGTTCTCGACACGCCGTTCTCGATGACCTCCTATACCGAAGACGCGTTCGATGCGCTTCAGGCGCGCACGGTGACCGACGTGTTCGCACTCGACCCTTCGATCAGAAGCAATTTGTCGGCGAGCAGCGAAAGCGAACAATATGTACTTCGCGGCTTCCCCCTCTTTGCCTCGGAGGTCGCGGTCGACGGCCTCTATGGCATGGTACCGGGTCGGCGAAATCCGATCGAACCCTATGCCAAGGTCGAGGTCTTCAGAGGCCCGAACGCGCTGATCAACGGCGTGGCGCCGTTCGGCAATATCGGCGGCATGATCAACCTCATTCCCAAGCGCGCCCAGGCCCGGCGAACCCTCGATGCGACCGCGCTCTATATGTCCGAGGGGCATGTCGGCGGGAATGTCGATCTGGGGGCCCGGTTCGGCGACGAACAACAGGTCGGTGCCCGCCTGAACGCCGCGCATTATGCCGGCGATCTTGCGCTAAATTTCACCAACCGGCGCGCGGACGTCGCGAGCCTGGCTCTGGACTATAAAGCAGGCGGCGTCCGCCTGACCGCCGACTTCCTCTACACGTCCGAATTGATCAAGGGGCAGGACCATCACCTGACGGCCGCCGCCGGATTCCAGATCCCGGACGCTCCCAAATCGACGGTCAACTATGGCCAGCCCTGGACGCGGACGAACTCGCAAACCAAGAGCTTCATTCTCGGTGCAAGCTATGAGTTCCTGCCCGGAACCACCGTGTCGGCGCGCTACGGCTATCTCGATTTTGACGAATATTATCGCTACACGCTCGGCACACTGACGTCCGCGACGGGGAATTTCACGTCGCGGTTCAGCCTGTTCGGAAGTCGCTCGATCGATGAGACCGGAGAGATCGCACTGCGATCCAAGTTCCAGACGGGGCCTTTCAGCCACAGCTTCGTGGCGGCGGCCACGACCCTGTACATCAAGACGTTCGGCAATCTTCCGTTCCAGACGCCACCGACGCTTGCGAACAATATCTACAAACCCGTCCATATCCCCCGGCCGGCCGCAATGTTCACCGACGCGGTGGCGGCGCAATTCGATGACTTGCGCCATTCGAACGATCGAAAACTGCGCGGCATTGCCATCGCGGACACGATCTCGGCGCTCGACGATCACGTCCGGCTCACGCTTGGTGTCCGGCACCAGAATGTCAAAATGACCAACTTCGATCGGGCCACCGGCAAGCCGCTGACCGACTATGATGAATCGAAGACCACCTATGCCGCCGGGCTCGTGGTGAAGCCGAAATCATTCTGGTCGCTCTACGGAAGCTTCTCGCAGGGCCTGACACCCGGATTGTTCGCACCGCCCGGATCGGCCAACACGGGCACGGTGTTCGCGCCCTTCGTCAGCACGCAATATGAGTTCGGTTCCAAGGTCGAGCTGGCGAATTCGATGAGCGCCAGCCTAGCCTTCTTCCGGATCAATCAGCCGTTCGGCTATGTCCAGCCCTCGACCAACCTCTATGTTCTCAACGGCGATGCCATCAACAAGGGCATCGAGTTAAACATGTCCGGCAAGCCGCTTGCCGGGCTGAGCCTGCTCGGCGGCATCCTGTACTCCGCGGCGGAACAGCAGGGCACTGCCGGTGGCCTGACCGACGGCAAGCGCCCGATCGGCATCCCGGAATGGC
This sequence comes from Sphingomonas sp. GW821-FHT09B04, assembly GCF_059418285.1. Lineage (NCBI taxonomy): Bacteria > Pseudomonadati > Pseudomonadota > Alphaproteobacteria > Sphingomonadales > Sphingomonadaceae > Sphingomonas > Sphingomonas sp. GW821-FHT09B04. The sequence goes on from NZ_JBWKPO010000006.1 coordinate 247,402, forward strand.
AGGTCAACCTGTTCGGCGAATACGAGCCCGCAATGCTTCCGGGGTTCGCGCTGAACGCGACCTTCATCCATACGAGCAAGCAGTTCTACGATGCCGAGAATTTGCGGCCGATCGATGGTTGGAATCGCTTCGATCTTGGCTTGCGCTATGGCCTCAACCTTGGCGGAAACCGCTACATCCTGCGTGCGAATGTGGAGAATGTGACGGCCAACTCCTACTGGCAATCAACGTCACGCGGCTTCCTGACCCGCGGCAGCCCGCGGACGGCGCGACTGTCCCTCGAGGCGAAGTTCTGAATAGTCGGGAGGCGTGGCGATCAGCCAATCGACCCGCAAAGGTCGCCAGGCCGCCCGTTAAGTCGGATGGCCTGGCGGGGCTTTTGGAAATTACTCGCGCAGGTTTCAGAACCGGAAGCTGACCGCACCGCGCACCGTGGTCGGCGCGCTGGGCGTGCCGTTGGTATTGCTGTGCGCGAAGACGAAATACTTCTCGTTGGTCAGATTCTCGATATTCACCTGAAGGTCGATGGTCTCGCTGATCCGGTAATAGGCCGCCGCATCGGCACGGAAATAGCTTGGCATCGCGACCAGATTGTCCTGCGCAGCGAAGCGCCGGCCCTGATAGACGCCGCCCAGCGCAAGACCCAGTTGCGGCGTGACGTCGTAGCGCGTCCACAGCGAGGCACTGTGCCGTGGTGCATTGGGAATCCGGGCGCCGTCCTTGACGGTCGCCGAGATCGCGCGCGTGAATTCCGCTTCCTGATAGGTGTAGGAACCGACGACGCTGAGCTGCGGGGTAATGTTGCCCATCGCCTGAAGCTCGAAGCCGCGCGAGCGCTGGCCGCCGCCCAGTTCGGTGCCCGCAGCGAGGTCATTGGGATTGATCAGGACGATCACATTGTCACGGTCGAGCTGATAGATCGCCGCGCCGATGCTGAAATTGGGATTGATGTCCCATTTCACACCCAGCTCGTAATTCTGGTAGCGCTCGGGATCGAGCGACTGGTTGTCGATCGTCAGGCCCGCCAGCTGATCGCCACCGCGCGGCAGATAGGAGCGCGAGAAGCTGGCATAGATGCTGGCATTCTCGACAGGCTTGTAGATGAGGCCGGCGCGCGGCGACCACAGATTGTCGACCGTGCGGAATTTGGCCCCGGTGCGCCGATTGGTGACGTTGGTCACCAGATTCTCGAAACGCAGGCCAAGCACGACCTGGAACGCCGGCGACAGCTCGATCTGGTCCTGGATATAGCCGGCGGCGATATCGAGCGAGCTGGTGTTGCTGGCGCTGGTCGCGTTCGGTGCCCAGCGGATGTCGTTGCGGCTGATGCGCGGGTTCGACAGCGGCGCGAAGATCGCGCTGACGCCGTTCGCATTGCCCGCCACCGGGAAGAAGCCTTCCAGGCGAACATTGTCGGTGTTCTGGCGTCCGAATTCCGCGCCGATCAGCAGCGTATGGCCGATCCCGCCGGTGCTGAACTCGGCGTTGAGATCGGTCTGGTTGACGAAATTCTCGCGCTTCGTCGCCTGGTTGTAGGCGGAGATCTGGACGATCGTGCCGGCGGCATAGGTGCCGGCCGGAAGCCCGGCGGGATTGACCGACGGGGAGGCATTCAGGGCGCCCGGGAAGACGTTCTGGTAGAATTTGTCATAATCGGCATAGCGCGTGCGGTTGCGCAGCGTCACGCCACCGCCGAAATCATGCGTGATGTAGAGATTGGCGGCGTCGGTGTTGGTCCAGGTGGGGCTGTTCTCGGGATCGCCGAAGAAGCGGCTGCGCGGCGTATCGACAAACTCGACGGCGCCGGTGAAGCCGGCCGGGCGCACCCGCGACGTCACGCCGCGATCGGCGATGCGGTCGTCCTGAAAATGCTCGTACCCGGCCTGGATCACGGTGTTCGCGCCGATGCGGAACGACACGGTCGGGTTGATACCCCAGCGCTCATACTCGACCCCATCGCGATAGCTGCCGCTATTCTGGTAGACGCCGGTCAGACGCAGCGCGACCGCATCGTTCAGCGCTCCGCCGAGATCGATCTGGCCGCGATAATGATCGTACATCCCGGCCTCGAGCCGCACCTCGCGTACCGGCGTCCAGTCGGCGACCTTGGTGACGCGGTTGATCAGGCCACCGGTGCCGCCGCGGCCGAACGCCATCGCGTTGGGGCCGCGAAACACCTCAAGGCGCTGGATGTTGTAGAGATCGCGATAGGTCTGGACGTCGTCGCGAATGCCGTCGACGAAGAAGTCGCCGGTCGTCGTCATGCCGCGGATCACCAGCGTCTCGCGATTACCCTCGCCCTGCGCCGAGTAGATGCCCGGCGTGTAGCGCACCGCATCGCCGATGCTGTTGGCGGCCTGATCCTCGATCTGCTTGGCCGTGATGACGCTGACCGACTGGGGCGTGTCGACCAGCGGTGTGTCGGTGCGCATCCCCGAGCTGCTGTTGCTGACCTTGTAGCCGGTCTCGGCTTCGCGCACGCCGGTGACGACGATCTCCCGACGGTCCGCGGCGCTCGTCTCCTGTCCGTTGGCGGCGTCTTCCGCGGATGCGACTGCGGGAGAAACCATCATTGTCGCAACCGATGAAAGGACGGCAATGCGCAGCGCACGGCGATGAACGGCAATAGACATGGAAAACCCCTGAAAACTCGGCTAGGTGCGAATGATAATGGCTCGCATAAGCGCCGCAAATAGTCGGAGGCCGGATGGTGTCCACGCAGTATCTGGAACATTGGGAAAATGTATAGAAGCTGCAATCTTCGCCGAAGCCGCGTCTGCGGAGCCGGTTGCCCTTTCCACTGCGCGATCGTCTGCCGGTGAAGCTGCTGCTTCTTGAAGATGACGCGAGCTCGGCCGCGTTTATCGAACGCGGACTTCGGGAACTCGGCCACCAGGTCACGACCGTCGATTGCGGCGAGCATGCGATCGGGAAAATCGCCACGAGCAGCTACGACGTGCTGATCCTCGATCGCATGGTTCCCGGGATCGACGGCGTCTCGGTGCTGAAACAGGCGCGGCGCGACCATTGCCAGACGCCGGCAATCCTCCTCACCGCCATGTCGGGGATCGAGGACCGCGTTGTCGGCCTTGAGGCGGGCGCCGACGATTATCTGGTCAAACCGTTTGCCTTTGTCGAACTGATCGCGCGGATCAATGCGCTGTCGCGCCGGCCCGCACTTGGCGAAGCCGGCACACAGTTGCGCGCCGGCGATATCGAAATGGATTTGTTACGACGCACCGTCAGGCGCGCGGGTCGCATCATCGATCTGCAGCCGCGCGAATTCCTCATTCTCGAACAACTGCTGCGCAACGCCGATCGGGTCGTCACCCGGACGATGCTGCTCGACCGCGTATGGGATCTGGGCTTCGATCCCAAGACCAACATCGTCGAGACGCATATCAGCCGGCTGCGCACGAAGTTGAACGAGGGGTTCGATCGGGACGCGATCCATACGGTCAGGGGTTCGGGATACATGATCGGCGGCAATGCCGGCTAAATGGATACCGGGCTCGATTCGCGGCATCGCGTTCTCGATCGCCGCCGGTGCGGGTTTCGTCACCGCGCTGCTTGGCCTTGCCACCTATGGCGTGGTCCATCACGAGATCGAGCGCCAGATCGATCACCGGATCGAAGTCGAAACCCACGCTTTGCTTGAGCAGAATCGCGCGCATGGCTTTGATGCGCTTGTTCACACCATCAACGCCCGTGATGACGGCGTTGCGTTCGACATCGGCTATCTGGCCAGCATCGACGGCGACGACCGGTCGATGGGCTATATCCTGACCGACACCTCGGGGCGGCGTCGCGCCGGAGCGCTTCGGGCGGACATCCCTCCGCCGGGCTGGAGCGAGTTCCTGCATTTCCGAAAGCCCGATGGAAGCACCGGCATCGCACAGGCGATGAACAGTGCGGTGCCGGGCGGCGGGCGACTGGTGGTCGCCGCCGATCGCGCGATCGTCGACAAGATGGATTTGAAGATCCTCAAGCTGTTCCTGCTCAACTTCGGGCTGATCATCCTTGTCGTCGGCGCGGTAGCACTCGGCTTCGGACGCATCATCCAGCGCCGTCTGGCTGCCATCAGGATGTCGGCGGAAACGATCATGGCCGAAGACCTGTCTAATCGCATGCCGGTGGAGACGGGACGCGGCGAACTCGATCGTCTCGCAATGTCGCTCAACGCCATGCTCGACCGGATCAGCGGGCTTGTCGATAATCTCCGTCACATGTCGGTGGGGATCGCGCACGACCTGCGCACGCCGATCAACCGTCTGCGCCAACGGCTCGAAGAGGCGCAGCGAGAGGCGGACCCGAACATGCAGCGACTGCTGGGCGCCGCGCTGGAGGAATCCGACGAACTGCTCGAGCTGCTGACCGGGCTGCTCGCGATTTCCGAAGTCGGTGGTGGCGCCGTGCGCAAGCGCTTTACCGCGGTCGATCTCGCGGCTGCGGTGCAGGAAATGGTGACCACCTATCAGCCACCGCTCGAAGATCGCGGGATCTCGCTGACCGCCGACTATGACGCGGCATCGGTTCTTGGAGAAAAGCGGCTATTGCAACGGGTCGTTGCAAATCTTCTCGACAATCTGAGCTTTCACACGCCTGCGGGCACGCAGGCCCATATCGCGGTCAGGTCCAGTGGCGATACGGTGGATATCCATCTGACCGACAACGGACCCGGAATCCCCGTTGCGGAGCGGCTGAGGGTTTTCGAGCCTCTGGCGCGCCTCGACCGGAGCCGTTCGACCCCGGGACACGGCCTGGGACTCAGCATGGTCGCCGCAATTGTTGCTGCGCATCAGGGGACCGTCGAAATCATGGATTCGACGCGGGGAATGGCCATCCATATCCGCCTGCTCCGCATCGCGGTGTAGGCACCCTGGCGCAACGGCACAGCCGCCCTGTCCTTGGCCCAAGACGACACCTCGGCCACTCGCACAGGGGCAGCTTCAAGTGCCGTCCTCAAGGATAAGCCCGTGCGACAGGCGCGCCTCGCATTTCTTGCAATTCACTCGCAGTTACGATTATGGCGCCCGCTCTTTGTTCCGATTCAAGGTAGTTAGATGATCATCGCACGCCGCCGCTCGCTTTCGTTTCTGGCGCTGTCGGCCGCTACCGCCGCGTTCGCAACGCCCGCTCTGGCGCAGGACGCGGAAAGCAGCGAGATCATCGTGACGGCGCAGCGCACCAACCCGGACATCACGCCGCCGACCCACCAGATCACGACGATCGATCGTGAGGAACTGGAAATGGCGCGCGCCGCATCGGACACGCTGTCGACGATCCTGGCCAAGGCCGTTCCCGGCCTTGCCGACTCCAGCCGCACCATGACCGACTATGGGCAGACGCTGCGGGGACGCGGTTCGCTCATCCTCGTCGACGGGGTGCCCTACAACACCAATCGCGACAGCTCGCGCAACCTCATCAGCGTCAATCCGAACATGATCGAGCGGGTCGATGTTCTGCGCGGCGGCACCGCGATCTATGGCAGCGGCGCGACCGGCGGCCTCATCTCGATCAACACCCGGCCCGCGGGCGGACCGCTGAAGATCGAAACGACGCTGTCGGCCGTCACGTCGCTGTCGAACCTCACCGACCAGAGCTTGGGCGCGCGGGCGCAGCAGTTCATGTCGGGTTCGGCCGGCTCGCTCGATTTTGCCCTGAGCGGCGGCTATGAGCGCATCGGGGCCGGCTTCGACGGTCGCGGCAACCGCCGTGCGCCCGAGCCGAGCCAGGGCGACCTGATCGACAGCAATGTCTGGAATGTCGGCGGCAAGCTGGGCCATCGGCTCGGGTCCGATGGCTATGTCCACGGATCGGTCAACTACTATCGCGCCGACCAGAACAGCGACTATGCCGCCGATCCCGCGACCGGCCGCGCGCCGGCGGGAACCGTGCTTGCGCGCCCGATCAAGGGACTCGAACTCGCCGACCAGAATCAGGTGCACAGCCTTGTCGCCACCTTCGGCTACCGCAACAGCGACCTGTTCGGCAGCAAGGTCGATCTGCTCGGCTATTATCGCGACCTGTTCGTCCGCTTCACGCCATTCGACGCGCGCGGCATCGCCAACCGCGGTCGCAACGTCGATCAGGTATTCCAGAACACCCGGACCTATGGCGCGCGCCTGACGATCGAAACGCCGATCGGCGAACGGACCGCGATCACCTGGGGCGGCGACCTTGGCCGGGAAGTCAGCGACATGCCGCTCGATGTCTTCGATCCCGCGGCCTATGACGCGAGCGGCGGGCTCGTCTTCAAGCGCACCGGCACGCTCATCTTCATGCCCGAACTCACCACCGACACGCAGGGCGGGTTCGTCCAGCTGCAACATCGCTTCTCGCCCCTCTTCACGATCGAAGCCGGCGTCCGCTACGACCGCGCCGAGGCATCGTTCGATACCTTTACCCCGCTATCGCAATATCGTGCGCCTAACCCGATCGCGATTCAGGGCGGCACGATCCGCTACGACGGCTGGACCTTCAATGCGGGCGCGACGCTGACCCCGATCGATCGCCAGACCTTCTACGCCTCCTTCTCACAAGGCTTCCAGCTTCCGGACATCGGCCTGCAGCTGCGCGGCGCCAACGCGGGATTCAACATCGGCAATTCCGACCTCCAGCCCGTAAAGATCGACAGCTATGAGATCGGCTGGCGCGGCAGTTTCGGGACGGTAAAGGGCACCGTGGCGCTGTTCCGCAGCACCTCCGATCTGGGGGACGTGCAGAGCTTCAACAACGGGCTGATCCTGGTCCGCACGGCAGAGCGTATCACGGGCGTCGAGGCCTCCCTCGATGTCGGGAATGCGAAGGACCCAGTCCGGTTCGGCGGCAGCGTGACCTATCTACGTGGCCGCGAGAAGGCGGCGGCCGCGACCCGGTGGCAGAATATGACCGGCTATCGCATCCCGCCACTCAAGGTCACCGCTTATGCGGAAGTGGCGCCGACCGACCGGTTGAACATCCGCCTTCAGGGTCTGTTCTCCGGGGATCGCGACTATCGCCTCAACCGGGTCGCGAGCTTTGGCCGGCGCAAGGTCGAGAGCTACACGGTCGTGGATCTGATCGCGCGCTACGACGTCACCGGAAAGGACCAGTTTACGCTGGGCGTCGAGAACCTCCTCAACACTCAGTATCTGCCGGTCTACAGCCAGCTGCTGCGCAGCAGCACCAACACGAGCCGCGTCCCCGCCAACGGCGCCACGCTGACCATCGGTTACAAACGGGCCTGGTAGCGCTTACCGCCGCGCGTCGAAAATCTCCGTCCAGTCAGCCGGCGGCGGGTAAACCGCCAATGGACAGGTAGTTAGTTTGCCAGGGGCGTCGATCGATCCGGCACTCAACTCCATGTGGATCCCCGATCACGGGGTCGCGATCCGCAGCGGCACGCACCGCGCGTGCCTTAAACTCGGCTTGTGCTTTGGCCGACGCCGTCGCTGGCCTCGGCAATAACTTGAGCGACGCCGAGATAGCGCGTCCGCTCTCGCCTCGTCATGGCGCCGTGATGAGAGCCGTTCTCGCAATCATCGCCGCGCTATCGGTGATGTGGATCATCCACGGCCAGGCTGGGTCAGGTCTAGCGCCTCGCTGACCCCGCGACTCCACCGGTGGTTTGAGCTGATGTTTCGCGCCTGGCACCACGGCCACCCCTTCGATGTACGGGCCACCCGGCGAGAAGCTGGCGTTGCGGTGAACAGATCACGCACTGCGCAGCGTACGCGTGACGTCGAGAAACGCAGAGATCAGCCGGGACTGCAGCCGATCGCGGCGGCATACGATGTGCGCATAGTTGAAGATCTCCGCGTCCACGATGGGCAGGCTCCGAATGCGCTCATCCGCAATATACTCGGCGCTTGAGACGAAGCCGAAGCCCACGCCGCTCGCAACCGCCTCGCGCACCGCCTCACGGCTCCCGATCTCCATCACGATCCTGGGCTGGACATTTGCCTGCGCCATGGCGGCATCGCTGGCGCGGCGCGTGTTCGAGCCATGCTCGCGCGCCACCATTGGCTGTTCGTGTAGCTCGGCGATGCGGATGCTGGTGCGGCTGGGTTCGAACAGCGGATGATCGCGCCGCCCGAATGCGACGATCGCGTCCTGGCTGTACTGCGAGAACCATAGCCGCTCGTCATTCTCGACAAAGGCCAGCACCGCGACGTCGGACTGGAACTCGAGCAGGTTACGCAGCACGGCATTGGAGTTGCCGACCGACACCGCGATATCGATCTTCGGGTAGCGCGCATGGAAGGCGACGAGCATTTCAGTCGCGTGGAACGGACCGACGGCGCCGACCCGAAGCTGGCCGGTGCGCAGCTCGCGGCTCTCCGTCAGGAAGTGCCGGGCATCGGCTTCGTCTGCGAGCATCCGGCGCGTGATCTGCTGGAGCTGGCGGCCCGCGTCGGTCAGGCGCAACCGCCCGCCAGTCCGCACGAACAGTTCGATCGAATATTCTTCCTCGAGCTGCCGGATCTGCGTGGTCAGGGTCGGCTGGCTGACATTGAGCTGGCTCGCAGCGGCGGTGACGCTTTCGGCTTCGGCGACGGCATGGAAGGACCGGAGCTGGGTATACCTCATAGGTTTTTTATATAGATACTGAACAAACTATCAATTTGATAATGTCATGGTCTTGCTCTCCTATCCGCCCACGCAAGAATAGTGGGAGGGATGGCTGAGATGGCCACATCGTGGAAGTACGCGAATCCGGTCGAGGTAACGCTGGGCGAGGAAGCGGTGTCAGCGATCCGCAAAAGGGTCGCCGGTCGTGCCTATTGCCTCGTCACCTACAACGACCATCCGTATTTCGACGAAATGACCGCCCGGATCTCCGCCGAGGTCGGCGAGCCCGCAGTCGTGGTGCGCGACGTCGAGGCTAATCCCAGCTTCAACGGCCTGCGCGTCGCTTGCCGCACCTTCGGCGCTGCGGTCGTGCCGCCCGAGGTCATCGTCGCGTTCGGCGGCGGATCGGTGATCGATTCGGCCAAGGCGCTGGCCGTTTCAAACGGCGACTTCGCGAATGTTCAGGACTTCCTTGAAGGCCGCGCCGGCGCCGATGCGGTGAAGGCGATGCCGATCATCGCAGTGCCGACCACGTTCGGCACCGGCAGTGAAGTGACGAGCTGGGCGACGATCTGGGACACCGATGCGCGCAAGAAATACTCGCTCAATCGCCCTGACCTCTATCCCGAGCACGCGATCCTTGATCCTGCGACCTCGCTCGGCGTCCCGCATGGCCTGACGCTGGCGACCGGCCTCGACACGCTGTCGCACGCGCTCGAAAGCATCTGGAACGTCAACGCCAATCCGATCTCGGCCAACCATGCCGTGTTCGCCGCGACTGAGTTGCTCGACACATTGCCGCGCCTGCTCGATGACCTCGGCAATCTCGAGCTGCGCACGCGGGTGGCGCGGGCCAGCCTGTTCGCAGGGCTCGCATTTTCGAACACCAAGACCGCGCTCGCGCACTCGCTCTCCTATTATCTCACGCTGCACCACGGCACCGTCCACGGCATCGCCTGCTCGTTCAGCCTGCCGGCAGTGATGCGCGCCGTGATCGGCCAGAACGAGGACTGCGACCGGGCGCTCAAGCGCATCTTCGGCGCCGATCTCGCTGCCGGGGCGGATCGGCTCGAAGCGCTGCTCAACCGCCTCGGAATCTCGACCGACGCGACCGACTACGGCGTCACCCGCGAAAACTGGCTTGCCGCAATCGACGATGCGCTCGCGGGCGAGCGAGGACGCAATTTTATCGGCACCCGCGATGCCTTTCTGACCAGCGCGGCCTGAGGAGAAACCAAGTGAACATGTCCACCCCCATTGCAACCGAACTCGTGGTCAACGGCCGTTCGTACAAGCGCCCCGATCGCCCCGTTGTCGTCGTCTGCCTCGACGGTTCGGAGCCGGGCTATATCGAGCGTGCGATCGAGGCGGGCCTCGCCCCGAACCTGGAGCGCGTGCTCAAGACCGGGACCAACAAGACTGCGCTGTCGGTTGTCCCGACCTTCACCAACCCCAACAATCTGTCGATCGTCACCGGCCGGCCGCCCGCCGTCCACGGCATCTCGGGCAATTTCTTCTACGACCGCGAGGCGGGCGTCGAAGTAATGATGAACGACGCCAAGTTCCTGCGCGTCCCCACCATCTTCGCCACGGCCCAGCAGGCGGGCCTCAAGATCGCCGTGGTCACCGCCAAGGACAAGCTGCGCACCCTGCTCGGCAAGGGGCTGGACTTTGCCAGCGGCACCGCGATCGCCTTCTCCTCGGAAAAGGCGGATCAGGCGACCAAGGCCGATAACGGGATCGAGGACGTGCTCGACTTTGTCGGCCTGCCCTTGCCCAGCGTCTATTCCGCCGATCTGTCCGAATTCATCTTCGCAGCGGGCGTGAAGCTGGTCGACACCTTCCGTCCCGACCTCATGTACCTTTCGACCACCGACTATGTGCAGCACAAGTCGGCACCGGGGGCGAGCGCGGCGAATGCCTTCTACGCGATGTTCGACCGCTATATCGGTGAGCTCGACGCGCGCGGCTGCACCATCGTGATCACTGCGGATCACGGCATGAACGACAAGCACGACAGCAACCAGCAGCCCGATGTGATCTATCTGCAGGACGTGCTGGATGCCGCGCTCGGCGCCGGGGTCGCCCGCGTGATCCTGCCGATCACCGATCCCTATGTCGCGCATCATGGCGCGCTCGGCTCGTTCGCCACGGTCTATGTCGATGCCGACAAGGTCCAGCCGGTCATTGGCGCCGCGAACGCGATCGACGGCATCACCGTCGCGATCGACGCCGCGGAAGCGAGCGAACGCTTTGAGCTGCCGATCGACCGGATCGGCGACGTCGTCATCCTCTGCGGCAAGAACAAGGTGCTCGGCACCACCGCCGCGCGGCACGATTTCTCAGGGCTGACAGAGCCGCTGCGCAGCCATGGCGGCCTGACCGAACAGTGTGTTCCGCTGATCTCGAACCGCATGACCGACATCGAGCCCGGCCGCGTCCTGCGCAACTTCGACGCCTTCGACGTCGCCCTCAATCTGGTGCGCTGACATGAACGCCAACGCGAATATCCAGCCGGTCCGCCTCGAATCGATGCGCATTGCCGGCAAGCTCGTCCAGACCGACGAGGTGATCGAGGTCCGCAATCCCTATGACGGATCGCTGGTCGGCACCGTTCCGGCGGCGCGCGCGGAGCATGTCCGAGGGGCGTTCCAGGCCGCCAGGGCGTTCAAGCCCGCACTCACCCGCTATGAGCGCCAGCAGATCCTGCAGCGCACCGCCGAACTGCTGCGTGAGCGGCGCGAGAAGTTCGCCCGGCTGATCGTCGCGGAAACCGGCCTGTGCTGGAAGGACGGGCTGTACGAGGCGAGCCGTGCCTATGACGTGTGGTCGTTCGCGGCCCAGCTGACGATCAAGGACGATGGCGAGATCTATGCCTGCGACATTTCGCCGATGGGCAAGGCGCGCAAGATCTTCACCACCCGCGTGCCGCTGCTCGGCGTGGTGTCGGCGATCACACCGTTCAACCACCCGCTCAACATGGTCAGCCACAAGCTCGCTCCGGCGATCGCGACCAACAACCGCATCGTGCTCAAGCCGACCGAGTTGACCCCGCTCACCGCGCTCGCGCTCGCGGACGTGCTGTACGAAGCGGGGCTCCCGCCCGAGATGCTGTCGGTCGTCACCGGCAACCCGTCGACGATGGGCGACGCGATGATCACCGATCCCGATGCCGATCTGGTAACCTTCACCGGATCGGTCCGCGTCGGCAAGCACATCGCCCACACCGCAGGCTATAAGCGCAAGGTGCTTGAGCTGGGCGGCAACGATCCGCTGATCGTGATGGAGGACGCCGATCTCGACAAGGCGGCCGAACTGGCGGTCGCCGGCGCCACCAAGAACTCCGGCCAGCGCTGCACCGCGGTCAAGCGCATCCTTGCGGTCGAGGCGATCGCCGACGACTTCTCGAAGCTGGTCGTCGAGAAAGCGAAGAAGCTGCGGAGCGGCGATCCGATGGACCCGTCCACCGATGTCGGCACCGTCATCAACGAACGCTCGGCGATCCTGTTCGAAAGCCGCGTGAACGATGCGGTCGCGCGCGGGGCGGATGTCCTGCACGGCGAAGCGCGGAAGGGCGCGCTGTTCGCCCCTACCGTGGTCGATCATGTGCCTGCGGATTGCGAACTGGTGTTCGAGGAAACGTTCGGGCCGGTGATCCCGATCATCCGCTGCCCGAACGACATCTCCGAAGTCATCCGCATCTCGAACTCGACCGCCTATGGCCTGTCATCGGGCGTCTGCACCAACCGTCTCGACTATGTCGAACGCTTCGTCGCGGAGCTTGAGGTCGGCACGGTCAATATCTGGGAAGTCCCCGGTTACCGCATCGAGATGTCGCCGTTCGGCGGGATCAAGGACTCCGGGCTCGGCGACAAGGAAGGCGTGGTCGAAGCCATGAAGGGCTTCACCAACGTACGCACCTGGTCGATGCCGTGGAGCGTCTGATCCGGAGCCAAATAATTGTAATGAAATAATAATATTGGTGCGGGCGTGGCGATGTCACCGGAGGGATGCGTATGAACTATGTTCAACAGGGCGGCATGACCGGCCAGGTTTCGTCCGGTGAACAGCCGGGTTTCCGCAGCGCACAGCGGCGGATGCTGCTTGCCGCGATGTTCTGCTACCTGTTCTTCTACACCGGCCGGCAAACCTTCGGCTTCGCCATCCCGGGCATCCAGGCCGAGTTCGGCGTTTCCAAGGAGACGCTGGGCTGGGTGAGCGCCGCGCTGCTGTGGTGCTATGCGATCGGACAGGCGATCAACGGCAATATCGGCGACAAGTTCGGCGGCCGCCGTGTGATGAGCGCCGGTGCCATCCTCTCGTGCATCGCCAATTGGGCGGCGAGCTTCGCCACCGGTGTCGTCAGCCTTGGCGCGCTGTGGGGGCTCAACGGCTATTTTCAGGCCTTGGGCTGGGCGCCGGGCAGCCGGTTGCTGTCCAACTGGTTCGGCAAACATGAACGCGGCAAGATCTTCGGCTTCTACGTCTTCGCCGCGGGCATGGCGTCGGTGCTGTCGTTCGTCACCTCGATCATCGTCGTCCACACGCTCGCGCTGGACTGGCGCTGGATCTTCCGCCTGCCCGTGTTGCTGATGCTGGTCGGCGGCATCTCCTTCTACTTCATCGCGCGCGAGCGACCCGAGGATCTCGGCTTCCGCTCGCCGCATGACGATGGCGACGAGAGTGCGGCCGACGCCGCCGTCGCCGACGACGAGAGCTCATGGCAACGCTACAAGGCGGTGCTCTCCAACTGGCGGCTGCTGCTCGGCGGACTCGCCATCGGCTTCCAGAACGCTGCACGCTATGGCCTGATTGTCTGGGTGCCCGTGCATTTCCTCGGCGGCAGCGGCGACGCCGCGCCCGCGAACAGCTTCATCGATCCGCAATGGATCGCGGTCGCGCTGCCCGTTGGCATGGCGATCGGCGCGGCCACCAATGGCTGGGTCTCCGACAATGTCTTCGGGTCGAAGCGCTATCTCGCGATCGTTCTCTACATGGTGCTCGCGACGATCACGTCGCTGTTCATGTACACCATCCCGACGAGCCAGGTGTATCTCGGCCTCGCCACGCTCTTCCTGTGCGGCTTCTTCGTCTATGGCCCGCAATCGTCCTTCTGGGCGCTCTGCCCCGATCTGGTCGGGAACAAGCGTTCGGGCACCGCGGTCGGGATCATGAACTTCTTCGCCTATCTCTTCGCAGGTCTGGGCGAGCCGCTGATCGGCGGGTTCATGGATACCCACCACGATACGTCGCTGGTGTTCCTGATCGTCGCTGCGGCCAGCGCCGCCAGCGCGACGGTGGCGATGTTCATTCGCCGGTAAACCAGGGCGGACCGGGTTCTCACGGCCCGGTTCGCCCGCTCAGGCCCGCGGCGCTCGCCCGGCCTTGGTCGCGCGCAGCGTCTCGAAGAACGACGCGATGATCCGGCTGCGCCGCCGTTCGCGCAGGCAGCAGACATAGATATGGGTCAGCACGGGCGACCCCGCGATCGGCAGCGGGTGGAGCTGCTCGTCGGGAATATACTCCGACTCCGACACCGTCCCGATGCCAAGCCCCCGGATCACCGCCTCGCGGATCGCCTCGCGACTGCCGATCTCCATCGCCACCTGCGGCACCGCGCCGATCGTAGCGAACCCGTCCTCCAGCGCGCGGCGCGTCGTCGACCCGCGCTCGCGCAGCAGCAGCTTCTCTTCGGCAAGCCTGGTCAGTTCGATCGTCCTGAGCGCGGCCAGCCGATGGTCGCGGCGGACAAAGGCGATCACGGGATAGCTCGCATAATGCTGGACATGGTAGCGGTCGTCATCGGTATCGCGCGCCATGATCCCGACATCGCAGCCATAGCCGGCGAGCTCGCGCAGCACCGACTCCGAGTTGCCGAGCGCCATCGACAGAAACACATCGGGATAGCTGGCGTTGAACGTCTCGATCATCTCGATGACGTGGAACGGGCTGACCGCGCCGATCTTGAGCGACCCGCTGCGCATCTGCACGCTGTCCTTCAGCATCATCGCCGCATCGTCCTCCAGCCCCGTCATGCGGCGAGCAAGGTCGAGGAATTCGCGCCCGATTTCGGTGAGCTCGATGCGACGGCCGCGCCGTTCGAACAGGCGCACGCCATGCTCCTCTTCCAGCGCCTGAATCTGCGAGGTGATCGTGGTCTGGCTCATATTGAGCGCGCGCGCCGCGGCGGTGAAACCGTTGTAGCGGGCGACGGCGACGAAACTGCGAAGCTGGGTCAGTGTCATGGGCTCTTATCCATCGAAATTCTCGTGCAATGTATCGGTAATGCACGTCTATTTCGACATAAATGAGCCATGCTAGCTTCCTAGAAACATCGACGAAGCAGGACGCTGGAGCCCGCCATTTCCCACGTCGGGGCGACGGGGAAACGACGTTCCTATCGGGCTGGATTTGTCGAGATTACAGGAGGGGACAAATGGCTATTCGTCATTCGATTCGTTGCGGCACCGCAATTCTGGCCGTGCTGGCGCTGACCGCTGGCGCACGTGCGCAGACCGTCGAGCAGCCCGCGGAGACGCCTGCGCAGGACGAGGATACCAAGGAAGTCATCGTCACCGGCTCTAACCTGCGCCAGGCGCAGGAAGGCGCGCTGCCCGTCACCGTCATCGACCAGTCGGAGATCGACCTGCGCGGCGGCTCGACCGGCGCCGATCTCTACGAAACCCTGCCGTCCGCCGCCCCGCCCGAGATCAACGAGGGCACGATCGCATCCCAGGGCGCACGCGGCGACGTTTCCTCCCCCGATCTTCGCGGCATCGGCGCGGGCAGCACGTTGCTGCTCATCAACGGCCGCCGCCTGGCGCCGCACCCGATCACCGGGACCGATCAGGGTGTTCCCTCACTCTCGGCCAACGCGAATGTCGTTCCCACCTCGCTGATTTCGCGGGTCGAGGTGCTGCGCGACGGTGCCTCCGCGATCTACGGTTCCGATGCTGCCGCGGGCGTGATCAACAACATCATCGATCCGGGCAAGGATCGCGGCCGGATTTCGATCGAAAGCGCGATCACCGACGATGGCGGGGCGGACGAGTTCCGCATCACCGCGGCCAAGACCTTCCAGTTCGGCCATACCTCGATCGGCGTCTCCGCCGACTATTTCGATCGCAACAAGCTGTTGTTCGGTGACCGTAAATGGGGCTCGCAATCCGACCTGCGGCGCACGCGCGATCTGCCCGCGCCGTGGAACGGCGAGGCGATCGTCGATCCCGCGACCGGTGCCAATTTCTCGCGCGACAACGATCTCGATAACGGCAGCACGATCACCCATTACGGCCAGTATCGCCGCGGCTTCATCCAGTCGGACTTCCTGACCTTCAACGGCGGCCGTCCCGACGGCAATCGTGGCATCTCCACCTCGACCTCCCCGACCGGCGGCGTCGCGACGGTGGCGACCGATGGTACCTTCTTCCTCTATCCCGGGGCCGACGGCGCCGTGAACTTCAAGCAGACCGCGCCATCGCGGACGCTGGGCGGCGCCGAGGACGAATATTACGACAACCGCCTGCCGCATCGCACCCTGGTGCCCGCGCTCAAACGCCTCAACCTCGCCGGGTTCATCGAGCATGAGTTCAGCGACAGCCTGACCGTCTTCGGCGACGTGATCTATTCGGGCTCGCGCGCGAAGAGCCAGCGCGAAGAAGCGAACATGCAGAACGTTAACGAGCCGGGACTCTATGTTCCCGCCTCGAACCCCTACAACCCGTTCGGCGTGCGCTTCTATCATCCCACGGGCGCACCCAACGCCGACGGCACATCGCGCATCGTGGGTACGCCAGCCGATGTCACCATCGTCTCGGGCCTGATCCCGCCGGGCACCCGCCAGCGCTACATCCAGGTGAATTCGAGCTTCTACCGCGCGCTCGCGGGTGCACGCGGCAATTTCGGCCGCAACTGGTCATGGGAAAGCGGCGTGCTCATCTCGGGCGCCTATAGCCACGAGACCGAATCGAACATCTATCGCGAATCGCTGTTACGCATGGCGCTCAACCGCACCGACGCGAGCGCGTACAACCCGTTCCCCGTAACCTTCAAGGTGGTGAACAACCGCGTCGTCGCGGACCAGCCCTATCTCAATCCCGCATCGGTCACCGATCCGATGTACGATACCGACAATCGCTACGGTAAGACCCAGCTGATCGTGTGGGACGCCAAGATCGCGGGCGAGCTGTGGAAGCTCCCCTTCGGCGGCGGCAATATCCAGGTAGCGGCGGGCGCCGAGGCACGCTGGGAACGCTATGATGCGTGGAAGGCGCCCTATGCTGGCCTCAACCCGCCGGGCTCGGGCAGCCAGTTCCCGTATCTGCGTGAGAACGACAACGACTTCATCGCGATGAGCCCGAATTCGGACATCCACGCCAAGCAGAATATCCAGGCCGGCTATGCCGAAATCGCGCTGCCGCTGGTTACGCGCGACAATTCCTTCTTCCTGTTCAAGGTGCTCGAACTCAGCGCCGCGATCCGGCACGAGCGGTTCTCGATCCACGGGTCGAGCACCACGCCCAAGTTCAGCGTGCTGTGGGGACCCACGCCATGGCTCAAGCTGCGTGCGTCGTACAATGAATCGTTCCGCGCGCCGAACCTCGCGCAGACCAACACCACCCCGCTGCTGCGCGTGAACTATACGCAGGATCCCTACCGCTTCGACGTCACCAACTCGGCGGCCGACGACAACGCCCCGCGGCGTACCTTCCGTCAGGGCAATGACCGGCTCAACCCGGAGCGGGCCAAGAATTTCGGCGCGGGGCTGGTCTTCGACGTGCCGGGGGTGCGTGGCCTGTCGCTGACCGTCGATTACTGGAACCTCTATCAGCGCGATGCGATCACCGCGCTCGGCAATGCCGAAGTGCTGGCGACGGACGAGCTGCTGCTCGACCTTGCGACCCAGGCGGCGCTCGCCTCGGGCACGCCGATCGGTCAGATCAACCTCGGTTCGGGCACCGCGACCTATGCCGGCAACAGCCGCGTCACGCGCCGCGCGCCGACCCCCGCCGATATCGCCGCCTTCGCCGCCTATAATGCCGCCCAGCCGACCAACGCCACCAAGCGCGCGACAGTCGGTGAGATCACCAGCCTGATCAACGACTATATCAACCTCGGTTCGCGCAAGCTCGCCGGCATCGACTTCGCGCTAAACTGGCGCCTGCCCGATTTCGGTCTCGGCCAGTTCACGCTCAAGGCCGAAGCGACCAACTATCTCAAGCGCGACGAAGAACTCGCCGACGACGGTATCGTCACCGACGAGCTCGGCAAGAACCGCCGCCCGAAATGGAAGGGCAATTTGTCGCTCGGCTGGCGCAGCGGCCGCTGGTCGGTCAACTGGTTCACCAGCTATTTCGGCGCCTATGCCGACAGCTCGGCCTCGACCACCCAGGCGATCTACGAGGCGCTGGGCAAGCCCAAGACCATCACCGTGTTCAACGACAATGGCATCAACCGCTATTACATGCGCGTGAAGCCGGCGGTGCTGCATAATCTGCGTGTCACCACAGCACTTGGGCCCGACAGCAAAACGCGCTTCACCTTTGGCATCAACAATGTCTTCAACACCTGGCCCCCGGTGGCGGACGAGGACGAGGGCTATTTCACCGGCACGGTCAACCCGCGCGGGCGCCAGTTCAAGGTTAAGCTCGAGCATCGCTTCTAGGCCGCCACCCAATCCGGAAGAGCAAATGGAGTCAGTGATGAAGCGACGGCGCATTCTGCAGGCTACGATCGCGATCGCCGCGATCGTCACCCTCCCCGCCGGATCGGCGGCGGCGCGTCCCGGTGCGCCGCAAAAGGCCGCCGAGGTGCAGGCACGCCATCCGGTGCTGCTGATCTCAATCGACGGGATGCGCCCTGACGCGGTGCTGGAGGCGGACAAGCACCAACTCGCCATCCCCGTGCTGCGCGGCTTCCTCAAGGACGGCAGCTATGCGCAGCAGGTGATCAACGTGAATCCCACCGTCACCAATCCCAACCACACCACGCTGGTGACGGGGGTGCTGCCGCTCGAGCATGGCATCTACAATAACCGCCCCTTCGCGGCGACGGCGAAGCTGCCCAAGGGCTATAGCGCCTATGCGGAGATCAAGGCGCCGACGCTGTGGGGCGCGGCGAAGAAGGCGAAGCTCCGGACTGCCAGCATCTTCTGGCCTGTGACCAAGAAGGCGCACGACATCGACTTCAACCTGGTCGAGGGCAATGACGAGGACGACATGAAGATCGCCGACGATGCGATCGCGCTGATTGAGCAGAAACGTCCCGACCTCCTCACGGTCCATTTCGTGGCGGGCGACCACGCCCAGCATGAACATGGCCCGTTCAGTGCCGAGGGGAATGCTGCGCTCGAGCGGATCGATGCCCAGATCGGCCGCGTCGTGGCCGCGCATCGCAAGGCATTTCCCGGCTCCGTCGTCGCGATTGTCTCCGATCACGGCTTCGACGCGGTGACGCATCAGGTGAATCTCAACGCCGGGCTGGTCGATGCCGGCTTCATCAAGCTCAGCGGCGAAGGCGAGGACCGCGGCGTCACCTCGTGGAAGGCCTTTGCCTGGTATGTCGGCAGTTCGGCGATGATCGTGTTCGAGAATCCGAAGGACCGGCAGGTCCGCGCCGAAGCCCTCGCCTATCTTCAGAAGCTCGCCGGCGATCCGTCGAACGGCATCGAGAGGATCTATGCGCGGGAGGATTATGCGAACCGCGGCCTGCCGCCCGGCGTCGCCTATATCGTCGGGTTCAAGCCCGGCTACCGCATGGGCAATTCGATGTCCGGCGTGCTGGTGAAGAAATCCAAGGGCGGCTCGCACGGTGCCTTCTCGACGCGGGATCTGCGCCCCGACATGCACTCGTCCTTCTTCATCACCGGACCCGGGGTCGCGGCCGGCAAGAATCTCGGCACGATCGACATGCGCCAGATCGCGCCCACGCTGGCGCGGGAACTCAAGGTTTCGCTCTCCGCGGCAAAGGCACCGCCGCTGCCGGTGCGCTGAGAACGACAAGCATAGTCTTGGCGGTAAGATGCGGGGAGAAATGTGTGTCCGAAGTCTATCCGGTCGCGGCGGAGTGGAAAGCAGCCGCGTCCATCGGGGAAGCAGCCCGCACCGAAATCTACGCGGCATCGCTATCGCAATCTGATGCCTTCTGGCTGGATCAGGCGAAGCGCCTGGAGTGGGTGAAGCGTCCGGAGCTGGCGGGGAACTGGTCGTTCGATGAGGCGAATTTCCGGATCGAATGGTTCGCGGACGGCAAGCTCAATGTCGCGGCCAACTGCATCGACCGGCATTTGGC
>NZ_JBWKPO010000007.1:0-153780 GCF_059418285.1 Sphingomonas sp. GW821-FHT09B04
AAATCCAACCCCCGCAACCATCATCACAGCACAACAAAAAGCCGCTGACCCACAAGGTCCGCGGCTTTCTTGCGTTTGGCCTCACCGATGCCAGCATATTGACCTGCTCAGAACGCGCCGATCGCGTCACCCGAACACGCCAGGACATTTGTCGATGGTGCGCGAACCGAAAATCGTCCTAGCATGTCGCCGATGGGCGATTCAGGCATGGAGGCGATATGCGGGTCAATCGGCGGACGTTGATCTTGGGTGCGGGGGCTGTGGCCATTGCCGGGCAGGCCAGATCTCAGGGGCGGGCAAACGGTTGGTATGATCGCGCCATCGTCATCGACGCGCTGGGCGGGATCGGCGATCCCTATGCGCCCGATGAGGTTCTGCGAATGAGCGACCGGGCCTGGGCGGAGACTCTGGCCACCGGCGTGACGATGGTACGCGACACGGTGTTTCCTGTCGGGAACGTCGCCGATCCCTGGGATGAGTATGTGAAGAGCATCGCCGGGAAGAAGGCATATCTTGCCGCCAATCCCGACCGGCTGCTGCTTGTGCGCAGCGCGGCGGACATTCTGAAAGCCAAGCGCGACGGCAGGTTCGCGGTTCTGCTGGGTACGCAGGATACCGCGATGGTTGGACCGAAGCTCGACCGCATCGCACAGCTGAAGAAGGACGGCGTGATGACCGTCCAGCTAACCTACAACAACCGCAACCTGTGCGGGGATGGCTCGCTCGAACCGGCGAACGCGGGCTTGTCGAAGCTTGGTCGCGCGACGATCGAGCAGATCGAGGCCGAGAAGCTTCTGCTCGATCTCAGTCATGGCGGCGTGCGAACGATGGCCGAGGCTGCGGCCCATGCCAAGCGCCCGCTCGTTATCAGTCATACCGGCGCGCGCGCGCTCGCCGACCATCCGCGCAATACGGCCGACGAAACCATCCGTGCCGTTGCGAACAAGGGGGGCGTCGTCGGCGTCTACTTCATGCCGTTCCTGACGCTCGACAGCAGCCCCAAGGGGGCTGATCTGATCCGCCATATCGAGCATGTCGCCAATGTCGCCGGGGAAGACCATGTCGGTATCGGCACGGACAATGGTGTTCTCCCAAATGCTATCGACGACGCGGCGAGGGAGAGTAATCGCCGCTGGGCCATGGAGCGGGCCAGGGCGGGCATCGCGGCGCCAGGAGAGGGCCCGGACGTGTTCCCGATTGTTGCCGACTATAACAGCGTCGATCGCTACCGCCGTCTCGCCGACGTGCTCGAAAAGCGAGGCTGGTCTACGGCGCGTCTGGAGAAGCTGTTCGGCACCAATTTTCTTCGGGTCTACCGCGAAGCATGGGGTGCGTGAGCAATCGCGACGGCAATCGGACGCGCGCTTCCGGGCGCAAAAGAGTCTGTCGCTGCGCCGCCCGCAGCTGAAGCCGGCTAGCAGGCTGTACGTCGGGTCCACCGCCGCCTAGCCTGCGTCCATGCGTCACGATGATCTTGCTGGTGGCCCGGTTCTCCGATCCGTACATCGCCGTGGCTTCGTTACGAGCGCCTTTGCGCTCTGTGTGGTGCCGGTCGCTGCGCGGAGCCGGCCCGATGCCGACGTGCCATACGTCCCGACACCCATTGAGGTCGTCGAGGGGATGCTGGACATGGCAAGGCTCAAGTCGGGCGAGCGGCTGATCGATCTGGGCTCGGGCGACGGTCGAATCCCGCGGGCTGCGGCACGGCGCGGGGCGAATGCGCTGGGGGTCGAGATCGATGCCGGACTTGTCGCCCGCGCCCGTTCGCTCACCCGGCTCGACGGACTGGAGGCGCGTGCGCGGTTCGTACGCGACGATCTGTTCACGGTGTCGCTGCGCGACGCGGATGTGGTAACATTGTACCTGCTGCCCGAGGTGAACGAGCGGCTGAGATCAAAAATTCTCAATGAGATGAAGCCCGGCGCGCAAGTCATCAGCCATGCCTTCGACATGGGTGACTGGCCGCCCGACGAGCACCGCGAGATCGCCGACAAGCATGTTTATCGCTGGACGGTCCCCGCGATCGCCGGCGGCGAATGGCGGGTGATCCGCGCGGACGGTTCGGTGGTGACGCTTGCAATCGAGCAGCGCTACAGCCGGATTACCGGAACACTCGACGGCCGTGTGCTGCGCGACGCGCGGCTCGCAGGCGCGGCGCTCAGCTTCACCGCAGACGGCATCGGCTATCACGGCGTCGTCGGAGATCGCGCCATCGCTGGCGATAACTGGCGGGCGGATCGGATCGACTAGATTATGAGCACTTAAGCCAGAGCAATAGCGAACCACCCATTGGGGGAGGTTCGGACCTCGCCCGCCGATTGCAGACGGTGAAACAGCGGATTGGAAGTTGACCATGGCAAAGGCTGATCGGCTTGCTCGCCTTGATGATCGTAGAGCGGAACTTGAAGCAGAATATACAGCGGCGCTGATTGCCGCGCTCCGAACCACGGCATCTGGCAAATGGGGACTTTTCGATCACAAAGGTGATCGCTGGTCGCGAGCAGCGGCGGCCCCGATAGTCGATAGCCTGAACGAAGTTGGCGATGCCATCGACGCGGCACGGGACCGGCTTGGCATGCCTCCATACGCGCTTCACCAGGAGTTTCTCGCGTCGCGGGGACCGGTTGGACCGCAAGCCGCGGGAGAACCCAAGCAAGCGCAGGCCTGGCTTGATCGCCTCGCAGGAACGGTGGCAACGGAATCTTAGTCCGGTCCGAAGCAGCCGTTCCGCTTTAAACATTTCCGGTCGCCTGATTGGAGGGTCCTGCCCGCTCGACCGCAGCGCCAACCGCCTCTAAGCCGTCAACATGCGCTACAACGACAACCTCACCGCCACCCGTCCGACTTTCGTTACCCATCTCGAATGCTCGATCACCGGCGAGCGATACGAGGCGGATACGCTGCACGGATTGTCGCGTGCCGGGCGGCCGTTGCTGGTTCGCTACGATCTTGATGCGGTCCGCAGCGCGGTTTCGCCGGCGGATCTGGCGAGACGCCCCGCGGATCTGTGGCGCTATCGCGAGTTATTGCCGGTTCGCCAGGTCGCAAACATCATCAGTCTGGGGGAGATCGCCACGCCGATCGTGCCGCTGAGCAAGATTGCAGCCGGGGCAGGCGCCTCAGCCCTGCTGGTCAAGGACGAGGGGCGACTGCCCACCGGATCGTTCAAGGCGCGGGGTCTCGTCATGGCGATCTCGATGGCGAAAGAACTGGGTGTCACCACCATCGCCATGCCG
Source organism: Sphingomonas sp. GW821-FHT09B04 (assembly GCF_059418285.1). Lineage (NCBI taxonomy): Bacteria > Pseudomonadati > Pseudomonadota > Alphaproteobacteria > Sphingomonadales > Sphingomonadaceae > Sphingomonas > Sphingomonas sp. GW821-FHT09B04. The sequence continues at coordinate 3,237 of NZ_JBWKPO010000007.1, forward strand.
ACCAACGGCAATGCCGGCGCCGCCGCGGCGGCCTATGCCGCGCAGGCGGGGATCGAGGCGGTCATCTTCTGCCCCGACGACACACCCGAGATCAACGTGCGCGAGATCGCAGCACAGGGCGCGCGCGTCTATCGCGTCAACGGACTGATCGACGATTGCGGCAAGCTGGTCGGTGCGGGGAAGGAGGCGAATGGCTGGTTCGACCTCTCGACGCTCAAGGAACCGTACCGGATCGAGGGCAAGAAGACGATGGGGCTGGAGCTCGCCGAACAGCTCGGATGGGAATTGCCCGACGTGATCTTCTACCCGACCGGCGGCGGCACCGGCCTGATCGGCATGTGGAAGGCGTTTGACGAACTCGAGGCGCTCGGCTGGATCGGGGCGAAGCGTCCCCGCATGGTCGCGGTGCAGGCCGAGGGTTGCGCGCCGATGGTCCGCGCATGGGAACAGGGCGAGCGCCACGCCACTCGCTGGGAAGATGCGCATACGCTCGCCGCCGGCATCCGCGTGCCGCAGGCGGTGGGCGATTTCCTGATCCTCGACGCGGTGCGCGCGAGCAACGGTTTTGCGATGGCGGTGAGCGACGCTGCGATCCTCGAAGCGGTCGACGACGCCGCGCGGCTCGACGGCCTGCTGCTTTGCCCCGAGGGCGGCGCGACACTCGCCGCGTGGCGCAAGGCATTGGTCGAGGGGCTGATCTCGCCTGACGACCGCGCGGTGCTATTCAATTGCGCGACAGGTCTCAAATACCCGATGCCCGATCAGTCGCTTACGCTCGATCGCCACGGCCCGATCGACTTCGCCGCGCTGTAGGCAATCCTCGGTCCTCTCCCCATTCGTCACCCCGGCCCTGTGCCGGGATCCACCGGGAGGCAAGCGTTGGACTGGAGGCTTCAGGTCTGTCGGTGCGGCGCAGTGGACCCCGGCACAAGGCCGGGGTGGCGGCGAGGAAGCGAGAAGCCCTACGCCTCCTTCACCCGCAACATCGCCACCGCCGCGAACAGCAGCGTCACTGCGGCGAAGGCCATCGTCCAGATCGGTTCGCCGGGGAAGAAGCGGTTCATGATCGAGCCCATCACGGTCGCGACCAGCAATTGCGGTACCACCACGAAAACGTTGAACAGCCCCATATAGATGCCGAGCTTGGCCTGCGGCAGGCTTGAGGCGAGGATCGCATAGGGCATTGCGAGGATCGAGGCCCAGGCGATGCCGATCCCGATCTGGCTGACGACCAGCCAGTGCGGATCGCGGATCAGGAAGAAGCTGGCAAAACCCGCAGCGCCGCAGATCAGCCCGATGATGTGCGTCCGCGCCTTGCCGATCCGGCTCGCGAGCAGCGGCAGCAGGGTCAGCGCCGCGACCGCCGCGATCCCGTTATAGACGGTGAACAGCACGCCGACCCAGTTCGCCCCCTCCTGATAGCGCGGGTCTGTCGCGTCCGCCGCACCGTAGAAATACTGCGCGACCACCGGTGTGGTGTTGATCCACATGATGAACAGCGCCGACCAGCTGAAGAATTGCGCCACAGCGAGCTTCTTCATCAGCGGCGGCATCCCCGCGAAGTCGCCGACGATATGGCTCAGCATGTTGGCGCCGCTGCCGCGCCGGGCGAGGCCGATCGCGATCAGGCTCGCTACGCCATAGCCCGCGAGAAGTCCGCCGAGCAGATAGACCTCCTTTTCCAGCCCGAACTTGCCGACCGCGACGACAACCGCCGCACCCGCCGCGATCCAGATCAGGCTGGATGTATTGCCGCGCGCGGCGAGCACGCGCATCGCGGTCTCGTCCGCCTCGGCGCGTGGGCCGTCGAACGCCGCCATCTCCTGCGGGCTGTATTCCTTCGTGCTCAGGACGGTCCACAGCACCGCCAGGAACAACGCCGCACCGCCGAACCAGAAGGCGTAGCGTACGGTATCCGGGATGCCGCCTCCGGGGGCGACGTTCGACACGCCCAGATGCTCCAGCCCCCAGGGAAAGATCGATCCGACGACCGCACCCGCGCCGATGAACGCGGTCTGCACCGCATAGCCCGCGCTGTGCTGGTCCTTGCGCAGCATGTCACCGACGAACGCGCGGAACGGCTCCATCGACACGTTGAGCGAAGCGTCGAGCACCCACAGCATCACCGCTGCGAACAGCAGCATCGGGGCCAGCGGCATCGCGAACAATGCCAGCGCAGCCATGATCGCCCCGGCCAGAAAATAGGGCCGTCGCCGGCCCAGCCGCCCGAGCCAGGTGCGGTCGCTCATATGCCCGATCACCGGCTGTACCAACAATCCAGTCAGGGGGGCTGCGACCCATAGCGCTGGCAGATCGTCGATGCTGGTGCCGAGCGACTGGAAGATCCGGCTCATATTGGCGTTCTGCAGCGCAAAGCCGATCTGGATCCCGAAAAAGCCGAACGACAGGTTGAACAGGCCCCAAAAGCCCTGACGCGGTTTCTCCATCACGGTTCCTTGAGATGATCTAGTGGGGTGAGCCGCACGAACGTCGCACCACCAGCGTGGCGGGCAGCAGCACATCATCGACGCGTTCTTCGCGGATGCGGCCGAGCAATGTCTCGACCAGGGTCCGCCCCGCAGCGCGGGTATCCTGAAGTACGGTCGTGAGCGGCGGGTTGGTGAAGCTCGCCGCGGCGATATCGTCGAAGCCGACCACGGCGATATCCTCGGCAACCTTGATGCCATGCGCGGCAAAGGCGCGCATCGCGCCGATCGCGATCAGGTCGCTCGCGGCGAGGATCGCATCGAACTTCTCGCCGCTCGCGATCAGCGCCTCGGCCGCCGCGGCGCCCGCTTCCTCGCTGGTCAGCGCGTCGAACTGAAGCCGCTTGCGCGGGATGATCCCGCTTTCCTTGAGCGCCGCGACATGGCCGCGATAGCGGTCGTGGAATTCGGGATAGTGGCTCGACGCGTGGCCGAGGAACGCGATGTTGCGTCGTCCGAGGCTCAGCAGATGCTGTGTCGCTGCGCGCCCGCCGCCATGATTGTCGCATCCGACGGTCAGGCCGATCCCGCCCGATTGCGATCCCCAGCGCACGAAATGCGTTCCCTGCGCCATCAGCTCGGTCAGCTTGTCGCGGTAGAGTTCGTAATCGCCATAGCCGAGCAGGATCAGCCCGTCGGCGCGGCGGCTGTCCTCGAAATCCTGATGCCAGTCGCTGGCGAGCTGCTGGAACGAGACCAGCATGTCCTGCCCGTTGTCGGCGCAGGCGCGCATGATCGATCCCAGCATCGACAGAAGGAAGGGGTTGATCGCGCTGTCGTCGGCGCTCTCGTCCTGAAAGATCAGTACTGCCAGCGTTTCGGCATGGCGGCTGCGCAGGTTCGATGCGGCCTTGTCGACGCGATAGTTCAATTTCTGCGCGATCGCCTCGATCCGCTTGCGCGTCGCTTCGTTGACGCCGGTCCCGCCGCGCAGCGCGCGCGAGACCGTGGGCTGCGACACCCCCGCGAGGTGCGCGATATCGAACGAGGTCGGCTTGCGTTGCATGGCCTTGGGCACTCTTCCCCTATCGTCCGCGGATGTGCCCTCCGCTCGACCTCTGAATGTTCACCCCGTTTCGCCCGCCGCGTCAATGTTGAGCACGGCCATCCGCGCCCACCACGCGACTGAATACGTATGCCGTGTTCTGGCCGCGGCGGCGGCTTGGCGCGAAGAGGGAGACGAACGCGCTGGAATCTGGCGCGCAGACAAGATGGCCCGGGCATAATGGGCCAGCATAGGGGAGGAACCATGCGTCACACCGCCACCGGCCGTCAGGCCGCCCGTCTCGCCATCACCGCCAGCGCCGGCGCCATCGCCGCCATGCTGCTCGTCGCGGCGCCTGCCTCCGCGCAGGATGCCGAACAGCCCGCCGCCGACGAAGGCAGCGAAGTCACCGTCACCGGCTTCCGCCGTGCGCTCGAAACCGCGGTCGCGACCAAGCGCGATTCGAACCAGATCGTCGAATCGGTCTCGGCCGAGGATATCGGCAAGCTCCCCGACAATTCGATCGCCGAAGCGATCGCGCGTCTTCCCGGCCTCACCGCGCAGCGCCTCGACGGACGGGCGCAGGTCATCTCGGTGCGCGGTCTCTCGCCCGACTTCTCCTCGACCCTGTTCAACGGGCGCGAGCAGGTCAGCACCGGCGACAATCGCGGGGTCGAGTTCGACCAATATCCATCCGAGCTGATCGGCGCGGTCGATGTCTACAAGACGCCGTTCGCTGGCCTGATCGGTCAGGGTCTGTCGGGCACGATCAACCTGCGTTCACTTCGTCCGCTCGACTATGGCAAGCGCGTGCTGGGCGTGAATGCGCGCGGCGAGATCGTCTCGCTGGGCAAGCTCAACGCCGGCTCCGACGACAAGGGCTATCGCGCCAGTCTCAATTATATCGATCAGTTCGCGAACGATACCGTGGGCATCACCTTCGGCCTCGCGCACATCAACTCACCGACCCAGTTTGAACGGTTCAACAGTTGGGGCTACCCCAGCTTCGACACCAACAACGATCTTTACGGCATCCGCGATACCAAGGGGACGGCCAGCCAGGCCGACGACACCTTCACCCCGCGTCCCGCCTATGCTGCGGCACAGGGCGCGCGGATCATCGGCGGCGCCAAGCCCTATGTGCAGTCGACCAAGCTGGAACGCACCACCGCGATGGCGACGCTGCAGTTCAAGCCGACACCCGATCTCAACATCCTGCTCGACGGCTATTATTCGAAGTTCAAGGACGCGCAGACACTGCGCGGCATCGAATTCCCGCTTCAGTGGGGCGGTGCGGTGCTTCAGCCGGGCTATACCGTCAAGGACGGCATCATCACCGACGGTACCTGGAGCGGCGTCAAGCCGGTGGTGCGCAACGACGCCAATCTGCGTGAGGCCGATCTTTATTCGGGCGGTCTGAACGTCAGCTACGTCACCGGCGGGTGGAAGATCACCGGCGACGCCAGCTATTCGCGCGTCGACCGTGAGGACAAGGTGCTGGAAACCTATTCGGGCACGTCGCGCGGCGGCGGCAACGGGCCGTTCGACACGCTCGGCTTCAGCCGCGACGCGCAGGGGCGCTACAGCTTCAAGTCGGCGATCGACTATGCCAATCCGGCACAGATCTTCCTGACCAGTCCGCAGGGCTGGGGCGGCGACAACACGCCGGGCGGGCAAGATGGCTTCCTCAACAACCCGAAGATCACCGACGAACTGATGGCCTTCCGCCTCGATGTAGAGCGCGAACTGGGCGACAATCAGGGCAAGATCGCCTTCGGCGCGAACTACAGCAAGCGCGAGAAGTCGCTCGATCTGAAACGCTGGTATCTGGGCCTCAAGGCGAATGCCGCCGATCCGCTGCACAACAGCAGCGTCGCAATCCCCGGCGATCAGCTGCTCGAACCGACCAAACTCGCCTATCTCGGCATTCCGGGTATGGTCAGCTACGATCCGCTCAAGCTCGCCTATAGCGGCCTCTACAACTTCAACGCCGCAACCGACGCCAACCTCTTCGCCTTTGGCTGGGGCGTGCGTGAAGAGATCCTGACCGGCTACGCCCGCTACGACATCGATGTCGAGATGGCGAACGGGTCGAAGCTCGGTGGCAATGTCGGCGCGCAGATCGTCTCGGTCGATCAGTTCTCGAATGGTCAGGGCGCGAGCGGATCGCCTGTCGCGACGGTCACCGACCTGTCGGACGGGGTGCGCTACACCTATGTCCTGCCCAACCTCAACATCGTGGCGCGGCTGAACGACGGCTTCACCGTGCGTTTCGGCGCGGCGCGTCAGATGGCACGGCCGCGGCTCGACCAGATGCGCGCGTCGATGGTCTTCAGCTACAACGCGTCGCTCGCGGGCAATACCGATATCAACTTCTCGCCCTGGGGCGGTGAGGGCGGCAACCCGCGGCTGCGGCCGTGGATCGCCAATGCGTTCGATCTGTCGGTGGAGAAGTACATCGCCCGTGACAGCTACATCGCGCTCGCCGGCTTCTACAAGCACCTCGAAACCTACATCTATCAGGAGAATCAGGTCTACGATTTCACCGGCTTCCCGGTGACCAGCGGGCCTGAGCCGCGGCTGCGTCAAGGCATCGCCAAGGTCTTCCGCAATGGCAGCGGCGGGCGGCTCTACGGCGCCGAACTGTCGGCGACCTTCTCGCTGCGCAACCTCTCCAGCGCGCTCGACGGATTCGGCGTGCTGGGCAGCGTGTCGTACACCGAAAGTTCGATCACGCCCGATCCCAACAATCCGGCGCAGCCGCTGCCCGGCCTTTCGAAATGGGTCGCGAACGGCACCGTCTATTTCGAGAAATGGGGCTTCTCGGCGCGTGCCAGCGTACGCCACCGGTCGAGCTTCCTCGCGGAACTGAGCGGCATCGGCACCGATCGTATCCAGCGGCTCGCCAAGCCCGAGACGATCGTCGATGCGCAGATCGGCTATGAGTTCCAGAGCGGCCCGCTCAAGGGGCTGGGAATTCTCGCACAGGCGCAGAACCTGACCGACGAGCCGTTTGTCACGCATGAAATCGCGGACGAGGCCCTGACGGTCGACCATCAGCGCTATGGCGTCCGTTACCTGCTCGGGTTGAGCTACAAGCTCTGACTTCCCCCCGCCTCCCCGCCGTGGTTCAACTGCGGCGGGGACGTTTTGAGGATCGCTGAAGGATGGCCGATCCCATGCCGCACAGCTCCCGCAGCATCGTCATCGCCGGCGGCGGTACCGCGGGCTGGATGACCGCGGCCGCGCTCGCGCGCTTCTGCGGGCAGGGCTGGACGATCACGCTGGTCGAGTCCGACGAGATCGGCACGGTCGGCGTGGGCGAGGCGACGATCCCGATGATCCGCCTGTTCAATCAGGCGCTCGGCATCGATGAGGCGGAGTTCCTGCGCGAGACGCAGGGCACATGGAAGCTCGGCATCGAGTTCGACGGCTGGCGCGCGCCGGGCGAGCGCTATATGCATGCCTTCGGGCAGGTCGGGCGTGGCCTCGGGCTATTGCCCTTTCATCACTACTGGCTGCGCGCGCATGCGTCGGGCCGGGCGGGGCCGCTCGGCGACTATGCGCTCAACGCGGTCGCGGCCAGGGCCGATCGCTTCGCGCATGTCGAGCGCGCGGCGGATAGCGTCCTGCCACCCATGCCCTATGCCTTTCATTTCGATGCCGGCCTCTATGCCGCCTATCTGCGCCGCTACGCGCAGGCGCGCGGCGTCGTGCGAATCGAGGGGCGGATCGAGCAGATTGAGCGCGATGGCGAGAGCGGCGATGTCGCCGCCCTCGTCCTCGCCGATGGCGTGCGTGTCGCGGGCGAGCTGTTCGTCGATTGCTCGGGCTTTCGCGGGCTGCTGATCGAGGGCGTGCTCGAGACCGGGTTCGAGGATTGGGGCCATTGGCTGCCCTGCGACCGCGCCTTCGCGGTGCCGTGCGAGCGCGCCGATCCGCTGATCCCCTACACCCGCGCCACCGCACGCGCGGCCGGATGGCAGTGGCGGATCCCGCTCCGGCACCGCACCGGCAACGGCTATGTCTTTTCCTCAGCGCATATCGGCGAGGATGAGGCGGCGTCGGTGCTGCTCGCCAATCTCGACGGTGTTCCGCAGGCGGAGCCCCGGTTGCTCAAGTTCCGCGCGGGCAAGCGGCGCAAGGCGTGGAACCGCAACGTCGTCGCGATCGGACTGGCCTCGGGATTTCTCGAGCCGCTCGAATCGACCAGTATCCATCTGATCCAGAGCGGCATCACCCGGCTGCTCGACTTCCTTCCCAATGGTCCGGTCAAGGACGTCGATCGCGATACCTATAACCGCCTCACCGATTTTGAGATCGAGCGGATCCGCGACTTCGTGATCCTCCATTATGCCGCCAACCGCCGGAATGATCCCTTCTGGGCTGCGCAGCGCGGAATGGTGCTTCCGGAGAGTCTCGCCTTCCGCCTCGACCTGTTCCGCGCGAGCGGCCGGATCATCCGTGAGGGCGATGAGCTGTTCGACGTTACCGGCTGGATTCAGGTGATGATGGGGCAGGGGCTCGTCCCCGAGCGCTGGCACCCGCTCGCCGGCGCATTGAGCGATGACGAGCTCGACCAGTTCCTGTCCACCCTGACCGATGCTTTTACCCGCGATGCCGCGCGCATGCCGGCCCACGCCGACTATCTCGAGCGCTTCTGCGCCGTTTTTTCAATCCCCAGCCAGTCGAGTATCGCATGAGAACGCTTGCCCTCGCTTTGACCCTGTTTGCCAGCACCTCCGCCGGCGCGCAGACCGCTGCCCCCGCCGATCTGCGCGCCCGCGCGGCGGAGACGGAGATTCTCTACTTCCTCCTTCCCGACCGCTTCGAGAATGGCGACCCGTCGAACGACAAAGGCGACCTCAAAGGGGATCGCCTGACGACCGGCTTCGACCCTTCGCACAAGGGGTTCTTCCACGGCGGCGATCTCAAGGGCCTGATCCGGCGGCTCGATTACATCCAGTCGCTTGGCGCCACCGCGATCTGGCTTGGACCGATCTACAAGAACAAGCCTGTGCAGGGCGGCCCAGGCGAGGAATCGGCCGGCTACCACGGTTACTGGATCACCGATTTCACCCGGGTCGACCCGCATTTCGGCACTAATGCCGAGATGAAGGCATTCGTCGATGCCGCCCACGCCCGCGGCATCAAGGTTTATCTCGACATCATCACCAACCACACCGCGGACGTGATCCAGTATCGCGAATGCCCAAAGAGCGCGTGCGACTATCGCAGCCGCGCCGACTATCCCTATCAGCGCAAGGACGGGGTGAAAGGCGCGGCGATCAACCCGGGCTTTGTCGGCGACAGCGTGCAGACCCCGGAGAATTTCGCGACGCTCACCGACCCGAACTACGCCTATACACCCTTCGTGTCCGAGGCGGAGCGGACCGTGAAGGTTCCCGCCTGGCTCAACGATCCGATCCATTATCATAATCGCGGCAACACGACGTTCCGCAACGAGAGCTCGACGATGGGCGACTTCGTCGGGCTGGACGATCTGATGACCGAAAGCCCGCGCGTGCTGCAGGGGTTCATCGACATCTATGGCGGCTGGATCGATCAGTTCGGGATCGATGGCTTCCGCATCGATACCGCCCGCCACGTCAATCCGGAGTTCTGGCAGGGCTTTTCCAAGGCGATGATCGATCGTGCGAAGGCGAAGGGCATCCCCAATTTCCATATCTTCGGCGAGGTCGCGAACGACGGGGATGTCGGCGATCTCGCGCTCCACACGCGCGTCCATCAACTCCCCAGCGTCCTCGACTTCGGTTTCCGCGCCGCAGTCCAGCACACGGTTGCGGGCGAGAAGGGACCCGACGTGCTCGCCGCGATGTTCGATCGCGACGCACTGTACGAGGGCGGCGCGGCGACCGCGCTGCTGCTGCCGACCTTCATTTCCAACCACGATCACGGCCGCTTCTCGACCGATGTCCGCAAGGCGTTCCCCAAGGCAAGCGATGCCGAGGTGCTGGCGCGCGTGAAGCTCGCCCATGCGATGCTGCTGCTGCTGCGCGGGGTGCCGACCATCTATGCCGGGGACGAGCAGGGCTTTGTCGCGGATGGCAACGATCAGGACGCGCGAGAGGACATGTTCCCGAGCAAGGTCGCGGTCTACAACGACAACCGGCTGCTCGGCACGAGCAAGACCACCGCTGAGTCCAACTTCGACACTGGCCATCCGCTCTACGCCGAGATCGCCAAACTCTCGATGATCCGCAAGGCAACGCCAGCTTTGTCGCACGGGCGGCAGATGACGCGCACCTATGACGAGAAGCCGGGGCTGTTCGCGGTCTCTCGCTTCGATCCGACAACCGGGAGCGAAGTGCTGGTCGCGCTCAACACCAGCGGTGCTGCGATCACGCGACAGGTGGAGGTCGGCGTTGATTCCAGTGCCTTTGCGCCGCTGGTCGGACAATGCGCGGCATCGGCGTCGGCGCCCGGGAGCGTCACCGTCACGATCCCGGCGTTCGGTTATATCGCGTGCGCAGTCATCGGGGGCGCCAAGTGAGCGAGCCGTCGCGCATGACGGGGACTCAGCCGAACCGCGACTGGTGGCGCGGCGCGGTGATCTATCAGATCTACCCCCGTAGCTTCGCCGACTCGAACGGCGACGGGATCGGCGACCTGCCCGGCGTTGCCGCGCATCTCGATCACGTCGCGTCGCTCGGTGCCGATGCGATCTGGCTCTCGCCCTTCTTCACCTCGCCGATGCGTGATTTCGGCTATGACATCGCCGATTATTGCGGGGTCGATCCGGTGTTCGGCACGCTCGCCGATTTCGATGTTGTGATTGAAAGAGCGCACGTGCTTGGCCTCAAGGTCATTATCGATCAGGTCTATTCGCACACCTCGGATCAGCACGCCTGGTTCCAGGAAAGCCGTGTGAGCCGCGACAATCCCAAGGCTGACTGGTATGTCTGGGCCGATGCCAAGGCCGATGGTTCGCCGCCGACCAACTGGCAGTCGGTGTTCGGCGGCCCGGCCTGGACCTGGGATGCGCGCCGTGGCCAATATTATCTGCATAATTTCCTGAGCGAGCAGCCCGACCTCAACCTGCATAACCCGCAGGTGCAGGACGCGGCGCTGGCGGCAGCGAAATTCTGGCTCGACCGTGGTGTCGACGGCTTCCGCGTCGATGCGATCAACTTCGCGATGCACGATCCCGAATTTCGCGACAATCCGCCCGCGCCCGACACGGGTGCACCGCGTACGCGTCCGTTCGATTTTCAGCAGCATCTCTACAATCAGAGCCACCCCGATATCGTCCGCTTCCTCGAGCGGCATCGCGAGCTGACCGACAGCTATGGCGGCCGCTTCACCGTGGCCGAGGTCGGCGGGCCGACGCCCGAGGCCGAGATGCATGCGTTTACGGAAGGGCAGGCGCGGCTCAACAGCGCCTACAGCTTCGACTTCCTTTATGCGGACAAGCTGACCCCCACACTGGTGAAGAAGGCGGTCGCGACCTGGCCCGATGCGCCGGGCACGGGCTGGCCAAGCTGGGCGTTCGAGAATCACGACGCGCCGCGTGCGCTCTCGCGCTGGGCGGATGGAGCGCATCGCGACGCCTTTGCCGCGATGAAGATGCTGCTGCTGATGTGTCTGCGCGGAAACGCCATCCTGTTCCAGGGGGAGGAACTGGGTCTGACCCAGGTCGAGATCGCCTATGACCAGCTTCAGGATCCCGAGGCGATCGCCAACTGGCCGCTGACCTTGAGCCGCGATGGCGTGCGAACTCCGATGCCGTGGCGTGCGGATGACGAGAATCTCGGTTTCACCCCGGGCAAGCCGTGGCTACCGCTCGGTCCCGATCACGCCGCGCTGGCGGTGGACAGGCAAACCACGCAGAACGGCTCGCTGCTCAACCAGACGCGCGGGCTGATCGCCTTGCGCGCCGCCAATCCGGCACTGCGTGTCGGCGCGATGGAGGTGCTGGAAGCGGGCGAGGCACTGCTCGTCTTCACCCGCACCGCGGACGGGCAGGCGCTGACCTGCGCGTTCAATCTGGGCAAGACGCTGCTGGCATGGCATCCAGCACAGCCGGATCGGTTCCGGGTGCTCGCGGCGGTCAATGGCGCTGCACCGGGATCGCTGCCCGCCTATAGCGGGCTGGTGCTCGAACAAATCGCCTGAGAAGATGGCCGCGTAACAGGAGAGTGAGATGGGCAGATTGATCGCGCTGACAGCGTTGACTTCGATGATGGCGATGCCGGCGCTGGCGCAGGGCGTGGTTCAGAACACGGCCCTGAAAGAAGGCGGCGCGACGGCGATCTCGCCCGACGGCAAGCTCCGCGTCACCGTGACCGTCGATGGCGACGGTCGCCCGCACTATGCCGTCGCGCGCAACGGCAAGGTCCTGATCGAACCCTCGCGGCTCGGTTTCCTGCTCACCGACGCGCCCAAGCTCGAACGCCGCTTCGCGATCGAGAGTCAGGCGACGACCTCGGCGGACTCGACGTGGGAACAGCCCTGGGGCGAGTGGAAGAGCATCCGCGACCGTCACACCGAATTCCGCGTGCGCCTCAAGGAAACGACCGCGCTGGCCCGCGTCATGGACGTAGTGTTCCGCATCTTCGACGAAGGGGTCGGCTTTCGCTACGAATTCCCCGATCAGCCCAATTTGAAGCACGCCAATATCGCGGACGAGCTGACCGAGTTCGGGCTGGCGGGCAATGGCACCGCTTGGTGGATCCCGGCGGGCGAGTGGAACCGCTACGAGTATCTCTACAACCGCACGCCGATTTCCGAAGTCGGTCAGGCGCACACGCCAATCACGGTGAAGCTGCAGGACGGCACGCATATCGCCTTCCACGAAGCGGCGCTGGTCGACTATTCCAGCATGTGGCTGCGCCGCGTGACCGGCACGCGCTTCAAGGCGCAGCTCTCGCCCGGTGCGGGTCCGGCCAAGGTGGTCAAGCAGGGGCCGTTCACCACGCCCTGGCGCACCATGGTGATCGCCGACGATGCGGCGGGCCTCTACACCGGCAGCCGCATGACGCTGAACCTCAATGAGCCGAACAAGCTCGGCGACGTCAGCTGGGTCAAGCCCGGCAAGTTCGTCGGCGTGTGGTGGAACATGATCAAGGGCAAGTGGAGCTGGGCGCGCGGGCCGCAGCACGGCGCCACGACGCAGAATGTGAAACGCTATATCGATTTCGCCGGCGCGAACGGCATCCCCGGCGTGCTGGTCGAGGGGTGGAATGTCGGCTGGGACGGCGACTGGTTCGGCAACGGCACCGACATGAACTTCTCCGGCCCGACCGAGGGTTTCGACGCCGCGGGTCTGGCTGCCTATGCCAAGTCCAAGGGCACCGCGCTGGTCGGCCATCACGAGACCGGCGGCTCGGCCAGCCACTATGACAAGCAGCTCGACACGGCGTTCGCCTGGTCAGCCGCGCATGGGCAAAAGGTGGTGAAGACCGGCTATGTCGCCGACGCCGGCCAGATCGGCCGGGTCGATCCCGACGGGTCGGAGCATCGCGAATGGCATGACGGCCAGTGGATGTCGAACCATCATCTGCGTGTCGTGCTCGCCGCGGCCAAGTACAAGATCAGCGTTGATCCGCACGAGCCGATCAAGGACACCGGCCTGCGCCGCACCTACCCCAACTGGCTCGCCCGCGAAGGTGCGCGGGGGCAGGAATATATGGCCTGGCAGGGCAAGAACCCGCCCGAGCACGAAGCCAATCTTGTCTTCACCCGGATGCTGTCGGGGCCGATGGACTTCACGCCGGGCATCTTGAGCCTCAAGGGCGAGAAGGACAGCGACATCCCCTCGACCATCGCCAAGCAGCTCGCGCAATATGTCGTGATCTACTCACCGGTGCAGATGGCCGCCGACGAGCCGGAGACTTACGCCAGGCTGATGGACGCGTTCCAGTTCATCAAGGACGTGCCGGTCGACTGGGCGGACACGCGCATCCTCAACGGCGAGGTCGGCGATTATGTGACGATCGCGCGCAAGGACCGCAACAGCGCCGACTGGTATCTGGGTTCGGTCGGCGACGAGCAGGCGCGCAATCTGGAGGTGACGCTCGATTTCCTCGATCCGGGCAAGACCTACACCGCGCAAATCTATCGCGACGCGCCCGACACGCGGTACGACAGCGATACGCGGCACAAATACGTGATCGAGACGAAGAAGGTGAAGCGCGGGGACAGGCTGATGCTGGCGCTGGCCCCGGGCGGTGGACAGGCGATCCGCTTCGCGGCAAAATAAGGGACGGAGTGCGTCAGGGTTCTCTTGCACCCCGACATCACCGCAACCTCATCACGTCACCCCGGCCTTGTGCCGGGGGCCACCTGGAGGCAGGCGTCGGGCAAGAGGGTTGAAGGTCGCCAGTGTGGCGCCGTGGACCCCGGCACAAGGCCGGGGTGACGGAAAGGGGAAATCGTTGTCCAACGATCCCCCTACGCGCGCACCCACTCCACCTTGGGATCGTTGAAGTCGATCACATCGGCCAGTTCCCACACATTGCGATAGCCATAGCCGACCAGGTTGATGAACGTCTGGATGTTGAGCGCCAGCGGGCGCGCCTTCATCGGCACGGGACGTGTGCGGTTTGAGAAATTGTTGTTGCAGTAGATCAGGATGCGGCGGTGGACGTTCGGTCCGACCGTCTCTTCCAGCGACTCCGCGTTGAAATCGGGGAAGGGCAGGTTGACCGCGCCCTTGATATGCCCCTCGCGGAACGCGCTTTCCGAACGCGCGTCGAGCAGCAATGTACCGGTCGAGGCAGCCTGTTTCTTGAACTGTGCGAAGGGCAGCAACCGCTCATTGCGCAGCGCGCCGACATCACCGGTCAGCCGCTGGAAGCCCGGATAGTCGATCTGCGGGTTGACGGCTTCGGCCGCGCGCGACTGGCCGAGTGCGGGCGTTGCTGCGCCGATGCCGACGAAGGACAGGAAGAGGCGGCGGTCCATCGATCAATCCTCCGAATGGCGAGAGCGTAACGACCCTGCGCCCGGCTCGCTGTCTGTCGCATGAACCGTTGACGGCGCGCGGACTGCGGCGCACCAGTCTCAGCTGCAACAAAGGGGGTTCCTATGGCTGGCGGACTGTTTCGGACGAAGACGGTGAAGGGGGCCGCCGACCATGCGCCCGAGCATCGCCTTGCCGCCACATTGAGCTGGCCACACCTTGTTGCGCTGGGTGTCGGCGCGATCGTCGGCACTGGCATCCTGACGCTGATCGGCGTCGGTGCGGGCAAGGCCGGCCCCGCCGTGATTCTGTCATTCGTCATCGCTGGCGCAATCTGCGCCTGCGCCGCGCTCGCTTATGCCGAAATGGCGACGATGATGCCCGCATCGGGCAGCGCCTATACCTATAGCTACGCCGTGCTGGGGGAGATCATAGCCTGGGTGGTCGGGTGGTCGCTGATTCTCGAATATTCGCTGGTGGTCAGCACGGTCGCAGTCGGCTGGTCCGGTTATGCGGCGCCGTTGCTCCATGCCTGGACGGGCATGCCGTTGGAATTGATGGCTGGACCGCACGCAAACGGGATCGTCAATTTGCCCGCGATTTTCATCATCGCGGTGGTTGCGGGGCTGCTGTGCCTCGGCTCCAAAGAGAGCGCGACGCTCAACGCCGCGCTGGTGGTGGTCAAGATCATCGCGCTCGCCGTGTTTGTCGCGGTGGCGCTGCCCTATTTCAACGGCGTCAACCTTGAGCCGTTCGCACCGTTCGGCTTCGCCAAGACGATGTCGCCCGACGGCGTCGAGCGCGGGGTGATGGCGGCGGCGGCGATCATCTTCTTCGCCTTCTACGGCTTCGATGCGATCTCGACAGCGGCGGAGGAGACCAAGAATCCGGGCCGTGATCTCGCCATCGGTATTGTCGGGTCGATGATTGCGTGCATCGCCATCTATATGCTCGTCGCGGTCGCGGCGGTCGGCGCGACGCCGTTCACCCACTTCGCCAACAGCCCGGAGCCACTCGCGCTGATTCTCCGCGATCTCGGGCGTCCCGGTTTCGCGACCTTCCTCGCCGTCTCCGCGGTGATCGCGCTGCCTACGGTGCTACTCGGTTTCCTATTCGGTCAAAGCCGCATCTTCTTCACCATGGCGCGCGACGGGATGTTGCCGATTGCCCTTGCCAAGGTATCGAGCCGCGGTTCGCCGGTGCGCATCACCCTGTTCACCGCGGCGATCGTTGCGGTGATTGCGGGTCTCTTGCCGATTGACGAGATCGCGGCGCTGGCCAATGCCGGGACGCTCGCCGCCTTCACTGCAGTCGCCGTATGCATGATGGTGTTGCGCCGTCGCGCGCCCGATGCACCGCGCACGTTCCGCACGCCGCTCTGGTGGCTGGTGGGCGGAGGCGCAGTACTCGGTTGCATCTATCTGTTCTTCAGCCTGCCGATGAAGACACAGCTTTGGTTCCTCGGCTGGAACGCGCTCGGGGTTGTCATCTACTTCGCCTACGCTCGTCCGCGGGTGAGTGCGAAGGGGGTGCAGTGAGCGACTGGCATATCGGGATCATTGGCGGTTCTGGGCTTTACGAGGTCGAGGGGGTCGAGGGCGGCGAATGGGTGAATGTAGTCTCGCCCTGGGGTGAGCCTTCGGACGCGATCTTCACCGGGCGGATGGGCCATACCCGCGTCTCGTTCCTGCCGCGGCACGGGCGTGGGCACCGGATTTCGCCGTCGGAACTCAACAGCCGCGCCAATGTGGATTGCCTGAAGCGACTGGGCGCTACCGATATTCTCGCTGTCTCCTCGGTTGGCGGGCTGACCGAGGAGCGTGCGCCGGGGACGTTCACTGTTGCCGATCAGTTCATCGACCGCACCAAGGGCCGCCCGTCGAGCTTCTATGGCAGCGGCATGGTCGCGCATATCTCGATGGCGGACCCGGTGTGTCCGCGGCTTTCACGTCTCGCCACGGAAGCGGCGCGGTCAGCAGGCGCGCAGGTGCACGAAGGCGGTACCTACCTTGCGATGGAGGGGCCACAATTCTCGACCCGCGCCGAAAGCCATCTCTACCGCAGCTGGGGCTGCGACATCATCGGCATGACCGCGATGCCCGAGGCCAAGCTCGCGCGCGAGGCCGAGCTGCCCTATGCGTTGGTGGGCATGGTCACCGACTATGACTGCTGGCGGGAGGAAGAGGCCGGGGTGGATGTCGCGCAGATCATCGCACAACTTTCGAGCAATGCCGCCAAGGCGCGTGCGATGGTGACGGCACTGCTACGTGGCCTACCCGAAATTCGCGAACCGTCGCCGATCGATACGTGCCTCGACGCCGCATTGATCACCGCGCCGTCCGCGCGCGACCCAGCCTTGCTGGCAAAACTCGATGCGGTAGCCGGGCGGGCGCTCGTCAGGTGATAGCGGATATGGGACGCAGATAGCCGACGAGCAGGCGGGTCACCTCGTTCACGAAGTTGGTTGCCTCGATTCTGGCTGAGTCTGGTGGACGAAGCACGATTTCATGGGTCAGCGTTTCAACCGTGGTCACGCAGATGAAGGTCGCGGTGTCGAGGTCAGTCACCCCGATCTCGCTCCGGCGCGATTCGAGATAGGCGCGAACCACCGCGCAGGTTTCGTGTTTGATCGTTTCGATCTCCGCGAGCTGCCCGTGACGGGGGACTTGCTCATCGAAGATCCGGTGCAGCTCGGGATCGACGCGGTGTGCATCGACCATCGCGCCGACCAACTCACGCAGCGCGGATTCAAGGTCGAGCGACGCTACCGCCGCCATCGCATCGCTCAGCAGCGCCAGAATCTGGCGGTTGTGGCGCGCCACCAGCGCCGCGACGAGCGACTCCTTGTTCGGGAAATACTAGTAGAGCGAGCCAATGCTGACTCCGGCGACCGCGGCGATCCGGTTGGTGCTGGCACGGTCGTACCCCTCGCGTAACAGAATGCGAGCAGTGGCACCGAGCAGCGCCTCGACTGTCACCTGCGACCGGGCCTGCGATGCCGATTTCCGCGGGTTCATCGAAATTGCGCGTGCCATCGCCGCTCAGCGCGCCAATGCGAGTAGACAATGTGAGCGATAGCTCGCAAATTTACGGCATGCAATCCATGGCTCCCGACCGCTATCTGCACGATGCCGCCGCACAGGCTGGCTTCACGCCTGCTTTTCCGCTGCTTGGCCTCTATGACCCGGTCGTCCGACTGCTTAGCCGGGATCGGGCGTGGCGATCGGCGTTACTCGAGCGGCTGGCACCGCGCGCGGGCGAGCTGATCGTCGATGCAGGCTGCGGGACCGGAACTTTCCTTGCGGAAGTCGGGGTCCATGCTCCCGGCGCCGAATTGTTCGGGCTGGACCCCGATGTCCGCATCCTGCGGCGTGCGCGCGGCAAGCTGGCGGCGGCGAGTGTTGCGGCAAATCTGCAGCAAGGCTTTCTGCGTGATATCGCCGGATTGCTCGAAGGCAGAGTGGCTGCAAAAATCAGCTGCAGCCTGGTATTCCATCAGATTCCGCTGGCCGAGAAGCGTGCAGGGCTGGCGGCGATGTACGATGCGCTAGCGCCGGGCGGGACGCTGCTGATCGCGGACTATGGATTACAGCGGACTGCGGCGATGCGCGCGCTGTTCCGGCTGGTCCAGATCGTCGACGGGTTCAGGGATACCCAGCCGAATGCCGACGGCGTGCTGCCGGTGCTGATGCGTGAGGCCGGGTTCGCGGATGTCGAGGAAACCGACCTGTTCGCGACCGCGACCGGCTCGGTTTCGATCTACCGCGCGATCCGGCCGGCCAAGGCTGCGCCTCTCGCCTGACGCGGTTCAGCGGAGAGCGCTCAGAGCCCCATCGAGGCAATGCGCGACAGGATTTCCCTTCGCCGGTCGTCGGTCGCGCTTGACCATTCGGCGATCTCGCCCAGCGTGCGCCCGCAGCCCTCGCACAGACCATCCGTCATGCGGCAGATGTTGATGCACGGGCTTTCGACCGCGGGCAGGGGTGTGAAGTCGAGGAAATCATCCTCGCCTTCAGTTGCGGTCACGCGGGAATGGTGAAGTTGAGGAATTCGGGAACGGGGCCGTTCCAGCCATCATCGGGACCATCGTCGCGCTCGTCACGGCGGCGGTCGCGATCACGGCGCGGACGATCATCCTTGCGCGCATCGCGCGATTCAGGACGCTCGGGGCGACGCTCTTCCTTCCGGGTTTCTCGCGGTTCGGGGCGGCGCTCTTCCTTCTGAGCTTCCCGGGGCTCGCGCGGCTCTTCCTTGCGTGGCTTGTCTTCGGGCTTCTTGTCCGATTTGGGCTTGTCGGCCTTCTTGCTGCGGCCCTTCTTCTCTTCCTTCGGTTCCTCGGCGGGCAGTTCGCCGATTCGCTCGATCTTCGTGCCCTGAAGCTTCTCGATATTCTCGATCGCCTCGGCGTCCGCGCTCGACACGAGCGTGTAGGCGGTGCCGGTAGCGCCCGCGCGGCCCGTGCGGCCAATGCGGTGGACGTAGTCGTCGGGATGCCAGGGGGCATCGAAGTTGAAGACGTGGCTCACGCCCTTGATGTCGAGGCCGCGTGCCGCGACGTCAGACGCCACCAGAATGTTGACGTCGCCAGCCTTGAACCGGTCAAGCTCGGCGATGCGCGACGACTGATCCATGTCGCCATGGATCTCCGCCGAACGATAACCGTGCTTCTGCAGGCTCTTGTTGAGTTCGCGCACCGTCGTCTTGCGGTTGCAGAAGATGATCGCGGTGCGAACATCTTCCCGCTCCAGCAACTTGCGAAGCGCCTCGCGCTTGCCAA
Organism: Sphingomonas sp. GW821-FHT09B04; assembly: GCF_059418285.1. NCBI lineage: Bacteria > Pseudomonadati > Pseudomonadota > Alphaproteobacteria > Sphingomonadales > Sphingomonadaceae > Sphingomonas > Sphingomonas sp. GW821-FHT09B04. The sequence continues at coordinate 22,409 of NZ_JBWKPO010000007.1, forward strand.
AGGCGCTGTTCGGCACCGGCACGAGCCGCTGGGTGATGTTGGTGTTGGTCGAGGCGGGGCGTGCCACCTCGATCGTTTTGGGATTCGACAGGAACTTGTCGGCCAGCTTCTTGATCGGCGGCGGCATCGTCGCCGAGAACAGCAGCGTCTGGCGATTGGCCGGCAGCTTGGTGCAGATATTCTCGATATCGGGGATGAACCCCATGTCGAGCATCCGGTCGGCTTCATCGATCACAAGCAGGTTGCAGCCGGTGAGCAGGATCTTACCGCGCTCGAACAGGTCCATCAGGCGGCCGGGCGTGGCGATGAGGACGTCGACGCCCTTTTCCAACGCCTTGACCTGGTCACCCATTTGGACGCCGCCGATGAGCAGCGCCATGCTGAGCTTGTGGTGGGTGCCGTATTTCTCGAAATTCTCGGCGACCTGCGCGGCAAGCTCGCGTGTCGGCTCGAGGATCAGGCTGCGCGGCATCCTCGCGCGGCTGCGGCCATGCGCGAGGATGTCGATCATCGGCAGCACGAACGAGGCGGTCTTGCCCGTGCCCGTCTGGGCGATGCCGATCAGGTCGCGCATCATCAGCACCGAAGGGATTGCCTGGCGCTGGATCGGGGTGGGGTCGGTATAGCCGGCCTCTGTGACGGCCTTAAGCAATTCGTCAGAGAGGCCGAGATCGGCGAAGCTCATCCAGATGTCCGGAAAGAAGGGGCAAAAGCCCGCATTAAACAGCCGGGCGCATTGAGGAAATGCGCCACAAAGTCAAGGTAAAGACGAATTAGCGCTGCGGAACCAGTGTCCGGAACGCCTTGATCCGGCATTCGCCGCCCGATCGCGAACGGAATACGTCGCGCTTCGCGCAGACCATCCCGTCCTTGGTCGGCTTGACGTAGAAGCCGGTGTAGAAATCGAGCGCGGGACATTCATTACCCAGCCGCGCGCGTACACGCTTGCCGCCCGACAGGAACAGATCGACGCTGTCCGGGCGCGTGATCGTCGCGCCGGCCAGGTTCTGGATCTTGACGCATTTGTCCGAATCCTTCTCGACCCAAGCGATCGGGGGAAGCGGCGCGGCGGGGGCGGAGACGCGGCGGACGGTGTCGGGACGCGGCACGCGAATCACGACATGCTGCTGAATCCGCACCTGTGCGATCCGTGACGGGCCGATGACGACAGGTGCCGGTTTGCGTCCATCTCCCGGAGGAGCTGGAGGCAACAGCAGCGCAGTCGTGGCGGCAAGCAGCAGATACACCATTTCACCATGCCCTATAGCGGACGCGCTTGAACAGTGGATGAATTGCGGGCGGAGGCCCTCGATGGTAGCGGCGCAGCATGGCGCAGCAGAATGTGATCGATGCGGTGACGGCGCGGTTCGGGCCAAAGGCGGTACTGACCGATTCGCAGGCTATCGCGCCGTGGCTCTGTGACTGGCGCGGACGCTATCAGGGCACAGCAGCGGCGATCTTCCAGCCCGATTCGACGGCTGCGGCAGCTGTGATGGTGGCGCTTGCCGCGCAGCACGGCGTTGCGCTGGTGCCTCAAGGGGGCAACACCTCGATGGTTGGCGGCGCGACCCCGCCCGCGGATGGATCGGCGCTGATTCTCTCGCTGCGGCGGATGAACCGCGTGCGACGGATCGATGCGGCCGCAAACCTGGCCGAGGTGGAGGCAGGGCTGATTCTCGCCGATCTCCACGCCGCGGCGCTTGCACAGGGCCGACGCTTTCCACTGACGCTTGGGGCCAAGGGCAGCGCGACGGTGGGCGGCCTGGTCTCGACCAACGCCGGGGGGACGCAGGTGTTACGCTTTGGAACGATGCGCGGGCTGGTGCTGGGGCTTGAGGCGGTGCTGCCCGACGGAAGCGTCCATGAGGGGCTGGCCGCGCTCAAGAAAGACAATCGCGGCTATGACCTCAACCAGTTGCTGGTCGGGGCCGAGGGGACGCTGGGCGTGGTGACCGCGGCGAGCCTCAAGTTGGTGCCAGCGGTGCACGCGCGCGCTGTCGCGTGGGTAGGTCTGGCTTCGCCCCATGCGGCGCTTGACCTGCTGTGGAGGCTGGAAGCTGCGACCGACATGGTCGAGGGCTTCGAGATCATTCCCGCTCGTTCGCTGGCGGCGGTGCTGCAGCATATACCGGGTACCCGCGCGCCGTTGACCGGCGATCAGCCCTGGCACGTGCTGATCGAAGCGGTAGCGACCAGTGCCGATCAGGAATCGCCTGCCGTCCTGCTCGAACGACTGCTGGCAGTTGCGCTGGAACTTGGGCTGGTCGCCGATGCCGTGATCGCGGCGAGCGAAGCGCAGGCGGAGTCGTTCTGGAAGCTGCGCGAATCGATCTCTGAGGCGGAGCGCGCCTGCGGCCCGGCCTTGCAACACGACATTTCGGTGCCGGTGGCGGGCATGCCTGATTTCATGGTCGACGGCGCCAGGGCGGTCGAGGCGCGCTTTCCGGGCGTGAGCGCGGGTGCGTTCGGCCATCTCGGCGACGGCAACGTCCATTTCCATGTCCGCGCGCCAGCGGGCAGCGCTGCGGATTGGGTGAAGGCCAATTCGGACGTGATCAGCCCCTTCGTCCATGATCTTGTCGTTGCGGCCGGCGGATCCATCTCCGCTGAGCACGGTATCGGTCAGATGAAGCGCGACGAATTGGCGCGGCTGTCCTCGCCGGCGCGGATGCACGCACTCACGGCGATCAAGCGCGCCTTCGACCCGCGAAACCTGTTCAACCCAGGTAAGCTCGTTTCCCTTGCACCGGAGCGCCGGGGCCAATAGACCGCGGCAGCTTCATTTCCAGGAGAGTTTCATGGCGAGCGCGCCGCAAGCACAGGGTCTTCCGCTTTTCTATAACGATCTGCAGCCGCTCTCGAGCGATCTGCACGGCACTTGGCGTATTCGTCAGGCTGATGCGGCGCCGTTCATGGCGACTCAGCACGCGATCCCGCTGACAGTGGAGGAGTTCCCGCTGGTCCAGCGCAACATGCCGATCGTCTTCTCGGTTGGCGACGATTCGGTGCCGCTGGGGCTGATGGGCCTGAATGAGGGCGTCAACGTCTTCTTCGGTGCCGACGGCAAGATCAAGGAAGGCGAGAATCTTTACGTTCCCGCCTATGTCCGCCGTTACCCCTATCTGCTCGCCCGCCTGCGTCCGGAATCGGAAGAGCTGTCGCTTTGCTTCGACCCGACGTCCGACACGATTGGTGCGTTCGACGAGGGCGACGCCCTGTTCGAAGACGGCAAGCCGACCGAGCTGGTCCAGAACATCCTCAAGTTCAACGAGGAGTTCGAGATCGCAGGTCAGAAGACCAATGCGTTCCTCAAGGAACTCAACGATCTTGGCTTGCTGATGGATGGCGAAGTCGCGATCCAGCCGGATGGTGCGGAGCAGCCCTATATCTATCGTGGCTTCCGTATGGTCGACGAGACCAAGCTCAACGAGCTTCGCGGTGACCAGCTGCGCAAGATGGCGCAGAACGGAATGCTCCCGCTGATCTACGCCCACCTCTTCTCGCTGAGCCTGATGCGCGACATTTTTGCGCGCCAGCTTCAGCAGGGCAATGTCGTGCCGCAGACCGCGCCGGCTGTCTGACTTACCCACGCTCCCGCCGCGATCGGTGGCGGGAGCGTGTTCTCAACCAGCTTCTTGCCTTCTGGCGCCCCGCGCACGATATCCGCGCCGTTTCGGCCTTCGCGCGATTCTTCGCCGCAGATGAAGGATTTGGCGCCCGATCACCCACCTTCAACGCATTTGCGATTGTGGCCTTGAAGCCACGGTCAAGCCCTACTATATCCTGTTCAGTACGGTTTCGTGTTCCCCCTTTCGCGGAACCGTGCGGCACGCCCTCGGGCGTGTCTCCTCCCTGAACCTTGGCCGCCCGGTGGCAACACCGGGCGGTTTTTTTGTGCCCGCCGGGCCGTGGCGCGCGACTCCCCTGCGTGCGTTGCTGTTAGTCGGGGGGCGCCCGATCCCTATTGCGCGGCGGCGGTGAGAGGCAGCGCCTCGTCTGCGACAGCATCGATGATCCGACGAAGCAGCGTCGCCGCCGCGTCGAAGCCGGGGCCGGGCTGATCCCGGCGACGGTCGAGATAAAGTGTGCGGTCGATTTCGACCTGGATAGCGTGGATGTTCGATGCCGGATCGGCATGCCGGTCGAGGACATGCCCCCCGGCATAGGGCGTATTGACCGTGGCGCGGACCTCCGCCGAATGCACCACGCCCTCGATCCGTCCGATGAAGCGCGCGGCGGCCGCCCGGCCGAACCTGTCTCCGATCACCACACGCGCGCCGCCGGTGGCCAGGGGGGGCATCGAATGAATATCCAGTAGCACCGCCACACCGAACCGGTCGCGCGTTGCCGCCAGCGCCTCTGCCAGCGCTGTGTGATAGGGGCGGTGATCGTGCTCGATCCGCTCGCGGACTTCTTCGTCGGCGAAGCGCCGGCGCCACAGATCGGTTCCGCTCGCGCGGCGGGGAATAAGGCCAAGGCCGCTTCGCAGCTTCAATGACATCGCGCCCTCGGACAGCGGCTGCGCGCCCTCGTCGACCCGCGGATCGCGCTCATGCTCGGCGCGGTTGAGGTCGATCCACGCCCGCGCCCGGCTGGCGATGAACAGCATCTCGGCCCCGCGCGCCGCCAGCGTCAGTGTATCGGCGTGGCGGTCCTCGAGCGGGAGCAGGCTGGTGAGAGGGGCGCGTAACGCCGCGCGCAGCGGCAGTGGATAATCGCGCCCGGCATGGGGGACCGACAGCACGACCGGCGAAACCGGCGTTTCCGGGCCGTAGCGGTCGAAGGACGGTGTTACGCTCACTGGCGGCACCCTATGCGGACCGGGCACGCGCGGCAACGCCTGCCGCGGCTGGAAAATCTTAAGCCCTTCGGGCATATTCTATGCCCTGACGGCCGGCCCGGATTCGTGGGGCGGTGCAGCGCGGACAGCGCTTTAAGGGGTAGGGATGATCAGGATACTTCTGGCTGAGGACGATCGGGTGATGCGCGAGTATCTCGCGCGTGCGCTTGAGCGTTCCGGCTATTCGGTTACCGCCGTCGATCGCGGCACAGCAGCGCTGCCACTGCTTGAGACCGAGCGCTTCGATCTGCTGCTGAGCGATATCGTGATGCCTGAAATGGACGGGATCGAGCTGGCGCAGAAGGCGGGTGAGATCGCGCCGGACATGCGCGTGATGTTCATCACTGGCTTTGCCGCGGTGACGCTGAAGGCGGGCAAGCAGATCCCGACCGCGCGCGTGCTGTCCAAGCCGTTCCACCTGCGTGACCTGGTGCTCGAGGTCGACCGGCTGTTCGAGATGGAGCAGGTTCCGAGCCGGAATTGATATTCGGGTTGGGCGGATGACGAAATCCGCGCCAACCCGCTTGCATGGGTCGGCGGCCCCCGCTAAAGGGCCGCTTCCCGAGATTCGCCGCAAGGCAATCGGGCGCGTAGCTCAGTGGTAGAGCACTGTGTTGACATCGCAGGGGTCGCAAGTTCAATCCTTGCCGCGCCCACCATTACAAAGCCCCGGAAAGCATTGCTTTCCGGGGCTTTTCGTATGTCCGGCAGATGGGGAGGTGCGCCCGAACGCTACTCGCCCGGGCGCGCCCAATCGCGGTTGATCGCGAGCGCTGCGAGTGTACAGGCGGCCCCGGAGAGCAGATACGCGCCCACCGACCACAGGCCGAAATTGCTTGCCAGCAGCAGTGCCACCAGCGGCGCGAAGCCTGCGCCGATCAGCCAGGCAAGGTTCGCGGTGGTTGCCGCGCCGGTATAGCGCCGCTCGCTCGAGAAGCTGGCGTTGACCGCGCCCGACGACTGGCCGAATGCGAGGCCCAGCAGGATGAAGCCGGCGATCATATAGACCGTCTCGCCGAACCCGCCCGCGCCCAGCAGCTGCGGCGCGAAGCCGCTGTAAGCGCCGATCAGCACGGCCGAGACGCCCAGCACGGCGCGGCGGCCCACCCGGTCGGCGATGATGCCCGAGGCGATCATCGCCAGCACGCAGACGCCCGCACCGACGATCTCGATCACCAGGAACCGCTCCGCGGCCTCGCCGGTGTTGAGCAGGATCCACGAGAGCGGGAACACGGTCACGAGGTGGAACAGCGCGAAGCTGGCGAGCGGCGCGAACGAGCCAAGCGCGATCGTGCGCCATTCCTCACGCACCGTTTCCCAGAACGGCGCTGGCTGGAGTTCGCGGCTCTCGAACAACCGCTCGAATTCGGGCGTGGCGACGAGGCGCAAGCGAGCGAAGAGTGCGACGACGTTGATCGCGAACGCGACGAAGAAGGGATAGCGCCATCCCCAGGAGAGGAAATCGGCGTCCGACAGCGTCGCCATAAAGAAGGCGAACAGCCCTGCCGCTACGATCAGGCCGAGCGGCGCCCCGAGCTGCGGGATCATCGCATACCAGCCGCGGCGGTTCGGGGGCGCGTTGAGCGAAAGTAGCGAAGGTAGCCCATCCCACGCACCGCCCAGTGCCATGCCCTGCCCGATCCGCAACAGCGCCAGGATCCACACCACAGTCATGCCCGCTTGATTGTAGCTGGGCAGGAACGCCATCGACATGGTCGACCCACCAAGCAGGAACAGCGCGATGGTGAGCTTCACTCCGCGGCCGTGGTTGCGGTCGATCCACATGAACAGCGCCGAGCCGAGCGGCCGGGCAATGAAGGCGAGTGAGAAGAGCGCAAAGGAATAGAGCGTCCCGGTCAGCGGATCGACGAAGGGGAAGATCAGCGAGGGGAAGACCAGCACCGAGGCGATGGCGTAGACGAAGAAGTCGAAAAACTCGCTGGTTCGCCCGACGATCACCCCGATCGCGATCTCGCCGGGAGCGATTTTGTGCTCCCGGGCGGTGACGAGGCGGGCGTCGCGCTCGAGCGCGGTCGAGTTGGAGGCGGCGATCGGTGCAGTCATGCGGTTTCGCTCCGGCAGCTTCTTCGATGTTATTGCGTTTCGTCGTCCGCTGCACCAGAAAAGCAACACGACGGGGATAGGACAAAATGTCCAATGTCGGCGCGCAGGTGCGCCGGGATAGGCGGAGGTCCATGCGCGAAGACACGAAACTGTCCACTGCACGGCGGATCCTGACATTATTGCCGCTGACGGCAATATTGGCCGCGTGTGATCGATCGGTCCTCGATCCGGCTGGCGACATCGCGTTGCAACAACGCGATATCATCTACATCTCGACGGCGCTGATGCTGCTGATCATCGTTCCGGTGATCGCGCTGATCATCGTCTTCGCGTGGCGCTATCGCCACACCAACAAGGATGCGACCTACGATCCCGATTTCGACCACTCGACTTCGCTCGAGCTGGTGATCTGGTCCGCGCCCCTGCTGATCATCATCTGCCTCGGCGCGCTGACCTGGTGGAGCACACATCTGCTCGACCCGTTCCGGCCGCTCGATCGCGTTGCGGCTGGCAGACCGGTCGATCCCAAGGTCAAGCCGCTGGTCGTGCAGGTCGTCTCGCTCGACTGGAAATGGCTGTTCATCTACCCCGAACAGGGCGTCGCCAGCGTCAACGAACTGGTGATGCCGGTCGATCGCCCCGTGCGGTTCGAGCTGACCTCAACCAACATGATGAACACCTTCTACGCGCCGACGCTGGCCGGGATGATCTATGTCATGCCCGGGATGAAGAGCCAGCTGCACGCGGTGATCAACCGCGAGGGCAGTTTCCGCGGCATGTCGGCCAATTACAGCGGCGAGGGTTTCTCGCACATGCGCTTCAAGCTCTATGGCGTGAAGGACGGCGGGTTCGATGCCTGGGTCGCTCGCGTCAAGGCTGGCGGTCAGGCGCTCGATACCGCGCGCTATCTCGCGCTGGAGAAGCCCAGCGAGCGCGTCCCGGCAATGTATTTCGCGAGCGTCGACAACACGCTGTTCGACCGCGTCTATAATCGCTGCGTACGCCCCGGCACGCCGTGCATGAGCGACGTGATGCGCCGTGACATGAAGGCCGGCGGGCCGATGCATTCGGGCCATGGCAACCCGCCGCCGGATGGCGACAAGCCCAAGGGTGCGCTGTTCAAGACCGATGAGGAAAAGGGCGTCGCGCCCAGCCGAGCCACGCCACCCTCGCCGGTGCCGTCGGGCAAGCCCGCCGCCGAGCAGCATCAGGGCCACCAGAAGACCTCCTCCCTTCAACTTCCCGCCGTGCCGCGCGCGCACCGCGCCAGCGCAGCCTGAGGAGTCAGCATGTTCGACGAATCCGTCACCAGGGCGATCTTCGGCCGGCTCGGCTGGGAATCCTTCCCCTTTCACGAACCGATCCTGATCATCACCTTCGCCGTCGTGGCTCTGATCGGCCTCGGCATCGTCGGCGCGGTGACGAAGTACAAGCTCTGGGGTTATCTGTGGACCGAGTGGTTCACCACGGTGGACCACAAGAAGATCGGGATCATGTACATGATCCTCGGCATCGTCATGTTGCTGCGCGGCTTCGCCGACGCGCTGATGATGCGCGCGCAACAGGCGGTCGCTTTCGGCGCCAGCGAGGGTTACCTCCCGCCGCACCACTATGATCAGATCTTCACCGCGCACGGGACGATCATGATCTTCTTCGTGGCGATCCCGCTGGTCGTGGGCATCGTCAATTACGTCATGCCGCTCCAGATCGGCGCGCGCGACGTGGCCTTCCCGTTCCTCAATAACCTCAGTTTCTGGCTCACCGTCGCGGGCGCGGGGCTAGTGATGGTGTCGCTGTTCGTCGGCGAATTCTCGCGCGCGGGCTGGCTCGGCTATGTTCCGGTCGCGAATATCGAGAACAGTCCGGGCACAGGGCCGGACTATTATCTATGGGCGCTACAGATAGCCGGGATCGGCACGACCCTGTCGGGCATCAATATGGTCGTGACGATCATCAAGATGCGCGCGCCGGGCATGACGATGATGAAGATGCCGGTGTTCTGCTGGACGGCGCTGTGCAGCAACGTGCTGGTGGTCGCGATCTTCCCGGTGCTGACCGCCGCCTTCGCGATGCTGATGCTCGACCGCTATGTCGGCACCAACTTCTTCACCAACGATCTTGGCGGCAACGCCATGATGTACTGGAACCTGGTGTGGATCTGGGGTCACCCGGAGGTCTATGTCCTGATCCTTCCGGTGTTCGGCATCTACTCCGAAATCACCTCGACCTTCACCGGCAAGCGGCTCTTCGGCTATTCGTCGATGGTCTACGCCACGGTCGTCATTACGATCCTGTCCTACCTCGTCTGGCTGCACCACTTTTTCACCATGGGGTCGGGTGCGAGCGTCAACAGCTTCTTCGGCATCGCCACGATGGTGATTTCGATCCCGACGGGCGCGAAGATCTTCAACTGGCTGTTCACCATGTATCGCGGCCGCATCCGGTTCGAGCTGCCGATGATGTGGGTGATCGCCTTTATGATCACCTTTGTGGTCGGTGGCATGACCGGCGTGCTGCTCGCGGTGCCGCCTGCCGACTTCGTGCTGCACAACTCGCTGTTCCTCGTCGCGCACTTCCATAACGTGATCATCGGCGGCGTCGTGTTCGGCCTGTTCGCGGGCATGGATTACTGGTTCCCCAAGGCGTTCGGCTTCCGGCTCGACCGCTTCTGGGGCAAGGTGACCTTCTGGGGCTGGGTGATCGGATACTGGGTCGCCTGGACGCCGATCTACATCGTCGGCCTGATGGGCACCACGCGCCGCGTGAACCATTTCGAGGATCCGGCGCTGCAACCCTGGTTCATCATCGCGGCGATCGGCGCGGTGATCATCGGGATCGGCATCGTCGCGTTCGTCATCCAGATTGCCGTCAGCATCAAGAACCGCGACAAGCTGCGCGACACCACGGGTGATCCGTGGGACGGCCGCACGCTCGAATGGGCGACCTCGTCGCCACCGCCCAACTACAATTTCGCCTTCCAGCCACAGGTCCATGACCTGGATGCCTGGTACGACATGAAGAAGCGCGGTGCGCAGCGGCCGGAGGCAGGCTTCAAGCCGATCCATATGCCGCGCAACACCGGCGCAGGGGTGATCATCTCGGGTCTCGCAGCGGTGTTGGGCTTCGCGATGATCTGGTACATCTGGTGGCTGGCCGCGGTCTGTGCGGTGGGGCTGCTGGTCTATTCGATCGCCCACACCTTCAACTACAACCGCGACTATTACATCCCGGTGGATGAGGTCGCGGAACAAGAGGACGCGCGCACCCGGCTGCTCGCGGCGGGAGCGTGACCATGGCCGCGGAAGCAGCGAACGGCGCTGAAACGCGCGAGCCGACCTTCTATCTGGTCGAGGACGAGCATCACCATGAGCCGGGCGGGAGCACGATGCTCGGCTTCTGGATCTACCTGATGAGCGACGCGCTGATCTTCGCGACGCTGTTCGCGACGTTCGGCGTGCTCAGCACCGCCTTTGCCGGCGGGCCGACCCCGCGCGAGATCTTCTCGCTGCCGCTGGTCGCGCTCAACACCGCGATCCTGCTGGTCTCGTCGATCACCTATGGCTTCGCGATGATCGCGATGCAGGAAGGGCGGCTCGGCGGCACCAAATTCTGGCTGGTCGTCACCGGTCTGCTCGGCGCGGCGTTTGTGAGTGTCGAACTCTATGAGTTCGCCGAGCTGATCCATGAGGGCGCAACGCCGCAGCGCAGCGCTTTCCTTTCGGCCTTCTTCACGCTGGTCGCGACGCATGGCCTGCACGTCACTTTCGGGATCATCTGGCTGGTCGTAATGCTGTTCCAGCTCAACCAGCGCGGGCTGCATCCGGAGAATCAGCGGCGCCTGCAGTGCCTGAGCATGTTCTGGCACTTCCTCGACGTCGTCTGGATCGGCGTCTTCACCTTCGTCTATCTTCTCGGGGTTCTGCGATGAGCGATGCTACCCACGCCCATGATGCTGCGCATGGCGCGCCGCATGCGTCGCGCCGCACCTATGTGATCGGCTTCCTGCTCTCGGCCGTGCTCACCGCAGTGCCCTTCTGGCTGGTGATGACCGGGCCGCTCGACGCCACCACCACCGGGGTGCTGATCGTCGGTGCGGCGATCGTTCAGATCCTAGTCCACACCGTCTGTTTCCTGCACGTCAACACCCAGTCGGAGAGCGGCTGGACGCTGATGGCCTATATTTTCACCGCGGTGCTGGTGCTGATCGTGATCGCCGGATCGTTGTGGATCATGTTCCACCTCAACTCCAACATGATGCCGATGGTGGACGTCCGGTCGTCCTGAGGCTGGTATGAAACGCGCGCTGCTCCTCGTGCTGGCGCTGGCGGCCACGATCGGTTTCGTTGCGCTCGGCATATGGCAGGTCGAGCGGCGGGCATGGAAGCTCGGGCTGATTGCACAGGTCGAAGCAGGGACGCAGGCAGCGCCGGTTGCAGTGCCGGGACCGTCGCAATGGCCGGGGCTCGATGCGCGCGCGTCCGAGTATCGACGCGTCATGGCGAGCGGCAGCTTCCTGCATGACCGCGAGACGTTGGTGCAGGCACTCACGGTGCGCGGTGCGGGCTTCTGGGTCGTCACACCGTTGCGCACGCCGCAAGGCGTGGTGCTGGTCAATCGCGGGTTCGTCTCCTCCGAGCGGCGCGACCCAGCCTCCCGCGCCGCCGGACAGGTGACGGGGCTGGTGACCGTCACCGGATTGTTGCGCGCAAGCGAGCCAAAAGGGGGTTTTCTGCGCAGCAACGATCCGACGGGTGGCCGCTGGTATTCGCGCGATGTGCCCGCCATCGCGGCGGCGCAAGGGATCGGGCAGGCGGCGCCCTTCTTCGTCGATGCGGATGCGACTCCCAATCCGGGCGGATGGCCGGTAGGCGGGCTTACCGTGCTGCGCTTCAACAATAATCACCTCGTCTACGCACTCACCTGGTTCGGGCTGGCGGGCATCAGCCTTGCCGCGCTGTTCCTGTTGCTGAGGCGGAAGCCGGCATGATGGACGCGCCGCTGCTTGCGCTGACGCGCCGGGGTCCGGGCCTGATCGTTGAGACTGCTGCGGCGGCGAATATGCGCCAGCTGATTCAGCTGCGCTGGATAGCGGTCGCGGGGCAGACGCTAGCCATCCTGCTCGTCCATTTCGGTTTCGGAATCGCGTTGCCGGTGGTCGAAATGCTGGGCGTTGCCGCATTACTCGCCGTCGCCAATCTGCTGGCGACGATGGCGCTGCCGCGCCACCGCGTCCATGATGGCGAGGTGATGCTGGCGCTGCTCATCGACATGGGGGCGCTGACGCTTCAGCTCTATTTCAGCGGTGGGGCGACTAACCCGTTTATCTCGCTCTATCTACTTCAGGTCGTGCTCGGTGCGATTCTGCTGCCCCCGGCGGCGGTGGCGGTGCTCGCGACCGCGACCGCGCTCAGCTATGCGCTGCTCACCGTCAGCTATGTGCCGTTGCTGCTCCCCGCGCGATTGCTGGTCGAGCATGCTGACCTGTTCGCGATCGGCCACTGGATCGGTTTCGTGATGGTCGCGAGCCTGCTGGTGCTGTTCATCGTCCGGATCAGCCGCAATCTGCGTGCGCGCGACGCGCATGTCGCCGATCTGCGACAGCACGCGGCGGAAGAGGAAGGTATCGTCCGCATGGGGCTGTTCGCATCGGGCGCGGCACATGAACTGGGGACGCCGCTGGGTACGCTGTCGGTGATCCTTGCCGACTGGCGGCGGGTGCCCGTTGTCGCTGCTGACCTGCAGCTTGCGGGTGAGGTCGCGGAGATGCAGGCCGAGGTGCAGCGTTGCAAGGGAATCGTCTCCGACATCCTCCACTCTGCGGGCCAGCCGCGCGGGGAAGCGATGCAGAGTATGGCTGCGGCTGCCTTTCTGACCGATCTGGCGCAAGCGTGGCAGCCGACGTATCCGCAGGTGCCGCTCGCGGTCAGTGTGGAAGATGCCGGGGCGGCGGTGATCGCGGTCGATCCCGCGCTGCGTCAGGCGGTGGCGAACCTGCTCGACAATGCCGCCGAAGCCTCGCCGCTCGGGCTTCGCCTGACGGGCAAAATCGAAGAGGGGATGTTCGCGATCGTCGTGCGCGATTATGGACCGGGCTTCGATCCTGCGGCGCTGGCGCATGTGGGGGAACTGTATCGCTCGACCAAGGGGGCGGGGCACGGACTCGGCCTGTTCCTCGCCAGCAATGTCGCGCGGCGGATGGGCGGGCGGCTCGAGGCGCGCAATCCGGCGGGCGGCGGCGCCGAAGTGCGGCTGGTCCTGCCGTTGATCCATGCGGAGGCACGCTGATGGACGAGCCGAGCCTCATCCTCATCGAAGATGACACGACCTTTGCGCGCACCCTCCAGCGCTCGTTCGAGCGGCGCGGCTACCGGGTTCGGGTCGCCGCCAGCCCCGCCGAGCTCGACGCGCTGCTCGCGGTGGAGATACCGACCCATGCGGTGGTGGACCTGAAGCTCGGGATCGAATCGGGCCTGCCCTGTGTCGCGAAGCTGCATGCGCGGGATGCAGCGATGCTGATCGTGGTACTGACCGGCTATGCCAGCATCGCCACTGCGGTCGAAGCGATCAAGCTTGGCGCGTGTCACTATCTGGTGAAGCCGTCGAACACCGATGATATCGAGGCTGCGTTCGGCAAGGCGCCGGGCAATCCCGACGTCCCGGTCACGCCGCGCGCCGCCTCGCTCAAGACCCATGAGTGGGAGATGATCAACGAGACGCTGGCCGCGACTGGCTTCAACATCTCCGAAACAGCCCGCCAGCTGGGGATGCACCGTCGTACGCTGGCGCGAAAGCTCGAGAAGCGGCCGGTTAAATAGCCGCCAGCGCATCGTCAAATGCGACGGGCTGCGGATCGATCGGGGCAGGGGACTCGTTCTGTCATTGAGCGGCGAGCATCAGGAGAGACGTGATGAACCAGCGCGACCAGAACCGGAATCCCGGTGGGCAACAGCAACAGCAACGCGATCAGAAGGTCGACAAGCAACAGCAGCAGCAGCCGCAACGCCAGCAGGACGGCGGCGAGAAGAAACACCAGCCCGATGAGGGCGAACGCGAACGCTGAAGTTCGTCGACCGGACGCTTTGAAGGGGCCTTGCGGCCCCTTCTTCTTTTTGGCGCGCGGCTCGGGCATGTTGACGGCATGAACCCGATCTATGCCGCGCTCGGCACCACCATCTTCGAGACAATGTCGGCGCGGGCACGCGCGAACGGCGCGATTAATCTGGGGCAGGGTTTCCCGGATGGCGAGGGGTGCGTGCCGGTGATCCGCGCGGCGGCTGAAGCGCTTACGACGCGGTCGAACCAATATCCGCCCATGGCCGGGCTGCCCGAGCTGCGTCAGGCGATTGCGGGGCATTATGCCCGCCACCAGCAGCTCGATCTCGGGCTCGATGAAGTCATCGTCACTTCCGGCGCGACCGAGGCCATCGCCGCATCCTTTGCCGCGCTGATCGCGCCCGGTGACGAGGTGATCCTGATCCAGCCGCTCTACGACGCCTATCTTCCGCTGATCCGGCGCGCAGGCGGTGTTGCCCGGCTGGCCCAGCTGGAACCGGGAAGCTGGCGGCTCACACGCGCGGCGCTGGACGCCGTCGTGGGAGCGCACACACGGCTGATCGTCGTCAACAATCCCGTGAATCCCGCCGGCGCGATGCTGTCGCGCGAGGAACTCGCCGACCTCGCCGCCTTTTGCGTCGAGCACGATTTGATCGCGGTGTGCGACGAGGTGTGGGAACATGTCGTCTATGACGGCGCGCACCACATCCCGCTGATGGCGATGCCGGGAATGCGCGATCGGACCGTGAAGATCGGGTCGGCAGGCAAGATCTTCGCGCTCACCGGCTGGAAGGTCGGCTGGATGTGCGCCGCGCCGGCGATCGCAACCATCCTCGCCCGCGCGCACCAGTTCATGACCTTCTCGACCGCGCCCAATCTGCAATGGGCGGTGGCGCAGGGGCTGGAGACGCAGGACACATGGATCGCGGAATCGGTCGCGGGGTTCCAGCGTTCGCGCGACCGGCTGGCTGCAGGCCTCACCGTCGCGGGCTATCGCGTGCTGCCGTCGCCCGCGACCTGGTTCCTCTCGGTCGACCTCTCCGCCTCGGGCATTGCGCTCGACGATACCGTTTTCTGCGAACGACTGGTCGAGGACGCGGGAGTCGCCGCGATTCCGGTCTCGGCCTTCTATGCGCAAGCGCCGGTGACGCATCTGGTGCGGCTATGCTTTGCCAAGGCCGACGATGTGCTCGACGCGGCGATCGGGCGGATGGATGCGGCGCGGCGCGATTTCGCGCGTTAGCAGATCCGTGAAGCGGCTCTGGTTCATCACCAACCCCAATTCGGGTTCGGCAACGCACGAGATGTGTGAGGCGCTGGAAGCGGTGTTCGAGGAGCGCGGGCTGACGCTCGTGGGGCGAACGGCGTTTCCAGACACGCCGATTCCTTCGATCGGTGATCTTAGCGATGTCGATACGGTCGTGCTGTTCGCGGGCGACGGTACGATCAACGCGGCGCTCTGCGCACTCGCGGATTGGGATGGAGCGTTCCTGCTTCTGCCGGGTGGGACGATGAACCTGCTCGCCAAAGCGCTGCACGGCGAGGCTGAACCCGCCGCGATCGTCCACGCCGCGCACAAAGGCGGCCGGCGGGTGGCGCTGCCCTATGTCGAGGCGGGACCGCATCGCGCGTTCGTGGGGCTGATCCTTGGCCCCGCCGCACATTGGGGCCGCGCGCGCGAGGCGGCGCGCAAAGGACGCGTCGGGCGCGTGCTCGCGGCAATCCGCAGCGCCTGGCGGCGCACCTTCGGCAAGGGGATCCGCGTCGCGGGTGTTCCCGGGATGCGTGCGCGGTATCAGGCGGTGTTTGTCGCGCCGAGCCCCGATGCACTGGAGGTCGCGGCAATCGATGCGCGCGATTGGACATCGATCGCCGAGCTTGGCTGGAACTGGCTGACCGGTGACTGGGTCGCCGCGCGCGCCGTCACCGATCGCCGTGCGCAATTGCTACGGCCGGTGAGCAAGCGCCGGGTGCTGGCGCTGTTCGACGGCGAGCCGGTGACACTCCCGCCCGATATCGAGGTGAGCGGCGGAATGACGCGCCCGGCGTTCATCTCGACGCGCGGGGGCGACGGATGATCTGCTTGTTCCATGCCAGCGACGTGCATTTCGGTGCTGAGGACCGCGAGGCGCTCGATTGGTTCGCAGGATGCGTGCGCGAGGAGCAGCCCGATGCGGTGGTGGTGACCGGCGACCTTACGATGCGTGCGCGTGCGCATGAATTTGCGGCAGCGGCTGCATGGCTGGAGAGCCTCGGGCGGCCGGTAATGGTCGAAGTCGGCAATCATGACCTGCCCTATTTCAACCTCTGGGCACGGTTCGTGACGCCCTATCGCCGGTACCGCGCACTCGAGGCGATGATCGAGCGTCCGCTCGATCTGCCCGGGCTTACCATCGTCCCGCTCAAGACCACCGCGCGCTTCCAGTGGCGGCTCAACTGGTCGAAGGGGCATGTCAGCAACCGTGCGCTGCGGGAAACGCGGGCGCTGATCGAAGCGGCGCCAGTGGGGCACCGCATCGTGATTGCATGCCACCATCCGCTGATCGAAGCCGGGACGCGCAGCAGCTCGCGCACGCGCGGCGGGGCTGATGCGCTCGCGGCGCTGGCAGCGGCCGGCGTGGACGCCGTGCTGACCGGACACGTTCATGACCCCTTCGACATCTGCCATGCAGCGGCCGACGGGGAGGTGCGCCTGATCGGCGCGGGGACGCTGTCCGAGCGCGTGCGCGAGAGCGTGCCCTCGTTCAACGAAATCCACATCGGGACCGGAATCGAGACGATCGCGCGCCGGATGGGCGACGCGCCCGACACGCGTCTGTCGCCGAACTGATCGTAACCAAAAAGGCCGCCCCCGAAGGGACGGCCTCTTCGTTGCCGGAACCGGCGATCAGAAGCGGAAGGTGATCGATCCGCGATAGGTCTGCGCCGACAGATCACTGCGCGCGACCGTGGTATCGGCCGAAATCGACAGGTCGACCGATCCCGCCTTGAGCGTCAGGCCACCGCTGATCTCGCCCCAGTCCTTGTCCTGACCGTTGAGCGCGAAGGCGAAGCCGCTTGGTGCGCCGACCAGATTTGCGAAGACCACGCCGGGCTGATCGCTGAACTCATGGACAAAAGTGCCGGTGACGAACGGCCGCACCCTGGACGACTTTCCGGCGGCGAGGGTGAGGCCCGCGCGGCCCTGCCAGCTGCTATACTCCTGACGCCGCAGGTCGAGCGCGACCGGCCCGCCGGTCTCCAGCGCACTGCCGAAGCCGATATAGGTGCCGCGGCCGGCGATCCGTGGTGTGATCTCGAACGCGTCACCACCCAGATTCTTGCTGATGCCGAGCTCGGTGCTGAGCACCAGCGCGGCGTCCGAGGCGCGGAGCGTGTAGGGCGTGCCGAGGAAGTTCACCACGCGGCTGGTCTTCGAGTTGACTGCACCGGCGGTGACATGGCCGTCGACGATCAGGCCGCCGGCGGTGCTGGTCTTGGCGTAGAGGGTGCCCTGGAAGGACTGGTTCTGCGCCGTCTGCCCTGCGAGCGAGGCTGTGCCGTCGAGGTCCGTATAGGACAGCGCAAAGCCGACAAAGCCGCTGTCGCCCGCTGCGACTTCGATACCGCCGCCCAGGTACCAGCCGTTGAAGTCGTCGCGTCCGCCGATGCCGGTCATCGACCGGCCGTCACCGGTAAGATACCCGCCCGAGACGAAGCCGCTCATATTGTCGGGCAGCGCGCCTTCCTGCAGCACCATCGGTGCGGCCATGTCGCTGGCGACCGGCTTGGCCCCCGGCATCGGCGCGAGCCCGAGCGCGGCAACCTGGATCGGCCGGCCGTAATGCGCGACCGAGCCGTCCATGTTCGACGCGTCGAGGTTGCGGATGCGGTTGCGGATGAAGTTCGCGTTCGAATCCACCGCTGCGAAAGCCAGCGTCTGCACCGTCGATTCGGTCGCCGGCGCGAGGGCGCTGAGGGTCGAATTGATCGTCGCCGCATTCTGGAGATCGAGCGGACCGTAGAGTGAGTCGTAGTTCGCCGCACGGCTGCGGTTCGAGTCCAGCATGCGGGCGTAGGTGTAGGCGATCGTGTTCGTCGGCGAGACGATATCCCGGTAATTGCCTGCGACGATGTTCAGCGTCACCGCATTTGCACCGTAGCTCAGCGTCGGGCGCAGGATCGCGCTGAGTGAACCCGGTGCGTTGAACGTGCCGGTGACCCCGCCCTCCGCGGTCAGGATGGTGTAGCTGTTGCCGCCACGTAGCGTCGTCGCGGAGTAGGCGAGCTGCAGCGTACCGCCGACATTCGCCTGGTTGCCGGCGCCCGCCACCACGATGCGGTCTGAAGTCCCGTTGGCGCCAAGGTCAACCAGATAGCCCGATCCCGACGACATCACGAGGCCACCGTTGAAGGTCAGCGTGCCGACCGTCGTCACCGTGCCCGGCGCAAAGCTGCCCAGCACGCTGGTGGTGAACGGCGCGTTGACCGTGCCGGTGCCGGTCAGCAGGCCCGACAAGATCAGATAGTCGCCGCGGGAGGTCAGCGTGCCGTTGTTGACGATCGTACCGGTGTTCTGGCGGATCTCGATCAGACTGGTGAGCGACGCGCCGCTGGCAATGGTCAACTGCGAGGTGGCGCCCATGATCGAGAAGCGGTCGATCGTGACCGCCGAGTTGAGCGTGACTACACCGGCGTTGCGCAGCGTTACGTCGTAATAGCGCCCGATCTGACCGGTGGTTCGTACACCGTCGACATTGTTCGGCGTGAACCCGGTTGCGCCAGGCAGGCCGTTGGCGAGGGTCGGCGTCGGGCGCACCGTGTCCGAATAGCCGGGGGCGGCCTGAGCAGTCTCGACCGGGGTTAGACCGTTGCTGCCGGTGATTTCGGCAAGCGCCGGCGCGTTCGTCTCGCTCGAGCCGTTGGGCACGTTGTTGCGGACCTGACCGGTGGCGAGATCGTAGCACTCGTTCGACGCCGGGTTGCTCGACGTGCTCGGCGACTGGAAACACACCTCGCCGAAGTTCGGTCCGTTGCCCGAATTGGCGCCGCCAAGATTAGTCGGCAGGCCGTTGACCAGTTGTCCGTTAGTGATGATCTGATAATTCGGATCGAGCTCGGTCACCCAGGCGGCATTGTCCTCCCAGTTGCGGTTGCCCGCGACGGCTGTGACGTAGCGATACGGGTTGTTGGCGACGACCCAATCCCAGTAGAGGAAAAGCGGCTGGTAGAAGCTCTGCGTGCCATAGCTGCCGCCTTGCTGGCCGGCGAAGAAGGTTGAGCCGCCGGAGAGCACGCCGATCACGACCTGCTTCGAGAATGCGCGGTCGAGAATCAGCGGGCCGCCCGAGTCGCCAGGACCCGTGGTGCCTTCGCGCGGCAGCGCATTGTCCCGGAAACCGTTAAAGTCTCGCGGGTTCGCCGTGGCGGTGCCACGCGCGGGATCGTCGAAATCGAGGAAATAGAGCAACTGCGGCCGCGAGGGCGAGCCCGGGGCTCCGAACAGGGCGCTGTTGCGCGTGTCGAACGACGCCAGCGCACCAAGCATGTTCTCGGCGGCGCGGCGGCGGTAGTTGCCGCTGACGGACGCACCGGTCGTGCCGTTGCCATAGGCGCCATAGCCGCCGATGTTGACATGATAGCCGGTGCCGGTCGCGGGATCGATGCTGCCCGGGGTCGGCAGCGGCGAGAACAGCAGCGCCCAGGTCGGGACGCCGGCGGCGGGAGCGTCGAGCACGCCGGTCGCGATATCGGCCTCGAGGAAGCACGAAGTGGGCGCAGTGCACGACGCGGACGCCAGCGAGCGCGGATCGTAGAAGACCTGGCTCATATTGTAGAAGTGCTGGACGGTATTACTCTGGAAGCGGCCGGCCTGGCTCGCGCCGGATCCGAGCAGCCAGCGGACCAGCTCGTCGGTCTGGCCTGCCGCGTTGGCGCGGGTATTGGTCTCGAAGCCGACGCCAGCGCCGACGCCGCCCGAATTGGCGCCATAGGCAGTCGCCGCACGCGTATTCACGCAATGCGCGGCGAAGATGACCGTACGGGGATTGATCAGCGTGCCGGTGCAGGTGCCGATGAACCCACCGCCCGAGTCGACGATGATCTGTCCGATTCCGGTGATGTTGGTCGGATCATAGCTATTCGGCAGGGTCGGGCTGACGACCGGGCTGTAGTTGTTGTTGATCGTGATATGCGGCGACTCGACCACGTCATCCGGCGTGACGAAGCCATTCTGGGTAACCGGAACGACGCTGAGCGGCGTGGCGTGCGCCGTCTCGACCAGATCGGCGATCCGGACGCTGTTATGGGGGCTTTCGACGACGTCGCTGGCAGTGAGCGATTGGGCCTGAGCGATGCCGGGTGCAGTCAGCGCGAGGCCGAGTCCTGCGGCCGAAAGATAGAGAGAAGCGCGGACGCGCCGCTGCGAACGTGCAAAATGCATGATTAGCCCCCTGTGTTGACCCGGCCGGCCCAGACCAGGTTGGATAAGCGAAGGCTATGCGGAAGAAGGGGGGCGTCAAGTCCCGGTCGTTACAATTGTGTCTATTTGTCTGTCGATAGATGCGCGGCAGCCACAGTTTGTTACCGATCCGGGTAGATTGCTGTACCCGAAGCGGGAAGCCGTTCCGGAGGCGGAATTACTTGTAAACGGTTCCCGCGATGTTCAGCGCAGCCAGCGCGTCATCGCCGGGAATGCCGGGAGCCCCAAGGCTTTGGCCTGGCGCGGTTCTGCGCTCATGCCATAGAATTGCAGCATCGGTACGCCGATCCCGGTTCCGCCATTGGCATAGGATTTCATATAGTTCTCGCCTCCGCCATAATAGCCGGCCGCGTGAAAGACGTGTTCCGGGTCGATTTCCAGCGCGATCGCGGCGGCATAGGACCAGGCCATCGCCGCCATTTCCTCGCCCGGGTCGGAAGAGACTTCAGTTTGGCTGGCGCGCGTCGCCGGATCGCTCACCGCGATATGCCCGGCTTCGTGGAGCAGGTCGCCCGGCCAGGGCAGAACTTCCGGATCGAAGACCAGAGTATCGCCGCGCACTGTCGTGCCGGGCAGCAGCGAATCGCCGGGGACGGGCTCCACCGCCACGGGGATGCCGATCTCCTCAAGGAATGGGACGATCCGGGCGACAAGCGGGTCTGTGAAGCGCATGACGCGCTCTAAACGATGCGGGGGGCGGTCACGCAACGAAAAAGGGCGGCCCGTTGCGGGGCCGCCCTTGTTCTGTTCGATCCGGAAGGGATCAGCGCTTCGAGAACTGGAAGCTGCGGCGGGCCTTGGCCTTGCCGTACTTCTTACGCTCGACCGCGCGGCTGTCGCGGGTCAGGAACCCGGCGGCCTTGACCGGGGCGCGCAGCACCGGCTCATACTTCGTCAGCGCTTGCGCGATGCCGTGCTTGACCGCGCCGGCCTGGCCCGAAAGCCCGCCGCCCTTGACGGTGCAGATCACGTCATACTGGCCGTCACGCTCGGCGACGCCGAACGGCTGGTTGATGACGAGACGCAGCGTCGGACGCGCGAAATAGACTTCCTGGTCACGGCCGTTGATCGTGATCTTGCCCGAGCCGGGCTTGATCCACACGCGGGCAACGGCGTCCTTGCGGCGGCCGGTCGCATAGGCGCGGCCATAGGCGTCGAGTTCCTGCTGGCGCAGCGGAGCGTTCGACACAACCGGGGCACCTGCCAGATAGGCGTCAGCGCTGGTCGCTTCGACGGCGCCCTCGGGCGCGCCGGCGGCGATCTCGGCGAGATCGGAAAGGGACTGGCGATTGTCGGACATTATGCGCCCACCTTGTTCTTGCGGCTCATGGCCGCGATATCCAGGACTGCGGGGTTCTGGGCTTCGTGCGGATGCTCGGCGCCCTTGTAGATGCGCAGGTTGCGCATCTGCTGACGACCCAGCGGGCCGCGCGGGATCATGCGCTCGACGGCCTTTTCCAGCACGCGCTCGGGGAAGCGGCCTTCCAGCACCTTCTGCGCGGTCACTTCCTTGATGCCGCCGGCATAGCCGGTGTGCTTGTAATAGACCTTGTCGGCCAGCTTCTTGCCGGTGAAGCGCACCTTGTCGGCGTTGATGACGATGACATTGTCACCGCAATCGACGTGCGGGGTGAAGCTGGTCTTGTGCTTGCCACGCAGGACGTTGGCGATCACCACCGCAGCGCGGCCGACGACCAGGTTCTCGGCATCGACGATATGCCACTTCTTCTCCACCTCGGCCGGCTTTACCGACTTGGTGGTCTTCATCAGCGCCTTCATGGGGCCAGACCTCGTGTTAAATGCGTGACGCCGCCCATCACGGACGGCGCGAACGGCGGCCAAATGACGAATGAGGGGCGGAAAGTCAAGAAAACTGCGGGTTTGTTGACGGGTATTATGATACCTGCGTCATATGCAGCTGCTTCTGCGGTCTAAGGTACGCGAAGTGTTGTGATGCTCACGCGGGTAGCGGGCGGCGCTCCCGCCAGTTCGGTGCGCACCGAGTCGCGTGTTTCCAGCACCAGCCCGCTGACGGGATCGACCGTGCGGGAGCTCTCGAGTTCGATGCGGCCGGCGGCGGGCCCCCCGGACCCGCGTACCGTCACCTCGCCCGTCGCGCTGACCGAAACGACCAGGTGTCCCCCCGCACGACGCACGGCGCGAATTCCGTCCAGTTGTGTGGAGCCGAACGCAGATCCGGCCGGGACTCGCACCGCGCGCGGTTGCGATTCCCCGGCAATGGCAATGTCGGCGGCGATCAGCGGCTCGACCAGCGAGGCGAGGGTCTGTTGCTGGCGTTCGGGCGGCATCGGCGCGAGCGCGGCGAGGATCGCGCGGATTTGCGCGGCGCGCCTGCGGTCCAGATCACCGGTCCCTGTCGGCGCCAGCGCGGTGATGCCATCAAGGAACGCCTTCCACACTGTCGGCTGATCGTCGATTGCGGTCACGCGCCCCGCCCGATCGAGCTGAAGCACGACGGTCCGTCCGGCGATCCGGGCGAATCCGGCGCGGAACATGGCCGCGGAATTGTCGTCGTCCACGGTTGCGGGCGCGCCGGACTCGATCGTTACCTCGGCACGAAACCCCGTGTCGGCGCGGCGGAAGACGATGCGCCGGGCATTGGTGAAGCGCCGCGTGACGCCGGCGTCGGTCCGGGTCGCTTCGGTCACCGCGCGCAACGGTCGATCAAGGGGCGGCGCAAAGCCGGTGGTGCTTGCCTGAGCCGCGAAGAGGAGTGCCGCGATCAACGCGTGGAATCGTCGACCCAGTCCGCGACCGCATCTCCCGCGGCGGAGGGCCAGATCTCGATTGTGGGCAGGCCATAGCTGTGCAGCGCCGCAATCTGGTCAGCCAGTTCGCGGGCGAGCTGTGGTGTGGTCTTGAACAGCGCGCGATATTCGGTCGCGGTTTCGACCTTACCCTGCCACCGGTAGATCGAACTGCACGCGCCGAGCAGGTTGACGCAGGCGGCCAGCCCGTCCTCCACCATGCGCCGCCCGATATCCTCGGCCTCATCTGCCGTGGCGAAGGTCGCATGGACGAGCGCAATGTCGCTCACCTGCGGCGGCCTACCGAATGGGCGCCCCATGCGGCTGCGGCAACGACCAGCGCGCCAACCACCTGATGCGTCGCGGCGACATGGAGGTGGACGCCGGTCCATACGGTGGCGATGCCAAGCAATATCTGGGTACCGAACGCGATGTGGATCGCGACCGACGCCTTGCGGTCGCCCGCGGACTTCGCGCGCCGCGCCAGCACGATCAGCGCGGCAACCGTGACCCATGCCCACCAGCGGTGGAACCAGTGGATCATTGCCGGATCGTTGAGCATCGCGTCGAGGAAGGGCCGCACGGCGAGCACTTCGGACGGGAAGAACTTGCCGTTCATCAACGGCCATTCGTTGGTGACGAGGCCTGCATTGAGGCCAGCGACGAACGCGCCATAGACCAGCTGGATGAACAGAATCAGCCCGGTCCAGACGGCAACACCCGTCAGCCGCGCCGGACGGTAGCCGGGATCGCGGGCGAGCCCGCGCATGTCGAGCGCGGTCCAGACCAGCGCCGCCAGAATGAACAGCGCGAGCAGCAGGTGCGCGGCGAGGCGAAAATGGCTAACATCGGTTCGCTCGGCGAGGCCGGAGGTGACCATCCACCAGCCGATCACCCCCTGCAACCCGCCCAGGATCAGCAGGCCGGTGAGCCGGACGCCATAGCCTTGCGGGATTGCGCGGCGGATCGCGAACCAGACGAGTGGCAGCGCAAACGCGACGCCGATCAGCCGCCCGAGCAGCCGGTGCAGATACTCCCAGAAATAGATGCCCTTGAATGCCTCAAGGCTCATCCCGGCATTGATCTGCTGATATTCGGGGATGCGCTTGTATTTCTCGAACTCGGCCAGCCACGCGGCTTCGGACAGCGGGGGCAGAGTGCCCGTTACCAGTTTCCATTCGGTGATCGACAGTCCCGATTCGGTCAGGCGGGTGACCCCGCCCACGCCGACCATCAGCACGATCAGGACGGCGACGAAGAACAGCCAGTTGGCGATCGCGCGCGGGCGGGCGGTATGGGTAAACTGCGACACGCTCGCCGTTTATGCCGTGCCAACCATAAATGCCAGCGAAACGCCCGGAAACGCGTCGCAAATCACCGTGTATGTTATGTTGTAACTTCGCTGGTCTGCTTCTATATGGCGCGCATGGCCCATGCGCTTGCCCCACGATTCTGGGAACAGGTCGATTCGCGGTTCGATCGCTTTGCGATCGGGCTGTCGAGCCTGTGCCTGGCGCACTGCCTGGCCAGCACGGTGCTGCTCGCGCTCGCCTCGGCGGCAGGCGCTTTTCTGCATCCTGCGATCCATGAGATCGGGCTGGTCCTCGCGATCCTGTTCGGGCTGGTCGCGCTGGGGCGTGGCATCTGGAAGCATGGCTATATGCTGCCGTCCGCGGTCGGCGCTTTTGGCCTCGGCATGATGGCCGGCGCGCTGACGCTGCCGCATGGCGGGCAGGAGATCGTGTGGACGGTGATCGGCGTCGCGGTCCTTGCGCTCGGCCACGACCTTAACCGCCGTGCGACTTACTGAAGCTTGCTGCAACGCCCATGCGGGCCTACATTCTGCCTATGCACGCGCACAATCATAGCCATCACGAGCCGCAGGGCGCCGATCTCCCGCGCGCCGCGCAGGCGACGCTGGAAAAAGCCGGAGAGCAGTGGACCGCGATGCGCGCTTCGATCTTCGAGGCGCTTTCGGGGTTCGACAAGCCGGCGTCGGCCTATGACATCGCCGAAGCGGTGTCGAAGCGCGAAGGGCGCCGTGTCGCTGCCAACAGCGTCTATCGTATCCTCGACCTGTTCGTATCGACCAACCTTGCCCGCCGGGTGGAGAGCGCGAACGCCTATGTCGCCAACGCGCACCCGGACTGCCTGCACGATTGCATCTTCCTGGTCTGCGATTCGTGCGGTCAGACCACGCATATCGATGACGATACGATCACCAAGTCGGTCCGCACCGCTGCCCGGGGCGCGGGCTTCACGCCCGTGCGCCCGGTAATCGAGGTGCGCGGCAAGTGCGCCGACTGCAGCTGAACCTGGTCTAGCGCACTTCCACCATTGCCCGGATCGTGCGGTCGAGCTCCGTGATGGCCTCGTCGCGCGGCACCGCGCCCGTTGCTGCGGCATAGGAGAGCAGCTGCGCCGCACCGATCAGGCTCCACAGTCCTGCCGGTGAAATATCGCCCGACGGCGCGAAGGGCGCGAGCAGCACCCGGCATTTTTCCATGAACGCGGCGAAGAACTCGCGCTTGATGCTCTCCATTTCGGGCGAGCCTTCGAGTGCCGCGACGACCCCCGGAATCTCGCGGCCCTGCGAGAGCACGCAATCGACATAGGACGACGCGATCACGCTCGCCCGGTCGGCCAGCGTCGGCTTACTGTCATCGAGTGCAGCGTTCATCAGCGCGGTCTGGCGTGCGTCGAAGTTGCGGAACAGCGTCGCGAGTAGCCCCGCGCGCGTGCCGAAATGGCTGTACACCACCGGCTTCGTCACGCTGGCGCGCTCGGCCAGGTGGCCAAGCGTGAGCGCATCAGTCCCTTCTTCGCGAACGATCCTCCAGGCGAGGTCGAGCAACTGCGTAAGCCGGTCGTCGCGCGTCATTCGCACGCGCTTGTCGGCCCCGACGGCCGATGGATCACTTGACATCACTATATACCATTAGTAACTTACTATCAGTATATAGGCATCCAAGCCGGTATGCCAGACCCTTTTGGAGACTGAAGATGCGCAACCTGCTGGTGATTTCTCATCCCGATCCCAATTCGCTGACCCACGCCATCGCGGACGCGGTGGCGAACGGGCTTCGCGCATCCGACCCGATGGCGAGCATAGAGATCGCGGATCTCACGGCGGAAGGGTTCGACCCGCGCGAAACCGCGCGCGATCTTGCCGTTCACCTGCAGACGGAGACCCCGGCAGATGACGTGCTCGCCGAACAGGCGCGGCTCGACCGTGCCGACCGGCTGGTGCTGGTCTATCCGGTCTATTGGTGGTCCTTCCCGGCGATGCTGAAGGGCTGGCTCGACCGGGTGTTCACCAACGGCTGGGCCTATGGCTATGACGAGGGCAGCGACCGCAAGAAGCTCCGCCGGCTGGAAGTGGTGCTGATCGCCGTCGCGGGCGCCGATGCCGGCACCTATGCGCGCCATGGCTATTTCGGCGCGATGCGAACCCAGATCGATCACGGTATCTTCGACTATGTCGGCGCACGGGTGGTCCGGCACGAACTGCTGCTCGAATCGCATGGCGAGAGCCAGCAGGCCAATCTCGACGCCGCGTACAAGCTGGGTCATTCGCTGACGATGCGCCGCGCCGCCTGAGGGACGGGCGGCCGTTTCAGCGACTGCTCATCTTTCGCTCATGACGTTGAACCCCTTGTTGTTACAGGGGCGTTGGACAGGTTCATGACGCTGGAGTAAGTGCGCTAGATGGCCGACCTTCCCAAGACGCCGTTGCTCGACACGGTCGACACGCCGCACGATCTCCGCACGCTCAAGCCCGCCCAGTTGCGCCAGCTGGCCGATGAACTGCGCGCGGAAACCATCAGCGCCGTCGGCACCACCGGTGGGCACCTTGGTTCGGGACTTGGTGTGGTCGAGCTGACCGTCGCGATCCACTATGTGTTCAACACGCCCGATGACCGGCTGGTCTGGGATGTCGGGCACCAATGCTATCCGCACAAGATCCTGACCGGGCGTCGCGACCGCATCCGCACGCTGCGTCAGGGCGGGGGGCTCAGCGGTTTCACCAAGCGCAGCGAGAGCGAGTATGATCCGTTCGGCGCCGCGCACTCGTCGACCTCGATCTCGGCAGCGCTCGGATTCGCAGTCGCCAACAAGCTCGCGGGCACGCCGGGGCGCGGGATTGCCGTGATCGGTGACGGCTCGATGAGCGCCGGCATGGCCTATGAGGCGATGAACAATGCCGAGCAGGCGGGGAATCGCCTGATCGTCATCCTCAACGATAACGACATGTCGATCGCGCCGCCGGTGGGCGGACTTTCGGCCTATCTGGCGCGCGTCGTCTCTTCGTCCGAATATCTCGGCCTGCGCAACTTTGCGAAGAAGCTCACCCGCCGCATCTCGCGCCGCCTGACCAACGCGGCATCGAAGACCGAGGAATTCGCGCGTGGCATGGTCACCGGCGGCACGCTTTTCGAAGAACTGGGCTTCTATTATGTCGGTCCGATCGACGGTCACAATCTCGATCACCTGATCCCGGTGCTCGAGAATGTTCGCGACTCCAGGGAAGGCCCCGTGCTGATCCATGTCGTGACCAAGAAGGGCAAGGGCTATGCCCCCGCCGAAGCGGCGGCGGACAAATATCACGGCGTCCAGAAGTTCGATGTGATCACGGGTACGCAGGTCAAAGCGCCGCCGGGACCGCCGTCCTATCAGAATGTGTTCGGTGAGACGCTGGCGAAGCTCGCCGAGAGCGATCCGAAGATTTGCGCGATCACTGCGGCGATGCCCTCGGGTACCGGGGTGGACAAGTTCGCCAAGGCGCATCCCGACCGCGCCTTCGACGTCGGCATCGCCGAACAGCACGCCGTCACCTTCGCCGCTGGCCTCGCCGCACAGGGCATGCGCCCCTTCTGCGCGATCTACTCGACCTTTTTGCAGCGCGCTTACGATCAGGTCGTTCACGACGTCGCCATCCAGAACTTACCGGTGCGCTTCGCGATCGATCGTGCCGGCCTCGTCGGCGCCGACGGTGCGACGCATGCGGGCAGCTTCGACGTCACCTATCTCGCGACGCTGCCCAATTTCGTGGTGATGGCCGCCGCCGATGAGGCGGAGCTGGTCCATATGACCCGTACGGCCGCCGAATACGACGCGGGTCCGATCGCGTTGCGCTATCCGCGCGGCAACGGCGTTGGCGTGCCGCTTCCCGAGCCCGAACTGCTCGAGATCGGCAAGGGTCGCATCGTGCGTGAGGGCAAGAAGGTCGCGATCCTCTCGCTGGGCACCCGTCTCGCCGAAGCGCTTAAAGCCGCCGACATGCTCGAGGCCAAAGGGCTGTCGACGACCGTCGCCGATCTGCGCTTCGCCAAGCCGCTCGACGAGGCGCTGATCCGACGCCTGCTCACCACGCATGAAGTCGCGGTGACGATCGAAGAGAATGCCGTCGGCGGTCTCGGCGCGCATGTCCTGACGATGGCGAGCGACGCCGGGCTGATCGACAACGGCCTCAAGCTGCGCACGATGCGCCTGCCAGACATCTTCCAGGATCAGGACAAGCCCGAGCTGCAATATGACGAAGCCGGCCTCAACGCCCCGCACATCGTCGATACAGTGCTCAAGGCACTGCGCTGGAACGAGACGGCGGCCGAGAGCGGCGTACGCGCCTGAACCGCTTCCCAATAAATTCGTGAAGCGCGGCGCCGCGTTGCAATGTGGTACTCACGGAATATCGTGGCGGCGCCATGGCCGCATCCGCGCTTCTTCCAGATCTGTCGTCGCTCAATCCTGCCGAGCGTGAGGTGCTTGCCCTGCTAGCACAGGGGCATACCGCCAAGAGTATCGCGAACCTGACCGGCAGGACCGAGGGTTCGGTCAATGAGCGGTTGCGCGAGGCGCGTCGCAAGACTGGCGTCGCCTCTAGCCGTGAACTGGCGCGGCTGCTCGCGGAGGCGGATTCCCCGAAAAATCGTGACGAACAAATCGGGGTGGGCGCGACTCATGCTCCCGACGCATCCCAAGCCCGACGGGCCGCACTGCGCGGGCCGCGAGCGAAGGGAATTATTGCTATGGGAGTTCTTATCAGCGCCGTCGCGCTTGGCGCCGCCATGCTTGGGTTTCAGGAAGCACCGGCGAGCGGCAACAGCATAGCCGACGATTCGCTGCTGAACGCCTGGTCGATCGAGGTTCCGGCTGCGGCATCGCTACGGGATCTTCATGCGAAGCTGCGCGCCGAAACGCGCGACGCTGGCTGGGCGGATTCGGTCGAGCCGGCGGTCAAAGCGCGCTATGCGCGGATCGTGGGGCCGAATGACGAGCTTCGCGTTACGTGTGCCGGGCGACACTTTGCGAGGTGGTTGGTGTGCTGCCCGAAGGCGAACATGCCAAGGTGACATTGCAGTCGGTGCAAGAGCGTGCGCTCTATGCCGACATTGCGAAGCTCGGCTTCGGGTCCGATCTCTTTACCGTCACCACAGCCAACAAGAAGCGGCTGCTCTTCGTCAGCTACTGGCGCCGTAAATAGCGCGGTCCGGTCGCGCTTGGGAACGCCCGGACCGCGCTTCGGGATAGGCTAACCCAGATAATGCCGCTGCGCCGCGTCGGTCGCATTGACCGCCAATACGGTGTGCTGCTCCACGCGCCGCGGTCGCCCGCGCCGGTCGCTCGCCGCGTCGAGCACGCGATCGAGCAGCAATTGCCCCTCGTGCCACCAGCCCAGATCGCTGTCGGCGTTGATATGCCCCTGCGCGCCTGCGTCCACGAACACGCTGCCCCAGTTGGCAGCGAGATTACGTGCATGGTCGATATGCACCCACGGATCGTCGGTGCTCGCGACCAGGATCGAGGGGAAGGGCAGCGGCTTGGTGGGGGAGGGGGCAAAGGCGCGCAGCGCGGGATGCTCCCCGCCATCGACATCCGCCGGAGCCACCAGCAGCGCGCCCGCCACCGGCCAGCCATAGGGTTGCCCCGCCAGCTCCGCCCACCAGGCGACCGCGAGACAGCCGAGGCTATGCGCGACGAGCACTACCGGCGCCTGCGCCTCGCGGATCGCCTGATCCAGCTTTGTCACCCAGCTGTTGCGGTGCGGGGTGCTCCACATGCCGAGTTCCACCCGGCGGGTATCGGGACGCGAATCCTCCCACAGGCTCTGCCAGTGCGAGGGACCCGAGCCGCCCAGACCCGGAACGGTCAGGACGATCGGCGAATTCACGTCATGGGGCGAGAAAATGGACATGCCCGTTTCTCCAAATGACGACTCCATGCGGGCAATCTTATTCCTATCGATCAGATAGGCAATAAACATTGCGTTGCGAAGCGCCAAGCCTGCGGCGAACCGAATGGATCGCCGCAGGGGAGGGGTATGACGGTTGCCGGTAAGCGTTCGCGCGAGGGTTCAGGCCGTGGCTAGGGTGAGGTCGTCGAGGCGATCGTAGCTCACCGCCATGCCATGTTCCATGCCGGTCGCGAGCATCGCGGTGCGCGTTTCCGCGTCGGGTAGAGTCATGCGCATCGTCATCAGCGTGCCGCCGCCGTCCGCTTCGAACTGCGTTTCGACATGGTTGTCGGGGGTGGGGTCGGGCAGATGCATCCGCTCGACATGGACGATGCGGCTGTGCGGGGTCAGTTCGATATACTCGCCGGTGAGGAAGAAGCCGTTGCCGTTGCCGTCGCTCCACTCGTAGCGGATCTGACCTCCGGGACGCGCATCGTTGACGCACACCGGCATGGTCCAGCCCTCATCGCAGCCCAGCATCCACTGCTGGATCAGTTCGGGCTCGACATGCGCGCGATAGACGCGCTCGGGCGCCGCGGCGAAGCGCCGGGTCACCACGACATGCGTGTCGCCTTCGGTCCGGATATCAAGTTTGCTCATCATGTTCTCTCCTTTGGGTCATCCATTGCCGCCAGCACCGCGTCGAGGCGGTCGTAATTGGCCGAAAGCATCGTGCGCAGCATCGTCAGCCACTCCTCGATTCCGGCGAGGGCATCGGGCGCGATCCGGCATGGCCGTTTCGTGCCCTCCACCCGCCGCACGATCAGCCCCGCACCCTCCAGCACCTTGAGGTGCCGTGAGATCGCCGGCTGACTCATCGCAAAGGGCCGGGCGAGCTCCATCACTGTCGCTTCGCCCGCCGCGAGCCGTGCTACGATCGCACGACGGGTCGGGTCAGCAAGCGCAGCAAATGAAGTGTCAAGGTTGATCATAACGTCCTCACTATATAACGAATCAGTTATATTAATCCGTGCAGCGTGTCAAGGCATGTGAAAGATTGGAGGAATCCAGACGCAAACCGGTTCCATCGACTGTGGATCGATGTCTCAATCTGCTCGGAAAGCGATTCAGTTCTCCGTGTCGGATATGCCGCGGGAGTTTCCGTGCTTCGTGGAGGATGTTACTGTGGATATCGTTCCGGCGTTGCGGCGCCGCAGGGCGGGAGAGGCTGATGGCCACTGAACATGCGATGCAGCCACGGCCGGCGCCACAGCGCCACGCCCCGCCGGGTCAGGAATCGGGTCATGCGCCACAGGCGCTCGGGGCGCTTGCATCCAGGCTGAATTCTGCGCCGCGCGTCCAGGGCCTCGCGACGCTCCAGGCTGCGATGGCGAACACGGTGGCCACCGGATCCGCGCCGGAATCGAATAATCGGACTGGGCTTCCTGATCGACTCAAGGCCGGCGTCGAGGCGATGTCCGGCGTGTCGCTGGACGGCGTGCAGGTGCATTATGATTCGCCCGAACCCGCGCAGCTTCAGGCGCATGCCTTTGCGCGGGGCCGCGATATCCATCTCGGGCCGGGCCAGGAACGGCATCTTCCGCATGAGGCGTGGCACGTCGTTCAGCAGGCGCAGGGCCGCGTGCGGCCTACGGTTCAGCTCGAACGCGGCACATTGGTGAACGACGACGCAGGTCTTGAGCGCGAAGCCACGATCATGGGTGCGCGCGCTTTCGGGCTGCCCGAAGGAGCGGACAATCGTGGCCCCCCCATACAGCGGACGCAGGCCACCGCGACGGAAGGATCGGTCGTCGGGATCGAGACAGCGCAGCTCGCGTTCGCGCAGGGCGAAGTGGTGCAGGGCGAATTCGCGGTGCAGGTTTCGGCTGGCCGGACGGCGCCGGGCACCGCCCGCAGGGTGACCAACGTCCAGTTCGGCGAGCGGCCGCAGACCCAGTTCGGCGCCCGGCAGGAAGATCATGTGCTGGCCTGGACGATCAAGACCAACGAGATTCGTCACGCCGTGATGGGCGCCGATAATCTGCGCGACGCCATCGGGATGCTGATGTTGATCATGGAGGACACCAACGCCTTGCTAGAGGACCCGCGCATCCTCCAGGTCACCCAACAGGTCGCCGCTGCGAGGCAGAGCGCCGAGGATGATCTGGATATGCAGCAGATATTGCAGACCGGGATCGAGCAGTTCCTGATCGCCTATAACGCCAATCCGGCGACAACCCGCGAACGCGAGGGTCCCGCCGATCGCGGCGAGGGCGCTCGCGTTCGGGCAGCGAAGGACAGGATCGTCGACCGATACAGCGAGCTCCCGTCCGCGGCGCTTGTCAACGACCGGGCGCGCGGCGCGGAAATCGGTGGTTATGTCCGGACACTCGGCAATACCTTCCAGTTCGACGCCGGGCCGCAGGAACTGCTGAACGACAGGGCTCAGGGATTTCCGGCGCTCACCCAGGCGCTTTATGCAGCGCTGGTGGCGGGCTTCAATCTGATCAGCAGGGGTGCGCTGATCAATCACCCCAATGTGATCACGATCCGGTTCCTCCGTCAGGAGCTGACGCATCTCGGCCTCGGGGCCGCTGACGGCAGGATCATCCTGAACAATCTCAAACGGGATCCGCGCTTCGCATCGTTCCTGGAATGATGCAGCGCTCGTTTCGCGCGGCGCCCTGTCAGTCCTGGACGTTGTCCACCGTCTCAGACGCCGTGCTCGGGGGTGAAAGCGAAGGCGTGAGGCAGAAGGGCGTCGCTCCCTCCGCGTTGTTCAGAACCAGGTCGCCGTCATAGGACACGCCATCGACGGCCTGACCGCCGATCTTCTGCGCGAGGCAATATCCCTGCGCAGGCGTGGGAACCGCGCTGCCCGATTCCCAGAAATAGTCGAACCGGGTGGCAGAAAGCTGATCAGCGTTGAGGCCCGCTTCGGCGCCTACATAGAGGCCGGGCAGATAGCCGGCGGCGGACACGACTTCATACCAGCAATCGCAATAGGCCATGATCGCGGCAGCGGGTGTGCCGTCTGCCACGCCTTCGAGATCGAGCCAGATGCTCACGCCGGGCGGCAGGCCCACTGATGCCGCGTTGACGGCTGCCCAATGCCCCTGCTTGAGGCCCAGTCCGGCGCTCGGCACCCAGCCGGCGGCCGCGACATGCTGAACCGCCATCAGCGCCAGTCCGGCCTGCAGGATGGCGAGCGCTTCCTGTGAGGTGAGGTCGGACTCCTGCTCGGGCCCGTCGCGCGTCAGATAGCGGACCGCGAACCGGAAGCCTTCGGACGCGAATGCGCCGGCACTGTCGCTGGTCAGCACGGTGTCGGTATCGAAACCGCGCGTGCCTGCGGAAGCGGGCTCGACCGTTCCCGGCAACTCGAGATGTATCTGCAGTGCCATTGATGGCGTCGTCGTCGTCGGCGGCGTCGTCGTCGTCGTCGTCGTCGGCGGCGGCGGCGGCGGAGGAGGAGGAGGAGGAGGAGGCGCTGGCGGCGGCGGTGCGGGCGTCGGAAGCGGCGCGACGCGCGGCATCCCACGCTGCAGGAAACGCTCGAGGTGCCAGCTGGTCTTGGCCCGGCGCTCTGGTGATCCTTCGCGCAGCGCAGTGACCCATGCATGATAGAGGTGCCGAAAATGGTGCATCCGGCGGTGGTGCAGGAACAGATCCTGGACGACGATATGCGCGGGCATGTTGGCGCGTACGATCTGGCGGGCCTGATGCCGCCAGCCACGGTCGGCGTCTCCGTCGCCGGCAGGCATCACCGCGCTGATGCGGAAGCTATAGTCCTTCCGGGCATCCTCATGGTTCCCGTGATGATGATGATGCTCACGTGCGTAACGGAGCAGCGTCCATTCGACGATATAGAGCCGCTGCTCGTGACCGGCTGCGGCATGCACCAGTCGATCGGTCATCGCGACGGCCTCAGTCACATCCCGCAATTCACCGAGCACCCAGCACGCATCCTCGATATCCCGGCACACCAGATAGACCGGACCGCTGCCCGGAAGCGCGCCGACCGAATAGCGTGCGGGGTCGGCCAGTGCCGGCATCAGTGCAGCGGCCACGGTCTGGCCGGCGAGGGGCGATGGCTCGTCCTCGGGGACCCGGTCGCGATGCGTGGTATCGACCGGCAGGAAGGTTTGAGAGACCACCGCGCTAAGCTCAGGCGGGAGCCGCCAGCCGAAGCTCGCATCGCGATCTGCAACGACTTCGGCGCCGTCGCGCCGGCATGTCGCGTCGAGCAACGCCAGTTCGATTCGGCAGCGTATCTCGAGGCCGGCTACCCGGGAATCGCCATGCGTGCGGCGATAGTCGAACCCGCGGCCACGATCGCGCGTGGCGGGAACGAGCCTTGTGAGCAGCGCCTTCTTCGCCTCGATTAGTGCCTTGCCCGGCGCT
The DNA here is from genome assembly GCF_059418285.1 of Sphingomonas sp. GW821-FHT09B04. NCBI lineage: Bacteria > Pseudomonadati > Pseudomonadota > Alphaproteobacteria > Sphingomonadales > Sphingomonadaceae > Sphingomonas > Sphingomonas sp. GW821-FHT09B04. The sequence continues at coordinate 57,172 of NZ_JBWKPO010000007.1, forward strand.
ATCTCCACGCTGCCGCATGCCGCGTCGGCAGGCGGCGTCAGTGCTTCGGCATAGAGCGATAACAGGAAGTCGAGCACTTCCGTCTGGCGCGCGACAACCGGATCGCTTGCGGCGACCAGCGCCTCGAGACGCGGCTCGTAACCCGGCTTCAGCAGCGGCAGGACATCGGGCACGATCCCGACCAGCGACTGGCTGACATAGGTCCGGTCGCCCCCTGCGGCGATCGAGAACAGGTCACGGACGAACGCCAGCTGGGCGAAGAAATCCGCCATCAGCTGGTCGAACACCATCAGATAGCCCTTGAGCTGTCTGGCCTGACCGTGACGTGCCGGGCCTGCCCCGGACGGCAGACCATAGGCGCCGATTCCATAGACTTCGGGAAATTGATTCTGGATCGAGCTGTACATCGCCAGATCCGTTCCCTGACCCGAAGGGGGGCGATAGTCGCGGGCATAATCCGTCCAGAGATCATAAGTCCGGCGCTGATCCGCCCAGTCGCGCGCCAGCTTGCGCTGCACCCGGACCGGGTTCGTCCGGCAACGGCTCGTGCCGTGCCTCAGGCGGATCGCGTGGCCGTCGACCCCCGCTTCCGTCTCCAGCCACAGGATGTGACCGCCGGGGATTTCGATTGTATCGCCGAGGGTGAAGGTCCGGTCGGGGAGATGCACCGACAGGTGATCGACCGAAAGCACGCCGGGGACTTCGGCCATGACCTCGAGGAGATACTCGACCGGCATTTCGACAGGCAGAATGGTCAGTTGATCGTCGTCGATGAAACCACGCAGCATCAGCGGGCCGGTGAAGATTTCGGACGTGGTCAGGCCCGCGGCGCGCTGCTGATCGAGCGAAGTGCGTTTCGGCTCCGGCGCCAGTGCCAGGCCGAGCTGGAACAGCAATTCGGCGAGCACCGCGTCGGGATCGACATGGTCGTCGAGCTGGACCTCGGCCCGGATGCGTGTGCGGAGCGGGCGAAGCACGACGACGTCCTCGACATCCTCGCACAAGGCGCGATGTGCGGTGTAGCAATCGAGCACCCTGCGGCGCACGTCATGGGGATCGGGGCCATGATCGTCGCAACCGGGATCGAGTTCCGGAACCAGCACGGCGATGCTGTAGAGCCCCGATACGGCGTGCGGACCGGTCGCCGGCACCTTCGCGAACCATGCGTTGCCGACATGCGGCACCCGATCGATGATCAGCCGCCGCAGATCGTTGGTCGTGACAGGATTGACCGGCATGATCGCGCGCGCCGGATAGAGCGCCTGACGCCGCAATGCGATCCGGCCGGTTCCCGGCGTGCCGAGCAGATCCTCAACCGGGAAGTCGGCGCGATAAGACAGTTCGGTCAGCGCATAACAAAGCTGCTGCAGGATCGTGACGCCGGGATCGGACCAGTTGTAGTTGGTCCAGATATTCCCCGACAGACCCTGAACCAGCGCGGTGCCCTGATCCAGCAACGCGGCATAGTCGAGCCCGGTGTCCTCGCCCGACGGCGGCAACGGCACGGGGTGGGTTCCGTCGCTCGTCATGCGCCAGCTCGCCGGGTGCGATTGCCCAGGCGCGGGAGCGCGGGCTCGATGCTCGACTGGGTCTTGCCTGTCAGGCAATGCGACGTCGCCGAGGTCAGATAGTGCCAGCCTGTCAGGCCGGTCGGGTCCTCCGGGACCAGTGCGATCGACAGGATCGCGCGGACATAGGGACGATTGCGAACGAAATGCGCGACTTCGTTGAGGGTGTAATAGTCGTCCGGTCGCGGACCCAATGCAGGTGCCGGCCAGGGTGAGAGATACTGGATCAGCTCGCTGTTGAGCCGCTCCTTGTTGGCCTCGAGCGTATCCTCGTCGGTGAAGACGAGATCGGCGACCACTTTAAGCCGCAGATAGGTCGGGTTGCTCACCGCCAGGTCGATGAACGGACTGATCCGGCTACTCAGGAAATTGTGGATGTCGCTGAGCATCGCCGAATCGCTCGACGGGATCGTCGAATCTTCGATCGCCGGGGTTTCGCGACCCGGAATGGGGACGATCCAGACACCGCCGGGCACCGGCGCTGCACCGCCATTGCTCGCCGGGACGACCGCAACCTGCCACAGTGACGGGAAGGCAGCGAGGACGAGGTGCGAATAGTCCCAATCCTGAATGCCGCGATCCTTGTGGCGCAGCCGCTCGGCGAGCCACATCTCGAAGCCCGGCCCGCTCGCCGCCGGGGTTCCGCCGGAGGACGGCATCGGCTGGTCGATCGAACCGATGCCGGGCAGCGGTGTCTCTGACTTGGTGATCGTCCCCGCGCGGAGCGGGATGCCGAGATCTGAGCCGCCGCCGGGGCCGACCCAACTCGCCATCGCCGCATTGGTGGCCAGTCCGGCCAGATCGGGGAAGATCGCCGGATCCCCTCTGGTGCCGACGCGCAACGCGGACGGGGTGTCGGCATCGCCCTCGGTGATCGTGAAGCTGAAGATGCCCGAGTTGCGCAGATCGTCGGTCGTGTCGCGCAGGGGCGTCAGATGGGTCCAGCCGGACCTGCCGGTTGCCTGCTCCCAGTCAATCGCGGGCGTTTCGGTCGGCCATCCGCCGATGGGCGGTGCCAGCTGGAACAGCATCGTCAGCTGCTCTGCGGGGTCGGAAAGGCCAATGAAGAGTGCGCCCGCCTGCTCGATCGGAACCAGCAGCGGCACCGAATCGGTGCGCCAGGGGACGGCAGCGACTTTGTCGAAAGGAAGCAGATGGTAGAGGATGGCGTGCGGGGCCTCGTCCGCTTCTTCTGTCGGCGCGGCGGTGGGAAGCGCAGCAGACGCGGTATAGTCGACGGTGATGCTCGCCGCGGTGGGCAGCCATGGCTGGTTGGGAAAGCCGAGCAGATTGGCGCCTTGCATGCATTGCTGGATGCAGTCGCTGGTTTCCGATCCCGAGGCGTCGGTGAGCCGCGCCTGCGCGTCCTGCACTCCCGCCTTCACCATCGAGCGCGCGACGGGGGCGAGCCGTCCGGCCGCGCTCGCCTGAACCGCAAGCACGCCGGAGCCCGCATCGATCAGCGCGCGCGCCTTGGCGAGCGGCGCGGCGGCGGCGATGGCGCTTCCGTTTTCGGCAAGCCAGCCGTCCAGGTTGGCGTGCGTGGTGGCGGCGTCGGGCAATGAACCCCGGAGCCTGTGCAGCCACCCGAACGGCCCGCCCCGGCCGTTGCCGAGCGTTACCGACAGGCTCGCGCGCAGATCGTCCGCGAAGTCGTTCGTGGCGATCGCAGTTTCGATCGCCTGCAGCGCAGCGCCATCCAGACTGGCGACCACGCGGCTGGCAGCGGCCCTGACCGATTGATCGAGTCCGCTGTCGGGCGACTTGGCGACCACGGCAAGGATCGGCGCGAAATGTCCGTCACGCTGCGCGTCGGTGCCCGATTGTCCGCATTGCTGCGCACAGGCCGAAGCCGCCGCAGTCAGCTGCACAGACGCCGCCATCACATTGGGCGCGTACAGGATGTTGCCGAACGCCGTGTCGGGCTGGGCGAGGGTCAGGCGGACCGTGCTCAGCGCCGGATCGTAATAGGCCTGGGGGGCGACGGAACCGACCGAGGCGACAAGCTGCGTCTCGGGCAGAAGCTGGCCGTCCGGCGCGGGTGTCGGATCGCGGGCGGTCGTCTGGAAGAGATAATGGGGCGGCGCATCGGTCGCGATGGACCACCAGCCGGGGTTGAAGACGGTCAGGTCCGCGAGGAAGCTCTGATTGTCATACTGGCTGCCGGGCGGCACGGTGCGGCCATCGGCGTCGACGATATAAGCTCTGTAATAGCCCTGAAAACCGGTGGTGGTGACGGGAAGCCCGAACCAGCCGATCTCCATCGTGAAGCTCGTCATCCGCTTGGCGAAGAGCTCGGGCGCGGTGATGTCGAGTATCGCGCCCTGCACCGGCGGCGAGCCGAAGATCAGGAAGGGCTGGGTCGTGTCGACGGGGCCGCCCGGCGTCGATGCCTCGAGGTCGGCGAGACCGATCACTTCGACATCGATCGACAGCGCCGACAGCATCATGTCGGCAAGCAGGGCATAGGGATAGACGATTACGCCCGACATCGGGTCGGTCGGATCAGCGCTCAGCACCACCGAATCCTGTCGCAGCGCGGCGACCAGCACAGGCAGATCGAGAACCGGAATCGTACCAGGTGTGGCGTCTGCTGCCGGGGGCTCGACCCCGAGCGCGACGAAGGGATCGGCGTCGCCGTCGAGCACGAAGGTCAGCACGAACAGCCCGTAGCTGTCGGTCACCGGAGTCACCGAATACCCGCCCTCGATCTCGACCCAGCCGCCCGTCGTCGAATAGCGCAGCGCGAACGCCGCCTCGATCAGCGTCGTGAAGACCGTATTGGCGGCAACCCCGCCCGCTGCGGCGCCGATCGCCTCGCACATGCTCCACACCTTCGCGAGGCTATCGTCGGTGAGCGTCAGCCCGATCGTGATCGATCGCGTGCCGCCGGCGAGCATGAGCGTGGGACTCGCGATCGCGAACCCGAGCGATGCGGCGACGGTGGTCAGCACACCGCTGACGCCCGTTTCGGTGGCGCCGAACAACGGAAACGGCGAAGCGATCCTCGGCGCCTTATCCGACAGCGCGACCGAGCCGCTCAGCACTTGCGCCAGAATCGGTGGCTTGTCCTGCGCGATCGTCTGGCTTGTCACGCGAAGCGTACGAAGCGCGGCGACGGACGCAATATCAACCGAAAGTGCCGAATCGAGCGCATAGGCGATGCTCTCGCCATCGCCATCGGTGCCGGCAAGGAAGCGCGTGCCCAGCGGCAGTTCGGCGCGCGTCTCTCCCTTGGCCGGCGTGAAGGTCAGGCACAGCGTGTCGGGCGTGCCCTTGCGGCTGGTCTGGCGCAGAACCTCGCTCTGATAGAAGTCGATAAGCCGGGCGGGAAAGCGATTGATCGAAGCCTGGGCGTGGCCGAAGAGCTTCGCAAAGGCGTCGTACAGGCCCGATTGCGGGGGGTGGTTTCTGTCGTTGAAGGACGCGTCGAGCGCCACCAATGTCGCGTCGCGCGCCTGATCGAGCGCAGTCAGCAACGCGATGGCGATGGCGTCGAGATGCTCGACGAATTCCTCCAGCCAGTCGCGGTGATGAAGGCCCGGCACCTGTTCCGGGGCGTGGCCGCCCAGCAGTAGCCGGAGGCGCTGCGCAGGCCCGGCCAGAAGGTCGCGGCGGTCGACTCCGGTCAGGTCGGTCAGCAACTGATCGAACGTGCCCCCGCCCGCCTGTCCGAGCGTCAGGATACGCGCCAGCCGCTGGATCGCCTGCGCCGCAAGCCGCGTGTGCTCGATCCGCGTATCGGCACCGTCCGCTTCACGCAGCGTTGCAATGACCTGATCGAAATCTGCCTGGATGCTCGCGAGGTCGAGGCTGGCGCGCAACGCGAGCGCGATGCTCGGATCGGCCTCGAAGAAGGCCGACCAGTCCCCGTCAGCGGTATCGGTCAGGTCGTAGAAGCGGATCAGCTTCCCATAGTCGCCAGCGAAGGCGAGCAGCGTGGAGAGACTTCGCCCGTCCACCTCGACCCGGCGCGGCGACGGCGCTGCGCGCACGCGATCGATCTGGCTGGGGGCCTGATTAAGCGCGAGAAGGTCGTCGGGCGCGGTCACCGTCGATCGCCCTACATCTCGGGCGGCGCGAGCGTGGCTTCGTTCAGGTAGAACGGATAGACCAGATTGCTGCGCGCGTTGGTCTGGCGGACGATATAGTCGACCGAGATCAGCACTTCGCCCGATACGGGATCGACGGGTGTCACATCGACGCGCGTGACGTCGATCCGTGGCTCCCAATCGAGAATGGCCTTGAGGATCAGCGAGCGGATGTCGTTGATCAGCGTCTGGGTGAGCGCGTCGAACACTTTGAGGCGCAGGTTGGTGCCATAGGTTGCGGCCATGATCCGCTCACCCATGCTGGTCGAGAACAACACCCAGAGGCATTGTCTGATATTGGACTCCCCGCTCGACATCACCACCGTGGCCGGAATCCGGTGCGGATCGAACGTCGGCGGAAAGCTCCAGCCGGTGCCGAGAAAGGCGGTCGACGTGTCGATTTCTTCGGCCATCGCCTAGCCCCCGATCAATACGGTCGGCAGGCCGAGCGTGATCGTGCCCCCATGCGCGGTGCTGTCGCCCATCCGTGCGGCGGGGCGACCGCCGATCTGCACGGTCGCCGATCCCTTGATGACCGAATCGGGGGGCCCGACACACACGCACAGATCGCCGAGACACGCTGCGGGCAGACCGCCAATCAGAACGTTCGGCATGCCGGGACCGGTGATCGGGCCACCAACATGCGGTATCGGTGGCACGCCCGGTGTCACCATCGGACAGGCGTGGAAGTCCGTCACGCGCGCGGCGGGGGGCATCGAAGCGGCTCCTGCAAACGGGTCAATTGATCTTCACCATGCCGCCCTGAACGGTGACCATGCCGCTGGACACGAGCTTGGCCTCCGCCGATCCCTGAGCGGCGAAACTGGTATCGGCGTTGGCCTTGATCGTCAGGCCGGCGATATCGACCCCGGCGGTGCCCTTGATCGACACCTTGCCCTGAGCAGTGATCGCCACGTCAGTCTTGGCGTTGAGCGTCAGCTTGGCGGCGCTGTCGATGGTGACGCCGCTGCTCGCCATCGTGATGGTGCTGCCGGCCTTGTCCTTGATCACGACCTCTCCAACCTTGTCGTCCAGGCGGATGCTCTGCTTGCCGGGCGTCGAGATCTCGATGATCTTCTCTTCCTCAAAGAAATCGATGCGCAGTTTGGATTTGGTGACGATCGTCTTCTGGTTGTTCTTGGCGTCGGGGGTGACCGGCGGCGGGTTCTTCTTGCTGTAGAGGCTGCCGACGATCACCGGGAAACGCGGGTCGCCGTCCATGAACGCGACCACGACCTCGTCGCCGATCTCGGGATAGAATTCCGCGCCGAACTGATTGGATGCGTAAAAGCTTCCCAGTCGCGCCCAGACGCCAAGCGTGCCCGCCTGAAGCAGCGGCAACTGGACCTGAACGCGGAACTCGCCATCCGGATCGCCATCGATCTTGAGTACGATGCCGGTCTGCAAATTGGAGATAGGCGGCAACAGACCCGCGGCGCCGGGGGCGGAGATTTCGGATGCGGTGGCGGCGAACCATTGGGGAGAAAGCCCGATCTCGACATGCGTCATCCACTCCCCGTTCGAGGTGTGCTGATGGACGCCCGAAACATAGGCGGTGCCATTGAACCGGCCGCCCAGTCCTTCGAGTTCGACCGTGCAGCCGGGCTTGGGAAGCGGGCTGCCCTGAAAGCGGATCTCGCCGCGGATCTTGGCGAGCCGTGCCTTGAGCAGTTCGGCCGAGGACCAGTCGGTGAGGTCCGCCGGCTGGAGCGTTCCGGCGGTTTGCTGCGGATAGCGCGCGATGCCAAAGACCTGCGCGAGCTGATCCGATGACAGATTGCCCAGATCATTGTCGCTGGCGCTTGCCTTGCCGGATACCGCGAGCGCCTGTGTGGCCGGGTCCCATGCCGTGCTCTGGATCGAGTCCGCTGTATATTGGGTCGAGGCGTCCATTGCGGCGCGGAAATCGAGGATCGATTCGCCGTAGCCGAGCGTCAGTACGGGCGGGCTGCTCATGTCGGGCGGCGCCACCGTCACCTTACCGTCCGCGACGATCACGACCATGCCGTTGAGCTGCGCCCGGATCAGCATCAGGTCCCAGTCGCTGGCATAATATTGGACGATCGATGGCTGGACCGGAGAGGTGGTACTGACTTCGGCCTTGAGTCCCGCCTCGCCGATCAGCTTCTTGATGACGTCGCTGTCGGTCATCTTCTCGAAGATCGCATTCTTGCGCGCGAGCGTCATCGCCATCGCCTTGTCCGTGGCTTCGACGATCAGGCGCGATGGTCCGTCCTGTGTGACCTGAAGACCCTGACGGTAGATCAGCCCCGAAAAGACCTCGACCTCCTCCTGATCATAGCCCAGCGCGATCTTTACCGTCTTGCCCGGGATCAGCTGATCGGTCTCGCTGATCGGGAAGGTCGCATCCGAAGGGTTGCCGTCGGAGATGACGAGTCGCGCCTGAGGGAGCTTGTTGACGCCGGTCCAGATATCGATCGAGATGACCTGATAGGCATGGTCGAGCTCGCTGCCGTTCGCGGTGATCCTGACCGCGATCAGCGCGCCGGCGGTCTGAGTGGGGGAGGGGGCGGTCATGCTGCGGCCTCTGCGCGGGTCATGGGCGGGAACACCAGCTGCATACCGGGGTGCAACTGGCGGAAACCGGGCAGTCCGTTGAAGGCGGCGACACGCAGATAATAGGTGCTGGAGCCGTAGATACGGTGGCAGAGCGCGGGAAGCGTGTCGCCTGCCACCACCGTCACCAGATGACTCATATCCGGCGACTCCATGTTGGCCTCGGCCGCGAGTTGCTTCTCGCTGGCATAGGACAGGAAGGTCGTGGACACCTTGGCGCGGATCGGCGTGCCGTCGGGCTTGAACAATGTGTAGTTGATCTTGAGCCTGCTCAGCACGCACTGGAATTGCAGCTGCGCCCAGGACAGTTTGAGATAGTTGGGGCGGTGGATGACGCCGTTCACCGTGGCCACCAGCTTGACGAAACTATCGATCAGCCCCGCGACCCCGTCGCTCGGCAGCGGGGTTCCGGGGATTGGCGGGGGGATCACGCCGGTTGCGTCGAACACCAGATCGAACGTGATTACCTCCTGCCCTACACGATCATATTCGGGCGAAGCGCCCGGGCTGCCGGGGGCCTGGCGGTCGGCGTAGGCGATCGAATAGTCGTGTGTGTAGCTGGCGGGGTTGATCCAGACGGTGAAGGGGGCGCCCGTCTGGCTGTTATATTGCGCATCCGAATAGGCGGTGATCACCAGATGTTCGAGGCTGCCCGAGCTCATCTCAGCGCCGCTCCATCAGATTGAGCGTTGCGAGCACATTGCGCACGCATTCCTGGACCAGCGCTTCGCGTTGCGCGTCGGTGAGTCCGGCCGGCGATGAGGCATCGATATCGGGCGCAGCCGGTCTACCCGGCCCTGTGGCTTCGCCGATGGCCATCCGAATGGCGATCTCGCTGAGGTGCAGCGCCATGGTGCGTGATGTTCCCCTAATAGCCGATGAGTGCTGAGACCGCCGGCACCATGGTCACCGCTTCGTTCATGGGCATGCGCGTGACGGCCGCGTACGAGAATTCGAGCGTTTCGGTCAGATACTGGTTCTTGAGCGAATCGAACGGGCCGGTGACCCAGCGGACCGGCCACGCCCGGTCGAAGCTCCATGCTACCAGCGGGAAACGTTCAGGGCCGAGCAGCATGACGACCAGAGTCTGCGTCAGGATCGGTTGATTGAGCGTCGAGCCGACGGTCTGCGCTGCCCATTCCGACAGGAAGGACGGCTCGGTGACATAGCCGCGCTTGAGTACCAGATTGGGCGAGCTGGTAACCCCGGGAAGCTGGTGCGCGTAGCGGTTCTCGCCGCCTTCCTTCACCGTCTCGACCTCGATCTTCGCCTCGACCCCCGACACTTCCTGGAAGCTGGCGTCGGCACCGCTCAACAACTGCAAGGCGGTGCCGCTCCCCGCCACCGTCACCGTGAACGAGAATGCCGGTGGCGGGGTATAGACATTCGCGGCCACTAGGGTGCCGAGATGACCATCGTCTCGAATGCGATATCGAGGCTCTCGACCGCGACTTCATTGCCTTCGGACTTGAGGTCGGTGCCGGTGACCTTGATCGGAAAGGCATTGTTGAGCGTCCACACCATCTTTGGCGCGGCGGTCTCATCGAGCAGGCTGACCACCACCGTCTGGCGCGCGATCGTGTTGAGTTTGATCTGGTTGAACCAGTCCCACAGCGCCGTGTCGTTGACGAAGATGCCCTTGCGCAGCGTGACGTTTCCGACCTTGCCCAGCCCGGGCATCTTGATCGGATAGAAACTGGGGCTGTCGCCATGGCGATATTCGATCGGCGTGTTTTCGGTGCTGAGCCCGGTCACTTCCTGGAAGCTGACCGTGCCCGAAGGAAAGCCGGCAACCGTGAAATAGAATTTCGGTAGCGGCCATACAGCGTCTTCTACTTCGCCTGCCATCATGCGCTCCTGTCATTGGAAACCGTTGGAGAAATGCGTTCGATCGCGAGCCTCGCGATCAGACGCCCTGCATCGTCTGGGTGAAGGTCAGCTCGATGAACTCAGCCGGGTGGATCATCTGAACCGTGACGTTGACGATCATGTAGCCGTTGAGCACGTCGAGCCCGCTCATTGTTGTCGGCACGCCGCATTTGACGGTGAAGGCGTCGCTCGCCTTGTCGCCCATCAGACCGCCGGCCTGCCAAAGCTGGGTCAGGAAGTTCGAGATCGTCGCGACGACGGTCGCCCAGGTGCCGCCGTCATTGGGAGCGAAGACGAACTGGTTGAGCGCCTGTTTGATCGACTGTTCGATATAGACCAGCGTCCGGCGGACCTGGATATAGCGATAGTCGGCGCTGTTGCCGTCGAGTGTCCGCGCGCCCCAGACCACGGTGCCGCGGTTGACCATCGATCGCAGAATGTCGATCGCATTGCCGTTGAGCGGTACGTTGAAATCGCCCTGCTGGTCGTCGCTCAGCGGGACCTTCGGCTCGACAATCTCGTTCAGCGCGAAATTGGCCGGCGCGTTCCAGACGCCGCGCTGAGCATCGTTGAGCGCCCATATTCCCGCCATGATCCCGCTCGGCGGCACGACGTTGAGCTTGTCGGCAAGGATCTGCTGGATGTTGCTGAGCAGCGGCACCGCGTTGAGCAGATACTGGTCGAGCGAGGTGATCTGTTCGGCCGTGGGCTCCGCCGGCATGGTGAAGAGCGTGCTGGCCAGCGAGACCAGCAGCGTATCGGGTGCAGTGCCGACCGTGCCGGTGACGTCGGCCGGCTTGGTGCTGGGCGTCGGGGTCGGTGTCCCCACGACCGGGAAAGCCGCGGCGATATGCGCGGCGACGTCGAGGAACTTGTCGGTATAATTGACCGTGCCGTCTTCCGTAGGGGACGGATAGAGTTTCAGCGCCTCCGTCGTCAGCAGGTTGTTCATCAAATTGGCGCTGTCGGCCAGGTTGGCATAGGTCACATCGGACTTGGACAGCAGCGACGATTCAAGCGCCGGGCCATAGCAGGTGCCGTAGCTGAAGAAGGGCGAGGCGGCCGAGATCAGGTTGTAGAATTCCTGAGCCTGCACCTTCATCGTCGGATAGGTCCAGTTGGCGGGAACGAGCGCGCCCGGCATGTCGAGGATCGCGACGCGATCCTGCAGCGTGTAGGATTGCCGCAGCATTTCATAGGCGACTGGCTGATAGTCGGGATAGGTATAGGTCGTGGTCGAGACGTTGGTTTCAGCGTCGGTCTCGGTTGTCGTGTTCACGAGCAGGCAGGCATCGGGCACCACCAGCATTGTCCCGCCGCGCGTGTCGTTGGCGACGGTCAGGCCGTCGAGCAGATCCTGCGCGGCGACGGTGGTCGGGTCTTCGGCCGGTGTCGGATCGACGGTCCGGTTGCCCCAGTAATTCTTGACGGAAATGACGAAGCAATCGCCGCCGCCATTGGCGTAGAAGAGCTGCATCGCCGCAAACAGATTGAACTGCGAGACGAACGCCAGATTGCCGGGGGTCAGCGACGAGGTTCCGACCAGATAGGTCACCGCGCTCGTCGTGGTGCCGTTGTTGGAGTTGGCCTGGAAGTCATAGGTGGATGCGGTGCCCTGCGCCTGCACGACGCCGTTGGCGCTGTAGCCATAGCCGAAATAATTGTAGTAATCGGCCATCGAGCTGATCGGCACCGCCTGCAGATACATCTGCTTGTTGTTCGACGGATCTCTGGCGGTTTCGGTATAGCCGATGAAGATCGGAACCGCGGTGGCCACGCCGACGACGGACGGCGGGAAGGCGGAAAACTCGGTTACATAGACACCCGGCGTCTTGCGGTCCTTCGTGAGCGACGTAGCCATAGCTTTGCTTCCTTCACGGTTGGGCGGCGTAGGCCACCGGTTCAGACATAAACGAACATCTCCGACGTCCCCGTCGCACTCTCACCAACTGGACCTGGCCAGACCGGCACAGCCGGCGCCACCGGCAACCGTGCCACAGAGATCGCATTTTCGCGGCCGCTGGCGTCGCGCCGGAGACCGTCGAGACGGAAGCGTTGAGCCGATTTCTCGCGAAGCGGGAGCGGCGTATCAGTGGTGAACAGCGTGGCGAACGAGCCGTTGGGCAGGCGCACGGGATCCGGCTCCGCCTCGAACTCGGCGCCCGGTCCGCTGATCTCTACGTCCCGCAGCCGTGAGCCGGGGACCTGTGACACGACATAATATTGCCAGTAGGTTTCGCGCGCGTCGAACGCGAGCCGATAGATCAGGCGATCGAGTTCGGCGGGCCGGGGATCGGCGTGAAAGAGCGGCGGAATCGGATAGATTCCACCGCTGTCGGGCTCGGGCTGGGTGAACAGAAAGTCGAGCAGGACCATGCTGTCGCCACCCGAAGGGACATAGAGCACTTCGCGCGGGTAAATGGCGTTCCCGATCGGCTCGCCGCCCTCGGCCTCGAGCGAGATCGTATAATAATCATTGGGGAGCGAAGTGAAGTCGAGCCAGGCGCGCTTCGGGGAGGCCGGCGTGGCGCCATCGAAGAGCGTTACATCATCGGCGCCGGGCGACGGGAGGACGATCTTCCCCGAAAGATCGGTGACGATCACCCGATGGGTCGCTGGCGGCACCACCAGCGTGACTTCGCCGTTGACCACGTCGCGAAGCGCGTCTCCCCCCATGAACTGGCCCTGCGCGAGCATCGCGACGGTCGGACCGGGGGCCCCCTCTGACTCGCCGTCATGCGCCTGCAGATTGCACCCGAACAGGTTGACCAGCGACTGTTTGGTCTGGATCGGCAGCGCGGTGACGCCGACGAACGCGGGGTTGTTGAGCAGCAACAGGAACGTCATGCGCGTCCAGAAGCCGGTCTGTGCTTCGGGGTTCTGTGCTTCGCGCCGCAGATATCCGATCAGATTGTCGAGATCGGCGGGCTGGTAGAGGACGCTGAAGCCGGTGCCCTCATTCCTGAGGATCAGACCGAGCGAGGCCATCAACTGCGATGTCGCTTCGGTGGGGACCACGTCGAAGTCCGCGCAGAGGCCCTGGTTCTGAGTATAGTAATTATGGGTGAAGATTACGCTGAGCAGTCGCTGGTAGCGGTTCGAAAGGCGCGGAGGGGCATAAGTGAACGAGCGCGATGCCGGTCCGATGCCACCGCTCATGGTTGCATATCCGACTCGGGAGCTTCCGAAATTCCGCCGCCGCTGACAGGATAGGCGCGTGCTTGCATCGCCGGGGATGCAAATTGCAGCATCCTCAGCTTGTAAAATACGCTTGGCAAATACCGTGTGCCTAACATGCTCATGATATAATTGACTTCAACTGGGTCTATGCTGGACAATTCCAGCGTTATCTTGTCGATCTCAGGTCCCAGATCAGGCGCATTTGCTTGCGTGAACCATGGGTTCTGCTGAAAGAACGAAATGATACCGGAAATGGCGGACAGCCCATCCGGGTAATTATGCCCGGAGAAATTGGCCATAAATACCAAATGAAGGTCTATGTATATTGGTGGCTGAACGACAGCGAAGCTGTCCGGTCCTCCTTTTGTCGGCGTGTACGTACTAACAACATTCTCACGCGTTATATTGTACAGGGTCATAACGACCTTATCACGGATGGATTCGCTCACCGAACCATCGTGATAAACCGAACTTGTAAGGACAACCCAATCGTCCCCGCGACGATCTAGATTCTGCATATACTCATTTGCGAGCTTGCGGATTACCTCAAGGACTCCGCGGATGCTCGCCATATCATGATGGTTTGCATATGACCTGAAGAGTCGCAAGAGACAAAAGGAACCAACTTGGTCTTAACCAACCGGCGTCGGGCGTACTTCATCGAATCTGAAGTCGAGAGGACGTCAGTGCTGGTCGTTTATTTGTAATACAGGTGATGACTGCAAGTCAGTGTCCGAGATAACGGCCTTCCTTGCGCAGCTCCTCGCGGATTCCACTCATGATATCCGCGAGTTCGACTCGTTGTGGTTTGCGGGACACCGCCAGCAGGCAGGCGTGGCGCAGTACGTTGACGATCGCTCCGCCGGCGAGCTCGTGATCGGCGGCGAGCGTCTCGAAATCGACATCGGGTGCCAGCGCGAACCTTCCGGTTTCGAACATGTCGCGCCACAACCGCAGCCGCGAGGGGGCGTCCGGCATCGGGAACAGGATCGTCGACTGGAAGCGGCGGGCGAATGCCTCGTCCATATGACTGCGCACATTGGTCGAAAGGATCACCAGACCGGGGAAATCCTCGAGCCGCTGGAGCAGATAGGCGATCTGCTGGTTCGCCGCCCGGTCGTTGGCGCTGCTGGCCTCGGTGCGTTTGCCGAACAGGGCTTCGGCCTCGTCGAAGAACAGAATCCAGTTGCGATTCTGCGCCTGGTCGAACAGCCCGGCGAGGTTCTTCTCGGTCTCGCCAATCCATTTGGAAACGACGCGCGACAGATCGACGCGATAAACGGGTAGGCCATGGTGTTTGCCGAGCAGACAGGCGGTCAGCGTCTTTCCCGTGCCCGGGCTTCCGTAGAAAAGGCAGCGGTAACCCGGCTTCAGCCGGTGGGCGAGGCCCCAGTCGTCGAGTAGGGTCTGCGAATGGCGGATCCACGCGCCGATCATGTCGACCTGCGCGAGCGTGGCCGGATCGATCACCAGGTCCTGCCATTCGAGGCGGGTCGTGACCGGCTCGGCCGGGAAGTGCTCGCCGGGCCGAAAGACATAGTCGTCGCCGGTGAGCAGGCGTTCGACATATTCGCGTGACAGCTGCAACAGCGCAGAGGCCGGTGGTTCCTCAGGGTGCCGATGGTCGATCGACACGATGCCCGATGCGATCAGCCGATGCTCCGGTGCGAACAGCGCGCGGGCGTGGCTGCGCTCCCTCCGGTTGCCGCCGGCAAGCAGGAACAACGCGGTCTCGACGCTGGGCAGGAAGCCGGCATGGGACTGGGCGAGGACGCCGCCGAACTCGGTGAACCGGCGACCGGTCGCCTGGTTCTGGAGCAGGAACGGATCGAGCAGTTCGGGCGCGGCGTGCGGCGCCAGCGCGAGCGCCAGCACCAGGCGTTCGCGCGGGTCAAGCGCGAGATCGCGCAGGATTTGCGCGAAGGAATCGGTGCCGCCGGTCAGGTCGGGCGGCGCAGGAAGGTCCGCGGTTATCGCGCTGCCATCGCCCTGATACAAAGCGAAGCGATGCTGAACCACCTGCTCAAGCCAGGCGAGTTCGCGATCGATCGTCGGTTCCGGGCGCGGAATCTCGTGCAGCATCGGTTGGGCCTCACCAGTCGACATGTACAGGCTCCGCCATCCAGCGATGATAGATCAGGGCAAGGCTCCACGGGATCTGGTCGACCAGCACGTCGAGCGTCTTGCGCTGGACATTGAGGGTCCAGCGGTCCGCTTCGCGCCTGAGACGGCCCTCGCGCTGGAGGAAGGTCTCGCGTAATCCTGCGGGCGAGGTGTTCCTGATGATCGGCCAGTTGGCGATCACCGCGCGGGTCAACTCGTCGCAAAGCAGGCGGTCGGCGTCGGTGAGTTCGATCGCGCGTGCGATGGGCGCAGCGGCGGGAACGCCGCTCAGCAGCTTGTTGAGCGCGAGTTCAGGCTCGGGCGCGTCGCAGCGCTCATCGACCAGATATTGCAGCATATGGACGGCACGCGATGCCGCTTCGATCCCCATGACGCGCGGCACCCCTTGCGCGTCCGGCGTCAGCACCCCGATCCGCTCGAAGAAGCGCGGAAGGAACGGGTTGAACAACACCAGCCCGGCGTTCGCGAGATAGAGATGGTCGCCGGCCTGCGGCTCGGGCAGCCGGGTCTTGTCTGCTGCGGCTTCGCGGGCCGCGGGCGGACGCGACGGTTTCGCTTCGGGCGGTTGGCTGAGCACGGCCAGGACATTGACATAGCCGCCGCTGCGCGCAAGCTCCGCCGCGCGTGTGCGGGTCGCGATCGGCGACGGGTGTCCGGGCAAGGACGCGATCAACCGGTCGAGTGCGACGCGTGGCGGTGGCAGATTCCCTTCCACCAGCATCGCCAGCAGGCTCGCGCGGAGGGTCGCGGCTGTCGCGCCACCCGCGGCGGATGGCGTCATCTGTCGCCAGGCCGCGGCGAGGATCGCGGCCGCGTCGAGCAGGAATCGTGCCCGCGCCGGTGCAAGTCGATGGATGACGCGCGCGAAAATCTCCTCGGGCATTGCTGCCGCCCAGCGTGCTCTGGCTTCGGGCCGGGCCAGCGCGTCGCGCAGCGCGGCATCGAGCGCGGGGTCGCCGCGGTCGGCCAGTGTGGCGAGCAGGCGCAGCCAGTGCGCAAAGCGGGGCGGGTTCGCAGGGCCGCTGCCGGACAGCCAGCCGAACAGCGCCGCCCGGTCCGTCGGGGCCGCGGGCGGCATCCGCTCCGGCTCGGGTCCGGCCTTCGGGGTGGGCAGCGGTTTGGTAAGCTGGCGCCCGTCGATGGGGGCGCCGACGATGGCCGCGGCTATTGCGCGGATCTGGGCGTCGTCGAGGGTACCGCCGGCGAGATCGGCCGAAAGGGTCGCAAGCGGCCCCGCGGGCGCGAATGCCCATGGCGCAAGCTTTTCGAAAAGCCTTATCCTCGCAGCCGCTTTCAGCCGGTCGGCCGCGCGTTGCAGGCGAACTGCGACCTCGTCGGCATCGGCATCGCCGAACAGCCGCTGGAGCTCGGGCGCCGGTGCCTCTGCGAGACAGACGAGCAGCAGCTCGATCCGCGTGTCCGGTGGCGCCCACCAGACGAGCCTGCCGTGTTCAAGCCAGTGACGAAGCAATGCGAGACGGTCGTGGCGTTCGCCGGGCGCGGGCGGGACGGCGGAATCGAGAGCCTCACCGCGCAACACCGCATCGAGCACCCGCGTCCACGCGCTCGCCATGCTTTCGCCCGGCATGTCGGCGAGCCGCGCCGCCCAGCCCGTCGCGTGATCCGCGGAATCCGGCAGCAGCGCCAACACAATCTCCTCGGGCAGCATCCACGCGAGCAGGCGCCCCACAAGCGATCCGGTTTCGCCCGACGCTGCTACCGTCAGCCGGCGAAGCAATGCGGCGAAGCCCGACGGGTTCTGCGTGGCCGCCTGAATAAGATAGGATCCCTGAGCAGAGGGCGTGCCCGCGCGCAGGAACTGCTCGGCAAGGGCCAGCGGATCGGGCCTGGCCATCTCCGATGGGAGGGGCGGGTCTGGCTTGCGTTCCAGTTGCCGCCAGCTGCCGATTTCGAGCACGGACTGACCCTGATGCCGCGCAATTCCTTCCAGAAGCTGTCGGCGCAGGTTGGCGCGGCGGAAGCGCTCGCCATTCGCCAGCACGGTGATGGCGAGGGCCGCGGTCAGGCTTCGGAACGCCGTGGCATCAAGATCGGCCAGTGCGGCCTGCGCATGTCGATCCGCGAGCAATGCGAGGTCGTCGGCGGCTGCGGCACCAGCGACGCCGAACCGCGTCAGCGCTGCTGCTATCCCGTCCTTGCGCATCGTCCGGGTCACCCGCATCAGCAGCGCCGGGTCCCGCGCCAGGCGACGGAGCAACTCGGTGCTACCGGGGCCGCCATCCTCGATTTCGCGCGCAAGCGTGGCTGGGTCGCCGCGGAATTCCTTCATCGCGCCGTCATCGCGGGCATGGGCAACCAGCTTCGAGAAACGTGCAGGGTCGATCCGCGCGGCGCTTGCCAGTTCGTTCGAGAGATGCGCCGCCCAGTCCGCGTGGCGGAATGGCGGCGGGTCGCGCAGCAGCCAGCGTATCGCGATCACCCGGAGATGCGTTTCGAACGCGCCCGCCGAAAGTGCGGCAAGCTCATGCCGGTCCTGAAGCGCGACTAGCGCTGCGATGTCGTTCAGCAGCAGCGCGGCGTGACGGGGCTGAAGTTTCCGGACCACCGCCTTGAACGTTTCTGCTGTCATGCTCCGGATCAGCGTCGTGAGCGCAGGCTCGTCGGCCCGGTGACGGCGCAGCCGCGAGACCAATGCGTCGAGACCATTCAGGTTGCTTGCGGACGACGGATCGCCGGACACCGGCACATCCGCCATCAGCGCCGCAACCGCTGCGGGCAGCGCGCCTTCCGGCGGCAACCGGCGGCGAAGCACCGCAAGCGCCGCTGTCAATGATTCCAGCAGGAAGGCATGGGAAACACCGCCGACCGCGGCAAGGCGGCGCAATAGCAGTTGAAGCCAGCTGCGGCGCTTGAACTGCGATCCGGCCCTACGCGGCAGATTACGCAGCACGGCCAGCCGCAACTGGCGCTCGAACCCGGCATGCGAGAGCGCGATCAAAGGCGCGTCGTCGTGCAGCGTGGTCAGGCCGGCGACATAAGTGAGAATCAGCGCGGCATGCGCAGGCTCGAGCTGCTCGATCAGCGCGGCGAAGCGCGGCGTGGCGAGCTGATACACCAGCACTTCCAGCGCCGCAGGGTCACCGGCCGCGTCCCGGAAACGTCGCAGCAGCGTCCCGCTGTCGCGGTCCGAATGAGGCGCGGGCGCGACTGCTGCAGGGTCGCCAGAGTGGCCGGCGCCTTCATGCTCCGCGATCAGCGCATCAAGCACGCCCGGCAGCGACCCGGCCACCGGCCCACGCCGCCGGGCCTGATCGAGCGCGTCGCGGATCAGCGCGAGTAGCGCAGAATAAGCGATGCCCTGTTCGGCGGCGATCCCGCGAAGCAGGTGCGCAGCATAAGCGCGGCGGTTGAACTGAGTCCCCGGCTCGCGCAGCAGGAACTCAAGCGTCAGCACCCAGGTTGTGCGACGCAGTGCAGGCTCGGGGATCGGCGCGGCCATACTGCGATAGCGCCGGCGCAGTTCGGCCTGATAAGTGAGGATGAGTTCGGCATCGGTTGGCGCAAGGCGCGCCAGAAGTGCGCGAAGATCGGCTTCCGGGAGCTGCAACACCAGCCGGTCGAGCGCGTGCCGATCCCGCGCGCGCCGTCGCAGCATCGTCACCAGCGCGTCGGGCTGGGTGTCGAGCAGGCGCTCGAATGCCTCCGCCGGATCGAAGCCTTCGCTGCCACGGAAGCGCGGGGCGCCATGGACGAGATAAGTGTCGAAATCCTCCAGCGCACCCGTAGAGACGGGCACCGCGCGCCTGCCGGGGGCGACCGCATGGCGCGCTTCCCGCAGCGCTTCGGTGAGTATTTCGAGAAGCGCGCGCTCGAGCGCCGCAGGTGCGTCCTCCTCCAGCCGCCCGGCAGCGATGGTGCCGAGATCGAGATCGAGCCGCGCAAGTTCGATCCGCATATCCGGCACGTCGAGCGCGTCGAACACCCGCTCGATCACCTCCGGCAGATGGCGATGGGCGAGATCCTCGGCGCGCGCGCGCAGCCGCAGCGCCGAATCGAGGTCCGATATCTCGACACTTAAGCTTAAGCGCTCGACCCTATGCGGCTGCGACGGCATGAACAGGCTTTCACGGGTGGAATGAGTACAATATTCAAGCGCATCGGGTGCGCCAGGGACTATATCATCTCCGAACTGAACCGATTCGAAGCCGCCAAACTATGGTAGTTGATTTGATCCGGTGCATTCGAAATCTGCCAATGACGTCGATGTGCCGGATGTCGACTTTCCCGGCCTTTGTATCGGGCGTGAAGTTGCTGTAATGTCGTAAGGCCAATCGGGGAGAGGGGCGATGTCGGGCGAACTTGCTACGCAGCGTCATGCATCGGCTCCGCCGGTTCCGGAAGCGATTGGCGCCCGGGCTATCGCGGCGCGTTCCCCCGACCTTAGCGCGCTGCGGATCGGTCTGAACCGTGCGCCGAATGTCCAGCGTCTTGCCGCGATCCAATCCAGCCTGACCACGCTGCAACCACCCATCAACGTAGCGCAGCTGCACCCTGCGCCGGTGGCTCAGCGCGCAATGCGGGTGGACCTGTTAGATGCTGCCCCAGCGGCGCAGGCGGCGAAGATGAACGTCGTTCTTGAGACGCTCAGACGGATGGGTGGCGAGGTGGGGCAGGAAATCCAGCTCAATCTCTACATCGTCGGGGATCCCAACAAGCTGGAAACCAATCCGGCCGAAACCGAACTCCTGCCGCGGAAGAATCCCAACTTCCGGCGGATCGAAATCAAGGTCCGGAGCTGGTACATCGCGATCAGTTCGGTTGGTGAGATCGTCGCCATGATCGGGCATGAGCTTGGCGTGCATTCGCTTGCCGACCTCGAAATGACCAAGAGCGAGCGTAAGGTCGAGAAGCTCCAGAGCCGGAAACCCTATGTCGCCGCGATTGCCGGAGCGGAACGGCCGCTCGCTCCCATCATCAAGGGCGCGGACGACCGGCGTCAGCCTGACCATGTCAATGTCGCGAAGTTCAAGGGGACCAGGAGCAATCCCGGCCACGCGCCCGGTGAGCCGCTGCCGCGCATGCGGCAATATATCCGGACCATGCTGAGGCTGGGCAGGCAGATCGCGGCGGCGCCGGTGGGCCATGGCGGCGAATATGCCGATGCGCCGGCGCGTCAGCGGGCACTGAACGAGATGTTTCAGACCTTTCTGTTCGACATGGGGCGGTTGATCGCCACCGACGATGGCACCGCCTGGGCCATCGGGACCGGAGCGGGCGATATCGCTGCGGTGTTCAACTGGCTGCGCACCTATCTGATTCAAACGCATGCCGCCGAATATCCCTGGCTCAACACCGTGACGGTCACCGATGCGACGCGCGCTTCGCTCACCGGCACGCTTGCCAGGATCCTGTCCAGGACGCTCTGGGAGCAGAGCGGGGCAATCGCGCGACAGACCGGCCGCGGGCTGCTTGCGCTACCCGGGCGCGTGCTGGGCACGGCCGTGAGTGGCGCGCAGGCGGGTTTGGGCTGGGTGGGTGGATTGTTTACCCGGCGCGCGGCGGATTGAGCGTGGCGTCCCGGTGGTAGCGTTGGGGGTTGGGCGGCTGCTTTCGGGACCCTGTGGACTATGGTAGCTTTCCTCGGGGGATAGGGCTGATTGGAACGCAATGCGTATCTCCGCGCAACACTGGCGGCGATCCTTTCCTGCGGAGACGAGGTTGCGGCGATGTTGTCCGCTCAAGCGCGCGTGCGGCTCGTCGCGCGGCGTGAAATGGTCGCGTGCCAGGGGGAATTGCTCAGCTCGATGTGGCTGGTGATCGACGGCAGGATCAAGATCGAATCCAACTCGGCCAGCGGCAGGTCGAGTCAACTTGCGCTGTGCGGGCCGGGCGATTGGGTTGGACAATATGCGCGGCCCGCAATCGGGCTCACCAACATCCTTGCGACGGAAGCTTCGACCCTTCTCGCCTTCGCTTCGGGTAACTTGCCTCGGCTCGCCGCGAGCCACCCGGAGCTGGGCGCCACGCTCGCGGCCTCGTTCGCGCGACAACTTGAGAATCTGACTGCCAGGCTCGATGCGCGATCGACACTAACGGCGCGGGGCCGAATCTATGCAGAGCTGTTACTGCGTGCGGGCAACGAACTCGCGATCACGCCGCCACCGATCGTTGCCGAACTGGCCCATGTGGCGCAGACCACGCGCGAAACCGCCTCACGCGCGATTGCCGAGCTAGAGCGGCGGGGCATCGTCAGCCGTACCGCCGCGATGCTGTCGATCAACTCCCCACGCCTGCTATCGGATCTGGTGATCTAGCCGCCGCGCCAAAGGCTGAAGAATTCCACCGACCCCGCGATTCCGTCGCTGGCGCCGCCCAGTGCAAGCCGGAAAGGTGCGCCACGTGCTTCGAGCACGAGCGCGGCTGATCGGGTCGCCAGCGGATAGCTGCGCGCCGGGATCGCGAGCAGTGCTTCGATCGCGCTCGTATCGGGCGATCCATCCGGAAAAGGCGGGAGATGATCGAGCACGACATGCGTCGCTTCGGCGGTGTCGAACAGCGTCAGCGCAATGTCCGCAGCCGCCTCGAGGTCGTCGAGGACGAAGACGGCGCCCGTTGGAAGGATCTGTGCCGGGATGCCGGTGCGCTCGGTCAGCAGCGTTGCGGCGGTGTGTCGGCAGCCCAGCAGCGTGATCGCGCGATCGGGCAGGGGCAGGTCGAGGCCGCCAGCGCCCGCCGTACCGCCCTGAACCTCGACGCGGCGGATTCCGGGCCGGTCAGCGCCCAAAGGCGCGCCGTTGCCGGCAAGGCGAAGCAGGATCGCATCGGCATCGAGCAGGCGCGCGCTGCGGACCGCACAGCCGATCGCCATATCCTCGGCGAGCGCAGCGGCGCCGGCACTGAGGCCCGCTGAGAGATCGAGAATCTCGACTTGTGCCGCTTGCGCGAGCAACGCGTCGAACCGCGAGCGCCAGCGATCGCCTGCCGGCATCACCGACGCTGCGACGAATGCCTCCGGCAAGGCCGGCAGCAGCACATGGAGCTCGGCACCGGCACGAACCAGCAGTTCGGCAGCGATGATGTCGAAGCCGGCAGCGAGCGCACCGACGGCGATGCCCGCGCCGTTCGAGGCAATCGCGGCCTCGATCGAAGCCATCAGCCGCATATCGTCCGCGGCGATGCCGATTGGCCCGGCGAAATGGATCGGCGCTGGAGGGCGGCAGGCGTCGAGCCACGCCGCCGGCCTGTCCTGCTCGGCAAGGATCAGGCGGAACTGGCGGAGCGTGACCGCGTGATCCTCCCAGGCGCGCGGGGTTCCGGCAATCGCCTCACGCAATGCCGCGCGTGCCTCGACCTCGCGGTCGAGCAGCAACAATGCCTCGGCGCGCGTCGCTGCGAGCCAATAGCGGGTGTCGGGCTCATGCGCCCCGCTTTCGAGGAGTGCGAGCGTTTCGGCAGCCAATTGGGCGGCACGTCCGCGGGCGCCGCCCAGCAACGACAAGGTTGCCGCGTTAATCAGCGGATAGGTGGCGGGGGCCGCGCGCGCCGCCTCCGCATAGGTTTCCCCCGCCTCGCGGAGCAGCGCGGAGCGGGCAGCGCCGTGCTGCGACGCCGCCCGGTCCTTGAGCAGCCGACCCTTCAGGGTGAGCGCGTTGATCCCGCGCCGCGGCTCGCTCTCGAACAGCGCCCAGGCGGCCTCGGTCGCGCCAGCGCGGGCGAGCGTGCGAACCTCCGACAGACTCACGGATTCATCCTGTTGTACTCGTCTGTTGAGACACGACCGACATCCCGTTCATCTATCAGCCTATAGATAGCGGCTGCAATGCGCGGAGCCGTGAGTTCATCGGCCCTGACCCTCATTCTCGACCTTGGGATCGATGATGATGTCGATCGTTCCGTTGGGGCCATCGTCGGTAGCGAGCCGGACGATCAGGCCATAGGTCTGCTCGCGTTTCGTGCCCTTTGGCACTGGCTTGAGGATGACGCTGAGCGCGTCGTGAGTCTGACCCGTCGAACCGATCGAGCGTGGCTGGAAGATGACGTCATTGGTGCCATCCTCGGCCCTGACGATTCCATGCGTCGATTGCCCCCGAATCTTTGCGTCGAGGAAGGTCGCGTTCCGATCGGCCATGAGGAAGACGACCAGCGCACCGCCATCATATTTGGTCGTGAGCTTGAGGTTGAGGTTCCGCCCCGTGTTCGCGCCCTGCAGTTGGCTGCTAGGGTTCCCCGCCTGCAGCAGGTGCGATTGATTGAGCTCCTCTTGAAGCTTCAGCGAGCCGATCGGGACATTCCATACTGTCACTCGAAGGCTTGCGGGATTGGCGCTGTCGATCCGGACGACGAAGATGTTGTCGTACTGCGGTTCTGCTTCACCTGCGCTCAAATCCGGAACTATGGCCGGAATTGGGGTCAGTATGCTGACATTTGTCTCATCTGGGGTCTCGCGCGGTGCGAGGAACAGTGCATTGCTGGCCATGTCTCTCTCCTGTTTCAATGAATGGATACGCCGGACTCACGTGTGCGAAGATGCTCGCACATGCGTTTCTGCTCGGCCGTCGCTGCGAGCGCGCCGGGTGAGGCGCATGCCTTGAGAGCGGTGGCGACAATCGCGGCGGCGTCGGCGGAACGCGGCGATTCATCGGCGACGAGGCTGGCCAGATAGAGCGTGACCGCCGCAGCCAGCCGCGCCGTCCGCTTGTTGGCGGGATCGCGTGCCGATAGGTCATCGACCACCCGCATCGTCTCGCGCAGCCGTGTCAGCGCCTCGGCATGCCGGCCCTGCGCGATCTCGATCCGCGCCAGCCCGATCGAGGATTCGGTCAGGTCGCGGGCGTAATTGGCGTTCTTTGGGTCCGCTGCGGCAAGCCCTAGCATCAGCGCGTGCTCGCGGCTCCGCTCGGCATGGGCGCGCTCGAACTTGCGCTGGTCGTAGAGGCTGTCGGAGAGCCAGCCATGATTGTCTGCCAGATCGCGAACCACGCCCATGTCGGCCGGCGCCAGGCGTTGTGCCGCCAGGAAATGGACCTGTGCCCGCTCAAAGGCCGCCTGTGCCAGGTCGGGCCGCTTCTCGCTCCGCAGGGCAAGCGTGCCGAGATTGCTCTGCGCATAGCCGCCCTCCATCTGCCAGTCCTTGTTGCGCGGATCGGTGGCGACCAACCGGCGCGCCAGCGCCGAATATCCCTCGAAGCGGCGCCGCGCTGTGACAAAGTCCTCGACCTTCAGCGCCGCGCTGCCGAGCCAGAACTCGCTTTGTGCGTGGCTGTAGATCCGGTCGGTATCGTCGGGCCGACGCGCCAGCAGCGCTGCGGTGGTGCGATGCGCCTCGCCAAATTTGTTGAGCGCTTCCGGCAACCGGCCGCGATCGCCATCGTCCTCGCCCATCGCGTGCAGGATCTGCGCGCGCCGCAACATGCTGTCGTCCGGAAGGTGCGAGAGGTCGCCCTGCGCCGCATAATAAGCCATCGCGCGCTGATTGACCTGCTCCATCACGTCGAGCCGGCCTACGCCTTGCAGCTTCGTTCTCAGATCCGTCAGCATGAACTCGATCAGCCCTTCTGCCTGACTGCGCTCGCGGACCGCCTGTGCACGGGAGGCGAGCGCGAATACCGTGGTCGTGGCCAGCAATAGCATCACCACCAGCGCACCGAGCGTGACCGCCGTCACGCGCCGAAGCCGCCGCTGCGCATCGCGCTGGACCAGCGCATCGAGCGGCAATCCTGCAAGCCCGGCAACGATCTTGAGGAAGGCGTGCCGCGTGCCGTCGCCCTGACGCCGGAAATCGGCAGCAAGAGGCTCGGCCTCGCCGTTGCGCAGTGCCGTGGGCAGCGCCTCGGCGGGATCGCCGCGCGCGTGGGCAACGAGGATCAGCGCTTCGGGATGGAGCATGCGGAACAGCCCGATCTCGCGATCGACCCATTTGGAACGCACAGCATCGGGCGACGCCACCACCACCAGCGCCGAGGAGGCGGCAATCGCCTCGCGCACCGCTTGCGAGAGATCGGCTGCAGCGGAGAGGTCGGCGCGGTCGCGGAAGATGGGGCCGATCCGTCCTGCTGTCTGTCCCGGCAGGGGCGCGACCTGCTCGACCAGCCGGCGCGGCAATCGATAGCTCTCGAGCCGACGTTGAAGTCGCGCCGCGAAAATCCGGTCCGCGTGGCAATAGCTGACAAATGCCCGAAATTGTTTGCTCGAACTCATGGAAGCCCCCGCTCCAATTGTCGGCGTGAGGATGCGATGAATTCCGGATTCACCAAATAGAAATTTGCGTGAGCGCGATGCAGCTCACAGCGTCTGGCGCGTCAACTCCGCCACTCAGGAAGGTTGAACAATCTCGCCGACTCGAACGCAGCTAAGCCCGAGCCACGCAGCGAGTCGCTCAAGTTCGATATTCAGCCGCTCAATTGTTTCGGCAGGCACGCCTGGCTCGAGGGTCACGCGATGCGCGAGGAGTATTCCGGCTTGGCGATCGGCCTTGAGATCCACGCGCGCGACGAGTGCTTCGTTCATGAGAAAGGGCAGGACGTAGTAGCCGTACCTGCGCTTGTGCGAGGGCACATAGATTTCGATGCGGTAACGAAATCGGAACAGGCGTTCGGTTCGACTGCGCTCCCAGATTAAGGGGTCGAATGGCGCGAGCAATGATGCAGCGTGGACGCTGCGGGGCAGGCGGGCTTCGCGGTGCAGCCATGCCTTTTGACTCCAGCCCTGAACGCGGGCCGGGACGAGCGTGCCCGCTTCTGCTTCTGCCGCGATCGCATGGTCTGCCTCTTCGGGTTTTAGCCGGTAATAATCGCGCAGATCAGCAGCGGTTGCGACGCCGAGCGCGCGTGCGCTGCGCTCGATCAATGCGCGTTGCGCGCTTGCCGCATCCGGGGTCGGCAGATCGAGGATGGCCTTTGGCAGCACACGCTCGGGCAGGTCGTAGACCCGCGCAAAGTTTCCGCGGCGCGTGGCGGTGGTGATCTTGCCCGCCCAGAACAGCCATTCCAGCGCGTGCTTGGTATGGCTCCATTCCCACCATCCGCTCTTGCTCGATCCGTCTTCGAAGTCGGCTGCGGTCATCGGGCCCTCCGCGGCTATGCGATCGAGCACTGCCTGCGCCTCGGTTCTTCGCTCGAGGGCGAAGCGCCTCAAACCCTGGTAACCGATCTCGCCCCGTTCTGCGCGGGCCATCCGCCAGCGCAGCAGGGGATGGAGGCCGACCGGAAGCAGGGAGGCTTCATGCGCCCAATATTCAAACATGCGCCGCTGGCGCTTCGGGCCCCAGGCGTCATGCTCGATCACCTTGGGGTCGTAACTTCCAAGCCGCGAGAAGGCGGGCAGATAATGTGCCCTGGTCAGCACGTTTACACTGTCGATTTGAAAGAGCCCGAGATGATCGAGCATCCCTCGCAAACCGCTCGCGGTCGGCTGCTCGAGACGAGGGACACCAAAGCCCTGCGCTGCAAGCGCGATCCGGCGCGCTTCTTCGAGAGAAAGGTCTGTTATCACTCTTCACTGCTTGACCGCTCGGTGAGAAGCGCGTCAACCTGCGATACAGAGGCATGCGTTTATTAGCGTGCCCTCTGTGGCATCCGGCACATGTGGTCAGACGATAGAGCGCCTCACACCAGCGAAAATTGTCGCCCCTTCGCCTCGATCCTGCCAGCCTCAATAGGGCCAGGGTACACCCGGATCAGGCCGGTAGCGGAGAGGAGGCACCAGCCAGCGCGCTCAGTCCAGAATATCCACCACGTTGAGCGATTCGATGCTGTTTATGCAGGAGCCCATGCCCACGGCCCGTATCGGTTTGTCATTGAGATATGCGCTCAGCGCGACCGACAGCATCGCTTGTCCAGCCGGGGTCGAGGCGTTGAATATGAAGTCCCAGCCGGCGCCAGACGTCGCGCACGATGGCGAGCCCGGATAGGGGCCTCGCTGGCTCACCCGAAGGAATGTGTGGCCCGCGCTATCGTTGGCGATGCGGGTGATTTTCACCGGAAAGACATAGGATTGCGCGAACGAAGGTGAACCGCCGAATGCAAGTGCGGCGACCCCGATGAGCTTTGAGAGCTTCCCAATGGTTTCATAATTAATCTGATGAGAATGCATGAATTGTGATCTCCGATGAAAGGGCTCGCAATTCTCGCAAAATAGACTGTTGCTTCATGCCCGTATATCGCGCGGTGAAATGGGCGTGTTGTATCGATCTGATCACTGCACGATCATGACCGCAGAGGCGCTGTGATATGACAAGTTGGAACACGTATTCCCGGACCAGAATCGTATTTTCTTTCCGGTACCGATCGCCGTCAGAATGGTGGCCCAGGCGCGCGCACGACGCTCGTCCGACGCTGCAACAAAAGTCCATTGGTTGACCGCACATCCCGGGGTGTACTGAGCGCCGCCCGTGGTCGAAATTACGAGCGCATCCGAGTCCTCCGTAAACGCGCTGGTGATCGTTAAGTCGGCAGACCAGCCTTGCGCATAAGCGGGCTGGGTTCCCAGGATGCTGGCGAACAATAGGAAAGCGGTGGCTGCAGATCTCATATCGTCCCTCATGCTGGATCATCTGTGAATACTGATTTCGGAACTGGCATCAACGCACCGGCACGGACGCACCGGCGTAAGGATCATATGGCGTTGGAGACGATGTCGGCCGGGGTGGCGGTGGAGGAGGCTCAGGCGGCGGGACAGGTGCGACATTGCTGCCCTTTCCCGCTTCGCCGAGCTTTATCAGCCCCGCGGCGATCACCGGCGCGCCAAACACAATGAAACATCCCAGGATCACGATAGCGCCGCGTTGCAGGTCGACGCGTCCCGACAGCATCCTGAACCCGATCCACGCGACCGCGATGACGGCGACCGTTGTTGCCAGAGTCCCGAGTAGCGTCCCCTGTATCCATTGCGTCGCCTCGACCAGGGTGGACGAACCGGCGGGCGTGGAAAGCGGGTCCGCCACGTTCAGCCTGCTTCGTCCAGCGCGTTGCCGCGAATGACCTGCGAGACGTACCGCCGCCCGCCCCCGCGACCGAGCTGGACGTAGAGATCGATGGTCGAGCGCACATAATGATGGACGTCGGCGCGGCTGAGCTGCGTTCCGCTTTGCAGCGCCAGCAACGTGATCTGCTCGATCGCCCCCTTGGGGCTGTCGGCATGAACCGTGGTCATGGATCCGGGATGCCCGGTATTGACCGCCCGCAGAAACGCCAGCGCCTCGTCGCCGCGCAACTCACCCAGAACAATGCGATCCGGCCGCATACGCAGCGACGCAGCGACCAGATCGTTAGCGCTGACCCGCGCCTCGCCAAGCTCGCTGCGCGCCGCCAGCAGACCGATCGCATTGGCATGCTGGATCTGGAGCTCGGGCGTATCCTCGATGAAGATGAGCCGTTCGTCTGCCGGAATCTCGGCGATGAGTGCGTTGAGGAAGGTGGTTTTGCCGGTCGAAGTTCCGCCAGCGACCAGAAGATTCTTTCGCGCGCGCACCGCAGTGGCCAGTGCTGTCGCGATATCGCCAGAGGCGAGCGCGCGATCGATGTCCTGCTCCGCGCCTGAAGCCGCCGTTGCACGTGTCGCGGTATCTGCGAACGCCCCTGCCTCGCTGTAATCCGTGAGGCGCAGGTTGGGCGATACGTGCTTGCGGATGGCGAGCGCGACCCCGCCGCGTGTGGCAGGGGGAGCCACCACCTGCACGCGGGCGCCATCGGGCAGGGTCGCCGAGAGAAGCGGGTGCTCGCGGCTGATACCTTGATGTGTGAGTGAGGCAATCTGGCGCGATAGCCGCTCGAGCGTCGCTTCATCGAGCTCGGGGTTGTCGAACCGCTCGATCGTCCCGCCGGTGCTTTCCGCCCAGACCTCGTGCGGGCGGTTGACGTAAATGTCGGTCACGTCCGGGCGCGCGAGCACCTCGGCGAACGGCGCCAGATAGGCGCGCAGATAGACCTGGTGACGTAACGGTTTGCTCATCGAACGGCGACCGCGCCCGTAAAGTCGAGATCACGCGCGACGAACACGCTGACGCTGGTGCCGGGTTTGACGGTGAGCGTCGGGGTAATCTGCTGTGGCCGGATCGCCTGCGACGCAATGTTGGAACCGGGGAATGCGTAAATTCGCGGCGCGTCGAGTTCGCGCGAAGCGACGTTCACGCCAATATCGAGGATCGACTGAAGGATCGCGCCGCCGAAGCGCTCGAAGAAATGCGTGTTCACGCGCGCGCGAACCCCGGTCCTGCCCACCGGATCGGCAACGGGCGATCCGATCGCGATCGTAACCCCGTCAGGCCGGATCAGCCGCGTCCAGTTGATCAGAGCGCGTTTCTGTCCCGCGGAATTCTCGGCGTCATACTCGCCGATCAACCGGCTGCCGCGCGGGATCAGAACTCGAGCGCCATCGAACCCGCGTATGTCGCGCGATACGACTGCGCGTGCAAACCCTGCGCGGGTCGAATCAAGCCCCGATTCGAGCACGGCCTGGATCAGCGTCCCCTGCACGATCGTCGTCGACCGGTTAGCGAGCGCGCCGGCGTGCGCGCGGCTGGTATCGCGCGGCGCTGCTTCCCGGCTTCTCCGTGCCGCGGCATCCGCGGGTGCCGGGCGTGTAACGGCGTCGTTTTGGGTCTGCGCACCCTGATCGATAACCAGTACGGCAGCGTTATCCGGGCGCATGGGCTCAGGTTGCCGCGCGATCTGGGGTTGAGGTGGCGCGTAGGCTGACTGCGGTTCGGGCACAGGCGCCGGGCGTACCAGCACGGGCGTCGGCGCGACCTGGGGCGTCGGCGGGGGAGGCGCAGGCAGGCTGAGCGGCGCCGGTGCCGGAACATAGGCGGGCGGAATGGCGAGAGTCGGCGGCGGAGCAAAGGCGGAAGGGTCCGCTGTCCGCATAGCCACCGCAGGCGCCGCGAGCGATCGGCGGCGGTTCTCGAGGACAGTGAACAGGATGACGGCAGCGACGCCGGCCGTCCCCACCAGCGCCCAGACCGGGATCTGGCGTTTCGCAACACCGACATGTGGACGAACGTCCCTCAGCCCTGTGCCTGCGCCTGATGCTTCTGGAGTGCTCATTTCCGGGCTCCCGGTGCAGTACGGGTTGCGCGCGCGACCCGTTTATCGATCCGGAACACGAGCTGCTGAGACACGCCGTCGACCACGAACATCTCGTCCTGAACCACGCCATTGACGAGTGACTCACGGCCCTGGTCATTAACTGCATATATTGCAGGCATCGCGACGTTCGCCGGCCATTCGATATAGGTCTTGATCCCATCATCGCTGATTGCGGAGGGACGCAGTTTCTTGTCGCCTTTGACACGGTAGAGCGTGTCAGTAACGGTTGCAGCGTCGCCGGCCTGCACGCGCGTTCCGGGAGGCGCGGGGTAAGAGAAGCGCACCGTGTACGCCATCGTGGCGGATGGCCCCGGCAGTGGATGCAGATCGAAGGCATAGGTCCGGATATCAGTCACGACGGTCATATTGGTCGAGACCCCTGACTGCGCCGCCTTGATGAAGAGATGATTGCCGCGCTTGGTAGGAGATACCATCCAGGCAGTGCTGTCGCCGAGCCCGACGCTTTCAATCTTCTCGTCGGGCGCAAACTCGACGCTGAGCTGATAGCCTGGCGCGACTTCCAACGTGACGACCTGATTGTTGCGATATTCGACAGTCTGCAGACGAGAGTCGCCGCTCGACGGCTGAGGCCGGTATTGCGCGAGCGAGGGGGCGGCAGTCGCCAGCGCGAGGCAGGCTGCCACGATCCTGAAGCCGATCCTCACGGTTGTGCTCCGCCGGCGGTGATCGGCGCAGGAGATGGTGATGGCACCGTTCCGGCGGGAATGACTTCAGCATCACGACGGTAGCGCATAACCTGGAAGCCGAGCGGGTTGATGTACCGGTCCTCGACTCGCATCGGCTCCCCCGAGAAGCGGTAGCGGATCACCGCGACCCAGGAGCCCAGAGGCCGTGCCTGCCCGCCCTGGTCGATACGACGCGTGTCGTAGCGGACCATTGCCGCGCCTTGCCCAAGTGGGGTCACACTCTTCACCTGCGTTTCGATGATCGTCGAGCGTGGATAGCGGTTGAGCGGGCTGTCGGGGAATGTCGGCTGCATGGCTGCGACATATTGACCGCGCGCGCTGTCCGCCGACCAGAGTGCTACCTTGCGGTAGTTGGTCTGCAGCACGTTGATGTCGAAGCTTTCGCGCGCGATGACATATTGGACGAGGAACGATTGGGTCAGCGCGGTGTCGCCCGCGACGCGCGTGGGCTCGAGCGGCTGAAGTGCCTGGACATATCCCGTCTGCTTGTCGACCATCAGCGTATAGGGCTCGACGGTCTTGAGCGGCGTGAGGAAAATCAGGGCAAGCGCCTGACATATCGCGACCAGCGCCAGAACACCGGCAACGACCCAGGCGACGCGACGCGATGTGCGAAGCGACTCGTTCTGATCCTGTGCCCAGCTCGACGCTTCACGAAAATAGGTTTCGCGAGACTTGGGGTGGTCCGGCTTCATTGTTGATCTCTCCGGCCGGCGCTGGCCGACGCGCGGTTGATGGTGCGGCGGCGAAATGTCTGCCCGAGCGCGAACGCCGCGGGTACTGCCTTATCGCGCGACACGGCGGTGACCGGCACGCGCGTCGCACTCCGCCCCGCGATGCCCGGCCCTTCCTCCTCCCGCCGCTGGTTCGCCGCGACGGCATCTGCAATCGCGATCGCGCGTGAGCGGGCGACGACCGGTTCGCCGGAGCGGGGAGTGGATACGCGTTGTTCGCTGATTTCCGGGATGGGGCGGGGCATGATCGAGCTTACAGCCGACTGCCACACGGCAGGAAACCGGAACCCCATCGCAAGGCGAGACAATGCCCAGAGCATCGCGCCCAGCACCAGAGTGAAAATTCCGGTCGTGACGAGGAGTTCTACCGGCGCGTTGGGGACAGAAATATTCGCCGCCCGAGCGGTGAGAATGCTGGCAAGCCAGGATTCGAGCAATGCGAGCTCGATCCCGAGGACAATCGCAACGCCCAGCGCGCCAAGGGTCGCGCCGAGCAAGGCGCGCAACCATCCTTCGAACAGGCTGCGTGTCGTCTCGAACAGAAGAAAGGCGATGAAGAACGGCGCCAGAGCGAGAAGCAATCCAGCGACGATGCGGACGGCGGCGAACGCCCCGACGACGCCGCTCAGGTAGAGAATTCGCGCCAGCGCGAGCGCGTCGAAACCGGGCAGTATCGGCGATGTGCGCTCCCTTGCCTGCTGCAGGGTCTGCGGCGCTCCCGTTCCGTCGGCGGCCAACGACACCAGCATCCGGTCGGTCGCCTCGAGCCGCGCCACCATGCCGCCTTGTGCGCCGGGCAGGCCGCTCGCGCCGCCGATCGAAGCGGTGAGTTCGGCCGGTCCCTTGAAGACGGTATTGTAAACCAGGGTCTGATAGGGTGGCCAGCTCGTCGCCAGCACCAGCACGATCCCGATCTTGATGAATGCGAGCACACCTTCGCGGATGCTGGGTACCTGGCCCAAGATCATGCGGTACCCGGACAGCGCGACGAAAATCGTGATGAGCGCGGTGAGGGTCAATGTGAAGGCGGATCCGGGTGCGGCAAGCGCCAGATAGCCATTTGCCCCCAGGGTCTGCGCCTGACAGTCCACGAACGCCAGAATCGCGCTCAGATAGCCGCCGTCGATCGGAAGCGCGGGGCAATTCATGCCAGTTCCAGCAGCTTGGGCATCCAGTCTGCCGGATCGTCCCCGCTTGTGCTTCTGATCTCATCGAGCAACCGAACGGTGTGCTCGCGCCCGGACAGGATCGTCAGAACGTCGCGTTCGCCGGTCAGGTTGAGTCGCGCGACCACGCTATGATTGCCATGCTTGATCAGGAAACAATGTGCGCTGTCCGGCAGGTTTCGGATCAGCTCATATTCGTGCTCGCTGAGGCCGAAGCCGCCGATATAGTCGTCCGCGCGCGCCTTCGGATTGGCCATGAAGATCTGCGTCGCGGCCTGTTCGATGATCGCGCTGGCGATGCGACTCTCGAGTGCATCCTGCGCGCTCTGGGTGGCGAAGCCGACGATGCCGTTGCGCTTGCGGATCGTCTTTTCCCAATCCTTGATCCGCCGCACGAACACATCGTCGTCGAGCGCCTTCCACCCCTCGTCCACCACGATGATCGCGGGCGAGCCGTCGAGCCGCTCTTCAACGCGGTGGAACAGGTACATCATCGCGGGCGAGCGCAGCGCGGGATCGTCGAGGATCTGGGTCATGTCGAACCCGACCGTCGGGGATGTCAGATCGGTCAGATCGTCTTCATTGTCGAACAGCCAGGCGCGTTCACCTTCGCCCCACCACGGGCGAAGCCGCGACCAGAGATCAGCTGAGTGTGGCCGGTGCCCGCCGCGGAAGAGTTCGACCAGATAGGCCAGCTGACGATCTTCGGCAGGGCGCAGATAGCTCGCATCGATCGCGTCCTTGATCTGCGCGACCTCCTCGGTATCGGCGCCGCCGGCGAGCAAAATGATCCAGTCGATCAGGAACTGGCGGTTTGCCGGGGTATCCTCGAGCCGAAGCGGATTGAGGCCAGATGGTGTGCCGGGCCGCAGCACGTCATAGCGCCCGCCAATGGCGCGGATGAACAGCTCGGCGCCGCGATCCTTGTCGAAGAAGATGATGCGCGGGTCGAACTTGCGCGCCTGAGCCAGCAGGAAGTTGAGGACGACGGTTTTGCCCGAGCCTGACGGCCCGATCACCGTGAAGTTGCCGAGATCGCCCTGATGGAAGTTGAAGAAATAGGGGCCTGCCGCCGTCGTTTCCAGCAGCGAAACGGCCTCGCCCCAATGATTGCCCCTGGCCTGACCCAGCGGGAAATTATGGCTGCTGGCCAGTCCGGCAAAGTTGCGCGTAGAGACCAGCCCGCGACGTGCGATATATTTGAAGTTCCCGGGGAACTGCGCCCAGAAGGCCGGTTCTAGCGCCAGATTCTCGCGCACGGCCACCGCGCCCAGATCTGCGAGCGCCGCTTGTGCTTCCGCAATCCCTGCATCCACCTGCTCGGGCGTCTCGCCGCGAATGGCGATGGTCAGATGATGTTCGCCAAACCCGGCGCGGCCCGCGGCGACGTCATCCTTTGCATTGGAAAGCTCCGCCCGCAGGCTGACGGCTTCGTCTTCGGCCGATCGCATGCGCCGCAACGCGAGGTTCATACGCGACAGCGCGGCCTGACGATCGACGAACCCGAAGCTCTGTGAGATGGTGAGCTCACAGGGCAGGCGCAGCAGATCATCGAACATGCCCGAGGCGGTATGCCCCGGATAGTCCTTGAGCGAGAGCAGGCCGAGATAGCTGGCCGGGTGACTTCCTTCAGCACCCAATTCTACGACTTCCTGGCCGAAGCTGACCCGGCGCCACGGCACAAAATGGCCGATATCCTGTTCGGGCAGAAGCATCGGACGCATCTCGCCATTGAACAGGTTCGCGAGAAACTCGATCGGCTCGGAACAGTCGCCACTGCGCGTCTCGTAGACACCAAGCAGGCGCGGATCGTAGCTGCCAAGCGTGGCCATCAACGCCTCGCGTGCAGCGTCGAGTTCGCGCAGCTCCTGGGCTTCGGCTGCGGCACGATCGATCCCTGCGCTGCCGAGCCATGAGCGTATTTTGTCCAGCACGCCCACACGCCCCTGCATGGGGCGGCGAACGAGTGTCAGAAACAGCTCGTTGACGTAAAGCTGCTTGGTGGCGAGGCGCGCGCGCCAGCGCTCATCGAGCTGTTTCGAGAAGCTGTCGGGATATTCGGGAGTCAGTTCGGCATCGACCCGCCGCCGCACGACATGATGATAGAGCGCGAAGCGCGAGGTTCCGACCGCTTGCAGCATCGCGTCGCGCAGGCGCTTGCGATAGTCGAGCTCCTCGGTATCCGCGGTCTCGAAATGCAACCCTCGCAAATGGATGATCTGCATCAGCAAGCCATCGCGGGTGCGGAGCGTGTGCTCGTTGACATGGCAGGCATAAGGCAGGTGGTCGCCCGCCGCCTTCTCGCGTGCCATGACCTTGGGATCGCTGGTCAGGGGCGGTAAGAATTGCATCGCCAGATCGCATGATTGCGGACCCGCGGGCAACGCCCGATACGCGTCAGCCAGAGGTCGAAGAAACGCGGTTCACGAAGGCAGGCGATCACGCCAATGCCATGCACGACGAGGGCGAGCACCACCACCCATGCCGAACCGAAGATCAGGAAGAGTTCGGTCGCGATCACGGCGTTGGCGACGAACCAGGTGTATGTGACGCCGGCGAACATCTGCGGGCGCGTCAGCGCTACAAACACCGTATCGCGCTCGAGCCCGTTCAAGGCTCAGTTACCGAGGGAAGCGGTCGACTGAATGCCCGCCACGATACTGGCCGCTCCAAACAGGACAAAGCAGCCCAGAATAACCGTGGCGCCGTAACGCCAGTTGATGCGCCCGGTCAGCATCATGAGCCCGACCGCTGCGACCGCGATCACTGCAACGACCGTGGCGACGGTGCCGAGGAGGGTGCCTTGCAGCCACTGTACAGCAGATACGAGAACACCAGAACCAGCGGGGTCACCGAGCGCTTCCTGTGCTCGAGCGGGAGCCGCAGCGAGCGCTGCAGTCAGCGCCACAGCGCATGCGCGGAAAATACGACCTTGAAACACCTTTTACCCCACCCCTGATTCGCCGCCATGATGCGTTGGCAGAGACGTTTTGCCAATATCGCAATGCTATGCCTGCATCGGCGCAACGTTGCGGCGGTTGCGCCGTTTCGCGATTGCCTTTGTTCCGGGGGCGTGCCTATCTTCCCATAAATTTCGGAGCTGAATATACTCCAGGGCCGGCACTGGAATATTATTACAGTAATATCTTCCGTGAAGATTTCCGCTCAAGATTAGGTGCTGGAAGTAACTATCGCTGGGGACGGTATGAAGAAGCGAAATTATCAGGTAATTTCCACGATAGCGGCTGCGTTCGTGGCTTTTGTTCCGTTGTCTGCGCAGGCAACTGTTAATTGCACTGGTGTTCTGACTAAGGCTTTTACCGATTCAGCCGGTAGAGTTATGATCTATGCTCCATGGAGATCGGAATGGACGCAAATATGCGATCTTAATTCTGTGTGGAATGGCGTACAGACTGCAACATGCTTCGCTTGGTTTTCCGTAGTGAATACTGCAATCGTTAACGGAAAGAGTGTCAATATCTACTACACGCATGCTCAGGCGAATTGCACTACGCTGGAAATCTATGGGTATAGCCCCGCGCCCGGCTATGTGATGCTCATGAATCCTTAGATGGAATCTATGCGGATGCGACCGATTGCGGTATCCCCGGTGGAAGGTATAGATGGAGTTGGTATGAAGCGCTCGACCTTGGCCATTTTTCTTGTGGTTCTGTCTGCGCCGGCTCTGGCTCAGGAAACCACGACCTATCAATATGACGCACTGGGGCGGCTGGTTCGTTCCAATGTCACCGGCGGTACGAACGACCAGGTCGAAACGAGCATCGCCTACGATCCGGCCAGCAATCGCACCAGCTATGTCGTTGCGAATGCGCCTACGGGGCCCGGGCCAGGTAATCCGGCGAAGCCCAAGCTGATCGTGGTCCCGCTCAACGGCTTCACGATCATCCCCATAAAATAACGATCCGCCGGCTTGGTCGGGCTCGCTCTTGTCGGGCGCTTCTGCGGTGGGGAGAGTTACTGCTCGGCGATCGGGTTCGAGCGCCGTCAGCAGGGTATGCGATCTCGTGACGCTCCGGTGGTGTCACGAGATCCCGACCTGTCTGCAAATGGCAGGCTATAGTGTGCCTGAGGTGATATAGGCGACGGTGCATTCGGTTAGGGAAGGATTCAGCCTGACATATACCGTCAAATTCTGCAGGTGAGCTGTCAGAAGAAAGGTGTAGAGCCAATCGGATTTAGGATCCGTCGGGTTGATCTTCAGCAGATTTC
The DNA here is from genome assembly GCF_059418285.1 of Sphingomonas sp. GW821-FHT09B04. Classification (NCBI taxonomy): domain Bacteria; kingdom Pseudomonadati; phylum Pseudomonadota; class Alphaproteobacteria; order Sphingomonadales; family Sphingomonadaceae; genus Sphingomonas; species Sphingomonas sp. GW821-FHT09B04. Next base: position 94,462 of record NZ_JBWKPO010000007.1, read on the forward strand.
CCTGATTTGGCGTGCAGGACAGCAGGGACTCGTTACCGGTCGTAGAGATCCACGTTGCGGCGTAGGAATCGACATACATGTACGAAATCTTGACCGCATGACACTCTCCCCCTCCGCATTCAGCTGCGGCGATTTGAGGCGTCAGGATTGCGGCAATCGCCAATGATGCAGCGATCAACTTTTTCATAAATTCCCCCATCGAGATGTGAACTGAATATCGCCGCGAGCGACGGATGTCTCTGGCCTCGCTTCAAACTTGCTTGCGGTCCGGCGCCTTACGTCAGCTCGCACGGTGTGGTCCGGCATCCCGCGACCTCACTGTTCCAACGCCACCTCGAATTCGCTCGTCGACTCGATCGAGGAGTCGAAAAAGAGCGGAGCGGTTACGCCGGAGACGGAGCGTTTGAGGCCCGTCGTCGAGGCCACGGCAAAGCTGGGCCCGGTTCCATAGCTGACCGTGCTGCCCTCGCGCCAAACCCAGACACGCTGATCAATCGCGAAGGTCAGGACGTGGGCGCCGCTTTCGTAGATATAGCCGTCGCCATAGCGATGGACCTGTACGCCATAGTTTAAATCGGCATAGCCCGTGCCGGCTGCAGCGTTCGTGCTGAAACCGAACATGCCGTTCGGTGATCCGCTGAGCGATCGCGCGCTGATCTTCACGTTATTGGGTAACACCGACAAGCTATGCGCACTGGCGTCGAATGCGGCAGCGACGCCGCCCGTCTTCTGGATCCGCCAGCGATTGGCGGCAAGGCGGGTGACCGAGCTGTTCAGGTGGTTGACGACATCGATCCCGCCGCAATTCGCCATGTCATCGGCAAGTGTGACTTCGAAGTCGCTCGTTCCGCTTGAGAACGAGGAATCGAAATAGAGCGTGGCGGGCGCACCCGCGACGGAGCGTTTCAGCCCGCTTGTCGAAGCAGTGGCGAAGTCAGCGCCGGTTCCATATTTCACGGTCGAGCCTTCGCGCCACAGCCAGACTTTCTGATCGATTGGAAAGTTGAGCAGATGAACGCCGTCCTCGTAGATATAGGCGACACCATCCCAAAAGATCTGAAGGCCATAGTCGAGGCTGGTGTAGGCGTTGTCTACGGATGGGCTGGCGCTGAAGGCGATGAAGCCATTTGGTGCTCCTGACAGGGATCGCGCGCTGATCTTGGTGCTGGCGGAAACGGGCGAATTCGATTCGGCGCTGGCATCGAACTCGCCATAGATGCCACCCGTCTTGCGAAGCCGCCAGCTGCCGGAGCCAAGTGGGGAGAGCGTGGTGTGCTGACGATTGATCAACATCGTTCCGTTACCCGCGACGCCGTATCGGGAGCGGTTGCTGGCAGCGTCATAGTCAATCTGCACGGCGACGTTGCCGGTTCCGCATGTCATGGTCGAACCGATAAGCCGGCCAAGGGCGTCATACCGATAGTCGGTTTGCTCAGCCTGTCCGGCATGAGCCGGATTGACCGCTACCGTTATCATGAGCGCCGCGATCAGAGCTTTCATGTCAGTGCATTCCTCCCCCGGATCGGCTTCGATGTAACGTCGCCAGAGTCAGACTTGTACCGAATAAGACCGTTCGTTGAAGCACGAACCCATGTATTTCCGGGATTGTTTCGCCGGCATACGATCCTGCGTGAGGATCAGACGTTCCTCAGCATACGCACCGCATGATCGGCCGCGCGGACCGTGAGCGCCATGAAGGTGAGCGAAGGATTCACGCAGGAAACGGATGCCATCTGTGCACCGTCGGTCACGTACAGGTTCGACGCATCGTGCGCCTGGCTCCAGCTGTTGAGGACTGACGCGCGCGGGTCTGTGCCCATGCGTGCGCCGCCCATTTCATGAATGGCGTCGCCGGGCACATGGGGGCTTGCCGAGCTGATGACGTTGCTCAGGCCCGCGGCCTTGAGCATGGCCTCACCCTGCGCGCGTGCGTCCGCCATCATCCGCAGCTCATTCTCGCGGAAACGGACGTCGAAGCGCATCAACGGAACGCCGAAGCGGTCCACTTTGTCAGCGTGCAGCGAAACGCTGTTGTCGCGATAGGGCAGGCATTCGCCGAAGGCGCCGATATGGAACTTCCAGGGGGCATATTTGCGCATCCCATGCTTCATCGACGCGCCGAAACCGACGGGCGTCGCAGTAGGGCGAAACGCCGCGCCCTGATAGCCATAGCCGCGCGTGAAGCCGACATCTTCGTCACCTTCGTCACCGCTGAGATTGCGGAAGCGCGGGATATAGACCCCGCCCGGACGGCGGCCATATTCGATATACTCGGTCATCCCGGGGATCTCGCCCTCGATCCCGACGCGGAAGATGTGATCCATCACATATTTGCCGAGCGTCCCGCTCGAATCGAAATGACTGCGCCCGCTGCCCTCCGGACGTGAGTTCATGAGAATCTGAACCGATGCCATGGCCGAGGCGCACAGGAAGACGAGATCGGCATTCACCACTTCTGCCTGACCGGTCTTCGCGTCGACGAAACGGACACCGGTGACGCGCTTCTTCGCCGGATCATATTCAAGCTTGGTGACCACCGCGTCCGACCTGAGCGTTAGCCGCCCGGTCGCGCGCGCTGCCGGCAGCGTGACCGCCTGGGTCGAGAAATAGGAGCCGAACGCGCAGCCATTGCTGCATTGGGAGCGGAACTGGCATTTGGTGCGGTTCTGCTCCGGCTTGTCCTCGGTCAGGTTGGACAGGCGCGTATTGATCAATTTGCGTCCCGGGAACTGCGCCTCGAGCCGTTGCTTGACCCATTTCTCCGCGATGTTCATCGGGATCGGCGGCTGAAACTCGCTGTCGGGAAGATGGGGCAAATTCTCGCGCGAGCCGGAGACGCCGATGTATTTCTCGACCCGGCTGTACCAGGGTGCGACGTCGTCATAGCCGATCGGCCAGTCGCCATCGATGCCTTCGCGCTTGTTGGCTTCGAAGTCCTGCGCACTCCAGCGAAAGCTCCAGCGCCCCCAGATCAGCGACTTGCCGCCGACCGCGCCGGGCCTGATCCAATGAAACTCCTTGCCCTCATCATGGGCATAGGGGTTGAGCCGGTCGTCATTGTAGAAGCGCCGGTTGCTAGGCGAGACATAGCCGTTCTTTGCGATGAAATAATCGCTCTCGATCAGCGGTTTGGGCATGATGTTGCGCGCCGGGACCTCATAGGCCGGCTTGCCGTCATAGGTATAGTCCTCGCCATGCTCGACCATCACGCCGCGATCGAGCATCAGCACGCGCAAGCCCTTCTCCGTGAGCTCCTTCGCCGCGAAACCACCGCTCACGCCCGACCCGATGACGATCGCATCAAACCTGTTGGTCGAAGCCATAATCTTGCTCTCCTGTCCGGTCAGAACCGCAGCGCGCGCAGCGTCTGGAAACTCGTGGTGACGTCGGGAAGGTAAGGCGCCGGCGCCTGGTCGTTCTCGACATAGAAATGGCGCACGCCGGCACTGCCCTTGCGCTTGAACAGTGCGGCGAAATCGATGGTGCCTTCGCCCACCGCGACCATGCTGCGGTCGGCGCGCATGTCCTTGACGTGATAGCCATAGATGCGGCTCGACAACCGGTCGATCAGCGCGCCGGCATCCTCGCCGGCCCGCACCGCCCAGAACAGGTCGAGTTCGATCTTCACCAGCGACCGGTCGGTTTCCCTGAGCAGCTGATCGAACAGGCTCACGCCGCCCGGCTTCTCCGTGAACTCGAAGTCATGATTGTGATAGGCAAAGTCCAGCCCAGCCTTTTTGAGCTCTGCAGCGAAGCGGGCGATGTTGGGCAGCGCCGCCTGCCATGCCGGGCCGGTACGATGTTCGGCCGTCATGTAGGGCAGGACGATCGTATCGGCGCCAAGCGCCTTGGCGAGGGTGACCTGCCGGTCGAATTGCTGAAGCAGCGCGTCGTAGCCGACATGGATCGACGGTGCCTTCAGGCCAAGCCGGTCGAGCGTGCCGCGCAGCATCGCGGAGTCCATGGCGTCATATCCGCCGCCGCCGAATTCGACCTCCCGATAGCCGATGCGCGCGACCTGCTCGAGCGTGTCGGTCGGGTTCTTCGCGAAGAGTTCGCGCAGCGTATAGAGCTGAAGGCCGATCGCCCGGCGCTGCGCGGCGGCGGCAGGGAAACAGGCAAGCGCGGCGGCGCCCGCAGCGCCTGCGAGCACGGTTCTGCGTGCGATCATGCGGAATACACCTTGTTGATCTGAGAGTAGAGAAATGCGCCGTTATACTCGCCCGGCACCGGGAGATATTCGCGCTCCTGCGTCATCCCGATCTCGGAGGTGTAATAGCCGGTGATGACGAGCTGTCGGAACGGCTCGAAGAATTCGCCGGCTCCGGGCAGCTGCTTGTTCATGGCCAGCGTCAGCAGCGCATCCTGCTGCTCCGCGGTCGCCTTGGCGGCGGGCACGCCATGGTCGCGCATGCTGCGCGCCTCGATCGCGTCGAGCCCGGCCATGATCGGCACGCGATCGCCCGGCAGCGCCCAGTCGGCCAGCATCTTCTCGATGAAGTCCGGCACGCCGGCGGCGATCGCGCCGGGCGTATCGGTCGTCGGGATGACGCGATCGCTCAGCGCGGACATTGCCGCGCGCTGGATGGGTGTGAACACCCGCACGCTCGGCGGCCCCTCGGAGATGGCGGGGATATCGACACTGCGCGGCGCGCCGGCCGCACGCGCAAGCGGCGCGAACAGCGATGCGCCGAACATGCCGGCCACACCCGCCAGCGCGGTTCTGCGATCGATCATTTTGCCTCTCCCGGCAGGTCCTGCGCGACGGCCGCCTCAGGCAGCGGGCGCACCCAGATGTTGCGGAACGAGACCGGCGAACTGTGGTCCTGCAGCTGCAATGGCGCTGAATCGGGATGCGGCTGATACGCGGCGACCTTGCGCCACACCGTGGTGCCGAGCAGCGCCTGATGGTTCTGCACCAGCACGCCGTTCAGGAAGACCGTGACATAGGCCGGGCGCACCAGCTTGCCGTCGGCGGCGAAACGCGGCCGCTCGAAGATGATGTCGTAGCTCTGCCACTCGCCGGGCTTGCGCGCCGCGTTGACCAGCGGTGGCTTCCAGCCATAGGCCGCACCGACCGTGCCGTCGGCATAGGTCGGGTTCTGATAGCCGTCGAGGATCTGGACCTCGTAGCGCTGCATGAACCAGACGCCGCTGTTGCCGCGATCCTGTGACGTCCCCGCCGGCGGATTGGGCGAACGGAATTCGAGATGGAGCTGGACGTCGCCAAAGCTCTGGCGCGAGACGAGATTGTTGTCGCCGCCGCCCGCTGGCCGCGCCGGGACCGTCAATGCACCGCCGGCGACGGTCCACGGCGCCAGCTGGCCGCGCCACGCATCCGCGGACTTGCCGTCGAACAGGACGATCGCGTCGGAGGGGGCGCCGCCCGGTGCCGCCGCCGGTGCCACCACCACAGGGGCTGGCCGGTCCGCATCATGGACGCGCCACTTGCCGTCCGGCAGCATCGGTGTGTCCTTGAAACCCGGCTTCTCCTGCGCCGATGCGCCCGTGATCGCGATCCACGCGGCCATCACGCAACCGGCCCTGCGCATATGCGTCATGCCTCTCCTCCTTGTCGATCGATGTTGCGATAGGCGGCGATCAGGCGATCCTCGCCGGCGCGGCCCGCTGTCGAATTGCCGTGCTCCATGCCGATCACGCCGGCGTAGCGCCGCGCGCGGAGCCAGCGGACGATCGTCGCATAGTTGATCTCGCCGGTCCCCGGTTCCTTGCGGCCGGGATTGTCCCCGAACTGGAGATAGGCGATCTCGCTCCAGCAGGTCTCGAGCGCCGGGATCAGGTTCCCGGACTGGATCTGCTCATGATAGAGGTCGGCGAGGATCCTGACTGCGGGGTTGTCGACGCCGCGCGCCACGGCATAGCCTTGCGCGATCGTCTGCATGTACACGCCGGGATGGTTGGTGCGTGTGTTCAGCGGTTCCATGACCAGCGTCAGCTTGTGCGGCGCCACGATGTCACCGGCCCGGCGCATGACGTCGATGATCCGCGCAGTCTGGATGTCGACCGGCACGCGCGGATCGAGAAACCCCGTCACCACCGTCATCTGCGTCGCGTTCAGCCTTTTCGCGACATCGACCGCATTGCGGATGTCGGACAGGAATGCCTCGCGCTCGGCATCGTCGTTGCCGCCGAGCAGTGGCCGCGACTGCGCCCATTTCGGCATGCTCGCGACGAATACGCCCATGCGCATGCCGCGCTGCGCGAGCGCCCGCGCCATCCGCTCCTGCTCATCGGTCGGGCGTTTCGCGGCTTCATTGTCTTCCCACGCCCGGAAACCCTGATCGGCGGCGAAGGCGATCTGCTCGATCAGGCTGCCCCGGCTCGCAAAGCTGCCTTCGTGCGGTGCATAGGCAAGCGAGAAATAGGCGGCGTTGGACGCGGATTCGCGCGCGCCCGCCAGCGCGGCGAGCGGCAGGATTGCCCCTCCCGTGAGCAAGCTTCGGCGCGCGATCGGTGGCATCACTTTGCGCTCTCGGCCTTCAGATAGGCGATGATCGCGGCGCGCTTCGCCGGATCTGGGGTGCCGATCGGCATCCGCGTTCCGGGGACCTTCTTGGATGGGTTGGCGAGGAATGCGTCCAGCGTCTTCTCGTCCCATTTCAGCTTCGAGCCTTTCAGCGCTGCGGAATAGCTGACGCCGGGTACCGAAGCTGCGGGCTTACCAATGACCCCGTAGAGATTGGGGCCGAGCCCGTTCTTGCCGCCCTTGTTGGTGGTGTGGCAGGCGCGGCAGGCAGCAAAGGCTGCCGGTGCCGCGCTGGTCTGTGCAAAGCTGGGCGCAAGCGCGGCGCCCAATGCCGCCAGCGCCACCGCTCCCGTGGCCACACCCGCTACCAACTTCATCTCGTCTCTCCCAATCTCTTCTCTTGTTCGGTGACGGCCTGCTTCATCCGCTGCCGATCGCGGTCCACTTCTCATCCGATGCGGCGTTGGCGGCGACCGTCTCGACAAAGCGCATCGTGCGTAGCCCGTCGGTGAGACCGGGGAACCCGCCTTGCGTGTCGCCATCGCCGTCCCGAACCGCGGCTGCGAAGGCGCGGTAGATGTTGGCGAACGCCTCGAGGTAGCCTTCAGGATGCCCCGCCGGGGTCCGGGTCAGCGCAAGGGTGCGCGCGTCGAGACCGGGACCGCCGGTCCGCACCGTCTCGGCGGGCCGGTCGAGCCAGCGCAGGATCAGCGAGTTCGGCTCCATCTGCGACCATTCGAGCCCGCCAAGCTCGCCATGGAGGCGCAACTTGAGACCATTCTCCTCGCCGGCCGCGACCTGGCTGGCCTTGAGCATACCGCGCGCGCCACTCTCGAAGCGCAGCAATGCGCTCACATCGTCGTCGAGCAACCGCCCCGGCACATGCGTCGTCAGGTCCGCGCAGACCGCCTCGGTCTTTAAGCCCGATACATGCTCGGCGAGCTGGAAGGCGTGCGTACCGATATCGCCCAGACACCCGCCGATCCCTGCGCGCGTGGGATCGGTGCGCCATTCGGCCTGCTTCTGGCCATCGCGATCGATTGGCCGGCTCAGCCAGCCCTGCAGATACTCCGCCTGCACCAGCCGGATCGCACCGAAATCGCCGCGCGCGACGCGAATGCGGGCCTCCTCGATCAGCGGGTAGCCGGCATAGGTGAAGGCCAGCGCGAACAGCCGTCCGCTCGCCTTCACGGACTGCGCGATCGCCTCGGCCTCGGCGACGCTCATCGCCATCGGCTTCTCGCACAGCACATGGAAGCCTGCGTCGAGCGCCGCGATCGCCACCGGCGCATGGAGGTGGTTGGGCGTGACGATCGCGATCGCATCGACCCGCGCCTCCGGCGGCAGCGCACGCTCGCCTTCAACCAGTTGCGCGAAGGTACCGTAGACGCGTTGTGGATCGAGCCCGAGCGCGTCACCCGTCCGCGCGTTGCGCCCGGCATCGGTGCTGAACGCCCCCGCAGTCATCCGCCACTCGCCGTCGATCGCAGCGGCCATGCGGTGGACAGCGCCGATAAACGCGCCTTCGCCACCCCCCACCATGCCGAGCCGAAGCGGCTGTCGCGTCATCTTCAGAGCCCCAGCAGCTTGCGGATCGCGTTCCGGTCGGCGCCGCTCGCCGCGAAATCGTCGAACGGCCGCTCGGTCAGGCGAATGATGTGATCGCGGATGAAGGGCGCGCCTTCGCGAGCGCCGTCCTCGGGATGCTTGAGCGCGCATTCCCATTCGAGCACGGCCCAGCCCGTGTAGCCATATTGTGCGAGCTTGCTGAAGATGCCGACAAAATCGACCTGTCCGTCGCCCAACGAACGGAAGCGGCCGGCGCGATCGACCCAGCTCTCATAGCCGCCATAGACGCCGGTCCGCCCGGTCGGGTTGAACTCGGCATCCTTCACATGGAAGCACGAAATGCGGTCGTGATAGCGATCGATGAAGTCGAGATAGTCGAGCTGTTGCAGCACATAGTGCGACGGATCGAACAGGATGCGTGCGCGGGGATGGTTGTCGACTGCGGCGAGGAAGCGCTCCCAGGTCGCGCCGTCATGGATATCCTCGCCCGGATGGATCTCGAATGCGCAGTCGACGCCTGCCTCCGCGAATACGTCGAGGATCGGCACCCAGCGACGGCCTAGTTCGGCAAAGGCTTCCTCCACCAACCCTGCAGGCCGCTGGGGCCAGGGATAGACATAGGGCCAGGCAAGCGCGCCCGAGAAGGTGGCGTGCGCGTTGAGTCCGAGATTGGCGCTCGCCCTCGCAGCCAGCTTGACCTGCTCGACCGCCCAGACCTGACGCTCGGCAGGTTTGCCGTGCAGTTCGGCCGGGGCGAAGCCGTCAAACAGCTGGTCATAGGCGGGATGCACCGCGACGAGCTGGCCCTGCAGGTGCGTCGAGAGCTCGGTCGGCTCGACGCCATGGGCGGCAAGCCTTCCGCGCAGGTCATCGCAATAGGTCTTGCTCTCCGCGGCCAGCTTCAGGTCGATCAGCCGCGGGTCGCAGGGGATCTGGACCCCCTTATAGCCAAGCCCGCCCGCCCATTTGGCGAGTCCGTCGAGCGTATCGAACGGCGCCTTGTCGCTCATGAATTGGGCAAGGAAGATCGCAGGGCCCTTCATCGCGGTCATGCGGCGGCTCCCTTCCGGCTATCGTCGCGGAACAGGAGCTGGAACAATACGGTGATGACCAGAGCGGCGATCGCCGGATACCACCACATCTGCTGCCAGTCGGCGATCGTCGGCGCCGCGGGCAGCTGGGCGTAGAGCAGCCCGCCGATCTGCGAGCCGAGCAGCATGCCGACACCATAGGTGAACAGCGTCAGCATGCCTTGCGCCTGGGCGTTGACCCCTTTGGGCGTGGCGATGGTGCCGGTATAGATCGCGCCGGCGACGAAGAAGAAATCGTAGCAGACCCCGTGCAGCGCCACGCCGAGATAGACCGCCCAGAGCGATCCGTCACCGTCGCCGATCGCGAACAGCGCATAGCGCAGCGCCCATGCCGCCATGCCCACCAGCAGCAGCGGCTTCACGCCGAACCGGCGGTACAACCACGGCATCGAGAACATAAACGCCAGCTCGGACATCTGCCCGATCGCGAGCGTGCCGCTGACATTCTCAATGCCAGTCGCACCGACATAGGGCGAGGCATAGGCGTAATACATGGCGAGCGGGATCGAGATCAACGTCGCGCAAATCACGAAGATGAGATACGAGCGCTGCCGCATCAGCCCGAACGCCTCGACGCACAGCACCTGACGCACGAGGCTCTCGTCGCTTGGCGTATCGGGCTCGATGGTGGGGAGCGTGAGGCTGTAGATGCCGAGCGCGATCGATACGACCGCCGCGACGCGAAAGATCTCGGGGCTTGCCGACAGCGCCGCCCAGCCGATGATTAGCCCGGCGACGATCCAGCCAAGCGTGCCGAAAGCCCGGACGAAGGGGAAGCGGTCGTCGCGCGCGCCAAGGCTCTTCAGCGCGATCGTGTTCGCGAGGCCGACGGTCGGCATGTAGAGGATCATGTAGCCGAGCAGCACCCACACGAAGGTGCCTCCCGTCTCCGGCGTCAGCAGCGCCGGCAATGCCAGCAGGATCGCGCCGCCGATGAGATGGAGGATCACCATCAGCGCTTTGGGACTGAAATATCGGGTCGCGGCCATGCCGAGCAGGAAGGACCCGGCGATCGAGGCGATCGGACCGACCGAAAAGGCGTTGCCGATCAGCGCGCCAACTCCGACGGTCTGCATCACCAGACCGAGCGTGACGGCCCATGCCCCCCAGACGAAGAATTGCATGAACATGAGCGCGCTCAGCCGCGCCATGAGCGTTGCCGATACCGAATGCGAGGCAGCATTCTGCACCCCATTGGCCGTCGCCATGCGATCCCCTCCCGTCGATGTCGTTCGTTCTTTTCGCGACTCAGGCTAAGCAGGTCGAATGCCAATGTAAAGGATTACATCAAAATCGGTCGACAGGGCGTATCGCAGGCGACATGAAGCAATAATGCCAACGATTATCGACGTCGCCGCAGCCGCGGGCGTCTCTACTGCCACGGTTTCGCGCGTATTGAGCCAGCCCGAACGCGTGGCGGAAGCGACGCGCCAGCGCGTGCTCGAGGTCGTGCAATCGCTGGGTTATTCCCCGAACGTCGCCGCACGGACGTTGCGCACCCTGCGCGCCGCCAAGATCCTGCTGACGGTGCCCGACATCTCGAACCCATTCTTCGCGAGCATCATCCGCGGCGCGGAGGAAGCGGCGCGCGATGCGGGCTATGCTGTAGTTGTAGGCGACACCCGGCACGATCCGCAGGTCGAGGACCAATATGCGGAGATGCTGTCGCGCCGTGAAGTGGATGGGCTTATCTTTCTCGGGCATCGCCTGCCGGAAAACCTGAGCCCGCTTTTCTCCCGGCCGGGTATTGCAGCACCGGTCGTGAACGGCTGCGAATATAGTCCGGATATCGGTGTCCCGAGCGTGCATATCGACAATGCCGCCGCGAGCGGCGATGTGCTCGAGCATCTGATCGAGCTGGGCCATCGCGATATCGGCATCATCACCGGTCCGCTTATCAGCCCGATCAGCCGTGACCGTCTTTCTGGTGCGATGGAGGCGGTCGAACGGCATGGCCTGAGGGATTGCCTGCGGGTGCAGAACGGCGACTATTCAGCGAAGCTGGCGTTCGAACTGACGGGCGACCTGCTTAAGCAGAACATTACTGCAATCTTCTGCTTCAGCGACGAGATGGCAATGGGCGCGATCAGTGCGATCGGCGCGGCGGGCCTGACCTGCCCCGGGCATGTCTCGGTCGTTGGTTTCGATGATCTGCCGACCGCCCGTTTCTTCCAGCCCGCGCTCACCACCATTTCCCAGCCCAAGGGGCTGATCGGCCAGAGGACGGTCGAGTTGCTGGTCGAGATTCTGCGCGATCCGGGAAGTCCGATCCGCCAGATCACGTTGCCCCACGAACTCATCGTCCGCGACAGCACGCGGTCAGTTCGTAGTGAGACAGTGCGGCTCTAAGCTGGCGCTGTCTCCGCTCAATTGGCGGCGGCCGCGATCTTTTTGAGACGGGTCTGGATCTCGCTCTCGGCCAGCCAGTGCCCGCGCACCATCACCCCGGCGCGGCGCTCGACATGGGCCAGATTCTCAAGCGGATTGGCGGTCAGCAGGATCAGGTCGGCGCGCTGTCCCGGGGCGATTGTCCCGAAACCTGCCTTCGGTCCGAAATAGCGGGCTGCCTCACGCGTTCCGGTCGCCAGCACCTGATAGGGCGTGAGCCCCGCCGCGTGCATCATCCGCATCTCGTGGTGGATCGAGAAGCCAGGCACGTTGAAGAATTGCGGCGCGTCCGAGCCCAGCGCGATCGGTGCGCCCGCGGCGTGAAGATCGCGCACCAGACGGCGCCGAAGCTCAACCAGCCGCCCTGCCGCATCCGGCTGGAAATCGGGGCGCGCGGCGAAGTCGCGCTTCGCTTTTACCCAGCCATCCAGCACGCGCTTGGGCATGTAGCGCATTTCCGGTCGCAGGATCATCGCTTCCGGGGTCTCGGATGAAGCGAGATGCTCGACCAGGCTCAGCGTCGGCACGTTCCAGGTGCCAGCCGTGATCGTGCGCTTGACGGCATCGGGGATGCGGCGCGCATCGGCTAACTGCACCCAGCCGCTGCCGAAGAAGCCGGGCGGGCGTCCGGCGGTATCCCTGCCTTCCGGAACCAGAAACTCGACATAGCGGTCGAGATGGTCGATCGATGTCTGCCGGCTCTCGAGCGCATCGGTGAGCCGTACGCCCTCGGGAATATGTCCGCCGAAAGGCATTCCGATCGCGTTCGCGGTCTCCGCCATCGCGAGATAGGCGTCCCGCGGCAGGCTGCCGATCTTGATCAGATCATACCCTGCCGCGCGATAGTCGCGCACTGCCTGGCGTGCCTTGTCGGGCGTGCCGGCGGCCGGTGCGCTTAGCCATGGGCTCGCGGCATAGAGTGTGGGCCCAAAGAGCTCCCCCGCGGTGATACGGTCGCGCACGGAAAGGTGTGACGCATTCCCAGCCATGTTGCGAACCGTCGTGACGCCGTTCGCGACATAGAGAAACAGCATGGCGTCGCGATACGCCGGATCTTCGGGGCCGGGTATATGGCCATGCATCTCTGCCAGGCCGGGCATCAGCCAGCGGCCCTTGCCCTCGATCCGGTGGGCGCCCGCCGGAATGCGTGCGGCAGTCGCCGGAGCCATCGCTACGATCCGCCCGCCCTGCACAACCACGGTCTGGTTTGGCAGCACGTGTTCGCGGTCCATCGGCACGACGTTGACGCCGACAAAGGCGATCGCCCGGTCAGATTCGCTCGTGTCGGGGGCGGTTCCTCTTGCCGCGACAAATGCCGCTGCGACCAGCAGCAAGCACGCGAGAACAACCAGCGGAACGCGCATATCGAGAGAGGTGAGGCGTGACATGTAACGCTCTCCTTCCAGCCGGACCGGTTCGCGATCCGCTATCGAAGGCTATCACCCGCGGGACGGCCTGTCAGTCCCACTGCCGGCGCAAGGTCCTCATTCTTCTTATTGGCGCCGAGGGCAGCCGCCCGGGTTCAGGTGGAAACTTGATCCCGATTTCATGCGCGTGTCGGTGAGCCCGCGCAGATGCGGAGCTGGTCATTAGTGGCTCATCAGGCGGTAGGCGCGGGGAGACACGCCAAAACGACGGCCAAACACAGCGGTGAAGTGCGAGGGCGTCGAGAAACCCAGGCCGTAGGCAAGTTCCGCGACCGTGACGTCGCTCTCCAGCAAACGTCGTGCCGCAAGGTGAAGGCGATGCGTGCGAACATAGTCGCCATAGGCCATACCCAGGGTCCGCTTGAATTGCCGGCTGAAATAGGCTGGCGACAAATGGCATAGCAGGGCCGCTTCCTCGAGTGTGGCCGGGTGAGCGGGATCGCGGCGAAGCTGCTCGAGCGCCGGGCCGAGCCGATCCACGCCGGTCTCGCGGCGCGCGACCGGCTCGCTTTCGATCCCCGGCGCGTGCACGATTGCCGCCGCCAGCACGTTGACCAATGGCGATGCCAGTGGATCGGCGGCGTCGAGACCGGCGAGCCAGTCGGCGATACCCGCGATCCGCTCGCCCAGAGCGCCGTCCGGCCGCACGCAGAAGGAAAGGGCAAGCCGCTCGAACCCCGGCTGACGCGCCAAGGCTTCCGCACTGATCGCGTCGATCTGAACCAGCACCCAGTCCTTCGGGCCGGCATCGAGCGTAAAATCATGAACCTCCATCGACGGCACATAAGCGATCGAGCCCGGCGACAGCGGGTAACGGCGGCCGTTGGCGATGAAGCTTCCCGCCACGCGATGAAAGACGACGAACTCGCAGACGTCATGAACGTGCGGGAACGGTTCGGTTGCATGTGCGTGGACGGGATGCCGGATGCGCTCGGCCGCAAGGTCGCGCCCGGTGGCAGCATGACGGGTTCGCAAATCGGACGGATGGGCATCGGTGCCCGGGTCATTTGATCGCCTCTTCTGTCTCCATCCGCCGGCACACATGCGAGATCAGGGGGTGCCGAGGATCCGAACTTCGTATGGCGCTAGTGTCAGCGCCGCAGGATCGGCTGCCTTGCTCCCATCCATCAGGTCGCGCCAGACACCGCCCAGCGCCGGTAGCGTGACCCGGGCGATGTCGGCGCTCGTGTTGGCCAGGATCAGTGCGCGCGCGTTTCCTTGCTCGCGCAGGAAGCACAACGCCGGCGACGCATCGTCGCACAGAATTTGTTGCGTACCCTGGCGCAGCTCTGGTCGGGCTGCTCGAAGTGCCAACAGCTTACTATAGAAATCGTGGAGCGCCTCAGGCCGTCCTTGCTGTTCCTGAAGCGAGATTCCATCGCTGCTGCGGTTGTAGCGATGGATCCACGACGGCCGTTCACCTTTGTACCAGATGGCGGAGCCGGGCGCGGAGAGATCGCTATCCCATCGGAAGGCTTCGCGGAGGGGAATATGCGCCGCATCGGAGCGTGCGGTTTCGTCAACCCGTCCGCGCATCCCCAACTCCTGCCCGTAATAGACGAGCGGGGTACCGCGAAGAAGCAGTGTGAGCGCCGCTCCGATCCTTGCCTTGCGCTGATCGTCGCGGACTTCGGACATGAAGCGATCCGTGTCGTGGTTCTCGAGGAACAGGATCTGTCCCTTGGCGGCAGGGGTCACCGCGTCCATCGTGCGGATCGCCTTCAGGATCGCGGGCTTGTCGAGCTTGGTCAGGGCGCCGCGCAGCGGAAAGGCGAAGGCGAGATCGGCGTTGCCACGCTTGAGCCAGTCGTCGCCATAGCCCCAATCGGCCTGTTCCGCGAGAATGCGAGCGGAAGGGTTGCGGGCCTTTACCGCGCGAAAGATGGGGGTCCAGAAATCGGCGAACAAATTGGTCAGGCGACCCTTGTGGTCGAGGTCGTCCATCATGTGGTCGATGCGGAAGCCGTCCACGCCATCGCGCAGGGACCCGTCGCCATGCGGGTCGATCCAGTGGAGGAACAGCTTCTCGAAATAGCGTTTCACCGCGGGTGTGCGCATATCGACCATCGAAATGCCGATCCACTTGCCGTCATAGCCCGGCCAGGCGGGCTGCTTCAGAAACGGTTGCGGTTCCTCGTTCGTCCTGGGCCGATCGTACAGGATGTGGCGGCTGAACCGGGAGCCGGGCCTTCCGCGAGATTCGCTCAGCCAGGGGTGGCCTTCAGCTACATACTGGATCTCCTGATCGAGATAGACCTTCAGCCCGTGTGTGCGGGCAGCCCGGACAAAGGCGAAATAGTCCTCCATGGTTCCGTAGGCGGGGTCGATCCCCTCGAAGTCGGTCGCGAAATAGTTGTGATAGTAAGGCGATGGCTGAAGCGGCGTCAGCATCAGCGAGGTGACGCCCAGCGACTTCAGATAGCCGAGCTTCTCCGTCATGCCTTTGAGATCGCCGATGCCGTCGCCATTGCCGTCGCGGAAGCTGCGCACGAAGATGTGATAGATCACTTCTTCACGCATAGCCTCAGCCGTCAGCGCCGGCCGGTCCGAGGATTTGACCTCTGCCGGAGGTGCGACGTGGGGCGTCAACGCAGCGAGGGCAAGCGAAGCCAGGATCGTCATGCAGCAGGTCTCCTGTCGGGGTGGGCGAGTACGGTGCCGAAAAAACGGAGGCTCTCCGCGAGCTCGCGCCGCCAGTAGTTCCATTCGTGCCCGCCAGGGCGCTCGGCATAGCCATGCGCGATCCCTGCGGCGCTGAGTGCGTCATGCAGCTCACGATTGGCGTCGAGATAGGCGTCCTCGACACCGCAGTCGAAGCGGAACGGCGGCAGCCCGCCGGAGGTGTTGCGTAATGCGGAAAGAACACACCGGTCCGCGGGTGCATCGCTCCAACCCGTGCGGGACTCGGCGATGAGCCCGTCGATCTGCTCAATCCGGGTGAGGGCGGAATGCGCCGATGCGGCGGTTATGCGCGCCGGATGCTTTCCCGCAAATCGGAGTGCTGCGAATCCGCCCAAGCTCAACCCACAGACAAGCAGAGGTGAGGGGCTGGTCGCGTAGGCCAGCCGCGCGGCAGCCGGCGCTTCCTCCAGCGCCCACGCTTCGAAATCCTGCGTGCGATGGGCAACATAGCCCGATCCATCACCCCATAACCCATCCGAGGGCATGCAGAGGATCACCGGCGGCAATGCGCGTTCGGCAACGAGTGCTTCGGCGGTCAGGTGCGCAGCACCCTTGGCCGCCCAGGCCCAGTGCGATCCATAGACGCCGTGCAGCAGGAGGACCACCGGCGATTCCGCAGTGATCCCCGCGGTCGCATACAGCGTGAGATCGGCGCGTTGCCCCAACGCCATGCTCTTCACGGTCATGAAGCGCAGTCCGTTGAGGGGCGTTGCGGGATCGGAAAGTTCGGTGGTTCGGAACATGGTCAATCGATCTGCACCACGCCCTTGGCGCTGGTTCCGGCGAGCATGTCGTCGAACGCGCGGCCAAGGTCGGCGAGGGGGTAATGGTGCGTGATGAGCGAAGCCACCTCCAGCGAGCCTTGCGCGATCCAGTCGAACAGCCGGGGGAAATCGCGCGACGGCACGCAGCCGCCATAGAGCGGCGCCAGATACCGCTTGTTCCAGAAGAAGTCCGGCATCGGCACGGTCACCTCGCCGTGCGCGCCGCTCACCTGAAGCGCGTTGCCGCCATTGCGCACGAGCAGCACGGGCAAAAACGCGAGCCCGGCGACCCCGGTGGCTTCGAAGGCGTGATCGACCCCGCGCCCGTCGCTGAGCGCCTTGATCTGCGCAATCAACGCGGCGTGCCCCGCATCGTCGGGAGAGGTCAGGACCGTATGCGTGGCGCCGAGCGCGCGTGCCCGCTCGAGGCTCGCCGGCCGACGATCGATTGCGATGATCGTCGTTGCGCCAGCCAGCCGGGCGCCCTGAATGACGTTCAGACCGACGCCGCCCAGACCGACGACCGCGACGCTGTCGCCGTGCCGCACGGCAGCGACATTTACCGCCGATCCGACCCCGGTCATCACCGCACATCCAAGGATACATGCCTCGCTGACCGGCAACGAGGGGGGCAATGGCGTGACCGCTTCAACCCGGACCAGCGCGTACCGCGCGAAGGTGCCGAGATGGAACGCACGTTCGACGCTCCGCCCCTTCCAGCGGGTGTGACCGGCGTGTGCGCGGCTGGTACCGAGCCGCGCAGGCTCTATTTCATGCGTTCGCTCGCACAGCGCCTCATCACCGCGCGAACATTGGAAGCAGGTGCCGCACGGGATGGCCCAATTGAGCAGAACGGGTTGCCCGATCGAAAGATGCGCAACGCCCGCGCCGATCGCTTCGATTTCGCCGGCGCCTTCATGTCCGATCACCAAAGGTCCCGGCCAGCGGAGCGAGGCGTGATCGGTATGGCATACCCCTGCCGCGCGCAGCCGGACGCGAACCTCGCCGGGACCCGGCGGCGCCACGCTGATCTCGTCGATCACGAAGCTGCCCTGGCCATCGGCGATCGCTGCCGGTCCGGTTACCGGCCCGATGGTCACGCCGCCCGCTTCTCGAACAGCACCGGGTTCTTCGGTGTGTCGATGACTTCACCGATCGTCGCGCCGGGGCACCAGCGCGCCCAGTCAGCCTCCTGCATCGCGTTCTCGGGCGCCTTCAGGCGAATGTCGCGATCCATATAGATCATGGTCATCACCGAACGCGGCTGATCGGAACGGTTCGGACCTGCACGGTGGAACGTCCAGCCGAGGTGAAAGCTCACCTCGCCCAGATCGAACGGTCCGTCGATCACCGGAAAGCCATGCTGCTGCATGTCGGCGGTAATCATCCGCTCGCTTTCATCCGAGATACCCAGATCGCGCCCGAATTCGACCGACTGGCTGCCTTCGAAGAAGGCGAGCGGCCCCATATCCTGCGGGACCGCCTGAAGCGGGATCCACGCCGTCACCGTGCGATCGCTGTCGAGCGGCCAGTAATATTGGTCGGCATGGGCGGGGGTGATGCCGCCGCCGGGTTCCTTGTAGAGCGACTGGTCATGGTAGAGGCGGACCCCTTCGACCTCGAGCAGCGCAGCTGCGATCCCGGCGACGCGGCGGCCAAAGGCGAACTCGCGCACCGTCTCATTCTCTTCCCACAGGTTCATCACCTGCAGGAATGCCTTGTCATAGGTCGTCCGCTCGTCGAGCGGCAGCGTCTGCGTGTTGAGCGCGATCGTCAGTCGCGTGATTTCTTCGCCATAGTGGCGCAGCGTTTCGGCGGAGAGCACGTCCTTCAGGCGGATGAAACCATCGCGGTTGAACTGCGCGACCTGCGCTGCCGTGACGGGGTAGGGGGTATTCAGATCTTCGGTCATGAGGCGCACCTGTTGGTCGCTGCGAATGATGGAGAATAGCATGGGGGCGGCGCCGCGCTGCGCGTATCGCTGTCACGAACCCGGTCAAAAACTGTCGGATTCATGCTGCCAGAGCGACCGGTGTGCATCAGCGTGGCAGGATCATCTCAGAACTTCAGCGTCGCGCCGGCGTAGACGACCCGGCCGAACCGCTGGAGCGTCCCCGTCTGCGCTTCCCGCCCGAAGTAGGACCGGGTCGGCGCGTCGGTCAGATTGTTGCCCTGAACATACAAGGTCAGCCCGTTGAGCGGGCTTCCCGGCTGGAACGCGTAGGACATTTGCGCATCGACGATGGTTTCCGGCGCGTTGCCGGTGATCTGTTCGTTCAACCCGAACTGCGGCGCGACGAAGCCCGACCGATAACGCACGCCAACGCGCGTCGCGAACCCGCCCTTGTCGTAGAAGATCGTCGGATTGACGACATGCCGCGACAGACCGGGCAGCGGGATCGAGACTGCCTGGCCTGAAAGGGCGCTCCTGACGTTCAGGCTGCTTTCCGTATAGGCATAGTTCACGATCACGCCCAAGCCGTCGAACGGCGCCGGAAGCGATCGGAAGCTGCGGCTGAACTGAACCTCGACGCCGCGCATATTGCCGCCCTTGCCGTTGATCGGCGCGAACAGCGGACCGGTATCGAGCACGGTCGATCCCGGCGGCGCGTTCGACGGCAAAGGCGGGAAGATCAGGCCGGCGGCGCGATAGTCGAACTCGTCGACGGTGCCGCCAAGGATGAAGCTCTCGAGGTCCTTGTAGAACACGCCCACGGAGAAGATGCCGCTCGTGCCGAAATAATGTTCGTACCCGAAGTCGAACTGCTTCGCGAGGAACGGCTTGAGCCGTGGGTTTCCGCCGCTTCCGCTCGGCTTGTACACGCCGTTGCCGATCGGGTTGACGTTGACGGAGATGGAATTGCGAAGTTCGAAGAAGCGCGGGCGCGACATCTGTCTCGAGAAGCTGAGGCGAAGCCTGTCGCTCTCGCTGAGGTCGAGGATGAAGTTCGCCGAAGGCAGGAACTCGGTAAATTCGCCGCCGATCGTGGATTCATAGCGGGCGCCGGTCGGGCTCGTCGGGTTGGTCAGCGACGATGTCGATTTCTGATTGGTGTGGACGACCCGCAGGCCGATATTGCCCTTGAAATTGAGTCCGCCGGCAACCGTATTGAAGTTGACCTGCCCGAAGCCCGCCCAAACCTCTTCACGGATCTGGAAGCTCTGGTCGTAGGTGAAGCTGAGGAACGGGTAATCTTGGCGCGCCTCGCGGTTGGGTCCGACATATTTGTCGAGGATCGCGTCGATATCCACGGCCAGGAAATTGGGGAATCCGGCGGCGGCATAGTCACCCTTGAAGCCGCCGACCTTGTACATGTCGGGTGTAAGCGCCACCGGGCTCGCAATGCCGAAGGAGTTGAACGTCGTGACCGTGCGTTGCGCCGTGCGCGTCGAGTAGCGGGCGCCGATCTGAATGGATTCAAGGAATGAGCCGTTGATCTTGTAGGTCAGGTCGCCTGCATAGGCGGTGAGTTCGTCATTGTCCTCCTGCGGAACGATATAGAATCCCTGGAAGCGGTTCGTGTTCGGGTTGGTGAAGTCGTGGTTGAACTTCACCGTGGGAAGATTGAGCCCGTTGAGCCGATAATCGAGCTGAAGCGCGCCCGGAACCGCATTCGCCCGGGTGAATGCCGCGCCGGTCTGAACATAACTGTTCACGTTGATGCCCGAGTTCACGAAATAGCTGTTCGCGCTGGAATAGCTGGCATCGAGATTGAGCGTCAGGCGGTCGCCGAAGTCCTGCTGGAAGTTGCCGGCGATCGTATACAGCTTGTCGCGGTCGCTTTCGTCCTGGTTGATCGATTCGAAATCGATGCCGTTGCCGCTGGTGAAGTGCCCGCCGATGATTGCGTCGCCGTCGCTGATCGGGTTGGTCAGCGTGCCCCTGGCCGTATTGCCGTTCTGCTCGCCGCCGAACCGCACGCCCCGGCGGCGGACATCCGACTTGAAGCGCGAGTAATAGCCGTCGATCTGGAACCGGGTGGTCGGTGACGGTTCGAACTGGATGACTGCCAGCGCGCCGTCGCGGGTCTCGGTGCCGCCGAACTGGGTGGCTTCGAAGCCGTAGCCGATGGTATCGCGAATACCGTTGTTGTTGAGATCGAGCGCATTGCCCCCGCCGTTGGTGCCGGTGCGGGTATAGTCGAAGCCGACGAAACGCGTCGCGACATTGGGCTGGACCAGCCGCGCATAGCCGAGCGCGATGCCCAGCGTGTCGTTCAGCAGCTTGGCCTGGATTCCCGCCGACACGCGATAGCCGAACTTGTCGGCATCGGGATTCTGGTTCGCGCGGTCGTTATAGCTGCCGCGCAGGTTCAGCGAGGCCGAGAAGCTCTTCTTGTTGTCGAGCGGGCGCGCGGTTCTCAGCTCGACCTTGCCCGCGACACCGCCTTCGATCTGCGAAGCCATCGGCGACTTGAAGACCGCGGCCTGGGACAGCAGCTCGGAAGGATATTGGTCGAATTCGATTGTACGCAGGCCGCTGGTCGACACCTGCTCGCGGCCGTTCAGGGTCGCGGAGACGAGGTCCTGGCTGAGGCCGCGGATGTTGATCGCGCTCGCCTGGCCGCCGGTGCGTTGCGCGGCGACGCCGGGCAAGCGCGCAATAGCCTCGGCGATCGAGACGTCGGGCAGGCCGGCAATATCCTCGGCGGAAACGACGTCGACAATGATCGGGGCGTCACGTTTGGCGAGGATCGAGTTCTGCACGCTGGCCCTGAAGCCGGTGACAAGCACCTCCGATGCTTCGCTCGACTCGGTTTGTGCCACTTCCGCGGTCTGCGCCGCCGCTCCTGTCGAGAGGGAGAGCATCAAAGCTGCACTGGCGGAGCTCAGCATGAACCCGCTGCGACGCTGACGTGCAAATTCCTTCATCTCGATCCTCCCCTGGGCACTGGGAGAGTGTTCCCCGCGCGCCGCACGGCAATCGTGTCGTTGCCGCATGTCGTGAAAATGCAAGAAAATGACGTGAATGCAAGTCGAATTGCGTTTTTTGCCGATGGCTTGGAATCTGCCCCTGTCAGTTTGTAGATAAATATCATTATAAAACAATATATTATGTGGACTATTGTTGGGAGGCTGTGCCTCTGCACAGCTGGCTCGATGAATGTAAATACTTGCAAGATTGCGATTTGCGGATACGACTCGCCGGCGTTCGGAGAGGTTAGGAGCGAGAATGAATATCCTGGGTCGACTTCCCACGGGCGCGGATGCGTGCGCCGGCGCAGAATGGTGGCGCGGTGCGGTGATCTACCAAATCTATCCGCGCAGCTTCGCCGATTCGAACGGCGACGGGGTCGGCGATCTGGCGGGTATCATCGCGAATCTCGACCACGTCGCCAGCCTCGGCGTCGACGGGATCTGGCTGTCGCCGTTCTTCCAGTCGCCGATGAAGGATTTCGGATACGACGTGTCCGATTACCGTGCCGTTGACCCGATCTTCGGCTCTCTCGATGATTTCGATGCACTCGT
This sequence comes from Sphingomonas sp. GW821-FHT09B04, assembly GCF_059418285.1. NCBI lineage: Bacteria > Pseudomonadati > Pseudomonadota > Alphaproteobacteria > Sphingomonadales > Sphingomonadaceae > Sphingomonas > Sphingomonas sp. GW821-FHT09B04. The sequence goes on from NZ_JBWKPO010000007.1 coordinate 116,339, forward strand.
CGCCCGCGCTCACGCGCTCGGGCTGAAGGTGGTGATCGACCAGGTCTATTCGCATACGTCGGACGAGCACGCCTGGTTCACCGACAGCCGTTCCGCACGCGATGCTGAAAAGAGCGACTGGTATATATGGGCCGAGGCTCGCCCGGACGGCACGCCGCCCAACAACTGGCAGTCGGTGTTCGGTGGCCCCGCCTGGACATGGGACGCGCGACGTTGCCAATATTATCTGCACAATTTCCTGCCGGGCCAGCCACAGCTGAACGGTCACAATCCGGCGGTGCAGGCGGCGTTGCTGGATGTCGCGCGCTTCTGGCTGGATCGCGGTGTCGATGGGTTCCGCCTCGATGCGATCAACTTCGCGATGCACGATCCGGCGCTGACCGACAATCCGGTCGCGCCGGTCACCGGCCAGCCGCATACCCGGCCGTTCGATTTCCAGCAGCACATCCACAACCAGTCGCATCCGGATATCCTGAGCTTCCTTGGGCGCCTGCGCGCACTGCTTGATTCCTATGGAATGCGGTTCACGGTCGCCGAAATCGGCGCGGGTGATGCCGAACGCGAGATGAAGGCGTTCACCGCCGGCGACGCGCTGCTCAATTCCGCCTACGGCTTTACGTTCCTGAATGCGCTCACGCTCGACCCTGCGTTGCTGCGCGAGGCGCTTGGTGCATGGCAGGGCGGCGAGGGAGAGGGCTGGCCGAGTTGGGCCTTCTCCAATCATGATGCGCCGCGGCATATCAGTCGCTGGTATCAGGGCGCGGAGCGCGACGCGTTCGCGCGCATGACGCTGCTGCTGCTGATGTGTCTGCGCGGCAATGTCTTTCTGTATCAGGGCGAAGAGCTGGGGCTTCCCCAGGCGCATGTGCCGTTCGATCGGCTGCAGGATCCCGATGCGATTGCCAACTGGCCGCAGACGCTGGGCCGCGATGGCGCGCGCACCCCGATGCCGTGGGTGGGCGGTGCGCCCCATGCGGGCTTCTCGACGGCCGAACCCTGGCTTCCGGTCGATCCGGTGCACGATGTGCTCGCCGTCGATGTGCAGCACGCCGACGCGGAATCGACGCTGGCATTTGCGCGTCATGCGGTGGCGCTGCGCGCTGCCTGTCCGGCTCTGCGCAGCGGGGAGCTCAGCTTTGTCGATTCACCTGAGCCGGTCGTCGCGTTCGAGCGCGCGGCCGGGGGCGAGCGGTTGCTATGCGTCTTCAACCTCGGCGCAGGCGAAACGGCGTGGCAGCCGGCCGAGCCGAACTGGCGGATCGTGGCGATGAGTGATGCGGGCATGTCGTCAGGCGGCGCGCCGCCCGCGATCCTGCCGACGATGACCGGCTATGTCGCCGTCATGCCGGCGTGAGCTCAGCCGCCACAGGTCTCGCGAACGATCAGGTCGGTCGGCACACGCTCCGACCTGATCGGCTCGTCGCCGCCCGAACTGAGCAGCTTGGAGACCAGCAGCCGTCCCGCCTTCGCGGTGTCCTGGGAAATCGTCGTCAGCGCCGGGTTGCTGAATCGCGCCATCTTCACGTCGTCGTAGCCGACGACCGAGACGTCCTCGGGCACGCGGCGGCCGGCATGGAGCAAGGCGCGGATGGCCCCGAGTGCGATCATGTCCGAGGCCGCCACCAGCCCGTCGAACCGGACGCCTCGCGCGATCATCGCGTCGACGGCGGCTTCGGCTGATTCGATCTCGAAATGCGCAGGAACGACCAGATCGGGATCGAAGGGGAGGCCAGCCTCCTCGAGCGCTTCGATATAGCCCTGGTGGCGTTGCACGACTTCGGGGGCTTCGAGATCGCCGAGAAAGGAAATCCGCTTTCTGCCGAGCCGCGCGAGATGGGCGGTCGCCCGGCGGCCGCCGCGAACATTGTCGCTGCCGATCGAGCAATAGCGCTGATCCGGGAATTGCGCGCCCCACACGACGAAGCGGGTTTCCTGCTCCGCCAGGCGGTTGAAGTCGGCGAACAGCGAACTCTGTCCGAGGAAGATCACGCCGTCCGCGCGATTGGTGGTCATCAGGGCCGAGAGGTCCTCATGATTCGACGGCGCGACATGGCTAACCAGGAAGTCGCAGCCGCGCTCGAGTGCGGCATTGCCGACGCCGGCGATCAGTTCGAGAATGAAGGGATCGGAGAGCCGCTCGATGCGCCCCTGGGGGCGCGGGATCACGATCGCGATCGTCGCTTCGGCGCCGATCGGTCCGGCGGGCATGTGCCGCCGGAAAGGGTAGTTATGTTCGCGCGCCAGCTTCCAGATATGCCGCTTGGTATGCGTGTTGACCACCGCGCTGTCGTTGAGCGCCCGGCTCGCAGTCGCAAGCGATACGCCGGCGATCCGCGCGAGATCTTCCAGCCGCGTGACACGCCGGCTCATCGCGCAGGGGCCATTGCAAAAATTTTCATATGCGGTCGTTTAGCCGGTTTTCGAGCGGAGTCACTGATATGCTGAAGGCAATTCTCGCTTTCATCTTGCTGCTCGCGTCCGTCGCGGTCCCGGCCGCGGCACAAGTTGGCAAGCACGGACGCCTCGAGCAGTTCCGCGACTTTCCTTCGCGCTATGTCGACCCGCGCAACATCAGCGTCTGGCTTCCGGCAGACTATGACCCGAACGGGAAGCCCTATGCGGTGATCTACATGCAGGACGGACAAAACCTGTTCGATCCGGGGAAATCCTATGGCGGAACGCCGTGGGGCGTCGATGAAGTGCTGACGCAACTGATCGGGGCGGGGCGTGTCCGCCGCACGATCGTCGTCGGCATCTGGAACACGCCCAAGCGTCTGCGGGAATATATGCCTGCCAGCGTCTTCGAGCGCCTGCCCGCTGATTACCGCACGCGCGTTGCCGCGCTCTATTCGGGGCCGCCCGTCTCCGACGCCTATCTCAACTTCATGGTGCGCGAATTGAAGCCGTTCATCGACCGGCGCTACCGGACCTCACACAAGCCGCGCGACACGCTGGCGATGGGATCGAGCATGGGCGGGCTGATCTCGCTCTATGCGATGACCCAATATCCGCAGGTGTTCGGCGGCGCAGCCTGTCTGTCGTCGCATTGGCCGCTTTTCCTGCCAAGCGGCGATGCGCCGATGCCGAGCGCCGACATCGACGCGATCGCGGGCGCTTTCGAAGGGTATCTTCGCGCGCGGCTGCCGCGGCGCGGAACGCATCGCCTGTGGTTCGATCATGGCGACCGTACGCTCGACCGGTTCTACGCCCCGTTCCAGCAGCGGGTTGACCGGGTCGTCGAGGGACGGGGTTGGGTGCGCGGGCGCGATTTTGAGAGCCGGTTCTTTCCGGGTGCGGCGCACGACGAACGGTCGTGGCACGATCGGCTCGATCAGCCGCTGCTCTTCATGCTTGCCCGATCGAGTGACGATCGCGCCGGCTCGACGCGCGCGCGCAGGCAGCCGAAAGCAAACCGGGGCAGTTTCGCACCGGACGCGAAGGACATGGGGCGGGGCGAATGAACATGAAGAAGCCAACGCTGAGTTTCTGGCAACTCTGGAACATCTCCTTCGGCTTTTTCGGTATTCAAGTCGGGTTCGCCCTTCAGGGAGCCAATGTCAGCCGGATCTTCCAGACGCTCGGCGCTTCGATCGACGATCTTCCGATCCTGTGGATCGCAGGGCCGGTCACCGGGCTGCTCGTCCAGCCGATCATCGGCTATTTCAGCGACCGGACATGGGGGCGTCTGGGGCGCCGCCGTCCCTATTTCCTGATCGGCGCGATATCGTGCACCCTCGCGCTGATCGCGATGCCCAACGCGCCCATATTGTGGATGGCCGCGGGGCTGTTGTGGATATTGGATGCCTCGATCAACGTCTCGATGGAGCCGTTTCGTGCATTCGTCGGCGACATGCTCGATGAGCGGCAACGGACGCGCGGCTACGCCTTCCAGACCGTCTTCATCGGTGCCGGCGCGGTCGTAGCGTCGTTTGCGCCTGCGATCCTCACCAACGTCTTCGGCCTGTCGAACACGGCCGGGCCAGGCGAAATTCCCGCGACCGTGCGCTACGCGTTCTACGGTGGCGCCGCCGTGCTGCTCTTCACGGTGATGTGGACGGTGGTCACGAGCCGCGAATATTCTCCCGCCGAGCTTCAGGCATTCGGAGAGCAGACCATCCCGGATGCGCCCCATGCCGAAGATGCGCCGACCATGCGCCAGGGTGCCGGCTGGATCGCAGCAGGGGCGGCGATCATCGCGCTGGTAGCGAGCGCGGGGCTGGACAAGCCACTCTATATCCTCGGTTTCGGTCTTGCCGCCTTCGGGCTTGCGCAGGTCTTCAACCGGATGCGCCTGCGTGCCAGTGTCGACCGGCCGCTCAACCATATCCTCAGCGACCTGAAGACGATGCCGCGAACGATGCGGCGGCTTGCGCTGATTCAGTTCCTGTCGTGGTTCGCGCTGTTCATCATGTGGATCTACGCGACGCCGATCGTGACCCAATATCAGTTCGGCGCGACCGATGTGACGTCGCGCGCGTACAACGACGGTGCGGATTGGGTGGGCGTGCTGTTCGGTGTCTATAATGGCGTCGCCGCGCTCTATGCCTTCGTCATCCCTGCCATCGCGCAGAGAATCGGCGCGCCGCGTCTTCATGCCGTCAATCTGGTTGCAGGCGGTCTGGCGCTTGCCTCGTTCGCGGTGATTACGGAGCCGAACTGGCTGCTGGTATCGATGGTCGGCGTCGGCATGGCCTGGGCCTCCATCCTGACCATCCCCTATTCGGTGCTCTGCGGCAGCCTGCCCCAGAGCAAGCTCGGCGTTTACATGGGGCTGTTCAATATCTTCATCGTCCTGCCCCAACTCGTCGTTTCGACGTTGATGGGTTCGCTCGCCCGTCATCTCTATCCGCAGGCGCAAGTCACCTCGTTCGTGATCGCAGGGATCTTTCTGCTCGCTGCCGCGCTCGCGTCCCTGCGATTGCAGGAGAAAAGATAGGATGGTGACGATGGACAAAATGCTGGACAACGGACCGTTCTTTCACGGCACCATCGCGGATTTGCGGGTGGGTGATTACCTCACAGCAGGATACCGGTCGAACTATCGCCCCGAAGTGGTGATGAACCATGTCTACTTCACTGCGATTGTCGACGGGGCCGGGCTTGCCGCTGAAATCGCGTCGGAGCTTACCAAAGGCGAGGGCGTCCCGCGTGTGTATGTCGTAGAGCCGACCGGGAAATTCGAGAACGACCCGAACGTGACCGACAAGAAATTTCCCGGCAACCCCACTCGATCCTATCGCAGCAGTGCGCCGCTAAAGGTCGTCGGCGAAATCACGCATTGGGCCAGATTGACGCCTGAAGCCCTGCAGCTGTGGAGAGAACGGCTCACCCTGTTGCTCTCGGACGAACGCGGCGAAATCATAAACTGATGCGGAGTGCCACCCATCTGGACTCATCTGGCTTTGGGCGTGTTATGCAATTGAGGGTCGGCATCCGGCCGGCATTTCATGGCCGAGGACTGCATTCTGACTATCTCAGTCGATCATTCGTTTACACGGCTGACGAGCGGCGGCGACGCGTCAGGCGTCGAACGGGCATTGGCAGCCGAGGTGCCGGTAGCACTCGAGTTCAACGGGATCGGTTACGCGGTGCTGATGGCAACGCCCGCCGACCTGATCGACCTGGTCTATGGTTTCGCGCTGGGCGAGCGCCTGATCGATGAAGGCTCCGACATCCTGGATTCGGATGTACAGGCGATACCGGCGGGATGGATCGTCCGCGTGACGCTGGCGCCGCGCGTCGCGGATCGCATCTACAACCGCGTGCGGCATCGAACCTCCGATAGTGCCTGTGGCCTGTGCGGCGTCGAGAATCTGGAGCAGGCCCTGCGGCCACTGCCGCGCGTGCCCCCCTGGACCGGCGAACCGGCAGTGATCTTCGCCGCGGCAGCTTCATTGGCCAGTCGACAGCCGCTTGGCCGTGCCACGCGCGCGGTCCACGGCGCGGCCCGGTGTGCGCCCGACGGTACGATCCTGGAGGTTCGAGAGGACGTTGGCCGTCACAACGCCTTCGACAAGCTGATCGGTGCGATGTTGCGGGCCGGAGAGCGCTGGCAGGGCGGCTTTGCGCTGCTGACGTCGCGTTGCTCGTATGAACTGGTGGAAAAGGCCGCGCTGTCCGGTTGCCCGATGCTGGCGACGATTTCTGCGCCGACCGACCTTGCCGTGCAGCGCGCCCGGGAAGCCGGGGTAATGCTTCACGTGGTCGTGCGCGCCGATGCGCTGCTATCGGCGCAATGACCGGCAAACTACTTGGCGCGGTGATAGCCGGAGGTCGGTCGAGCCGGTTCGGTTCCGACAAGGCGATCGCGCCGATCGACGGGCGGGCGATGATCGAACATGTTATGGCGGCGCTGCGGCCATGGGTCGATGAACTGGCGATCTGCGGACGGAAATATGGCGAAAATCGATTCTTGCCGGACTGTCCGAAGGAAGGCCTGGGGCCGCTCGCCGGGTTCAATGCGGCGCTGCGCTACGCCGCAGCCAACGGATTTGGGGCGGTTATCACAATGCCTTGCGACACACCGCGGGTAGACCCGGAAGTCTTTGCCGCGCTTCGCCGCCAGACCGGGCCTGCCTGCCTGTCCGGCTGTCCCGTTATCGGCGTCTGGCCCGTCACCCTCGCAGCAGGCTTGAACAGCTTCGTCGTGACTGACCCGCGCCGCTCGGTGCGCGGTTGGGCACGTCTGGTCGGCGCTGTCGAACTGCCGATCCCCGCGCCGGTCAACATCAATTATGTAACCGACCGCGCATTGCTGGATGACTGATCTGGTTAAGCCAAGTGCGACCGAGGCCATCAGCAGGATTAGCGCCGTCATGCCGCTGCTGGGCAGCGAAACCGTGCCGATCGAGAAAGCAGGCGGGCGTATCCTGTTCGAGGATGTGCGGGCAGCGCACAACGTTCCACCGTTCCGCGCATCCGCGATGGATGGCTTCGCCTGCCGACAATCAGACATCGCCAGTGGGCGCGCCCTCGAGGTTGCAGGGGGCGGCGGGGCCGGGTCATGGCCGCTGCCGCTGCGGGCGGGAGAAGCACGCGCGATCAGCACGGGCGCGCCGGTGCCCGAGGGTGCCGATCGGATCGTCGCACGTGAACGGGCGAGCATCGCCGCGGGTCGTCTGACGCTGCGCGATACATTGGGCGGAGACAATATTCGGCTGGCCGGTGAGGATATGATGATCGGCTCGGTCGTGGCGCGGGCCGGCACCTGGCTCGGCCCCGATGTTGTTGCCGCGTTGGCGGCAAGCGGTAGCAATGCCGCTACCGTCAGACGCTGGCCCGCCGTGGCGGTACTGACGACGGGAACTGAGCTCACCGCAGGCGGGGACGCCGGCGTGCCGGACAGCAACGGGCCAATGATCGCCGCCCAGCTCTCCAACCTCGGATTGCCGGATTGCCGGCTCGCCACCGTCAAGGACCAGGACGACGCTCTGGACCATGCGCTCGGCGCTTTGGGCGACGCCGACCTGATCATTTCGACAGGGGGCGTGTCGGCTGGCGACTTCGACCTTGTGCGCGGCGCGCTCGAACGCGTTGGCGCACGGATCGTATTTCACGGCATAGCGATGCGGCCGGGTAAACCGCTTCTGTTCGCGATCCTGCCGGACGGGCGCCCGTTCTTCGGGCTGCCCGGAAACCCGGTCGCGGCGCTGGTGGGATTTCGCTTCTTTGTCTTTGCTGCCATGCGAGTCATGCTGGGCATGTCCGAAGAAGCAGGCATGGCGATGGCCCCGGTTGCGCCTGCCCGGCCCGGCACGACGCTCTATTTGCGGGCGCGCCGCCGATTTGACGACGCCGGCAGGCTTGCCGTCGATACCGAGATCGACCAGCGCTCTCATATCCTGTCGTCCGTTGTCGCGGCCGATTGCTGGATCCGGATTACCGACGAAATGACCACATTGTTCGAGAAAGACCCCAGTTTCAGAATCCGTTGAACATTCGGGCGTGTGACCATATCCCCGCCGGCGCCGGAGTTGTCGAACGTCTCCGTCGATGCGACAATCGCCTGATCGCCACGAGGTAGCACATGTCGTCCAAGGCACCTGAGTATCGCGCCTATACGCATCCCGCCGGCGGCTGGGGCGCGGCGGGGGCGACCGCGAAGGTTCTGATGGAGCAGAGCGTCGTGACCAAAGGGTCGCGGGCGCTGCTATCGATGAACCAGCCCGGCGGCTTCAAATGCCCCAGCTGTGCATTCCCCGATGCCGATTGTCGCAAGACGCTGGAATTCTGTGAGAACGGCGCCAAAGCGCTGGCGCATGAGGCGACCAAGTTTCGCGTGAGCCGCGACTTTTTCGCGCAGCACACCGTCACATGGCTGGGCGAACAGTCGGATTACTGGCTGGAGATGCAGGGCCGGTTGACCGAGCCGATGCGCTACGATGCGGGAAGCGACAGATATGTGCCGGTCAGTTGGGACGACGCCTTCGCGCTGATCGGGCGCCACCTGCGCGCGCTCGACAGCCCGCACCAGGCCGAATTCTACACGTCGGGCCGGACACCGAACGAGGCGGCGTTCCTCTATTCGATCTTTGTGCGCGAGTTTGGGACGAACAATTTCCCCGACTGTTCGAACATGTGCCACGAGGCGACCAGCCGTGGGCTGCCGCCGTCGATCGGTGTCGGCAAGGGCACGGTGGTGATGGCCGATTTCGAGCATACCGAAGCCTTGTTCATCATCGGCCAGAACACCGGCACCAATTCGCCGCGGATGATGACCAACCTGGTCGAAGCGCGGAAGCGAGGCGTGCCGATCGTCGTCGTCAATCCGATGCCGGAACGCGCGCTCATCAAGTTTACCGAGCCGCAGGACGTGGTGCAGATGGCGACGTTCGGATCGACACCGATTGCGAGCGAGTTCGTCCACATCAGGATCGGCGGCGACATCGCGCTGTTCAAGGGCATGATGAAGGTGATCTTCGAACGCGAAGCCGCGGGCGAAGCGATTATCGACCGCGCGTTCGTCGATGCGCATACCGCCGGCATCGAGGCGGTGCGTGAGGACATCCTCCAGACGGAATGGAGTGAGCTCGAGCGGGTGTCGGGCATATCCGAGGCACAGATCCGACGCTGCGCCGAGATCTACATCCGATCGAACGCGACGATGATCTGCTTTGGCATGGGACTGACCCAGCATCAGCAGGGGTCGAAGCTGCTTCAGCAACTGTGCAACCTCCTGCTTCTGAAAGGCAATTTCGGCAAACCTGGAGCCGGCATCGCGCCGATCCGCGGCCATTCGAACGTCCAGGGTGACCGCACGGTCGGGATCGATGAAAAGCCGAAGGCGGACTATCTCGATCGCGTCCGCGAGGTGTTCGGTTTCGATCCGCCGCGCGAGCATGGGCATCACACCGTCGAATCGGTTGCGGCGATGATGGACGGCTCCGCGAAGGTGTTCATCGGCATGGGCGGCAATTTCGTGCGCGCGGTGCCCGACACCGAGCGTTCCTATGAGGCGATGCGCAAGCTCAGCCTGACCGTCGGCATCGCGACCAAGCTCAACCGCGGCCATATCGTCCATGGTAAGGACGCGCTGATTCTGCCCGTCGTCGCCCGCTCGGAACGGGTGGAGACCGCGCTCGGCGAGCAGTTCGTGACGATCGAGGATGCGATGTCCAACGTCACCGCATCGCGCGGCGTGCTGACGCCGGCCAGCCCGGATTGCCGCCCCGAAGTTGAAATCGTCTGCCGTATGGCGATGGCGACGCTGCCCGACAGCAAGGTCGACTGGGCACGCTATATCGACGACTATGATGCGATCCGCGACAAGATCGCTGCAGTCTATCCCGATATCTACGAGGGCTTCTCGGAGCGCATCAGGGATCCGCGCGGCTTCCACCTCGATATCGCGCCGCGGCGGCTGGTCTGGAAGACGCCGAACGGCAAGGCCAATTTCATCGTTTTCGAGGGGCTGGACATCAATGCGCCGGTGGCGGACCCGGCGATGCTGCGGCTGGCGACGGTGCGTTCCCACGACCAGTTCAATACGACGATCTACAGTTATTCCGATCGCTATCGCGGGGTCTATAACGACCGCATGGTCGTCTTCATGAATGCCGAGGATCGGGTCGCTCGCGGGATCGCAGCGGGCGCAAAGGTCACGCTGGAGACGATCAGCGACGATGGCGTGGAGCGCCGCGTGGAAGGTTTGACCGTGCTCGACTATGCGATGTCGCGCGGCGCGGTGGCGGGCTATTATCCCGAGCTCAATTCGCTGCTGCCGCTCGACTATTACGACCGAATTAGCGGGACGCCGGCGGCCAAATCGATCCCGGTCAGGATGACCGCCGTATGATACGTCCTCGCAACTGAGACATAGGGCGCGCCCGTTCGAACAGAGTTCGAACTATCTTTTAGACTCAAGGGGGCCAATTGCTTTGAAACTGGCGCGCCCGACAGGAATATAACATCTGGATCGCCAGGTACCAGCTCAAACCAGTCCCTGTCGCCTAGTTCGCCGGCGTTGCCGGGGCGGAGGCACCCCGATAGCGATCGAACCAGGCAAGGATTGCGCTGGCCTTGGCCGCCGACTGTGACGGACGACTGGTGAAGCCGCCGTGACTCGCACCGGGCACCTTGACCAATGCTGTTGGCACGCCGGCGATCTGGAGCGCGGCATAATATTGCTCACTCTCGCTCACCGGTGTGCGATAGTCCTCGCTGCCGACCACCACCAAAGTGGGGGTCTTGACGTTGCCGACGAGGCTCAGTGGCGATCGGTTCCAATAGCTCATGGGATCTTCCCATGGCAGCTTCGTGAACCAATAGCGCGACGTGAACAGCGTGTTGTCCATGGTCAGCGCCTCGCTGATCCAGTTGATCACCGGCTTCTGCGTCGCCGCGGCCTTGAAACGGTTCGTCTTGCCGACAATCCATGCTGTCAGCACGCCGCCACCCGACCCGCCCGTGACGAACAGGTTGCCCGGATCGGCGACGCCCTCCGCAATCGTCGCGTCGACTGCGGCCATCAGGTCGTCATAGTCCTGGCTGGGATAATTCTTGTCGATCAGGTTGGCGAATTCGGCACCATAGGAGGTCGAGCCGCGCGGGTTGGTCCACAGCACGGCATAACCGCCAGCGGCGTATAGCTGCACGTCGGTAGCGAAAGTCGGGCCATAGGCCGAGTGCGGGCCGCCATGGATTTCGAGGATCAGCGGTATGCGCGTGCCCGGCTGCCAGCCTGGTGGCGTGGCGAGCCACGCGTCGACCGGCCGGCCATCGGGTGCGGTAACGGCGACCTTGCGGACAGGCGCGAGCGCCTTGGACGCCGTGAGCACCTGATTGAGCTCGGTCAAGCGGCGCGGCTTGCCGCCGCTCGTCACCCACACGTCCGCAGGCGCGGAGGCGTCGCCCCCGGTGTAAGCAATCGTGCCGGTGCGTGAGACCGAGAAGTCGCCGCCGGTATACGGCCGGTCGAGCCCGCCGCCGGCGAGATTATCAGCCACCAACGTGGAGCGCCCGTCCATGCCGATGCGGACCAGCTTGCGCCGTCCCTTGTCATCATAGGTCGCATAGAGCGTGCGACCGTCCGCCGCCCATTGCGCGTCCTCGATCGACCGGTCGAGGGAGGCGGTGAGCGACCGCGGATTGCTGGCACTGGCATCGCCGACATACAGCTCGGCATTGGTATAAGCGCGGCGCTTGTCGTCGAAGCCAATCCACGCGATGCGATCCCCGTCGCTGGAGAAGCGCGGCGCACCATCGGGGCCGTCGCGGCTTGTCAACGTGCGCATTGTGCCCGACGCCACGTCAACGGCGATCACGTCGGAGTTCATCACCTGCCGCTCGGCATCGGGGCCGCGGATCGCGGAGAACAGGATCGTGCGGCCGTCCGCGCTCCACGAGAGCGGGCCGCCATCATCAAACTTGCCAAAGGTCAGTTGTTGCGCTGCGCCACCGTTCGCCGCGACGACGAACAGATGGTCGTAGCCTGGTTTGCGATAGCCAGGGCCGTCGTTGCGATATGTGACGCGCTCGATCACTTCCAGCGGCTCGGCCCATTTTGCGCCTTCGGGCTTGGCGGGCGCCTTGCCGAGCTTGCTCGGTTCACCAGCAACCGTCGCGATATACGCGAGGCGGGTGCCGTCGGGCGACCAGGCGAGGCTGTTGGGATCGCCGGGCAGGCTCGTCACCCGCGCGCTGACGCCGCTGTCAAGCCAGCGGACGAACAGCTGCGAGCGCTCGCCATCGCCCGCGACATAGGCGATGCGCGCGCCATCGGGCGACCAGCGCGGGCTCGAGCCGCTGGTGGCGAACGGCGATTGCCTGCCACTCGCTACGTCGATCAACCACAGCGAGGACTGCATCCGATCGGTCATGATGTCGCCGCTGCGACGCACATAGACGATCGTGCGGCCGTCAGGGCTGATCTGCGGGTCGGCGGCGATCGACAGCCCGAACAAATCGGCGCCGGCGAACGTGCGCGTCGGGCCATCGGCAGAGGTGGCGCTGGTCTGCTGCTGGGCGACGGCAGGTGCATCGAAGGCGGGCAGGGCGATGACGGTGCAGGCGAGGAGGAAAGCGATACGGCGCATGGGAGACTCCAGCGTGATGCGGCTATGAAGCGCGATCGGGCGTTAAGCGCAAGCTACGAGTGATGACGAAGTAGCCGCGCGGCAGCGGCGCGGGTTGCAGCCGTTCACTGTGGCGGGCGTTGTAGCGGCCGCTGCTGGGCCGATAGCTGACTCCAGCCATCGGCTGAACGAACGGCAGGTTTTGGGATCGTCTGCCGGACGGCGACTATGAGCGCGCAAAGTGGACTATGGCGGGTGATTGACCGGCAGTCGCGAAGGCCATCATCGTTTTACCTAGCCAAGGACCGTGCGAGCAAGGCTCTCTCCACGATCCTGAGTGCTTGCCTGCGGTGCTTGGACTGGCCTCTTCCTCGACGTCAGCTTTGCGCCCCAAAGTCGGTCATTGGAGGCCGCATTTCGAGCGCCCGAAAGCGGACGTCAGATTGCTGAGCCCGGAGAGCCGACAATGGCCGACAATCCGGATCCACGCCATGTTCGCGTTTCGTTGGAAGTGTGGCAGGCTCACCTCTCTACACATAGCACCATAGTTTCTCGAACCATCCCTTTTGGGAGCGCGTCTGGGGCTGCATTGGATTGGGCAAGGCTCGGCGGAGGGCGTGGGCCGCGATATTGTTCCTGTAATTTAAATGACTTGATCGACATATGTGAAAAAGTCGGTGATTCGGTGTCCCCTTGGAGGGGCGGGCGCGTCTTACGTCTGGGAAGGCCCCGAAAGTGGGCCGAGGGAGGGGCGGTCTATTTTGCTTCCAAGAGGGAGGCGGGGCCGGGCTTTTCTTGACAATCGTCTTCCCGCGCCCTGCGCCGGGGCACTTTCCAAAACTGGCTACGGCTGGGGCAAGGGAGGGCTGCGCGGCTCGATGGCGTTCCAAAGGGGGGGGAGGCGTCAATGCTGCTTTCGAAATTTGCACTACGTGGTTCTATTGCTACGGCCGCGCTCGTGGTCGCCGCACTCAGTGTGCCGGGGCACGCGCAGGCGACGGAGAGCCGCGTGACGCTGCAAATCCCGGCGCAGGATTTGCCGGGCGCGCTGCGGGCGCTGGCGCGGGCGACCGGGCAGCAGATCAGCTTCGACAGCAGTAAGATCAGTGCGAAGAAGGCACCGGCGCTGTACGGAAGTTATACGGTTCGTGAGGCGGTGGGCAAGCTGCTGGCGGGGCAGGGGCTGGAAGCGATCTGGGGCCAGAGCGGCGTGCTTGTGATCCGCGTCGCTGAGCAAAAGACGAGCTCGGGGACCAACGCTCCCGCTGTTCAGGACGTGCAGGACGATCCCGGAGATCTCAACGAGGAAATCGTCGTCACGGCGCAGCGTCGCGAAGAAAAGATGATCGACGTGCCGATCGCGATGACCGCGTTGTCGAACGCAGCACTGGATGATCGCAAGATTGAGGGCGGGGCCGAGTTGCTGCGCGCGGTTCCCAATGTGTCGTTCACGAAAACCAATTTCTCGATGTATAATTTCTCGATCCGCGGGATTGGGACGCAGTCGATTTCGGCGACGAGCGATCCGGCGGTGGCGGTCAGCTTCAACTCTACGCCGCTGGTCCGTAACCGCCTGTTCGAATCGGAATTTTTCGACATGAACCGGGTCGAGGTGCTGCGCGGGCCGCAAGGCACACTCTATGGCCGCAATGCGACCGCGGGCGTGGTCAATATGATCCCGGCGCTGCCTGGCGCGGAGCTTGGCGCTGACGCCAAGGTTGAGGTTGGCAATTTCAAATCGCGGCGCGCGAGCGGGATGATCAACCTGCCCCTTACTGACACGCTGGGAATCCGCGTTGCGGGGATGATGACCAAGCGCGACGGTTATGATTATAACAACTTCCTCGACACACGGATCAACGGGCGCGATCTTTGGTCGACGCGGGTCAGCATGGCGTGGGAGCCGAGCGATCGCTTCAAGGTCAGCGCGGTCTGGCAACATTTCAAGGAAGACGACAACCGCTCGCGCTCGGCCAAACAGCTTTGTACCCCTGATCCAGGCGCTCGGCAGATCGGGAGGATCGCGATCACCGAACCCCTGCTTCAGGGACGGATCAGCCAAGGGTGTTTGCCGGGATCGCTGTATGACGATGCGGCCTATGGCACGCCGAATAGCGCTGCGCTTGTCTATCTCTATTTTCCAGCAACATCGATTGCTCTTGGCAGCAGAACAAGGGGCGGGTCGTCGATATCTCCGGTCATCAGAGATCCGCTGGGTGGCGTCACCCAGACCCGAAACCTGCGCGAGATTGAATCGAATTATGACCCGATTTTCCGCGCCAGCAACGATGTATTTCAGTTCAACCTGGAGTTTTCGCCTTTCGAAAACCTAAGTTTCATCTCTCAAACCGCCTATTCACGTGACAAATTCTGGTCTTCACAGGACTATAACCGGTTCGTTACCAAGCCACTATTCAACGATTCATCAATGCCCCCTCTGTGGCAGCCCAACAACACGCTAATGGACCAGGTAGCTTACCCGGGGCCCACGCCGGGTGGGCAATATTGTGATCCGCAACTTGGCTGCTCCGACCGGCTGAAATCGGCAGATCTCAGTCGCTCTAGCAACCGTCAATGGTCACAGGAGTTCCGCCTTCAATCCGAATTCAACGGACCGGTAAATTTCCTTGTTGGAGCTAACTACCTCGATTTCAAATCGAAGGATGATTACTTCGTTTTCAACAACATGTTCTCACTCATCGCGCAGTGGGCCTACAGCAAAGCGCCGCCGCTTGGCCCGGGAAGCGCCCCCGGAAATGCACTACGGCCATGCAACTTGGGGGATGAAACTCGTGAGTGCCCCTATGTCGATCCCAACCCAATCGACAGCCTGAATGAGCAGGGGCACAATTATTTCCTGAGCCAGAATGGCGTGCGCATCAAATCCTATGCAGCTTTTGGTGAACTTTATTGGAAGCTGCAGGATGATCTGAAACTCACCCTCGGCGCGCGTTACACCAGAGATCGGAAGCGTGCGGACCAGATTCCGACCCAATTGCTATTGGGGGGAGGACGCAATTCGTCATCGGTCATATTTTACGGCGGACCCGACACAGATATGGGAAAGCTGCTGGTCGGTGATATCACCGGTGGACGTTACAATAGCGGCTATCCGGCGCAGCCCGATATTTATTTGTCATGGGGCGAGTTGACCGGGCGCGCAGTGTTGGACTGGAAACCGACCCTTAGCTTCACCGATGAAAGCATGTTCTATGCCTCCGCATCGCGCGGCTACAAGGGAGGCGGGATGAACCCACCCCGGATCGATTTCAATCCGAATGTGGTTCAGTTCCAACATCTGCCGCAAACCTTCCGCCCCGAATATGTCACTGCTTTCGAAGTGGGGATGAAGCATAGTTTTAACGGCGGGCGCTTTACCCTTAACGCCACCGGATTCTTCTATGACTATAAGGATTTTCAGGTTTCGCAGGTGGTGGACCGCATTGCGTATAATGAGAATTTCGATGCGACCAGCATGGGGCTGGAATTTGAAGCGGCTTGGCGCCCGTCACGATCCTTCCGGATCGATGGAAATCTGGGGCTGCTGAAGACCCGACTGGGTAAGGGCGCGCAATCGATCGACGTGATGAACCGTACCCAAGGCGATCCCGATTGGGTGGTGCTGCGTCCCTGGCTTCAGGTGCCTTCCAACTGTATCGCCCCGCGCGCATTGGTTGAACAGATTTTGAAGGTCGATGCTGGCCGGGGAACGGCGCAGGAATTTAGTGTTCTTCAGCTCAGCAGCCTGTGCCCCGGCGCCGATCGCCTTGGTAGTTGGAACCCGGATCGCGCAGTGCGTGTGACCAGCCTGAATTATTGGAACCCGAACCGCGGTTTTGGATCCTTCCCTTATGGGGTCACCTACAATCCATTGGCTCCCTACAATCCGGACACGGTCGGCGCGCTCGTTCCCTATGATCCAGCGAACCCGAACGCATGGCGCGGCAAGTCTAGCGGCGCGCCAAATGGCGGGCGCGGCTTCTACGCCGATCTTGAGGGCAATGAGCTTCCCAATTCGCCCCGGCTGACGTTCAACGTCGGTGCGCAATATACCGCGTTCCTGAACGGCGGCGAATGGGAGGCGACATTCCGGGGCGATTATTACGCGCAGTCCGGCAGCTTTGGTCGCGTCTACAATACCGAGTTCGACAAGCTTCAGGCCTGGGACAATGTGAATATCGCGGTGACGCTGGAGCGACCGAAATCGGACCTGCGCTTTCAATTCTATGTCAAAAACCTGTTCAAAAAAATGCCAATCACCGGCTTCTTCGTGAACAGCGATGACAATGGCCTGACCACCAATGTGTTCACGCCCGATCCACGCATCATCGCGTTCAGTGTAGCCAAGAAGTTCTAACCGTTTCCGCGCCCTCCGGTGTGGTCGGGCCGGTGTCTGCTCTCTCCCGAGCGAACATCGGTCCGACTTTTTTGTGGGATGGGTTGGTGCTGTAGCACCACAAGAGAGCGGCGAAGGCGGCGGTCCAGGTTGCCCCCTCGCGAAACTCCGCAGCAAATGCAAAAAAGCTTGTCCCCTCGCCCGCATTGCTGCGTCTATAGAATCATGGGGGCCGCTTTTTTCCATCTAGCGCTTGACCTTGGTCAGTTGGCGGACACGCCATGATCTCGGCGGAGAACCGGAGCGACGGGCTGCGCAGTAGCGAGCTGAGCCGGCACTGGCGCCCGGTGCTGCTTGCGTATTTTTTGCGGCGCGTGCGCGATCACGCGGAAGCGGAAGATCTGACGCAGGAATTATTGGTGCGGTTGCTAGGGATCAATGCCGGGGAGCTCGAACACCCGGAAGCCTATATCTTCCGCATGGCATCCAACCTCCTGGCCGACCGAGGACGACGCCATCGCGCGCAAACGCACTATCAGGAAATCGTGGGCCGGGTCGAGGACGCGGAAGTCGACCCGATCGACGCATTCCGCATCGTTGTGGGCCGAACCGAACTTGAACGCCTGGAGGCCGCCATTGCGGGGCTTCCCAAGCTGACACGAGCATTGTTCCTCGTGTTTCGATTGGAAAATATGTCGCAGGATCAAATCGCTGCCATTTACGGAATTTCGACGCGCTCGGTAAAACGACATGTGGCGCGCGCTTTGGCCCATCTCATGAAAGAAATGGAGACGAAGCTGTGAGCCGGGGACGCGACCAGCTGCCAGGGGGGCTGACGGCGGAGGATATGCCGGGCGAAGTGGCGGCGCTGTGGTGTATCCGGCTATCCGAAGGCGACATGGAGGCGGCCGAATGGGAGGAATTCGACGCTTGGCTCGCGCAGCCCGGCAACGCTGATCTGCTCCAGAAGGCGGCGAGCATCTGGGAAGCGACCGGTGAGGTGGGCAATTGGCCCAATATGCTCGCGATGCGGGCGCAGGCGCTGGAAGATGTTGCGAGAGCAACCCGGCAGCGGTGGTGGCGCACGGTCGCGCCGCGGTGGATCGGCCGAATTCCTGCGCGTGCCGCCTGGGCGATGGCCGCGAGCGTGATGCTGGTTGTGACGCTCGGCCTGACGTTGATGGCAATGCAGCCCAGAACCTATGCGACCCAAGTGGGCGAGCGGCAGCTTGCTGTATTAGAGGATAGCTCGCGGGTGTCGCTCGATGCCGCGACCAAGGTGCAGGCGCGGATGAAAGAGACAGGGCGCCAGATCGAGCTTCTGGAAGGCCGCGCCAAATTCGACGTAGCGAAGGACTCGCTACGCCCCTTCACGGTGGCGGTCGGTGACAAGCTGGTGGTGGCGGTGGGTACCAGCTTCAGCGTCGAACTGATCGACGGCCAGGTTCGCGTGATCCTCTATGAAGGGCAGGTGGAAGTGCGCGACCGGAGCGACATCGTTAGTGCGGGGCAGACCACATCGCGCCGCTATCTGTTGAGTGCGGGGAGCGAACTGATCGACACGGTTGGCACTGCCGCCCCGGCGAAGATCAGCCAGCCCGATCTCACCCAAACGCTGATCTGGGAACAGGGACTTCTTAGTTTCGACCGCGAACCGTTGGCGAGCGCGGTTGAGCGCATGAACCGATATTCGCCGCGGCCGATCCGCGTGGCTGACCCCAAGCTTGGGTCCATTACGATCGACGGCATATATAAGGCTGGGGATGTGGGCGCCTTTGTAGAAGGCGTGTCGGCCCTCTATCCGGTGCGACGCAAGGAGGGCGCGGGCGGGGCCGTGCTGCTGGAGGCGAAATAGAAGTAGGCGCGCTGCTTGTTCGCTTGGGAAGGGCGCCTTCCCGATATCTCCGGGAAGTCGGTTCGCCATATGAACGACTCGCAGATATCAACGAGCAACTCAGTCCCGGCGAACAACTGCTATGTTGACGCATGCGGACCGAGACGGTGGTGCGATTGAAACGGCAGATTTGCCTATTTTCGCACCAGCAACCAGAAAGGTGAGACACGGCCCACTTCCGGCCGTTCAGCCTATCGCGTTCTCAATGTCCGCTTTTGCTACTCGGCGCGCGGAAGCGGACAGGTCGCAATCGGCCCAGATCTGGCGGTCGTGTCGCCGGTCGAGGCGATCAAGGAGTAGCAATCGGACCTGTAGCGACCGCCCCCGCTACCGTCCGGATCGCGGCGGACAGCAAGATCAGCGACGCTCGCATCCAGATCCGGTCCCGGAAGATCAGAACCTAAGGCTGATCGTGGCACGGGCGCCGTGTTCGCGCGCTGCAGACCCCCGCACGCCGGTATAACCGAAGCGCAAGCTCAGCGAGTCGCTGATATCGGCGGTCAGGTCGAGGTTCGTGACGACCGAGAGGCTGTCCATCTCGGACGAACGCACTGCAAAGGCCTGGCCCGGCGCCGCTGCCAGCGCCAGGACCGGCTCGGCGGCGCGGTCGCCCATGGCGTGGCGCAGGCCAACATTGCCGCCGAGGCGCACGCCGCGGCCCAGCGCGCCTTCGCCGCGCAGACCGAACTCGGCAATGCCGAACACACTCTTCTGATCCCGTGCCACTAGCGCCGCAGGGCCTCCGACTTCCTTGAAAACATCGAACTCGACCCGGGTGATGCTGCCGGCGAGATAGGGCGCGATAAAGCCCTGGCCGCCGGCATCGATCCGATAGGCGATCTCGCCAAAAGCCTGGATCATCTTGCCCTTGGTCTTGCCGCGCAGGCTGTCGGCGATGCCTGCGACATTCACCTGGCGCTTTGCATCGAGATCGAGCCACGAATAGCTTGCGCCTGCATTGATGCGCCACCCCTTCAGATCGAGGCCGAAATAGACGCCGGCCCCGCTGCGATCGATCTCGGCCCGGCTGGCGCGGGCATCCACCGACACGGTGATGCGGGCATGATGCCCCATCAGGCCAGCACGCCACGAGCCTTCCTCGGTCGCGGCGCCAGTATCGACGCCCATCATGAAGCCGGTGCGGTCCACATCATAGCCCGCGGCATTGCCGTCGCCATTGGCGCTGCCCCAGCTGCCGAGCATCTGGCCCCAGCCGCCCGTGCCCGAAAGCCCGACATCGGCGGCTGCACCCAGCCTGCCGAGTGCGGCTTCACGCACTGACCGCTCATCCTCCAGCACCGCGCGGGTGGCGGAGGCATAGACTTCGCCTGAAAGCTGATCGAGCGCTGCGGGGATCTCGGCGGGCGCCAGATTGTAGAGCCCTGCGATCGGTGTGGGATCATATCCGGCGACGACCGCCGCATCGATCCGGCTGATCGTGCTGGTCTGATTGTAGCTGAGCGGCAGGTTGCCCAGCACGTCCGTCAGCCGGTTGGGCGCGAGCATCAGCTGCACTTCGCTCGCGGTGTAGATGATCTTCGGCCGGAAGATGATGCCGAAGCTGTTGAGGCCGGTAACATTGAAGGTGCCGGTCACTCCGGAATCGGCGCGGAGCAGCACATAGACGCTGTTGAAGGCGTAGGTCCCGCCCAGGTTGAGCAGTGCCAGCGTGCCGCCCAGCTGTGCCGTGCCGGTGGCGAGGATCTTGTCGCTGCCGCTTGGCTGAACTTCGGCGGCGAACAGCGAACCCGCCTGGAACAGGACGTTGCCGCTAACATTGAGCGTGCCGACGCTGTTGCCCGGCGCCACTGTAGCGCTGCTCTGCGCGATGATGCCGCCGACCGTGCCGGTGCCGCCCAGCGTTGCGCCATTGCCGATGGTAACGATCGAACGCGAGAGCAGGCCGTTGACCGCCAGCGTACCGCTCAGGACCCGGGTGGCGCCGGTAAGACCCGAACTGTCACCCGTCAGCGACAGGACGCCGATCCCACTCTTCTCGAACAGGCCTGCGCCGATCAGGCGGCCAGTATAGCTGCCATTGGCGGCCTGCGCGAATTCAAGCGCCGCGTCGGTCCGGATATCGCCCTTGAGCGAAGCCGCGTCGCCGCGCAGCCGCCCGGCCGACACCAGCGTGCCGCCGGTATAGCTGTTGGCGCCAGTGAGCGTGGTCGTGCCGGTGCCCGCCTGGACGAAGCCACCGGTGCCGGAGATGGCATTCGCCAGCGTCACCACGTCGCCGCGGTTGAGCACGAGCAGGCCATTGTTGACGATCGCCCCCTCGATCGAGCCGCTGGTGCCGCCATTGCCGATCTGTAGCGTGCCGGCCGAAATGGTGGTGCCGTCGGTCTGGCGCGCTGCGCCGGTGAGCACTAGCGCGCCCGTGCCGGTCTTGGTCAGGCCGCCGCTGCCGGAGATTGTGCCGGCGAACGACGAATTGCCGTTGCCCGCACCGATCGTGAGGGTGCCCCTACCGAGGGTGATCGTGCCCGACCCGTTCAGCGTGCCGACCGACGTGTCGAAGCCTGTGAGATTGAAGCTGCCGGTTGCCCCCTGTTGCAGCGCTGCAGCCGTCGTCGCGCCGTTCAGCATGATTCTGCCGTTGTTGACGATACCGGTGCCGATCGTGCCGGCGAGCCTGGCGTTGCCGTTGTTGAGCAGGCCGCCGCTGATTGTGCCCGAGCTGTCCAGTGTGCCGTCATTCCGCACCATGCCGGTTACGGTACCCGCATTGATGAAGCTCGACTGGTTGAGCACATTGCCGGCCAGGCTGCCGCTCGTATCCAGCGCCAGAATGCCGGCGCTTACCGTGGTGAGACCGGTATAGGTGTTGGCCCCCGTCAGCGTGAACGTGCCGAAGCCGGCCTTGATCAGCGCGCCGCTGCCCGAGATCACCCCTCCGAAGCTGGTCGAGCCGCTGTTTTCGCCCACGGCCAGCGTCCCGCCGCCGTTGCTGATCGTGCCCGTGCCGGCGAGGCTGCCGAACCGGGTATCGAACCCGTTCAGCGCGATGCTGCCACCCGCCGCCTGAGTCACTGCGTCGATACCGGCGATGGCGCCGGCGAGGGTGATCGTGCCGCTGTTCGAGACTGCGCCGGTCAGCACACCGGAAAGCGTGGCCGCGCCGCCATTGGCCAGCCCACCCGAGAGCGTGCCGGTGCTGTTGAGCGTGGCGTTGTTGGTCACCAACCGGACAACCGTGCCGGCATTGTTGAAGGTCGTGTTGTTCAGCACCGCGCCGGCGATTTTCCCGCTGCTGCTCAGCTGGAGCGTGCCTGCGCTCACAGTGGTGGTGCCGGTATAGTTATTGGTGCCGGTAAGGGTGAAGGTGCCCGTGCCCGTCTTGGTCAGTCCACCGCTGCCCGAAACGATGCCGCTGAAGCTGGTGCTGCTGTTGTCGCCGCCGAGCGTCAGCGTGGCGCTGCCCAGGTTCACCGCACCGGTGCCCGTCAGGCTGCCGAAGCTGGTGCTGAAGCCATCCAATGCGATGCGGCCGCCCGCCACCTGCGTCACCGCGCCGATACCGGTGGTGGTGCCGGTCAGCTCGATCGTTCCACTGTTCGCGATCGCGCCGGTCACCGTGCCAGCGAGCGACGCCGCGCCGCTGTTATTCAGACCGCCTGCCAATGTGCCGGTGCTCGTCAGCGTGCCGGTGTTAGTCACCAGACCCGCGACGGTGCCGGCATTAGTGAACGTCGCATCGTTCTGCACCGCGCCCGCGAGCGAACCGCTCGCGGCCAGTGCCAGCGTGCCGCCGGAAACCGTGGTGACGCCGGCATAGCTGTTCGCGCCGCCAAGAGTCAGCGTGCCGCTGCCGGTCTTGGTCAGCCCGCCGGTGCCGGAGATGATCGCGTCGATCCGGCTATCCACGCGGTTGCTGACGTCGATCACCGAGAAGCCCCCGGTGGTCGCCAGCCCGTCCGCCGCCGTCGCGCCCGCAATCACATAGCCGCCGGTTCGGAAGCGCAACTCCTGGAAGGACTGGACGCCCTGCACGGTCACATTGCCGCCAGCCGCACCGCCGAACACCGCGACCTGACCGCGCCAGCTGTCGTTGACCGCATAGCCGGTCGGCGCGGTCCAGTTGGTGCCGGTGCTGCTCCAGGTGCCTGCGCCGCCGTTGATGCCCGCAGTACTGCCGGTGAGGTCGGTGCCATCCCAATATTGGATCGCCTGAGGGCTGCTGGCGAACAGGATGTTCACCTGACCGCCGATATTGGTGAGCAGGTTGGTCGTGTAGCCGGCCGGCATCGCGCCGAAGAGCAGGCCGTTATCGGTCAGCGTGCCGCCATAGTTGAACAGCCGGTAATAGCCCTCGCCAAAGCCGGGCAGGGCGGTGACGTTGAGCGTGCCGTCGAGCGTGAGGTTGCCGCCGACATTGACCAGATCGTTGTTCGTGCCGCCGGGTGTACCGGCCTTGCCCAGCTCGAAATTCAGAATGGTCCCGGCGCCGAGGTTCAGGTTGCCGCCGATGTTGAGCGTACCCGGGCTGTTACCGGGCGAAAGCGTACCGCTCGTCACGGTGACGTCGCCATGGAACGTGCCGCCGCCGCCCAGCGAACCGCCGTTCAGCGTCAGGCTGGCGGTGTTGCCCACCACGTCGCCAAAGGCGCCGTTGAGCGTCAATTGGCCGCTGTCTACCGTCACGGTACCGGTGAAGTTCTGCATGGCGTCGTTCGAAGCGGTCAGGGTGATGCCCGCGCCGGCCGCGGTGTTCACGCCGATCTGGCCATTGCCGGAAATCACCCCGCCATAGCTGTAGTTGCCGGCAGTGGCGAAGGTAAGCGATGCGCTTGCATCGGTCAGCGCGACATTGCCTGTGCCCAGCGTGCCGCCCGCCACGTTGACCGCCGCACCGGCACCGATCTGCGTGTCGCGATAGCTGTTGGCGCCATCCAGCGTGAAGCTGGCCGTGCCCACGCCCGACACCGCGAAGCGGACATCGCCGCCGCTGATCGATCCGGTCAGCGCGGTGCTCGATCCGTTCACGCCTTCCAGCATCGCAGTGCCGGTACTCACATGGACGCCATTCGCCAGCGTCACCGCGCCTGCCTGCACGTTGCGCAGTCCGGTGCCGTCGATCAGCTCGACATTGCCGCTGCCCAGCGCCTGGCCATTGTTGAAGCCGACCACGCCGCCAAACACCTGGGTGCCACCATTATAGCCGTTGGCGCCGGTGAGGACGAGCAGGCCGGTACCGTTCTTGGTCAGGTTCCCGCTGCCGCTGATCGTGTTGCCGAAGCTCCGGTCGATCGATCCGTTGAAGTCGAGCGTGCCGTTGTTCGCGATCAGCCCGCCGCCGATCGCGCCGCCGTCTCCCAAGGACAGCGTACCCTGGTTGATGGAGGTCGTGCCACCATAGTTGCTGACGCCGGTCAGCGTCATCGTGCCGTCGCCGGTCTTGGTGATACCGCCCGAGCCGGTGATCGTGCCGGCGAAGCTCGTGTTCGTGTCGTCGCTGCCGATGGTAAGCCGGCCGCTGCGCAGATCGACAGTGCCTTCACCGCTAAGCGAGCCGAAGCTGGCATTCCTGAGCGCGAGATCGAACAGCGCGCCGCTCGACTGGTTGAACTGCCCGGTGCCGGTCACGTCGCTGGACAGCGAAATGGTGCCGGACTGGTTCCGGACCAGCCCGTTCACCACATTCCCCAGCACCGCGATGCCGTTGTTGGTCAGTCCGCCGTTCAGCGTCCCTATCGAAACCAATGCGGCGTTGTTGATCACTTCCCCGGCGATCGTGCCGGTGCTGGCCAGTTGCAGCGTGCCGCCGTTGATCAGCGTCGCGCCGCTATGGCTGTTGGTACCGGTCAGCGTGAACACCCCGGCGCCGGTCTTGGTCAGCCCGCCATTGCCGGCGATCGCGCCGTCGAAACTGGTGTTGGCGCCGCTCGCGCCCACGGTCAGCGTGTAGAAGTCGAGATTGACGCCGCCCGCGCCGCTCAGCGAACCCAGCGCGAGATCGGCGATGAGGTTGAGCTGGCCACCTGCGGCTTGGCTGAAGCCAGTGATCCCGGTGACGCCGCTGGCATTGAACGTGCCGCTGTTCTGGACCGCGCCATTGGCCTGGCCGCCAAGCGTGGCGGTACCGCCGCTCAAATTGACCAGCGCCAGCGCGCCGTTGAAAACGCCTGAGCCGGTCAGCGTCCCGCCGTTGGTGGTGAGGCCGGTGAGGGTGCCGCTATTGATGAAGCTGGCGCCGTTCGCGACCGTCACGTCGCTGGTCAGCGCGCCGCCGAAGTCGAGGTTGAGGGTACCTCCGTTGACCGCGGTGGCACCGGTATAGTCGTTCAGCCCGCCCAGGATCTGTTCGCCCGTGCCGGTCTTGATCAGGCCGCCGCTGCCGGAGATCGTGCCGCTGAAGGAGGAGAAGGGGCGGCTGCTGTCCACCGTCAGCGTCGCCGCGCCGAGCTGGATCGCGCCGCCGCCGTTGAGCGCGCCGACCGTCGTGTCGAAACCAGCGAGGTCGAGCAGGGCACCTTGCACGCCCTGGTAGTTGGTGATGCCGGTCACCGTGCCGGTGAGCGTCACGGTCGCGCCGACCTGGAAGTTGCCGATCTCGCCATTGACCTGGTTCTTGATCAGCGCCGTGGCGAAGTTGCTGATCGAGCCGTTGATGATGCCCGTGCTGATGAAGCTGGCGAAGGTCTGGACGTTGCCGTTGATGACGCCCGTGCTGTAGTTGGTCGCGACGCCGCCGAGCGACTGTAGCCCGCCCGTCGTCCCGTAATTGTCGAAGGTGCTGAAATTCTGGGTGTTGCCCTTGATCACGCCGGTGACGTTGTTGGTCACCGTGCCGAAGGTCTGGAAATTGGAGAAGGCCTCGATCGTGCCGCTGTTCTCGATCGTCGAGAAATTCTGGATCAAATCGGCGCTGAAGCTGCCGGTGCTCGCGAGCTGGAGCGTGCCCGCATTGATCTGGCCGAAGGAGTTCAGAACGCCGCCGCCATTGCCCAATGCGACGGTGCCGTCCAGGGTCAGCGTGCCGCCACCATTCTTGGTGAAGACAGATGCACCGCCATCGGCGCCCGTCACTGTGCCGCTGAAGATCGTCGAGGTGTTGTTGTAGCCCGTGTCGAGCCGGCCGTTGTTGAGGGTAACCGTGCCCGCGCCCGCGAGCGATCCGACATGCGTCTGGAAGCCGTTAAGGTCGAAAGTGGCGCCCGCCTGGACAGTGAGCGCGGTCGGGTCGGTGAGCGCGTTGTTGATTCCTAGCCGCAGCGTGCCGGCGGCGACGTCGGTCGCGCCGCTATAGCTGTTGACCGCTGAGAGGATCAGCGTGCCGGCGCCGGTCTTGTCGAGGCCTGCGCCGCCCTGGATGATCACGCCGATGTCGGCGGTGACGCCGCTCGAGACATCGATGATCGAGAAGCCGCCAGTGGTGTTCAGCCGCGCGCTTCCGTCCGCCGGGCGCAGCACATAGCCATTGGTCTCGAAGCGCAGCTCCTCGAAACTCTGGTTGCCGTCGACGGTGACGGTGCCGCCGGCCGCGCCGGCGAACACACCGACCTGGCTCTGCCAGGCGTCGTTGATCGCGAAGCCGGTCGGGCCGGTCCAGTTGGTGTTCGTGCCGTTCCAGGTGCCTGCGCCGCCGGCGACGCCGGCGGTCGTGCCCATGTCGGCGCCGTCCCAATACAGAATAGCCTGGGAGCCGCCGAGGCGCAGGTTCACCTGACCGCCGATATTGGTGAGGATCTGAGTGCCGAGCCCGCCAGCAACTGTTCCGATGGTGAGGCCATTGTCGGTCAGCGTGCCGCCATAGTTGAACAGGCGGTAATAGCCCGGGCCATAGCCGGCGCCCCAGGCGATGGTGTTGAGTGTGCCGTCGAGCGTCAGGTTGCCGCCGACATTGACCAGATCGTTGCTGGCCCCGCCCACCACGCCGGGCGCGCCCAGCTCGAAATTCAGGATGGTGCCGGCGCCGAGGGTCAGATTACCGGCGATGTTGAGCGTGCCCGGGCTGTTGCCCGGAGACAGCGTGGTGTTGTCGAGCGCGACGCTGCCGTGGAACGTGCCGCTGCCGCCCAGCGCGCCGCCGCTCAGTGTCATGCGGGCGGTGTTGCCCACCACGTCGCCGAAGCTGCCGTTGATCACCAGCCGGCCGCTGATCACGTCTACCGATCCGGTGAAATTGTCGGTCGCGGTGTTCGAGCCGGTCAGGGTCACCGAAGTGCCGGGATCGGATTCGACGCTGACGATCCCGTTGCCGATGATCCTGCCGGCAAAGCTGTAATCGGTGGCGTTCTGGAAGACGAGCGCGGCGGGCGTCGTCGGGTCCGATGCAGCTGCGTCGAAGGTGACGTCGCCGGTGCCCAGTTTGCCGTCATAGACGATCAGCGCGACATTGGGGCCGATCCGGGTCGCGCCATAGCTGTTCGCGCCATTGAGCCGGAAGATGCTCCCCGCGAACGGAGCGGAGAGGCTGGTGGTGAAATGGATGTCGCCGCCGCTGATCGCGCCGTTCAGGTCGGTGTTGTTGCCGCCGCCGTCGAAGGTCGCCGCGCCGCCGATCGCGACCTGGATGTCGTTGTCGATGTCGAGGCGGGCGCAGCCGCAGGCGGCGTTGAGCAGGGTGGTGCCGCTGGCCAGCTTGATCAGCCCGGTGCCCGCCGCGAAATCGCTGCCTAGACCGAGTGTGCCCGCGGTGACGTTGATCCCGCCGGCGCCCTGGCCTTCCTCGTTGACGTCTCCGAGCAGCAGTGTGCCCGTGCCGGTCTTGGTCAATTCGCCCTGAAGGTCGAGCGCGCCGATCATCTCGAAGGTGTAGCTGTCGGTATCGATCGTGCCGCCACCCGACAGGATCGCGACGTCCCCGGCATAGCTGTCTTCGAACGCCTTCAGCGTCGCGCCATTGTCGATCTCAACCAGCTGGCTCGCGCCGAGGCCGAATTCGCCGATCGCCAGCGTTCCGGCCTGGATCGAGAAGGCTCCGACATACGGACCGGAGGCGCCGTTGAGATTGTCGCCGGTCAGCGTCAGCGTACCCGCACCGAGCTTGGTGATCCTGCCGTCGCCCGCGATACTGCCGGCGAAGTTGATGTCGTTCGAACGGTTGAAGACCAGCGTGCCGCCGGCCATGAAGACCGGGCCGTTGCCCAGCGAACCGGTGGTGCCGCCATCGCCCACCTGAAGCGTGCCGGTCGGATCGAGGAGGACCGTGCCGCCGGTATAGCTGTTGTCGGCGGTGAGGATCAGCGTTCCGGTGCCGAACTGGCCGAGGAAGCCGTCGCCGGCCACCGCGCTGGACAGCGTCACAACGTCCGAGCGGTTGAAGGCGAGCATGGCGAGGGCGTCGACGGTGATCGCGCCCGTGCCGAGGCTGCCGGTGGTGCCGCCGTCGCCGACCATCAGCGTCGCGCCGGTGCCGACCCGCGTGTCGCCATAGCTGTTGGCGCCAGTGAGGTAGGTGGTGCCGCCGCCAAAGGTGTCGGCGAAGACCAGATTGCCGCCGGTGATGTTGCCCGCGAGCACGGTTTCATAGCCGTCGCTATCGATCGTCGCGGTGCCGCCGAGCGCGATCTGGATCGCGTTGGTGAGCGTCAGCGCGGCACAGCCGCACGAGACATTGAGCAGCGTGGTGTTGTTGGCGAGATTGAGGGCGCCGGTGCCGGCGGCGCTGTCGTTGCCCAGCCCCAGCGTGCCCGCGGAAACCGTCGTGGCGCCCGTATAGCTGTTGTCGGTCGCGGTCAGGATCAGCGTGCCCGTGCCGGTCTTCTCGAATCCGCGGCTCTGCAGAGCCTGGCTGATCGTGCCGCTCTGGGTAGCGATATCGGTACCCAGCACTTCGAGCTGGGTCGTATCCGACCCGAGCAGGATCGCGGTGCCATTGTCGACACCATTGGCATAGCTGATCACCGATCCGATCGTGAAGATCGTATTGTCCACGCCGCCCGCTGCGCCGCTTTCGCCGATCACCAGCCGGCCGGCGAGCGTGATCCCACCGGTCAGCCCGTTGTTGCCGAGCAGCGTCAGCGCGCCGGTCGGGGCGATGGTCAGCATGACGTCGGAGTCGATCGAATTGCCGGTGCTGCCGAACGTCACTGCCTCGCCTGCGCCGACGCTCAGGCTGCCGGTGCCGGAAGCGGCGATCGTGCCGTTGCCGCCGCCAAGACTGGCGAGGCGGAAGGCGACGTTGCCCACGTCCAGCGTGCCGCCGTCGAGTACGATATTACCATTGTCATGCGCGGTAGCGCTGCCGAGCCGCAGCGTGCCGTCGCTGATCGTGGTATTGCCGAGATAGCCGTTGTTGCCGCTCAGCGTCAGCACGCCGCCGCCCAGCTTGGTCAGGCTGCCGATGCC
Organism: Sphingomonas sp. GW821-FHT09B04; assembly: GCF_059418285.1. Lineage (NCBI taxonomy): Bacteria > Pseudomonadati > Pseudomonadota > Alphaproteobacteria > Sphingomonadales > Sphingomonadaceae > Sphingomonas > Sphingomonas sp. GW821-FHT09B04. The sequence goes on from NZ_JBWKPO010000007.1 coordinate 145,374, forward strand.
GGTGATGGCGTTGGCGACGGCGAGGTCGTCCGATCGGTTGAAGACCAGCACGCTGTCATTGACGACGCCGCCGCTGCCCAGCGTACCGGTGGTGCCGCCATTGCCCACCTGGAGCGTGCCCGCAGAGATCGTGGTCAGGCCGGAATAGCCGTTGCTGCCGGTGAGCGTCAGCATGCCCGCGCCCTGCTTGGTCAGCGTGCCGCCGCCACTGATCGTGTTGGCGACGGTGATATCGTCGCCCCGGTTGAAGATCAGGGTGCCATGATTGGTGACGTCGCCGGTGCCGAGCGTGCCGGTGGTGCCGCCATCGCCCACCTGGATGGTACTGCCGGTGTTGATGGTGGTGATACCGGTATAGTCATTGTCGCCGGTCAGGATCACCACCCCGCCGTTTCGCTTCCTCACGTCTCCGGTGCCGCTGATCACGTTCGACACGGTCACCGTGTCCGTCCGCCCGAAGGTCAGCAGGCCATAGTTGGTGACATTGCCGGTTCCGAGTGTCCCCCTCGTCTGGTAGCCGGCCAGCAGCTCCGAATTGCTGTTGACCGTCGTGGTGCCGTAGCCGCTGGTGCCGGTCAACGCGACGAGGCCGGTGAAGATGAGGTCGCCGCCGCCGGTGATCGCGCCGTTCAGGGCAGCGCCGCCAACGGTGTTGCCGTTGATCGTCGCGGTTTCGCCGGCGTCGATCCGGATCGCATTGTCGAAGAAGACGGTGGAGCCCGTCGTCGTGTTGCGGAGGGTGGTGCCGTCGCGGAGCCAGATCCTCCCGGTGCCGGCGGCCGTGACGTGGCCGAGCCCCAGCGTTCCCGCCTCGACGATCGTCCCGCCCGTGTAGCTGTTAGCGCCGTTCAGCGTCAGCTGGCCCCCGCCGAGCTTGCGCAGCTGGCCGTCGCCGATGATCTGGCTGGCGGCGACGATCGTGTCCGAGCGGTTGAACACCAGCTCGGTGCCGGCGGCGAGGCTGGTCTGGCCGCTGCCCAGCGTACCGCTGGTGCCGCCATTGCCGATCTGCAGGCTGCCGGCGGTGAGCGTGGTCGTGCCGGTATAGCTGCTGGCACCGGTGAGGATCAGCCTGCCGGTGCCGATCTTCTCAAACCCACGTCCCGGTTGATCTTCGCCGATCGCGCCGCTCTGGGTCGCGACATTGGCGGCCAGCACCTCGAGCTGCGTGGTGTTGGAGGCAATCTGGATCGCCGCGCCATTGTCGACACCATTGGCATAGCTGATCACCGATCCGGTGGTGGTGATGGTGTTGTTGGTACCTGCGGCGCCGCTCGCGCCGATCCGAAGCGTGCCGGACACGGTGATGCCGCCGGTAAGGTCATTGTTGCCGAGCAGCGTCAGCGTGGCGCCGGCACCGACCACGATGCCGGCGCTGCTGGTGATCGTACCCGTATCGCTCCCGAAAATGCTCGACCCGCTGGTTTGGGTCAGCTTGCCGCCGGCGCTGCTGGTGATGCTGCCGGTGCCCGAGATACGGCTCAGCGCCAGATCATAGGCGAACAGGTTCAGCGTGCCGCCATTGAGGGCGATGTTGCCGCTGCCGAGCGCGTTCGCGCTGCCCTGGATGAGCGTGCCGCCGCGGATCTCAGTGCCGCCCGAATAGCTGTTGGCGCCGGTCAGCGTCAGCGTGCCGATGCTGCTCTTGATCAGCTTGCCGGTGCCGAGAATCTCGTTGGCCAGGCTCTGGTTGTTGCCCTGGACGAACTCCAGGCTGCCCCCGGCGAGCTCGATGCCGCCGACCACGCCCCAGCCGCTGGCGAGTGCGATCTGGTTGGCGCCGCCCAGCCGCATCGCCAGCGCGCGTGTGACGCCATTGCCGGATACGCCTCCGCGGATCGTGGCGTGGAGGACGATGTTGACGTCGCTGGCGACCAGGCCGATGCCGCCGGCGCCATTGTCGCCATTGCCGAAGCCGGGGCCAACGAAAGCGCCTGCGTTGCCGCCATTGCCGCCGTTGACCGCGCCGCTGATCGAGACGGTGGTGCCGGCGCCGGTGAGCAGCAGGCCGATGCCGCCATCGCCGCCGCTGCCACCGTAGAAATAGCCGCCGCCGCCGTTGCCGCCATTGCCGCCGGTGATGGCGTAGTTGAAGAAGATCGTCCCGGTGCCGGTCGTCACTGCGCCATAGCCACCCGCGCCGCCGCCGCCGCCATCGCCGTCGGCCGAACTGCCGCCATTGCCGCCATGGCCGCCGGTCACCGCAACGCCCGGCGCGCCGGAGAGAACGGCGCCATGGGCGCCGCCGCCGCCGCCACTTGCCCGGCTGCCAATGCCACCGCCCGTGCCGTTGTCGCCCGAAGCGCCCGCCGTCGCGCCGCCGGCGCCGCCCGGGGTTCCGTTCCATGCGGCGCCTCCGGCCCCGCCGGTCGCGCCTGCGCCGCCGCCGCCCGCACCCTCATAGTTTTCGCCGGCCGTGTTGCCGGTGCCGCCCGCGCCGGTGCCGTTGCTGGTGCCGCCTGCCGGGGATCCCGGAGCGTTGCCTTGTCCACCCCGGCCGCCATATGTCGTCTGCGCGGCTGCGGGCAGGGCGAGCAGGATTGTCGCGGCCAGGCCGCCGGCCAGCGCGGTTCGGGTCCGATAGGGGCCGCTACGCTTCACTTTGCGCTGAGCAGCGCTCGGGATTGCGAGCGAATCGGTATTTCGGACCATGTCAATTTCCCCCTGCGGGGACCGACAACACACAACGAAACTGAGTCAATATCCCATATGGGGGTGGAGCCCTGTCCCAAATGGCAGAAATCCGTTGCCTTCAATCGATGTCATTGAATACGTTGGAATATGTTTCGTAATCGAAACAAGCGCCGGTTTACCTGTTCGCGAAATAAATTGGCGATCGTCGAGGTTGCCGCTCATCCGGCGGCCAATTCAGGCTGTGGAGAGGGCGCTGTTCGGTCTGCCGATCGAAAGCAAGCTACGCGGCCGTGACCTGGTCAAGATCAGGATCGCGGATCGGGTATCCGGCGCCGAGATTAGAATGAGTATGATCGTGATCTGGCGGAAGGCCGGGCGACCTCTGCAATGCGCCCTCAAATCGGTCATTCGTTTGACCTGAACCATTTCCCGAAATCAGCCATTCGACATCAGCGCGGGCAATATTTGTCGAGGTTCAGCGAAGCACCCTGATCAGATCCTCAAACGATCAGCGGTGGCCGATCGCGACGGCTGAATGATCCTCAGCGGATGCACGAACCCCCGCAGCCTTGCGTTCGGAATATCGATCGACCAGCTGCGCGGCATGCGGGCGGGTCAGAACCGTGATCCGCACCAGCTCCTCCATCACGTCGACGATCCGGTCATAATAGCTGGACGGTTTCATGCGGCCGTGCTCGTCGAACTCCTTATAGGCCGTCGCCACGGACGACTGGTTGGGGATCGTGAGCATCCGCATCCAGCGGCCGAGCAGACGCAGCGTGTTGACCGCGTTGAAGGACTGCGAGCCGCCGGACACCTGCATCACGGCGAGCGTGCGACCCTGCGTCGGTCGCATGCCCTTCATCTCAAGCGGCAAATGATCGATCTGGGCCTTCATAATCCCGGTGATCGCGCCGTGGCGCTCGGGGCTGCACCAAACCTGTCCCTCCGACCACAACGACAGCGTGCGGAGTTCATGGACCGCGGGATGGTCGTCGCCGGGATGCTGGTCGGGCAGCGGCAGGTCGAAAGGGTCAAAGATCCGCGTGTCGGCGCCGAAGAACCGCAGCAGGCGTGCGGCCTCCTCCACGGCGAGACGAGAGAAGGACCGCTCGCGCAATGAGCCATAGAGCAGCAGGATGCGCGGTGGGGGCTGATCATCCCCCAGGTCGACTGCAGGCCGACGGTGCGCGAACGCAGGATCGAGGTTGGGCAGATGATCGGGATCGGGCAACATCCGGATACGGCTCATGCCGGCGCCTTTCTTTCATACCATCCCCGCGTGCGCTTCACGATCGACACCACCGACAGCATCACCGGTACCTCGACCAGGACACCCACGACCGTGGCGAGCGCGGCACCCGAGTTGAGGCCGAACAGGGAGATTGCCGCAGCGACGGCCAGTTCGAAGAAGTTGGAGGCGCCGATCAGCGCGGATGGCGCCGCGACACGCCAGTCAACGCCCAGCCGCCGCGACAGCCAATAGGCAATGCCCGCATTCAGATAGACCTGGATGAGGATCGGCACGGCGATCAGGGCGATGACAAGCGGCTGCGCGACGATCCGCTCGCCCTGAAAGCCGAAGAGCAGAACCAACGTCGCCAGCAGCGCAGCGAGCGAGAGTGGCCCCAGCCGGGACAGGAGTCGGTCCAGCGCCACTGGCCCGCCTGATACCAGCACGGAGCGCCGGATGGCCGCAGCCACGATCACCGGTACGACGATGTAGAGTCCGACCGACAGGAGCAACGTGCCCCACGGTACCGTTACAGACGCCACGCCGAGCAGCAGCGCGACCAGCGGCGCGAACAGGAAGACCATGAGCAGGTCATTCAGCGCCACCTGGCTCAGGGTATAGGTTGGCTCGCCGTCGCACAGGTTCGACCAGACGAACACCATCGCCGTGCAGGGCGCGGCGGCAAGCAGGATCAGGCCGGCAATGTAGGACGGGATTTCCCCCGCCGGCAGCAGCGGCGCGAAAAGCCAGCCGAGGAAAAGGGTTCCAAGCGCAGCCATCGAGAACGGCTTCACCGCCCAGTTCACGAACAAGGTGACGCCCACGCCTCGCCAATGCTGGCGGACGGAGCCGAGCGCGCCGAAGTCGATCTTCAGCAGCATCGGTACGATCATCAGCCAGATGAGCGCCGCCACCACCAGGTTGACGCGGGCGAGCTCGGCCGATGCGATCGCGACGAAGGCGCCGGGGATAGCTTGGCCCAGCGCAATCCCGGCGACGATGCACAGCGCGACCCATAGCGAGAGATAGCGCTCAAACGCGCCCATCAGCCGACTCGCCGGCCGGAAGCGTCGATCACCTGCTCGCCATCCTCCTTGGTGAAGGCTGCTTGTTGGGGCTGGGACAGGATATCGAGCACCGCCTCGGACGGTCGGCACAGCCGCACGCCAAGGGGAGAGACAACGAGCGGGCGATTGATCAGAACCGGGTGCTGGAGCATCGCGTCGATGAGCGCGTCATCGCTCAGACCGGTATCGCCGAGGCCGAGCTCCGCATAGGGCGTTCCCCTCTCGCGCAGCAGCTCGCGCGGGGAAAGGCCCGCCCGCTCGATCAGCTGGACCAGCATCGCGCGCGACGGTGGCGTCTTCAAATACTCGATGACGTGCGGCTCAATGCCGGCGTTGCGGATCATCGCCAGCGTGTTGCGCGACGTGCCGCATGCGGGATTATGATAGATGACGATGTCGGTCACGGCGCGCGCCCTCAACAACAAATGAGTTCGGCAAGCAGCGGTTCGCACAATTCGGCGCGGCCCTGGCAGCAATCCTTGGCCAGGAAGACCATCAAGGCGCGGAGGGCATCGATGTTCGCGCGCTGAATCTGGTTCCGCCCCTGCTTCTCGGCGGTGACCAGACCCGCCCTGGCAAGGACCGCGAGGTGTGTGGAGAAGGTGCTTTGCGTCAGTCCGCTCGCCTCGACGAGCGCACCGGTTGGAAGACCGTCAGGCTCGTGGCGGATCAGTCGTCGAAAGGCATCGAGCCGTGTCGGATGCGCAAGTGCGGCCATCGCCGCCAAAGCCGATTCGGTATCCATTGATCGAAAAATACCGATGCTTTCACGCAGGTCAATACATATCGGATATTTCCGATGGGATTGCGGTGGGCGCATCAAACCACACCCCGCTCCGCCATACTGACATCAGTCATGTCGACATCAGCGGGAGTTGTAAGCACGGGTTGACCCTGTAGTGGCTTCAGCCTCTATCGCACTTCCTGATCGGTCGGGTCCCGGCCGCACGCCTTAGGGAGCTGCGACTTGTCTTTCCGTTTTGCCTGTCTCACGAGCACCGCGCTGGCCAGCCTGCTGTCCACCGGCGCATCGGCGCAGGAACATCATGGCGAGGAAGCCGAAGAGGGGGAGGAAATCGTCGTTCAGGCGACCCGCACCGGGCGCCGCGTGCAGGACGAGCCGATCCGGGTCGATGTGATCAATCGCGAGGAGATCGAGGAAAAGCTCCTCATGACCCCCGGCAACATCGCGATGCTGGTGAGCGAGACGCCGGGTGTACGGGTGCAGGTGACCTCGCCCGCGCTGGGCGCATCGAACGTGCGGATGCAGGGGCTGAAGGGGCGCTACACCCAGATCCTGGCCGATGGCCTACCACTCTACGGCGGGCAGACGCCGTCGATCGGGCTGCTGCAAATTCCGCCGACCGATTTGGGTCAGGTCGAGGTGATCAAGGGCGCGGCATCGGCGCTCTATGGTCCGTCGGCGCTGGGTGGCGTGATCAACCTCGTCTCGCGGCGGCCGGACACGGAGCCGCAGGGCGAATTGCTGCTCAACGCCACCACCCGCGACGGGCAGGACGTCACCGCCTATGGCGCGACGCCGCTCGGCGGTGGGCTGAGCGCGTCGCTGACCGCCGGGTTCAACCGCCAAACGCAACAGGACCTGAACGATGACGGCTGGGCCGATATGCCCGGTTACGAGCGCTGGACCGCACGCCCGCGGCTGTTCTGGGAAGGTGCCGCAGGCGCGAAGGCGCTGCTGACCTTCGGCGCGATGACCGAGCAGCGCGACGGCGGCACCCTGCCCGGTCGCACCGCGCCCGATGGCACGGCGTTCGTGCAGGCGCAGCACAGTGAGCGCTTCGACCTGGGGCTGACCGCGCAGACTCCGCTTGAGGGCGTCGGCACGCTCTATCTGCGCGCGTCGGGCGTCACCCAGTCGCATCGGCATCAGTTCGGCACGACGAGCGAACGCGACCGGCACCGGACGGGGTTTGCCGAAGCATCACTTGGGGGCGAAGCGGGACGTTCGAACTGGCTGGTCGGCGCGGCGTTCCAGGCCGATGGCTATCGATCGCGCGCCTATCCCACGTTCGATTACAGCTACACCGCGCCCGCCCTGTTCGTGCAGGGCGAGAGCGAAGTGACGGAAGCACTGACGTTGGCGGCGAGCGCGCGATGGGATGCGCATAGCGAATATGGTTCGCGGGTCAGCCCGCGGCTATCGGCGCTCTACCGGCCCGGCCCGTGGACGGTCCGGGCCTCGGTCGGCCGCGGCTTCTATGCGCCGACACCGTTCGTCGAGGAGATCGAGGCGAACGGCCTGTCGCGCGTCGTGCCCTATGCCAAGCTCAAGGCCGAAACCGCCGACACCGCCTCAATCGACTTCGGCTATGCCAAGGGACCGGTTGAGGCGAATGTCAGCCTGTTCGCCTCCAACATCGACAACAGCGTGCAGCTGCGCGAACTGACCGCGACCCGCGTCACGCTGGCCAATGCCGACGGGCTGACCAAGACACGTGGCGTCGAGGTGCTGCTGCGCTATCGCTGGGAGGCGTTCACGCTGACCGGCAGCTATGTCCATATCGACGCCACCGAGCCCGATCCCGATGCCGCGGGGCGTCGTCGCGTGCCACTGACCCCGCGCAACACCGCCGGGCTGGTGGCGATGTGGGAGAAGCACGGCAAGGGACGGGTGGGCCTCGAAGCCTATTACACCGGCATCCAGTCGATCGACGACAACCCCTATCGCTCGCGCAGCCGACCCTATGTCGAACTGGGGCTGATGGGCGAGCTGGTGCTTGGCAAGGTCAGCCTGTTCGTCAACGCCGAGAATTTGCTGGACGTGCGCCAGACGCGCTGGGACCCGCTGCTGTTGCCGCAGCGTGCACCGGTCGGGTCCTGGACCGTCGATGCCTGGGCGCCGAGCGACGGGCGTGTCATCAATGGCGGGATACGGTTCCGCTTCGGCAGGGAGTGAGGTTCGGGCGATGGCATTGACGATCGGCGATCTCGGCAAGGCGACCGGCACCAAGGTCGAGACGATCCGCTACTATGAGAAGATCGGACTGTTGCCCAAGCCCCCGCGCACCAGCGGAAATTATCGCAGCTATGGCGAGGCGGAGCTTGGACGGCTGTCGTTCATCCGCCGCGCGCGCGATCTGGGTTTTTCGCTCGATCAGGTGCGGGCGCTGCTGAGGCTCTCGGATGACCGGAGTCATGACTGCGCGGGGATCGACCGGATTGCGCGCACGCACCTGCTGGAGGTCGATCGCAAGCTTGCCGATCTCATGGCGTTGCGGCGCGAACTCAAGGCCGTGATCGATTCCTGCCAGGGCGGCATCATCGCGGATTGCCGTGTCATCGAGGCGTTGGGGCCGACGGCGGCTTAGCGCCCTCTTAGCTGTCATTGGTCAGCGCTAGAACGAGTCCCAAGAGCGGACTCGGGTACCAACCCCACGCGGTTGGCGACGAGGTCGTCGACGACGGAGGGGTCGGCGAGGGTGGAGGTATCGCCGAGGGATGAGACGTC
>NZ_JBWKPO010000008.1:0-37162 GCF_059418285.1 Sphingomonas sp. GW821-FHT09B04
GGGGCCGCCGCCCACATGTCCCTTCATCAAAATCACAATGTCAAAGAGCGACAAAAACCGACGCACCATCAACCCCTATTACCGGGGCGACCTGTGCGCCTTGCTTTTGGTGACCGTCGAAGCGCTCCGTGTGGTGCACCCCGTCGGTGGAGTGGCTTCTATGCTCGACCTTCAGATCGGTCAACAAGGTTTTTGCATTTTTGTTTCAAATGGCGTGAAACCCGCAGAAATCTGCCGTTTACGTGGCATCAACAGGTGACAGGCATACCCTCCGCATGACCGAATCAACCGCCGAATCGCCGAAACAGGGCCGTGAATCACTCCGGGATCAGGTGCGCAGCGCCGTGATCTGGCGTTCGGGCACCCAGATTCTGGGCCAGATCATCGCGTGGGCGTCGACCTTCCTCGTGATCCGGATGCTCGATCCCAGCGACTACGGCCTATTCGCCATGACTCAGGTCGTCCTGGTCCTGCTCAACATGCTCAATGGCTACGGCCTCGCCAGCGCGATAATCCAGAAGCCCGATGTCGACGACCGCGCGGTGCGCCAGCTGTTCGGAATGCTGCTGCTGCTCAACTTCGGTCTCGGCGCCGCACAGTTCCTGATGGCGCCGCTCGCCGCGGCCTATTACCGGCAGGATGTCGTCGCCGATCTGCTGCGGGTGCAGGCGCTGCTCTATATCGCCACCCCGTTCATCGCGCTTCCCTATGCATTGCTCGCGCGCGCAATGGATTTCCGCAAACAGGCACAGGTGAACCTCATCTCCGCCACCGCCGGCGCACTTGCTGCGCTGGGCGGTGCCTATGCAGGATTGGGCGTATGGACGCTGGTGCTCGCGCCGCTCGTCCTGTTCGGGACGCGCGCGATCGGGATGACCTGGGCCGCGCGCTCGCTGATGTGGCCGAGCTTCGACTTTCGCGGCGCCGGGGGAATGGCCCGCTATGGCGGACTGATGGCGGCAGGCCAGCTCTTCTGGTTCGTCCAGAGCCAGGCCGATGTGTTCATCGCCGGCCGCCTGTTCGATCCACACTGGCTGGGCATCTATACCACCAGCCTGTTCCTGACCCAGATCCTCGTCCAGAAGTTCATCCCCGCGTTGAACGAAGTCGCCTTCTCGGCCTATTCCCGAATGCAACACGACGCAGAGGGCGCGACGATCGCCTTCGCCAAATCGGTGCGCCTGATCATGGTCGCGGCGATGCCCTTCTATCTCGGGCTTGCCGCCACCGCCGAACCGCTGGTGCATGTCGCGCTGGGGGAAAAGTGGATTCAGGCCGCGCCGGTGGTCCGGATCCTCGCGCTCGCCATGCCCTTCATGACGCTCCAGATCCTGTTCGCCGCCGCGACCGATGCGCGCGGTCGACCGGGAATCGGGGCACAGATTTCGGCGATCGGCGCCTTCCTGCTGCCCGCGGCCTTTCTGATCGGGGTGCAATGGGGCGTGATCGGCCTGTCGCTGACCTGGATCGCGGTGTGGCCGGTGTTCCTTGCGATCACCGCAGTGCGCAGCCTGCCGGTGATCGGCCTGTCATGGCGCGACTGGATCGCGTCCTTTGCCCCGCCGGTGACTGCGGCGATGGCGATGGCGCTCGCCGTCGTGCTGATCGATCGCATGCTGCCGCCGCTCGGGCCCCTGCCTCATCTGCTTCTGCTCAGCGCGGCGGGGGCGGCCATCTACGGCGCATGGCTCTGGTTCTTCGCGCGCACGACGGTCGAAGATGCGATCGGCATGATCCGGCGCTAGCTTGTAAGCCGTACCAGCCCGCCCCCAAATATCAGGCGGACTGGATATAGGCTCGCATCTGTGCCGCCTCGGTCTCGATCCGCTCGATCCGGTACTTCACCAGATCGCCGATCGACACGAATCCGAGCAGCGCGCCGCCCTCGACCACCGGGAGGTGGCGAATGCGGCGCTGCGTCATCAGTGACAGCGCAGCGAGCACCGGTTCGTCGCGCGTCACGCTGATCACCGGCGTCGTCATCACGCCGCGGACCTCGCGGTCGAGCGCGGTGGCACCTTCATTCTGAAGACAATGGATCACATCGCGCTCGGAGAAGATGCCCGCGACCGCGCCATGCTCGACCACCGGCACGGCACCGATTCGCTTGGCGGCGAGCAGCGCAACCGCGTCGCGGACACTGGTCCCGCCGCTCACGGTTGTGACATCCTGCCCCTTCCCGCTCAGGATTGCTGCGATCGTCATCGTCAGGCTCCTCTTTCCTGTCAGAGACGGTTGAGAATCCCATGTTTCAGGCCCAATTGGAAGGGATGAAACCCGATCTCGACAATCCCGACTATGCCCGGCTCGCCTGGCGCCGCTATCGCCGGATCTTTGGCATTGTCGCGGCGGTCGCGATCGTATCCGCGGTCGTCGCCATTGTCGCACTCTACATCACCATCGGCGAGTTCCAGCTCCATGCCTCGATCGCGATGGCGATCGGCATCGGCCTGTCGGTGCTGCTCGGCGGCGGATTGATGGGACTCATCTTCATGAGCTCGGGCACCGGGCATGACGAGCGTTCGCGCGACGCGACCGACCGGGATCGTCGCCGCTAGCACCCGCACGAAAGCGCAGCCGCGAGGTTACCGCTTGAGCGTGTAGCTGAGGGTGGCCGTGCCGTTGTCCGGCACCTCAAGCGGCAGTACCCAGCCGCCAGGGCCGCGTTCGATTCCCGCCGGCTTGTCGGCGAGGTCGTTGGGGACGATGATCTGGGCCGTCACCGGCACATTTCGCGCATTGGTGATGTCGACGCGCCATTCCTGCCGGTCCTTCGTCTCCTTCACACGGGTCAACTTCCACTGGACGTCGGGACTGCTGCCGAGCTTCAGTTCCACCGCTTCGCCCACGGCCAGATCGGCGACATCGTCGCTGCCGGCGAGCAGGCGGCGGCTTGCGACCGTCTCGAACAGTGACAAGCTGCCCGCAGGCAGCGGCACGCCCAAGCCCTGCTCCCGGGTGTTGATCGAGCGCAGCAGGAACGGCATCGGCTGGGGCGTAGCGACCCCAGCGGCGACATTCGCGCGATAGAGACGGTCGAACCGCGCGTCGGGCTGGACGATCATCGCCACCTGCTTCTGGCTTTGCGCGGCAACGGTGACGCGCATCGGCACGCGGTAAAGCTTGAGATCCCCCAGCGCCTCGGCCTGCGCCTGAGCCCCCTCGGCGACGGCGACGGTTTCGTTCGCGACCGGTGCCGGCGGCGGCGGAGGCGGTGCGGGCGCGGGCATGGCATAGTCCGCCGACACGACCGAAAGCGCCATGCGCGATTCCCGGCGCGTGCGCGCCATGCGAGTGCCCGTCACCACGATGTTGCCTTCGTCACCCCCTCCCCCGCCGAACTGGCGTTCGCGCTTCTCGCGCTCGCGACGTTGCTTGCGGGTTTCGAAACTGCCCGGCGCGTTGCGGCCCACCGCATCGAACCTCGCCAGGTCCGCCCCGCGCGGCATCGGTAGTCGCTCAAAGTCGCGGCGAGGATGGGTGCTGGTCGTATCGATCGGCCAGCATTGCAGGTTGAGCGCGGACGCAGGCGGCGGCGGGGGCGGCGCGTTGGGCCGCTTGTTGGGCTTGCCCGCGATCACCTGAAGCCGCGCGTCCTTGAAGCTCTGCTGCCCGCCATTGGCGACGGTCAGCCAGGCGAACAGCCCCATCTTCTTGCCGTCCGGCGCCATGTTGCCGACATAGTTGGCCGACCAGTCGAACCCCTGCGCCATATAGGTCAGCTGGATCGTCGCGGTGACGGCACGGTCGCTGCGCGTCAGGATCGAGAGCGTCGGCCGCGCGGTGAGCGTGTCGGGCACGCCGGGATAGATCATTCGTTCGGGCAGCCCCGAACAGCGCAGCGCCTCGAACCCCTCATCGGTGCGGATCAGCACGCCGCCATCGGGGCCGGACTGGATGATCGCGCTCTGCTCGCGCATCCGGCCCGTTGCCGGATCGGTCCGGCGGATGAGCACGCGGCGCTTCAGATAGGCGTCGACCAGCCCGGCAGGGGAAATCAGCCGCGCATCGCGATTCTTCTCGCGCACGCCTGAGGGCAAGCCGGTGACGATCGCGGTTTCGGGGAGCAGCCCTTCGGCGACATTCTCGAACCGAAGCTGGCTTTCGCCCCTCGGCAGGGTGATCGTCCGTGTCTCGGTGATCAGCGCGTAGCCGCCCGGCCAGCCCGCCCGCATCATGCCGGCATCGCGATAGGGATCGCGATAGATCGTCACCGCGACGTCCGACATCTCGGTCGAGGTGACGGTAGCCGGCGCGACGGTCTGTCCCCCCGCATGCGCCAGCGAGGGCAAGCCCAGGATCAGGAGCAGGAGCCAGCGCATCAGGCGCTCAGTACCGCGTGTCGAACGTCGCTATCAGGTCCGCGCTGCCATTGGCCGCAACCGGCACCTTCCATTCCACGCGATCCGCGGAGACGCGTTCGCCGGCGATGCTCTGGTCGGTGATCTTCACATCGCCCCACAGCCCGTCCTGCGCCAGGTCGACGGTGACCGGCGTGTCGCGCGCATTGCTCACCGTATAGCGCATCCGCGTGCGCCAGCGGCGGTTGGACAGCTTGGTCCGCTCCTCCACCACCACCTTGACCTTGACGTCGAACGCCTCGCCGGTGCGGATCGACATCGATGATCCCATCGGCGTGTGACCGATGCGGTTTTCGCCGATGAACTGCGGATCGCCACGCGCGTCGCGCATGTAGACCCGAACAGTCCCCGCCGGGAGCTGATCGCCAAGGCCGCCATTGCGCGAGGTCGAGAATTTGATCGCGGTGGCGGCGCTGCGCGGTGTGTCGTTGCCGCCCATCCAGCCATTGACGAATTCATACGCCTTGCGCGCGGGCGACGCCTTGACGTCGAGGAAGCTCACCTGCTTCTGCTGCGCGTTGGCGATGGTGGTGCGCTCGGCGAGCGGGTAGAGATAATAATCGCCCAGCCGCTCGCGCGGCCCGCTCTCGGTTCCCGCCTGCTCGATCGTGGCATCGTCCGAAGCCATCTGGTTGAAGCGGTTCTGGCCGCCGCCGACATTGCCTGCGACCAGCAGCGTGTCGGCGTTGGTGAAGGTCGTCCCGGTATTGTTGTTGAGCGTGACCCAGCCTTGCACGTCGATCGTGCCCGCCTTCTCGTCGAACAGCGCGACATAGTCGCTGGTCCAGCCGAGGCCCGGGGTCAGATAGGACAGGCGTGTCGGCACCGCGCCGGTGCGCTCCGCCTGCACCGTCACCGACAACGTCGGCCGCGCGCGCAGATTCTCGGGCACCTTGTCGAACACCACGCGCACCGGCAGCCCGTCGTCGCGCAGCACCTCGATCCGGTTGCCGATCTGAAGGACAATGCCGCCGTTCGCGGCGAGCACCTTGGCCTGCTCGCGCGTTTCGGCGCCGGTCGCAGGATTGGTACGGACGATGGTGATGACCTGTCCCACCGCCTTTTCCATTAGCTTGTCCGGGCTCAGCAGATCATAGTCGAAATTCTGCTCGACGATGCCAAGGCCTGGGCCGGACAGTGTCACCGTCTCCGGCCTGATCTGCGCCGAGACATCGGGGAATTCCTGCCGGCTCCGCCCCTGCGGCACGTTCAGCGTCCGCGCATCCTGCACCAGCGCGAGATTGTTGTTGTAGATGGTGACGGAGACATCGCCCTGTGCCGTTGGCGCGGGCGCGGTCTGCGCGACCGCAAGGCCGGGAAGTGCGGCGCTTACCGCCGCAAGAGCCAGGGTTAGACGCCGCATCGCACTTCCTTCCGCTATGTCCGGCCACCATCGCCACGGCACACATCAAGTCAACGGACAAAGCGCGACCGCAACGAAAAAGGCCGGCCCGCGGTGGCGGACCGGCCTCTGTCTCTTCGGAAGGTGGGATCACTCCGCCGCGGCGGGCTCCTCGTCCTTCTTCACGCGGCGACGCTTCGGCTTGGCCTCGGCCACCACCTCGCCCTCGACGCCCAGCGCCGGGGGAAGGATCGCGGCGATGCCGGCGACGTCGTCCGCATCCTGCACCTCTTCGCGGCGCGGACGGCCACGGCGGCGCGGCTGCTCGGCGCGGGGCGCCTCGTCCTCGTTCGCAGGGGCGGGATGCTCGGCAGCTTCGCCTTCCGACTGGAAGCCACCCGCCGGACGGCGATCGCCACGGTCGTTGTTACGCTCGTTGCGATTGCCGCGATCATCACGACTGCCGCGGTTGTCGCGGTTGTCACGACTATCGCGATCGCGATTGTCACGACGGGGTTCGCGCTGCTCTTCGCGACGCGGCGCGCGCTCGTACCGGTCCTGGCCGCGGGTATCCCCCTCGTCGCCGGCATTGCCCTCGCGCTGCCCCTCGGCGCCGTCCATCTCGAAATCGTCGTCATCGCCGTCGATATCGGTGTTGGGGCGGCGACCCTGCTGGGTCTGGCCGGGATTCTGCTCCTCGAAGCGCGACCGGGTCTCCGCGAGGACGCGGAAATAGTGATCGGCGAACTGGAGGTAATATTCGGTGTTAACGCGGTCGCCCTGCATCTGCGCGTCGCGCGCAAGATTCTTGTATTTCTCAAGAAGCTGGGCGGCGTTGCCACGGGCGCGGTTGTCGATGCGGTTGCCATTGCCCTGGTTGGGGTTGCCACCACCACCCTGCTGGCGCTGGCCACCACGGCCGCGCCGGCGGCCGTTGTTCGCCTGACGATTGTTTATCAACGTCTGTGTGTCCTGTCCTTAACTCAATCCGCCATCGATCATCAGTGATCCCGGATGCGTGTTACCCCGCACGTCGCGCCGGAAACACTCCGGAGCGGCGCCCCGCATGGCTGCCGGACATTCAGCAGCGCACATGCCTTGGATTGGGTCGGCGTTCCATTTCAACGATTTAGGTTGAAGGTGCCATCCCCGCGGCCATCATTAGCCAATGGGGCGCCAATCTCCAAGCACTATATTGGCATGACACACCGATAGTTCAACTTGCGGCAACCACGCGATCGCGCCCGCCAAGGTCCTGACGGATTGCCGCGGTCAATCCCGCCGCCCGCACCAGCGCAGCGACCGCCGCGCCCTGTGTCCAGCCGATCTCCAGCACCGCGATTCCACCCGGCGCGAGCAGACGCTGCAGATCGGGGATGATGCGGCGGTAATCGTCGAGGCCGTCTTCGCCTGCGAACAGCGCCTCCGCCGGCTCATGGTCGCCCACCTCCGGGCCCAGCACCTCGCCGGTGCCGATATAGGGCGGGTTACACAGGATCAGATCGAACCGGCTCTCGAGGCCATCGGCCCAGTCGCCCACACGCAGTTCGGCGCGATCCGCCAGCCCCAGCCGCACCGCATTACCCCGCGCATAGCCCAGCGCCGCTTCGGAGGCATCGACCCCCACCCCGCTCGCCGCGGGCCATTCTGCCAGCGCCGCCAGCAGCAACGTTCCCGGCCCGGTACCCAGATCGAGTACGCGTTTCGGCCCCACCGTTCCCGCGAAATGCGCCACCGCCGCCTCGATCAGCGTCTCGCTGTCCGCACGCGGCACCAGCACGCCAGAGCCGACCTGCAGCTCGATCGTCCAGAAACCCCGGCTGCCAGTGATATAGGCCACCGGCTCGTGCGCCACGCGCCGATCCACCAGCGCCGCAAAGCCCTCCGGCACCGGATCGCCAAGCCGGGTCAGCAGCATCGCCTGGCGCGACACGCCCAGCGCATGCGCCATCAGCAATTCGGCATCGAGCCGAGGCGTCTGTGAAGCGATCCGCGAAGCCGCCTCGGCGATCGCGGCCCGGACGGTCACGAGTCCAGCGCCGCCAGCCGCTCCGCTTCGTCTTCGGCGACCAGCGCGCCGATCATCTCGTCCATCTCGCCCTCGAGAATCTCTGGCAGGCGGTGGAGAGTCAGGTTGATGCGGTGATCGGTCACCCGCCCCTGCGGGAAATTATAGGTGCGGATGCGCTCCGACCGGTCGCCCGATCCGACCATCGATTTGCGCGCGCCCGAGCGTTCGCTCGCCAGCCGCTCGCGCTCCAGCTCATAGAGCCGCGTGCGCAGCACGTGCATCGCCTTGTCGCGATTCTTGTGCTGGCTGCGCTGGTCCTGCTGGATCACGACCAGCCCGGTCGGGATGTGCGTCAGCCGGATCGCCGAATCGGTGGTGTTGACGTGCTGGCCGCCCGCGCCCGACGAGCGGTAGATATCGACGCGCAGATCCTCGTTGCGGATCTCGATATCGACCTCTTCCGCCTCGGGCAGCACTGCGACCGTCGCCGCCGACGTGTGAATGCGCCCGCCGCTCTCGGTCACCGGCACGCGCTGGACGCGGTGCACGCCGCTCTCGAACTTCAGCTTCGCGAACACGCCTTTGCCGGCGACGCTCGCGACGACTTCCTTGTATCCCCCGGCTTCCGAGGTGCTGGCCGATATCATCTCGACCTTCCACCCCTGCCGCTCGGCATAGCGGGTGTACATGCGCAGCAGATCGCCCGCGAACAGCCCCGCCTCGTCGCCGCCGGTGCCGGCGCGGATTTCGAGCATCGCCGCGCGTTCATCGGCCGCGTCGCGCGGGAGCAGTGCGAGCGCCAGCCGATGATCGGCCGCGGCCAGCGCGGTCTCGTTCTCGCGCAATTCGTCGTTCGCCATCGCGCGCAGCTCGGGATCGCCATCGCGGCTCATCTCGGTCAGGCTCGCCGCTTCCTCGCGCAGCCGCCGCACCTCGCCCGCCGCCGCCGCGACCGGCTCCAGCTCGGCATATTCCTTGGAGATCGCGACGAAACGGTCCGACGGCAGATCGCCGGTCGCCATCATCGCCTGCAGCTCGTCGCGCCGCGCCTCGATCGCGGCGATCTTGTCGGGCGAGATTCGGGTCATACCGCCGCGAGCACCGCGATCAGCGTCGCCAGCGTGTCGTCATCGACCGCATCGCTCTTGAGCGTCCGGCGGTTCACCACCGGCACATCCTCGCGCACGTCTATCGAGACGATCTCGGCCGGGTTCGATTTGACCGCCTTGTCGTAGCGCTTCTTGGGACTGCCGGTCGCGAACAGCTCGGCCACCACGCCCGCACGGCGCAGCGATGCGACCAGCTCGATGCCCTTGGCCTCATGGCCCGCACGCTCGACCACCACGGCGACCTGAATCTGTTCCGCCGCCGGGGCCTCGGTCAGCATCCCCAGCCGCTCGATCCCCGCAGCCCAGCCCACGCCCGGCGTCTCCGGTCCACCGAGGTTACCGATCAGCCCATCATAGCGGCCGCCGGCCAGCACCGTGCCCTGCGCGCCCAGCCGGTCGGTGACGAACTCGAACGCGGTGTGGCGATAGTAATCCAGCCCGCGCACCAGCCGTGCGTTGCGCGTCCAGGCGACCCCCGCCGCGTCGAGCCCGCCGGTCACCGCGTCGAAAAAGTCCTTCGCCTCCGTCGTCAGGAACGCGTCGATGTCCGGCGCCGAATCCGCCGCCGGACGATCGCGCGGGTCCTTGGAATCGAGGATGCGCAGCGGGTTCTTTTCCAGCCGCGTCAGGCTGTCCTCGGACAGGTCGGCCCGGAAGCTCTCGAAATGCTCGATCAGCGCCGCGCGCCAGGCGTCGCGCGTCTCGGCGTCGCCCAGCGTGTTGAGCTGAAGCGTCACCCCATCGGCAATGCCCAGCTCGTGCAGCAGCTGGTCGGCCAGCGTCAGCAGCTCGACATCCGCCGTCGGCTCGGCCGCGCCGATGATCTCGGCATCGATCTGGTGGAACTGGCGATAGCGCCCCTTTTGCGGGCGTTCGTAGCGGAACACCGGGCCGTGCGTGGTCAGCTTGAGCGGCGCGAACTGCTGCCAGCCCTCGGTGATGTACGCGCGGCAGATGCCCGCGGTGAATTCAGGCCGCAGCGTCAGCAGATCGTCGCCCCGGTCGGGGAAGGTGTACATTTCCTTCGACACGACATCCGAGGTCTCACCCATCGAACGCGCGAACACGTTGGTCGCCTCGAACACCGGCACCTGCACCTGCTGGAAGCAGTAAAGCCGCCGCACCTTCTCGAACGCCTCGACGACGCGTGCGAAACGGCGCTGCTCTTCGCCGAAGATGTCCTGCGTGCCGCGCACGCGCTTGGGGGTCTCGATCCGTGCCATTTGGGGCGGCTATCTATTGGCAGCGGGAGCGGAACGCCAGAGGCGGTTTCGCCGCCCCCTCCATTCCACTATAGGCGCCGGGATGACCGCCACCCCCAAGACCGCTCCCAAGACCTTCCACGTCAAGTCGTTCGGCTGCCAGATGAACGTTTATGACGGCGACCGCATGGCCGAGCTGATGGCGGCGCAGGGCATGACCGCGACCGACGATGCCAATGCCGCCGACCTCGTCGTGCTCAACACCTGCCACATCCGCGAAAAGGCCACCGACCGCGTCTATTCCGATATCGGCCATCTGCGAAAGAAGGCCCGCAACGCCAACCGCGACGCCCCGATGATCGCCATCGCCGGCTGCGTCGCGCAAGCCGAGGGCGAAGAGATCATCCGCCGCGCGAAGGTGGACGTTGTGGTCGGGCCGCAGGCCTATCACAACCTCCCCGCACTGGTGGCACAGGCCGCGTCGGGCGCGAGCGCGGTCGATACCGACATGCCGATCGCCAGCAAGTTCGGTGCGCTCCCGGCCCGCCGCCGCGTGCCGCCCTCGGCCTTCCTGACGGTGCAGGAAGGGTGCGACAAATTCTGCACCTATTGCGTCGTCCCCTATACCCGCGGCGCCGAAGTCAGCCGCCCGTTCGACGCGATCGTCGATGAGGCCAAGTCGCTGGTCGACGCCGGCGCGCGTGAGATCACGTTGCTCGGCCAGAACGTCAATGCGTGGGACGATGCCGAGGGCACCGGCCTGCATGGCCTGATCCGCGCGCTCGACCGGATCGATGGGCTGCACCGCATCCGCTATACCACCAGCCACCCCAACGACATGAAGGACGGTCTGATCCGCGCCCATGCCGAGGTCGAGAAGCTGATGCCCTTCCTCCATTTGCCGGTGCAGGCGGGCAATGACCGCATCCTCAAGGCGATGAACCGGTCGCACAGCCGCGATTCGTACCTGCGCATCCTCGACCGCGTTCGCGACGTGCGGCCCGATATCGCGCTGTCGGGCGACTTCATCGTCGGCTTCCCGGGCGAGACCGAGGCCGAGTTCGCCGATACGCTGAGCCTGGTCGACGCGGTCGGCTATGCCCAGTGTTTCAGCTTCAAATACTCCCCCCGCCCCGGCACGCCCGCGGCGGAAATGGACGGCGCAGTCCCCGCCGAGGTGATGGACGATCGCCTTCAGCGCCTGCAAGCCGCGCTCGGCCGCCATCAGGCCGCGTTCAACGCCGCGACGCTCGGCAAGACCTGCACTGTCCTGATCGAGCGCAAAGGCAAGCTGCCCGGCCAGATGCTCGGCAAGTCGCCCTGGCTTCAGTCGGTCCATTTGATGACCGATGCGCAGATTGGCGATCTGGTCGAAGTCGAGATCGTCCGCGCCGACCCCAATTCGCTCGCGGGCGTCGAGAAGGTGAAGGCGGTGGCCTAGTCGGCGGCGAACTGACCGGCCCTGCCCGTCTCTGCCTCCATGTAGCACCGGTCATAGTCGCCGAACGACGGCTCCGTGCCCTTCTGGTTGTTTTCCAGCCACGTCACCTTGGCGCGGGTATAGTCGATCATCGCGCCGAGCTGCTCCGCCTTCTCCTCGAGCCGGGCCAGCTGCGTGCGCATCAACTCGACGCTGCGTTCGCTGGTCATCCCGGCCTGATATTCCGCCGCCAGCACCGCGATCTCGCGCAAGGTGAAGCCCAGCCCCTGAGCCATCCGGATGGCGCGTGCCAGCTCCAGATGCTCGGCGGTGAACAATTGATAGGGGTTCGATCCGCCCTTGAGACCCGTCTCGGGCGCGAGCAGCCCCTTGCGGATGTAGAAGCGCACTGTGTCGACGCTCAGCCCTGTGCGCTTGGCGAACTCGGAAATCAGCATCATGCACCCTTGACCATGGACTATGGTCCACACTTATATGGTCAGGCTCCAGAGTTCAATCGGAGTCCAAGATGCAGAAAATTGCCCCCGGAATTGCCCTCGTCACCGGTGCCTCGGCCGGAATCGGCGAAGCCACCGTCAAACGCCTGATCCGGGATGGCTGGACGGTCTACGCCGCCGCCCGTCGCCTCGATCGGATGGAGCCGCTCCGCGCCTTCGGGGCCGAGCTGATCCATCTCGACCTGACTGACGACGTCTCGATCGTCGCCGCGGTCGAAACGATCCGCACCGCTACCGGTCGACTCGACCTGCTCGTCAACAATGCCGGATATGGCAGCTACGGCGCGCTCGAGGATGTGCCGATGGATGAGGCGCGCCGGCAGGTGGAAGTCAATCTGTTCGGCCTGGCGCGGCTGTGCCAGCTCACGACCCCGCTAATGCGCGCGCAGCAATCGGGAACGATCGTCAACGTCACCTCGGTCGGCGGCAAGTTCGGCGAGCCGTTCGGCAGTTGGTACCACGCCACCAAATTCGCCGTCGAAGGCCTGAGCGACTGTTTGCGCATGGAGCTTCGCCCCTTCGGGATCCGCGTCGTGGTGGTCGAACCCGGCGGGATCCGCACCGAATGGGCGGGCATCGCCGGACAGAGCCTGATCGATCGCTCCGGCGAGAGCGTCTATGCGCCCTATGCGCTAAAGCATGCGGCCCTGCTCAACGGCGCCAACGATATGAGCTTCATTTCTCCGCCCGAAGTCGTCGCCAACACCATCGCCAAGGCCGCATCGGCGCGGCGTCCGCGCATCCGCTACGAAAGCGGCGGCGGCGCGAAGGTCATCCTCTTCCTCGTGCGCTGGCTGCCCGATCGCTGGGTCGACGGGCTGATGTGGCGGATGAGCCAGGCAGCGCGAACCGCCTAGTCGGCGATCACGAGGTGATCGAGGACGCGCGGCAGCAAATGCTCGGTTGCCGCTTCCAGCTCCTCGGGGCCAGTCCCGAAGGCGCCGCTCAGCGCCAGTTCGACGAAGCCGTGGACGATCGACCAGCCCGCGATCGAGGGCGCCATCACCGTGAGGTCCGGCCCCTCGCCGGCACCTTCGCCGCGTGCGATGCGGTCGAGGATGTCGAACGCGCGGTCGCCGGCCTCACAGAACGCCACATCCTCGCGGTCGAGCATCGATTTGCGCCACATCAACTCGAACCGCGCGCGGTTGGCGAGGGCGAAGCGGACATAGGCCATGCCGATGCCACGCAGCCGGTCCATCCGTCGCGTGCCCACGTCCCCGGCCGCCAGCGCATCGCCGAAATCACGAAAGGCGCGCGTCGCCACCGCGGTCAGCAGCCCACGCGCGTCGCCGAAATGATGCCCCGGCGCAGCGGGTGAAACCCCTGCACGCCGCGCCGCCTCACGCAGCGAGAATCCCTCGACCCCGCGCTCTTCAAGGATCGATTCGGCGGCGTCAGTCAGCGCCTCACGCAACGCGCCATGATGATAGCCACGCGGGTTTTCACCAGCCGCCATCTTGACACTGTTCACATCGTCTTTCATATCCAATCTGTACGGTGTTTAGATTGGAGTCGCAACATGCTCGATCCGTCCTTGATCTTCTCCCTCGCCGGCAAGCTCGCGATGCTCGGCTGGCTCTCGCTGATTGTCGCCCTGTTCTTCAAACCGGCACGCCAATACGCCTTCCCGGCTGCGCAGTTCGTCATCCCCGCGATTCTGGCCGTCGGCTATCTCCTGATGATCTGGCAGGGCCGCGCCGGGTTCGAGACTGGCGGCTTCGGCTCGATCGAGGCGGTCCGCGCGTTGTTCGCCAACGACGCCGCGCTCACGGCGGGCTGGCTGCACTATCTGGCGTTCGACCTGTTCGTCGGCGCGTGGATTTCGCGCGATGCCGCGGGCCGCGGGATTTTCCCGCTGCTTGCCCTGCCCGCGCTGCCCCTCACCTTCCTGTTCGGCCCGGTCGGGCTGCTCCTCTACCTCGTGGTGCGCGCCGCGCTGCCGTCGAAGGAAGCCGTGCAATGACCGTCCTTGCCCTGACCCCACCGCGTCCCGCCGCCCTGTTCGCCGAGTTCGAGCGGCGCCATCCGCTGCTCACCCGCTACGGCTTTGCCTTGCTGGCGTTCGGCGCCGTCGCGATGGCGCTTCAGATCGTCGACCCGCGCGCGCTGGCGAGCGGGGTCAACATCTGGGTCAAGCCCGCCAAATTCTTCGTCTCGGTTGGCGTGTTCGCGCTCACCGCGGCGTGGTTCATGGGTTATGTCCGTCCCGAACGCCGGAACAGCCGACTGATGCGGCTCACCGCCGGGGCGCTGATCGCCAGTGGCAGCTTCGAGCTGATCTACATCGTCCTTCAAGCTGCACAGGGCCTCGAATCGCACTTCAACCTCAGCACGCCTTTCTACATCACCATGTATGCGCTGATGGGCCTCGGCGCGGTGATCCTCACCGCCACGACCCTCCCGCTCGCCTGGGAAATCGCCCGCCGCCCCACCCCCGGCTTGCAGCGCAGCTTTGTCGCTGCGGTCACGATCGGCCTCGTCCTTACGTTCGTCCTCGGCGGCTGGATGGGTGGCTATATGAGCTCCCAGCCGGGCCATTCTGTCGGGCAGGTCGGCGGGAGCGTCCCTCTGTTCGGCTGGAACCGGCTGGGCGGCGACCTGCGCATCGCCCATTTCCTCGGCATCCATGCCGAGCAGGCGATCCCGCTGCTCGCCGCCGCGACCGCAACGCTGCGCGCCACGCCACGCTGGATTGCGGTACTCGGGGGAAGCCTGGCCTACGCCGCCCTGACCCTCGCCATCTTCCTCCAGGCGGTAGCCGGACGCGCCTTGCTGCCGGCCTGACTGTTGCGCGCATACGTCACTCGCAGGCCAAAGCGTCCGCGGGTGATTTTGCCCTGTCCTACATCGCCCGGCTCTGCCATTCTCCGGCTTACGACATGCCTAACGGAACCTCCGCGCTGCACCCCAGTTTGGCTCCCGACAGCCGCATGTCAGCTTCGCGCGAAAACCCTGCACATCTGTCAACTTCGTCAACCGGCTGTCATGCTCCCGCGCGATGGGAGCGTGTCGTTTGTGACTTTCCAATGCCTGAAAGGACCGCATGAGCCGCAAACCCGTCCCCGCCCAGCATGGCGAACGCTCGCGTGCCGAGGTCACATTCGACCGGCCTCAGCTCCTTCCGCAACTCTTCGGCGAGTATGACAGCAACATCCTCGCGCTCGAAGAGCGGCTGGGCGTCTACATCCACGCTCGCGGCCAGCGCGTTGTCATCGAGGGCAGCGCCGAAGCGGTCGCACATGCCCGCGAGGTGCTGACCGAGCTGCACAGCCGCGTCATCCGCGGCGAGGATATCGACACCGGGCTGATCGACGCGGTGATCGCGATGTCGAGCGAGCCAGTCTTCACCGGCATCATCCGCGCCGAAAATGACGAGGCTGCCGCGCCGCCCATCATGATCCGCACGCGCAACAAGACGATCGTGCCGCGCTCGCTCACCCAGACGGCGTATATGCGCGCGCTGGTCTCCAACGACATCATCTTCGCGCTCGGGCCGGCGGGCACCGGCAAGACTTATCTCGCTGTCGCGCAGGCCGTCGCGCAGCTGATCACCGGATCGGTCAAACGCCTGATTCTATCGCGCCCCGCGGTCGAGGCAGGCGAGCGATTGGGCTTCCTGCCCGGCGACATGAAGGAAAAGGTCGATCCCTATCTGCGCCCGCTCTACGACGCGCTGTACGATTGCCTCCCCGCCGAGCAGGTCGAGCGGCGTATCTCCAGCGGCGAGATCGAGATCGCGCCGATCGCCTTCATGCGCGGCCGCACGCTCGCCGACGCTTTCGTCATCCTCGACGAAGCGCAGAACACCACGCCGATGCAGATGAAGATGTTCCTCACCCGCTTCGGCGCGAACAGCCGGATGGTCGTGTGCGGCGATCCCAAGCAGACCGATCTGCCCGGCGGCCCGTCCGCCTCCGGTCTCAACGACGCCGTCGACAAGCTCGAGGGAATCGAGGGGCTGGCGATGATCCGCTTCGGCATCGGCGATGTCGTGCGCCATCCGATCGTCGGTCGCATCGTCAACGCTTACGAGGGCGGCGATGCTTGACGTTGCCGTCCAGCGTGAGAATGGCTGGCCTGAACTCGACTGGGACGCCCTCGGCGCAAAGGCTGCCGAGGCGGCGGTCGCGCAAACCCCGTTCGGCTCACTCGCCGATACGGACGCGGTGATCGAGATCGCCGTTCGCCTCACCGACGATGCCGAGGTCCATCAGCTCAACAGCCAGTATCGGCAAAAGGATAAGGCGACCAACGTCCTGTCCTTCCCGATGATCGAGCCGGATCTGATCGAAGCGCTCACCCAAAATAGCGACGATGGCGAGGTGATCCTGGGCGATATCGTCCTTGCGCACGGCGTTTGCGCCTCCGAAGCGGAAGAGAAAGGCATTTCAGTCGCCGATCATGCCACGCACCTGATTGTCCATGGGGTGCTGCATTTGCTAGGCTATGATCATCAGGGGGATTCCGAAGCCGAAGCGATGGAGTCGATGGAGCGCGCCGCGCTCGAAACTCTGGGGATCCCCGACCCCTATCTGATACGCGAGGATTGACCCGGGAAATGGCGGACGGCCCCAGTAGCAACGGGAACGGAGACAGTAGCAGCGAGGGCGGAATATGGCGCGGCCTGCGCACCCTGCTGTTCGGCGAAGAGAATAACGAGACGCTGCGCGAGCGCATCGAGGATGCGATCGACGAGGTCGAGGAAGACGGCGAGGGCAAGCCCGCCAAGAAGGGCGACCTCTCTCCGCTTGAGCGCAAGATGATGCGCAACCTGCTCCATTTCGGTGAGCGCGACGCGGGCGACGTCGGCGTGCCGCGCGCGGACATCATCGCGGTCGAGGAAAAGACCAGCTTCGCCGAGCTGGTCCAGCTCTTTGCCGAAGCGGGCCATAGCCGCCTGCCGGTCTATCGCGAGAAGCTCGACCGGGTGATCGGCATGATCCATATCAAGGATGTGTTCGGCGTGGTCGCCGCCGGTGCCGGACCACCGAGCAAGATCAGCAGCCTGATGCGTCAGCCGCTCTACGTCCCCCAATCGATGGGGACGCTCGATCTGCTCGCGCAAATGCAGGCCAGCCGCACCCACCTTGCCATCGTGCTCGACGAATATTCAGGCACCGAAGGCCTGATCACGATCGAAGATCTGGTCGAGGAGATCGTCGGCGAGATCGACGACGAGCATGACGACGCGCCCGAGGCGCTGTTCGTGCCGCTCGACGACGGCGGCTGGGACGCCGATGCCCGTGCCGAGTTGGAAGATGTCGCCGCGGCGATCGATCCACGGCTGGGCGAGGTCGAAGAGGATATCGAGACGCTCGGCGGCCTCGCCTTTGTGCTGGCGGGGCATGTGCCCGAAGCCGGCGAATGCCTGAACCATCCCAGCGGCTGGACGCTCGAGGTGCTCGAGGCTGACGCGACCCGCGTCCGCCGCGTCCGCCTCCATCCGCCGGCCGCACGTGAGGAAACCGAAGAATGACCCGGCTGCGCAAAATCCTGATCATCGTCGGCGGACTGATCCTCGTCTTTGGCGGCCTCTTCTGGTGGTTCAGCCGGCCCGATGTGTCGCAGCTCGATGCGAATGCGGTGACGGGCGCGCGCCCAAAGCTCAGCGCGCCGCGCAACCAGACGATCCCGACGGTCCAGATCGCCGACGCCGTGGGCTGGCCACAGGGCGCCAAGCCCACCGCTGCTGCAGGGCTTCAGGTCAACGCCTTTGCCGCTGGTCTCGATCATCCGCGCTGGATCTATCGCCTGACCAATGGCGATGTGCTGGTTGCCGAGAGCAATTCGCCGCCACGCGACGGCGGGGGCATCACCAACACGGTAATGCGCTGGCTGATGGGCCGTGCGGGGGCGGGTGTGCCCTCGGCCAATCGGATCACGCTGCTGCGCGATGCCGATGGCGATGGCGTGGCCGAAGTTCGTTCGACCCTGCTCAGCGCCGGGAACGGGCTCGAATCGCCCTTCGGCATGGTCGTGGTTGGTGAAACGCTCTACGTCGGCAACCACAACGCGCTGATCCGCTTCCCCTTCAAGGTCGGCGAGACCAAGATCACCGCCAAGGGTGAGAAGGTCGTCGACCTGCCCGGCGGCGGCCACTGGACGCGCAGCGTCATCGCCAGCGAGGACGGCAACACGCTCTATGTCGGTGTCGGTTCCGAAACCAACATCGCCGACAAGGGATTAGACGTCGAGAAGAACCGCGCGGTGATCCTCTCGGTCGATCCCAGGACGAAGCGCGCGGCCATTTTCGCATCGGGTCTGCGCAACCCGGTCGGCATGGCGTTCAACCCCGACACCAAGCGGCTTTGGACGGTGGTGAACGAGCGCGACATGATGGGGTCGGACATGCCGCCCGACTATCTGACCCAGGTCGATTTCGGCAGTTTCTATGGCTGGCCCTGGCATTATTGGGGCGGGTATGAAGACAAGCGTGTGAGCCCCGGCCGCCCGGACCTGCGCGAATATACCGCGCGGCCGGACTTTGCGTTGGGCGCGCATACTGCACCGCTCGGCCTGACTTTTGCGCAGGACCTCCAGCTCGGCCCGGACTATTTGAGCGGCGCATTCGTTGGTCTGCACGGCTCGTGGAATCGCGTTCCGGCAAGCGGGTACAAGGTCGTCTTCGTGCCCTTTGGCGCGCGCGGCCTGCCTGCGGCGGGCGTCAAGCCGGTCGATGTGCTCACCGGCTTCCTCAACGCCGATGGCAAGGCGATGGGGCGACCGGTCGGCGTGACCGCGGACAAGACCGGTGCGCTGCTGGTCGCGGACGATGTCGGCAACGTCATCTGGCGCGTCAGTGCGCCGGGCGCGGCCCCCAGGCCCGCGCCGTCGCCTAGCGCTCGACCTGCGGCAACGCGATAAGCTCGGCCCGGCTGGTCGCCGCACGCAGGTTCCAGTCGTCGCCGTCCGCCACCGCGGTGAGGCGGGTGAGCGGGAGTCGGACAAAACGGTCGGGATCGGTATCGGCGATCTCGATGATCACCGCGTCGATGTTGCCCGAGGCATCGGTCTCGACGCGGTGGATGTCGCCCAGATCCTTGCCGGTCACATCGACCAGATCGGCATTCTCGATCTGGTTGGTGGTCAGGCCGAAAGCGGTGCCCGGCCCGCTGGCCGAAGGCAAATTGGAAGCCGTCACCGTCGGGGCCGGGGCGGAAATCGCTCCGTTCGCCGTAACCTCGGTCCCGGCTGGCGGCGCAGGCAGATCGTCCGAACAGGCGGCGGCGAGCAACAGTGGCAGGACAGCGAGTAAGCGGGACATCGAACGTCTCCTCCCCCCTTCAACCCGGTCTGAGCCGCGCCGCTCCGTCATTCGAGCAGCTTGGGGGCGTCCCGCTGCAGCTTCTCGCGGATCTTGCCCGCGAACAGCGACAGCATCGGCGGCAGATCGACCTCGGCATGGACATGGGTGTCGAACACATCGAGGCGGCTCGCCACCGTCTGGCCCATCGCGCTGATGGTGAAGTGGAGCGTATCGCCCTCCCATCGCTCCTGCACCGCGCCGCCGCCCGGGATCATGCTTCCGATCTTCCCCACCCCGCCGGCCAGCCGGGCACGGGCGCCGTCACGGCCAAGCTTGTGCGGGATATCGACGGTAACGGGATCGGCCATGTGCATTCCTCAACTGTAGTGGCACACTAATACGCCGCATGCTTGTATCTGTCACGGTCTGGCCCGATAGCATCGCCTTATGCTGCCTCGTCCCCGTTTGATCGCGCTCGTCGCCGGCGCCGTTTCCGCCACCGCCTTCGCCCCGCTCGACTGGTGGGTCATTGGCCTGATCTGCTTCGCGATCCTGCTGCGGCTGACGCATGAGGCGCCAACGCTCAAGCAGGCGCTGCTGCGCGGCTGGCTGTTCGGGCTTGGCCATTTCACCGTGGGCAACAACTGGATCCAGCACGCCTTCACCTATCAGGACAAGATGCCGCCTGCGCTCGGCTATGCCGCAGTCGTGCTGCTCTCGCTCTACCTCGCCATCTATCCGGCGATTGCGATGGGGCTGGCGTGGCGGTTCGGACGGAGCGGAACAGCGCTGTTGCGCAAACCCGATCTGCCGTTCGTGCTGGTCGCAGGCGCGGCCTGGACCGTCACCGAATATCTGCGCGGGGTGATGTTCACTGGCTATCCATGGAACCCGCTGGGCGTGATCTGGCTGCCGGTGCCGGGCGTCGCCCAGATCGCCGGCTGGACCGGAACCTATGCGCTGTCGGGAGTGACCGTGGTGGCCGCCGGCTCGCTCTATCTCGCGACACGTCGCGCACTCCTTCCACTCACCGGTGTGGTCGTTGTGGGGGGAGCCGTAGCCTTGCTGCTCAATCCCGCCGTCACCGCGCCGCGTGCAGGGACGCCGCTGGTCCGGGTGCTCCAGCCCAATATCGGACAGGAGACGACGCTCGACGGCACCCGCGCCGAAAAGTCGATGGTCGCGCTGACCGCATTGTCCAATGATCGCGCGACGATCCTGCCCGGCGGCCCGGTCCCCCGGCTGATCGTCTGGCCCGAAGGCGCGGTCGATTACTGGATCGAGGACGGCTATCCGCCCGAATGGTACAGCCGCAACGATCCGCGTGCGGTTCGCCAGCGGATCGCGCAGACGCTGGGTCCCAGGGATGTCGCGCTGGTCGGGGGCACCGGCCTGTCGTTCGGCAGTGACAAGCAGCTCGACGCCGCGACCAATTCGGTGTTCGCGATCGACGCCGCCGGAACCATCCACGGCCGCTACGACAAGGCACATCTCGTACCCTATGGCGAGTATCTGCCGATGCGCACGATCCTCCAGCCGCTCGGCTTGTCGCGGCTGGTGATGGGGGATGTCGACTATGCCCCCGGCCCCGGTCCGGGGACGCTGAACGTGCCGAGCTTCGGCAACGTCGGGATGCAGATCTGCTACGAGATCATCTTCTCGGGCCAGACGGTCGATCCGAACAACCGCCCCGCGATCCTGTTCAACCCGTCCAACGACGCCTGGTTCGGCGCCTGGGGCCCGCCCCAGCATCTCGCGCAGGCCCGCATGCGGGCGATCGAGGAAGGCCTGCCGATCCTGCGGTCGACCCCCACCGGCATCTCGGCGATCATCGACGCGCATGGCCGGATCGTTGCCGCAGCCGGAATGGGCGAGGCAAAGGCGATCGAAGCGCCGATGCCCGAAGCGCGCGCCGCCACGCTGTTCGCCCGGATCGGCAACTGGATGGTGTGGCTGAGTGCAACGCTGCTGGTGGCTATCGCAATTGCCATTCGCCGCTTCGCCCGCTAGTGGGCCGCATATAACAAAAGCTTTATATCATCCACTTTCCAAATCGGGCATGGCAACGGCCTGAGCATCACGAGGAAAACCATGCGTTCCAGCTATCTCTTCACGTCCGAATCGGTTTCCGAGGGTCATCCCGACAAGGTCGCCGACCAAATTTCCGACGCGATCGTCGACCTGTTCCTGTCCAAGGACCCCGAGGCGCGCATCGCCTGCGAGACGCTGACCACCACCCAGCTGGTCGTGCTGGCCGGTGAAATCCGCGGCAAGGGCATCATGGACGAGGCCGGCAACTGGGCCCCGGGCGTTCGCGACGAGGTCGAGAAGGCCGTCCGCGATACCGTGAAGAAGATCGGCTACGAGCAGTCGGGCTTCCACTGGGAGACGCTGCGCTTCGAGAACAATTTGCACCCGCAGTCGGCGCACATCGCGCAGGGCGTGGACGCCAGCGGCAACAAGGACGAGGGCGCAGGCGACCAGGGCATCATGTTCGGCTATGCTGCCGACGATACGCCCGACCTGATGCCGGCGACGCTCTACTACAGCCACAAGATCCTCGAGCAGATGGCGGCCGACCGCCATTCGAAGAAGGCGCCGTTCCTCGAGCCCGACGCCAAGAGCCAGGTCACGCTGCGCTACGAGGGCAGCAAGCCCGTCGCGGCGACCGCGATCGTCGTCTCGACCCAGCACGCGCCGGGCTATGACGAAGGCGCCAAGGAAGCCGAGCTCCACGCCTATGTGAAGGCAGTGGTCGCCGACGTGATCCCCGCCGCGCTGCTGAGCGACGAGACCGTCTATCACATCAACCCGACGGGCAGCTTCGAGATCGGCGGCCCTGACGGCGACGCCGGCCTGACCGGCCGCAAGATCATCGTCGA
Source organism: Sphingomonas sp. GW821-FHT09B04 (assembly GCF_059418285.1). NCBI lineage: Bacteria > Pseudomonadati > Pseudomonadota > Alphaproteobacteria > Sphingomonadales > Sphingomonadaceae > Sphingomonas > Sphingomonas sp. GW821-FHT09B04. The sequence continues at coordinate 22,095 of NZ_JBWKPO010000008.1, forward strand.
CACCTATGGCGGCGCTTCGCCCCATGGCGGCGGCGCGTTCAGCGGCAAGGACCCGACCAAGGTCGACCGTTCGGCGGCATACATCACCCGCTACCTCGCCAAGAACATCGTCGCCGCCGGCCTCGCCCAGCGCTGCACGATCCAGCTGGCCTATGCCATCGGCGTTTCCAAGCCGCTGTCGCTCTATGTCGACACCCACGGCACCGGCACCGTCGGCGACGACAAGATCGAGGAAGCGATTCAGGGCATCGCCAAGCTGGGCGGCCTGACCCCGCGCGGCATCCGTACGCACCTCGGCCTCAACAAGCCGATCTATCAGAAGACCGCGGCGTACGGCCATTTCGGCCGCAAGGCCGAGGGCGACTTCTTCCCGTGGGAGAAGACCGACCTGGTCGAGGATCTGAAGGCCGCGCTGGCCTGATCCTCCGGCAACGGACACGGAAGGCGGCGGTCCCCCGGATCGCCGCCTTTTTCGTTACGGGGACACGGAAAGTCCCAAAAGTCACACCGCAACACGCGCGCAAGTCCGGCGGCGAGTCCCGGCACAGCTGCGCCGAAAGTCCCAAAAGTCACACCCCCTACGCGCGAAGAGCCGCGACCGTCTGCACCTGTCAAAGAACGGTCCGGAGCGAAGCAGGCGAAATCCTACATTTCAAGGCTGTTGCTTCCGCCCCGCCCAGCGCTAGCCTGATGGGTGGGGAGAACATCATGCCGAGATACCTGACCGCCACGATCGCCCTGTTCGCCGCCGCACCGGCGCTGGCGCAAATCGCACCCGCCGACCAGGCCGCGCTCGACCGCGCCCGCATGCGGGGCGAGCTGATCTACTGGTACGACCAGGCAGCATGGCACGGCACCGACGACATGATGGCCAAGGCGCGCGAGGTCACCGAAACGGCGGGCGGCTGGATCGTCGATGGGCCGGCCAATGCCGCCGAGCTGATTTTCTATAGCCGAGACGAGGATCCCAAGCCGCTCTATTGGGCGCGCTTCAAGAACGGCAAGCTGGCGGAAAGTCGCAAGCTGGGCGGCGCCGACGCTGGGATGATGACCCCGCAACGCCGCCGCATGATCGCGGCGCTGGGGAGCGCCCGCGATGCGCTGGTCGCGGCGAAAGCGCAACTATGCGTCGACAAGCCATTCAACACCGTGGTGCTGCCGCCCGCAACACCCGATGGCCCGATACCGGTCTATTTCCTGACCCCGCAGACCGAGATGAAGGTCATACCGCTCGGCGCGCATTACCTGTTCGAGGTGGATGCGGCGGGTAAAGCGGGGCCGATGCGTCGTTTCACCAAGAGCTGCATCGCGCTTCCGATCGACGCCAAGTCACCGGACGGCAAGTCGACTGCGGCCCTCCTCATCACCCACCTGCTCGATCCAGTGCCGACCGAGATTCACTTCTTTTCAGCGATGGCAGCGCGCAAGCCGATCTATGTCGGGATCAAGGAGCGGATGTGGGCGGTGACGCCGGCAGCAAGCGGCCCGACCGTCCGGCTGATCAAAGCGGACTGACTCGGTACGCCGCGATCAGCGCGTCCCCTCAATCCCCGGCCCGGCATCGACCGTCGCGCGATAGCCGGGCTTCACCCGCGCGCGCGACGCCTGTTCATAGGCATGGCCGAGTTCGAGCAGGCGACCGTCACTCCACCTCGCGCCGATGAAGGACAGGCCCATGGGCAGGCCGCCCGTCAGCCCCATCGGGACGGTGAGGTGCGGATAGCCTGCAACCGCCGGCAGCTGGCTGGCACTGGGGCCGCTCCACTGATCGCCATGCACCGGGTCGGACAACCACGCCGTGCCGGTGGTCGGTGCGACGAATGCGGCAAGCTTGTTCTGCGTCAGGAGCGTGTCGAGCACCTCGGCAGCAAGCCGCCGGGCATCGTCGCGGGTCTTCGCATAAGCGGGATCGGCGGTACCGCCGGTCTTGTCCGCCATCTCGAAGATGCTCTGGCCGAAATAGGCGAGTTCGGCGGGCGACCCCTTGTTGAAGGCGATGGCGTCGGCGAGCGTGCGCACTTTCACCACAGGCGGGGTGGAAGCGAGATAGGCGGCCAGATCGCTCTTCAACTCCATCTGGAGCAGCTTGAACTCAAGGCCGCGCAGTTCGGACGGCGCGGCCAGTTTCACATCGACCAGTTCGGCGCCTGCAGCGCGCAGCACGGCGAGTTGCGCGTCGTAGAGTGCAGTGAGCCCGGCACGCATCTCGGGCCGAACCACACCGATCCGCACACCCTTCAGGCTTGCCTTGCTCCAGTCGGGGGTCAGCGCCGCACGCTGCGCATCGGCCTGCGCGGTCACAGCGTCGGCTGCGTCGCTTCCGATCATGCCCGCGAACAGCGCCGCCGCATCGCGAACGCTGCGCGCCATCGGGCCGGCGGTATCCTGACTGGAGCTGATCGGCACGACATGCGTGCGGCTGACCGCCCCGACCGTGGGCTTCAGGCCAACCAGCCCGGTCATCGACGCCGGACAGACGATCGATCCGTCGGTCTCGGTCCCCACCCCCGCAGCGGCGAGGCTGGCGGCGATCGCGGCCCCAGTGCCGCTCGACGATCCGCAGGCGCTGCGGTCGAGCGCATAGGGGTTGCGGACGAGGCCGCCGACCGCGCTCCACCCGCTCATCGAATCGCCGTCACGGATATTGGCCCATTCGGACAGGTTGGTCTTGCCGAGGATGATCGCCCCCGCCGCGCGCAGTCGGGCGACGAGCGGCGCGTCACGCTTCGTGAAATTGTCCTTGAGCGCGAGGCTGCCCGCGGTGGTCGCATTCTCCGCGGTGTCGATATTGTCCTTCACCAGAACGGGGATGCCAAAGAGTGGACCGCGCGCAATGCGCAGGCGCCGGTCGCGGTCGGCCTTACGCGCCTGCTCCAGCGCCTGCGGATTGATCGCGATCACGCTGCGCAGCTTGGGACCCTTGCGGTCGAGCGCATCGATGCGGTCGAGATAGGCTTGGGTCAGTTGTACGCTGGTCAGCTCGCCACGGTCGAGCATCGCCTGCAGCACGTCGATGCTCTTCTCATCGATCTTGGCAGCCAGCGGAGGAAGCGTGGCTTCGCCCGGTTGCGCGGCGGCGGGCGCCGCCAATGCCATTGCCATCGCTGCCAGCCCGTACCGCATCCAATACCCCCCGATGATGTCCGAACCGCACGATATCGCCGCGTTCGCGCTGTGCAACGCCGGATGCCGCCGCTAGCCTGATGCGATGAAGACGATCCGCGACCCCGCCCATGCGCTCGCCACCGAGCTGTCTGCCATCCGCGCGGAGTTTCAGGTGCCCGAGGCGTTCCCCCCGGAGGTGCTGGCGGCGGCGGGGGCGGCGGCAACCCGGGCGCCGTCCGATCACGCCGACTGGACCGATCGCGCCTTTGTGACGCTGGACCCGGCAAGCGCCACCGATCTGGATCAGGCGTTCAGCATCGAAGCGTCGGGAGGCGACCTGATCCTCCATTATGCCATCGCCGACGTCGCCTGGTTCGTCGACGAAGGCGGGCCGATCGACACCGAGGCGTGGGCGCGCGGCGAAACGCTGTACCTGCCCGAAGGCAAGGCGGGCCTCTATCCGCCGGTGCTGGCCGAGGGCGCGGCGAGCCTGCTGCCCGACGGCCCCCGGCCCGCGGTGGTATTCAGCGTGCGGGTGGCGCCGGACGGCGCGGTCAGGCTCGACGCGGCGACGCGCGCGGTGATTCACAGCCGCGCCAAGCTTGCCTATGCGACGGTGCGGGACGACGAGCTCCCGGCGGGCTTTGCCGAATTGTCGGCGCGGATCATCGCGGCCGAGGCCGAGCGCGGCGCGGCACGCGTCGACCCGCCCGAGCAGGAGGTCAGCGAGGGACCGGACGGCAAGCTCACCCTCTCCTTCCGCGACCGTCATCCGTCCGAGGATCGCAATGCAGCGCTCTCGCTTGCGTGCAACATGGCGGTGGCGGACGCGCTGATCGCGCATCAGACGGGACTGTTTCGGGTCATGGCCGAGCCGAACGAGCATGCGGTGCGGCGGCTGCGACACACCGCGCGCGCATTCGGCATAGAGTGGCCCGAGCGCGCGACGCTGACTCAGTTCGAGCGCACGCTGGATCCTTGCGATCCCCGCGCCGCCGCGCTGATGCTGGCGATCCGGCGCGCGGGCAATGGCGCGGGCTATCAGCCCTTCCGCCCCGGCGAAACGCCCTGGCATTCGGCGGTTGCCGCGCCCTATGCCCACGCCACCGCACCGCTTCGCCGGCTGGCCGACCGCTATGTCGTGCAGGCGGCGCTGGCGGTGGCGAATGGCCGGGTGGTGCCGGACCATGTCACCGCCGCCTTTGCGAAGCTGCCCAAGGTGATGGCGCGCGCCGATGCCCGCGCCAACCAGATCGACCGGGCGGTGATCGACATGGCCGAGGCGGTGATGCTGGCGGGACAGGAGGGCGATCGCTTCGGCGCGATCGTCACCGATATCGGCGAGCGCGGCGCGTCGATCCAGCTACGCGACCTGCCGGTGACGGCGCGGATCGATGCGTCGGGCCTGACGCCCGGCGACGCGCTTGAGGTGCGGCTGACCCGCGCCGATCCGCGCGCACGGCAAATCGCGTTCGAGCGGCTAAGCTAGGCCGCCAAGCCGCTTGCGCTACCGCGCGGGCACAAGCATTTTCGTGCGGAAATGGGGGAGACTGACATGGCTTTTCGCGTGATCGCCGCAATCCTGATTGCCGGCGCCATACCCGCGCTCGCCCAGACGAAACCCGCACCGCTTGAGGCCGAGGCGGGCAAGCCGTTCAAGCATGACAATAGCGGGATTACCTTGCCTGCGACCTTGCTGGGTTTCCCCCGCAACGAAGGCCAGGAATATGTGAAACCGCAGCTTGACGTTGCTTTCCGCTATTTCCCCGCGGACACGAACGAAGAGGTGTCGGTCTATATCTACCGGGTGACGTCGGGCGTCCCATCGCTGTGGTTCGACGTGTCGAGCAATTCGATCGAGCAGCGGGCGGCGTTCGGACGCAAGACGCGGTTCGAGATGCCGCTGACCTTCACCCCGCCCGGCCAGGCCACCGCCTCGGGTCTCAAGGCGGCATGGACGCTGTCAGATGCGCCCTATCGCAGCACGGCGCTGGCGATCGTCCCGGTCGGCGAATGGCTGGTGAAGATCCGCTATTCCTCGGCAACCCTCGAGGTCGCATCGCTGACCCGGAGGCTGGACGAGGTGGTCGCGGCGATCGGCTGGCCCGGCAAGATCGAGCCAGCCCCCGCCGCCGCCGCGATCGCAGATTGCACCACACCCCTCAAACTCAACGGCGCGTCGAAGCCGGTGAAGGCCGATGGCGCGTCCGCCCTGATCGATGCGTTGATGGCAGCGAGCGTGCGCGACAAGAAGGACAAGGAAGAGACCAGGGACTCAATGCCGGTTGCCTGGTGCCGCGATCGCGCCGTCAAGGCCCCGGCTTTGGTCTATCGCCCGGTGGAGAGCGAGAACAGCTATCTGCTCGCGTTCACCGATTCCGGACGAGCGGTGTGGACGCGGCCGAGCCTTAGCGGCCTGCTCGGGGCCGGCAAGGGAGGCTGGGCGGTGAGCATCGTATTACCGGGCGAGACGATCAACTATCTCGGCCGCGACCGGCTGCCCGAACCCGTCGAGCTGAGCAAGATCCTCGAAGGGCAGGTCACTTCGCGGGTCGCGACCTGGGGAAAGAGCACGCTCACGCTGGATTCGGCGACCTTCAAGTAACCGCGGTTCCCTTTCGGCGCGCGCGCCGCTAGGGCCGCACGCCATGAACGATCCTGCGAAGATCCGCCGCCTCTATGGCCGGGCGAAGGGCCACAAGCTGCGCATCGGGCAAGCTTCGCTGGTCGAGGAGATGCTCCCCGAGGTCTCGGTGCCCGAGGCCGGACCGATCGACGCGACGTCGCTGTTCGGCGACGCACGCCCGCTGGAACTGGAGATCGGCTTCGGCGCGGGCGAACATCTGGCCGGGCAGGCGACGATGCGGCCCGATCACGGCTTCATCGGCTGCGAGCCGTTCCTCAACGGTGTGGTCGGCGCGCTCGGGCATATCCGCGATGGCGAGCTGGCCAATGTGCGGCTGCACATGGGCGACGCGCTCGAGGTGATCGAGCGGTTGCCCGACGCGAGCCTGGAGCGCGTCTATCTGCTCCACCCCGATCCCTGGCGAAAGGCGCGCCACGCCAAGCGGCGGATGGTCAATCACGGACCGCTCGACCTGATCGCGGCGAAGCTCAAGCCCGGCTGCGAGTTCCGGCTGGGGACCGACGATCCGACCTATTGCCGCTGGGCGATGATGGTGATGAACCAGCGCGGCGACTTCGAGTGGCAGGCGAAGGAAGCGAAGGACTTCCTCACCCGTCCCGACGACTGGCCCGAGACCCGCTACGAGCGCAAGGCGCGGCGGCAGGGGCATGAGGTGTGGTACTTCCGCTACCTGCGCGTCTGATCGATCCACAGCAGAGGCTGGCGGACGGGGAAGTTGCGGATCACCTCACCGATCGCGGGGTCGGAGTTGAGGCCGCTCCAGATATGCAGCCAGTCCGGACGGTCGAGTGTGCGGGCGCCGAACAGCAGCGCCGGGTGACGCACGGGGAAACCGTCAAAATATTCGATGTCCTTCGCGAACGGCCATTTGGACTTGTCGGCGATATAGGGCGCCATGAAAGCGATCGCCTGCCCGATCGAGCGGCCGTCCGGGGTGCGCCAGCCGATCAGATCGCCTTTCCCCTCCGACAACAGCCAGGCCGAGGCGGCGAGGACGTCGAGGTTGAACAGGCAATAGGCATAGGGCTTGGTCCGCGCGAGCTCGAGCGGCTGACGGCCATCGGGCGCGATCTGGGCGGGGATGATGACGGTCCTGAGCCGCTCACGCGCGGCGATCAGTACATCGGCGCGGCCGACGAGCGCGGCGAAGGCGGCGGCCTGAAGCAGCCAGCAGGTCCCGTGATTGTTGGCCTGATCGCGCTCCTCGATCCCGAAGGGGGAGGCGGTGAGCCAGTCGAGATAGCGCGCGAACCAGTCCTCCACGCCCTTACGAATCGCAGCATAGCCGGGGGCTTTGCGGCGTGCGAACAGGCTGGCGGCGCGCGCAACCTCGACGATCTGGAGCGTGTCGATCACCCCGATCGCGCGGCCGGTATTGACGCCGATGATCGCCTGCGCGTGCTGGAGATCGGGGTTCATGCGCGTCGCCGGATCGACGAACCAGGCGCGCAGATGCCGGATCGCGGCGTTGGCATAGCGCGCCTCGCCAGTCAGATCCCAGGCGGCGGCGAGCATCGGCACGATCCGGCCGAAGCGGATCAGTGCGTCGCGATGCCCGTCGAACTTGTCGGGGTTGGAACGCCCGTCGCGGCGGACATAGGGTCCGCCGGGATTCGCCGGATCGGGCCACCAGTAATCGCCCTCCGAATAATAATCGTGCCGCCCCGCCGGGCTGCGCGGAGCGGGGATCGCGGCGATGGTGCGGGGTGGCGCGGCAAGCATCGCCTGCGCCTGCGGGATCACCCGCCGCCGTTCGATCGCACGCAGGTCGAAGCCGGGCATGCGCGCCATCGCGGGCAGCGCAAGCAGCGGTGCGGCGAGCAGGGTTCGGCGAAGAATCATTGCGCGCGGCGGTAGCGCAGCACCATGTCCCCGCCCGCCGCACGCGGATAGGCGCCCGGCCCCCATGCCGCATCGGCGCGGGTGAGCAGGCCGTCGAGGCCCTGCGCGGGCCACTTCATCTCCTTGTACGGCCATTCGGCCTGCCGCCCGCGATAGGCCGCGACATAAGCGGTTGCCTTGCGCAACGACCGGCCCGCTACCTCAGCGCCATAGAGATCGGTGCCGAGGCACGCCGCGCTGTCGGCGACATGATAGGCGGCATCGAGCGTGTAGATCGAATAGTGGAAGCTGCGGGTGCGGGTCAGCTCGTGCGGGAGCGCGCCCGAAGGATCGACCTGCGGCTCGATCCGCGCTTTGGCAAAGGCGCCGACGGTTTGCCGGGCGATATCGTCGCGGCGCGCGAACAGCGCGAAGCGGGCGATCTGAGCATCGTACCAGATGCCGTGATTGTTGCGCGCCGCGGCCTCCGCCTTGCCGTTCGGACTGGTGCGCATCCAGTCGACATAGCGCGCGAACCAGCCCTCCAGCGCCTTGACCTCGTCCGCCGACAGCGCGCCGGACGGTCCGATCAGCCCGACCGCATCGATCATCGCGATCAGCCCGCTGGTGTCGAGCACGCCCTCGGCGCGGCCCGTCTCCCGCCCCGGCACCGCCTGCGCATAGGTCATATTGGGGTTCATTGCCGTGGCCGGATCGAGGAACCACGTCCGGATGAGCGCCGCGGCCTTGTCGGCGTAGTTGCGGTCGCCGCTGTAATAATAGGCGAGGCCGAGCGTGTCGGTGTCGTCCGCCATCCGGCCCAGCGCGACGCGATCGAACCGGCCGGTCTCACGCTCGGGGTTCACCTGCCCGTCGCGGCGGATATAGGGACCGCCCGGGTTGGCGGGATCGGGCCACCAATAGGGCGCGAGGCTCATATAGTCGCGGCGATCGCCGGAGAGCGGCATGGTGCTCTTGTCGACGACGGAGCCGGGCTTGCGCGCGAGCGCCTGATCGGCGCGGGCAAGCAGCGCCCGATAGGCTTTGGCAATGACGGGATCGCTGGCCAGCGACGCCTTGATCGCCTCCAGCTCACCGGGACGCAGCGTGAAGGTGCGGCGGCCGCCGAACGCCACGGCATAGCCCTCGCTCCCCTGACAGACCGGCGCGGAAGGAAAAGCCGCCGCTGCAGATGGAACACCCACAGCGGCGGTGGCGGCCAGAACCGAGAGAGGGATGGTCCAGCCCAGGTCGATCACAGCCGTGCTCCGAAGCATGATTTCATCCGAATCCTCCGAAGCTGGCCAATGGCGATTTCACAGATGTGTATGACAACTATATCAACCCTGTCAATCGCGGCCACGCCTAGTTGTAGGACAACTCCCAGCCGAGCGCGATGACGCCGCCGGGCGTGGGCATCGCCGTCCGCGCACAGCGAACCACCGTGGCAAAGGCGCCGGTGGGCGCGCGATATTCGGGGGATTGCGGTAACCCTGCCGAGCAGCTGCCATAGCCATTGGCGGCGAACCCGCGCACCTCGCCGCTGGCGAACCTGACCCGCCCCGCCTGCACCGACGGCGTGCGGGAGAAGCTCGCAAATTCAAGCTCGACCTTCACTGCACGCGCACCGGGCGCGAGGCGAAGCCGGTCGCTTCGGGTGATCCGGCCGGGGGCGAGCGTGTAGCGCGTCTCGATGCTCGCGCGGCGATCAGACCGCGCATCGTCCTTGCCCATTCGGTCGAGCGCGTCCTGTCGCCAGCTAACTTCGGTCACCGCACCGCGGCGGGTAACGCGCACATCCTTGAAGAAGGCGAGCGGCATCAGCACCGATCCGTCCGTCAGCGTGATGCGCGGGACGAGGTGCGGGTAGGTCGCGTCCGCCGATCCGGCGAGCATCCCGGGAGAGAAGGGCACCGGGAAATAGGGGTTATGCAGATGCTGCCCCTCCGCCCCGTTGATGACCGGCAGGCCGATCAGCCGGCCGCGATCGCGCACGCTCACCAGCGCGCGGTCATACTCGCCCCGTGCGAACCAGGTGACGGTAGAGCGCGGCAGCGTCTCCAGCCACTTCGCATAGCCGGAATCGGGCGCGCGACCGGCATAGCCAAGCCGGTTCCAGATCGCGTTGGTGTAGATATGCTGGCGCGCGAGACTGAGATTCTCGCCGAAGATGCGGTGAATGCCGCGATAGGCGTCGGTGCGCCGCCCCTGCCCCCACAGGTCGACCGAGCCGGTCGCAGGGTTCACCCAGAAGTCCATGTAACGCGCGCTGATCCGGCTGGAGAAGGCATAGGCCATGCGCTCCTCTTCCGGGGTCAGCACCTTGAGCAGGGCGGCGGCAGTCAGCACCTCGATAAAGGCACTCTCGCCATAGGCGCCGATGCTGCGGCCATATTCGAACCCCTCGCCCGTCAGGTTGAAACGCGGGAGCAGCAGGTCGACCGACTTGCGCAGCCAGCCCTTGACCTCGTCGCTCGGCGTCATGCCGGTCTCGATCAGCCGGTGCGCGATCTCACCGATCAGCAGCACCGAATAACGATCGAACCGGCCCTTGCCCTCGGTCTCGTCGGCAAAGCCGAACTCGCCTGAATATTTGCGGTAATGATCGAGCGTGCGGGCAAGCAGCTGATCGCCGCCGCTGGAGTCCTCCCAGTTCATCAGATAACGCAGCCGCGCGATCGAGAAGGCGACGCCGTAATAATTGTTGGGCAGATCGATCAGCGTCAGGTCGGGCCGCACGAAGCGGCGCCAGTCGAGCCGCTGTTTGAGCTTCGCCAGCGTCTCGGGACGAAGCGCGCGGGTCAGCAGGCCGCGCTCGTTGAGGTCGTGCAGCGCCGAGACATAGTAATAAATGCCCCAGCTGTCGTTGGTATCGTCGAGCGTCAGTTCGGCGATATCGGCGAAATCCCGCAAGCGCTGGTCGAGCCGCGGATCGCCCTTCTCAAGCGTGGTGATGCGATAGGCCATCGCCGCGGCGATCTTGCCGGGCAGGAACTTGTCACCGCTCTCGAACACCGCGACGCCGCTAAGCTTCATGCCACGCCTTTCGCGCAGCAGTTGTTCGATCAGGGCTTCGACCTGCGGCATCAGCCGGGTGCGGACGGTGCGGTCCATCGGTGCGACGTCGACTGCATAGACCGGCCCGTGCGGCTTGCCCGCCCAGCGATCGGCAGGCGACGCATTGGCCATGAGCAGCGCGGCAAACACGGGTACGCAAACCAGCTTCCGCATCAGCGCTTCGCCTTGCGCGCCAGATCGTACATCGCGGTGCCGGCAAGGATGAATGCGCCCGATCCGTAGAATTGCGTCTCCGTTGCAGAGACGCTGTCGGGACGGTCGCCGACCTGCTGCACCCAGCCGAGCATCCCGTCGGGCTGCACGGCGCGATTGAGCGCATCCCACCCCCTGATCGCCGCGGGCTGATAGGCGCCGCGATCGAGCAGCCCGGCGTCGATACCCCAGGCAAAGGCATAGGTGAAGAAGGCGGTACCGCTGCTTTCGGGCGGTGTGCCGGGATCATTGTCGAGCAGCGAGGCCGGCCAATAGCCGTCGCCCTTCTGCAGCGGCAGCAAGCGCGCCGCCATGTCGCGGAACAGTTTCTCATAATAGGGCCGCTTGGGGTCCCTGGCATCCATCGCCTGAAGCATGCGGACGAGCCCGCCCATCACCCAGCCATTGCCCCGGCTCCAGAATAGCTTGCGCCCCTTGGCGTCACGCATGTCGAAGAAGCGGCTGTCGCGGAAATAGAGCTTCTCGTTCGCGTCGTAGAGATAGTCTGTCGTCGCCTTGAACTCGGTATGCGCGAAATCGGCATAGCGCTGATCGCCGGTGACGCGCGCCAGCTGAAGCAGGGTCGGCGGCGCCATGAACAGCGCGTCGCACCAGCACCAGCGATCGGTGCATTTCGACGAGCCCTTGCCCGGTGCGGTGGGAATGAACTCAAGGCTGCCGGTGGGGCGGTTCGAGAAGACATGCTCGAAATAGGCGCGCGTCGGCGCCAGCGCGGCCGGTCCCGCCCCGTTGCGCGCGGCCCAGATCCACGCCTGAGCGATCAGCTGGTCGTCGGCGTGGAAGGGCCGGTCGCCCAGCCGCCAGTTCAGCTCGCGCCCGAGATCGAGCAGCGGCTTAGCATAGCGCGGGTCGCGCGCGGCGAGGTCGCTGAGCGTGATCCAGAACGCAGCCTGCTCCCAACCGCGCGGATCGCGCGCGCTGGGCCGGGCAGCCGGGATCGCCGCCCAGTTGTTGCGATTGGCGAGTTGCCAGTCGGCGACGCGGCGCGTCTGCGCGAGGATCGCGGCGGGCTGCGGCAAGGCTGGCTGCGCATCAACGATTGCGGCGGGCGTGGCGAGCGCGAGCAGGAGCAAACTCATGCCGACATCCTAACGCCCGGCTCGCTACCCGTCCCTCGAATCCCGCTCGCTCCGGCCACTTCCCTCTCCCTCGATTCGAGCCCGCGCCCTTGCGCGTGACACCGGTAACATTCCTCTTTTCTTTTGTCGTACGAGTCAATAATGTTGTCACACAACTTACCGCGCCGACAGCGGCTCTGGCGAAAGAAGGGGATGGAATGCCGAAGATCGTGTCTGCCCGCGTGATCGTGACCTGTCCGGGGCGCAATTTCGTGACGCTGAAGGTCGAGTGCGACGACGGCACCACCGGGATCGGCGACGCGACGCTCAACGGGCGCGAGCTGGCAGTGGCGGCCTATCTGTCCGAGCATGTCGTCCCCTGCCTGATCGGGCGCGACGCGCACCGGATCGAGGATATCTGGCAGTATCTCTACAAGGGCGCGTATTGGCGCCGCGGGCCGGTGACGATGGCCGCGATCGCTGCGGTCGACATGGCGCTGTGGGACATCAAGGGGAAGCTGGCGGGGCTGCCGGTCTATCAGTTGCTGGGCGGAGCGAGCCGCGAGGGCTGCATGGTCTATGGCCATGCCAACGGCACCACGATCGAGGACACGATCAGGGCCGCGCTCGACTATCAGCTACAGGGCTACAAGGCGATCCGGCTGCAATGCGGTGTGCCGGGCATGGCGTCGACCTATGGCGTGTCGAAGGACAAATATTTCTACGAACCCGCGGACGCCGCGCTGCCGAGCGAGAATCTCTGGTCGACCTCAAAGTATCTGCGCGTCGTGCCCGAGCTGTTCGCCGCGGCGCGCGAAGCGCTGGGCTGGGACGTCCACCTGCTGCATGATGTGCATCACCGGCTGACCCCGATCGAGGCCGCGCGGCTGGGCAAGGATCTGGAGCCCTATCGCCCCTTCTGGATCGAGGACGCGACCCCGGCGGAGGATCAGGAATCGTTCCGGCTGATCCGCCAGCACACCACGACGCCGCTGGCGGTGGGTGAGATCTTCAGCTCGATCTGGGACTGCAAGGGCCTGATCGAGAACCGGCTGATCGACTATATCCGCGCGACCGTGCTCCACGCAGGCGGGATCACCCATATGCGCCAGATCGCGGCGCTGGCCGATCTGCATCAGGTGCGCACCGGCTGCCATGGCGCGACCGACCTGTCGCCGGTGACGATGGCGGCGGCGCTGCACCTGGGGCTCGCCATCCCCAATTTCGGCATCCAGGAATATATGCGCCACACCGCGGAGACCGATGCGGTCTTCCCGCACGGGTACAGCTTTGCGGACGGGATGCTGCACCCGGGCGACGCGCCGGGGCTTGGCGTCGAGATCGACGAGGCGCTGGCGGAAACATTCCCCTATGATCGTGCCTATCTGCCCGTGAACCGGCTGGAGGACGGGACGATGTGGAGCTGGTGATGCGGCGGGCCGCCCTCCTTCTCATGCTCGTTGCCGGCAGCGCGCTGGCGCAGGATCACAAGCCATTGCGGCCTGCAACGGACGCGGAGAAGCAGGCGCGCGCGGCGGTGAGTATCGCCGACTATCGCTATGGCGACCTGTTGTGGGAGAACGACCGGATCGCCTTCCGCATCTACGCGCGCGCGCTGGAGAAGGCCGAGCCGCCCTCCTCCTCAGGCATCGACGCGTGGGGCAAGCGGGTGCGCTGGCCCTATATGGACCGGCAGCTGCGTACCGGCGACCAGCATGCCGACCATGGCGAGGGACTGGACTTCTATAATGTCGGCACCGGGCGCGGGATCGGCGGCCTCGGCATCTGGCACGACAACAAATTATGGACGTCACGCAACTATGTGCGGCCACGCATCGCCAGCGCCGGGCCACAAGTGGCCGACTTCACCGTCGACTATGAAGCATGGCCGGTCGATGTCCTGCGAAGCGTGTCGGAGACGCGACGCTTCACCCTGCCAGCGGGCACAAACTTCACCCGCATGACTTCGACGCTGCGATCGAACCGTGCAGGTGAACTGATCGTCGGCATCGGCATCTCCAAGCGCCCGATCGCGGGGGCTCAACTCGGCAAGATCGTAAAGGACGAGCGCCATGCGCGGATGAGCTGGTGGGGCCCCACCGACGCCACCAAGGGCACGATGGCAGCGGCAGTGATGGTCGATCCGGCAGCCTTTGCTGGCTTTGCCGAGGATGCCGACAATTATCTGATCCTGCTGCGCGTCACGCCGGGCAAGCCGTTCGTCTATCATGCCGGTGCGGCATGGGATCGCGGGCAGGATTTCGCGACGCGCGAAGCATGGCAAGCCTATGTCAATGAACAACAACCCGATTTCCGGCCCTAGCCAAGCTCGCGCGGGCGATGGTAACGCTCGCGTCATGGCGACCAAAGCGGCGTCGCTGGCCGACGATCTGGTCCAGCGATTCGAACAACAGATCGAACGGGGCGAAATGCCCCCCGGTTCGCGCTTCCCCACCGAGAAGGCGATCACCGAGAGCTTCGGGGTAAGCCGCACGGTTGTGCGTGAGGCCTATTCGCGGCTCGCGGCGCGCGGCTTGCTGATCTCGCGGCGCGGATCGGGCGCCTATGTCGCCGAAGGCGCGCAGTATCGCGCCTTTCAGGTGACCCCGGACGAGGTCAGCGAGATCGACGACGTGCTGCGCCTGCTCGAGATGCGCATGGGATTCGAGATGGAGATGGCGGGCCTTGCCGCCGAGCGGCGTACCGACGACGACCTGGCCGAGATGCGCAGGGCGTTGGCGGCGATGGATTCGAGCATTGATGTCGACGGTTCGGTCGCGGCCGATGCCGCCTTCCACGCCGCGATCGCGCGCGCGACGAGCAATGACTATTTCCTGCGTTTCACCCAGTTTCTCGGCGTGCGGCTGGTTCCGTCGCGCAAACTCTACCTGCAGGGCAGCGAACCGAAGAAGCACCAGCGCCACGCCCGCACGATCAACCGCGATCACGAGGCAATCTATGCCGCGATCGAAGCGGGCGATTCGAACGCGGCGCGGCGCGCGGCCCGCCAACACATGCTGAAATCGGTCAAGCGCTACGAGGATCTGAAGGCGGCAGGCGCGCCCGACTAATCCGGATCGGTTTCGGTTGCGGGCCGTGCGGGTGTGTCTTGCGTGGGACCGCTAAGCGCGCGGTGGAGGGCGTCG
>NZ_JBWKPO010000009.1:2500-5688 GCF_059418285.1 Sphingomonas sp. GW821-FHT09B04
GACCCGACGATTTCCGAATGGGGAAACCCACCTATCCCGATTATTCTTACGATGACTTGTTCATTGTTAGAGTAATCGAGAAACAGGTATCACTTAGCTGAATAAAATAGGCTTCGTGAAGCGAACCCGGAGAACTGAAACATCTCAGTACCCGGAGGAAAAGACATCAACCGAGATTCCGTTAGTAGTGGCGAGCGAACGCGGACCAGGCCAGTGCCTTCTTTTCAACTAGCAGAACAGTCTGGAAAGGCTGACCATAGCGGGTGACAGTCCCGTATGCGAAAGTGATGAAGAAGGACTCGAGTAGGGCGGGGCACGTGAAACCCTGTCTGAACATGGGGGGACCACCCTCCAAGCCTAAATACTCGTACATGACCGATAGCGAACTAGTACCGTGAGGGAAAGGTGAAAAGCACCCCGATGAGGGGAGTGAAACAGTACCTGAAACCGAACGCCTACAAGCAGTTGGAGCCTCTTTATGGGGTGACAGCGTACCTCTTGCATAATGGGTCTGTGACTTAGTGTATCAAGCAAGCTTAAGCCGTTAGGTGTAGGCGCAGCGAAAGCGAGTCTGAATAGGGCGACTTAGTTTGATGCATTAGACCCGAAACCCGGCGATCTAGGCATGACCAGGTTGAAGGTGGGGTAACACTCACTGGAGGACCGAACCGTTTAATGTTGAAAAATTATCGGATGAGTTGTGTTTAGGGGTGAAAGGCCAATCAAGCCGGGAAATAGCTGGTTCTCCGCGAAATCTATTGAGGTAGAGCCTTGGACGAATACCCTAGGGGGTAGAGCACTGGATGGTTGCGGGCGGCGCGAGCTGTACCAATACTAACCAAACTCCGAATACCTAGGAGTACTATCCAGGAGACAGACGGCGGGTGCTAAGGTCCGTCGTCAAAAGGGAAACAGCCCTGACCTACAGCTAAGGTCCCCAAGTCACGTCTAAGTGGGAAAGCATGTGGGAATCCCAAAACAGCCAGGAGGTTGGCTTAGAAGCAGCCATCCTTTAAAGAAAGCGTAACAGCTCACTGGTCTAAACAAGGGTTCCTGCGGCGAAAATGTAACGGGGCTCAAGACGTGCACCGAAGCTTAGGGTGTGTAGTTTACTACACGCGGTAGCGGAGCGTTCCGTAAGCCTGTGAAGCGGTCTGGTAATGGACCGTGGAGGTATCGGAAGTGCGAATGCAGACATGAGTAGCGATAAAGAGGGTGAGATGCCCTCTCGCCGAAAGACCAAGGGTTCCTGCTTAAAGCTAATCTGAGCAGGGTGAGCCGGCCCCTAAGACGAGCCCGAAGGGGGTAGTCGATGGGAACCACGTTAATATTCGTGGGCCTGGTGGTAGTGACGGATCACGTGTGTTGTATGTCCTGATCGGATTGGACATGCTTCGAAGTGGTTCCAGGAAATAGCTCCACCGTATAGACCGTACCCGAAACCGACACAGGTGGTCAGGTAGAGTATACCAAGGCGCTTGAGAGAAGTGTCCTGAAGGAACTCGGCAAATTGCCTCCGTACCTTCGGAAGAAGGAGGCCCAGCATAAGCGCAAGCTCTTGTTGGGGGCACAGGCCAGGGGGTAGCGACTGTTTAGCAAAAACACAGGGCTCTGCTAAGTCGGCTTCAAGACGACGTATAGGGCCTGACGCCTGCCCGGTGCCTGAAGGTTAAGTGGAGGGGTGCAAGCTCCGAAACGAAGCCCAGGTAAACGGCGGCCGTAACTATAACGGTCCTAAGGTAGCGAAATTCCTTGTCGGGTAAGTTCCGACCTGCACGAATGGCGTAACGACTTCCCCACTGTCTCCAGGACATGCTCAGCGAAATTGAATTCTCCGTGAAGATGCGGAGTACCCGCGGTTAGACGGAAAGACCCCGTGCACCTTTACTGCAGCTTCAGAGTGGCATTAGGAATTAATTGTGTAGCATAGGTGGGAGGCTTTGAAGCATTGGCGCCAGCTGATGTGGAGCCTACGGTGAAATACCACCCTGTTGATTTCTGATGTCTAACCTCGTTCCGTTATCCGGAACAGGGACCCTCTGTGGCGGGTAGTTTGACTGGGGCGGTCGCCTCCTAAAGAGTAACGGAGGCGTGCGAAGGTTGGCTCAGATCGGTTGGAAACCGATCGTTAGAGTGCAATGGCATAAGCCAGCCTGACTGCGAGATTGACAAATCGAGCAGAGACGAAAGTCGGTCATAGTGATCCGGTGGTCCCTCGTGGAAGGGCCATCGCTCAACGGATAAAAGGTACGCCGGGGATAACAGGCTGATGATTCCCAAGAGCTCATATCGACGGAATCGTTTGGCACCTCGATGTCGGCTCATCACATCCTGGGGCTGGAGCAGGTCCCAAGGGTTTGGCTGTTCGCCAATTAAAGTGGTACGTGAGCTGGGTTCAGAACGTCGCGAGACAGTTTGGTCCCTATCTGCCGTGGGCGTCGAAATTTGAGAGGAGTTGACCCTAGTACGAGAGGACCGGGTTGAACATACCTCTGGTGTACCTGTCGTTCCGCCAGGAGCGCAGCAGGGTAGCTATGTATGGACGGGATAACCGCTGAAAGCATCTAAGCGGGAAGCCTCCCTCAAGATAAGATTTCTTAGGACGGTGGTAGACCACCACCTTGATAGACTGGATGTGGAAGTGCGGTAACGCATGGAGCTAACCAGTACTAATTGTCCTATTCGCGCTTGATGAGTCCCACCATCAATGACAGCTCTGCTGATCATTGAGGTTGATACCTCAAGCCTTGATTACATCTAAAGACGGTGCACGCGTCGATTTGAAACCCAATTACACCTGCTTCATTGCTTGGTGACCATAGCGTCAGTGACCCACCCGATCCCATCCCGAACTCGGCCGTGAAACCTGACTGCGCCGATGGTACTATCGCTCAAGCGCTGGAAGAGTAGGTCGTCGCCAGGCATTGAAGCCGGTGTAATTGGAAAAACCCATTCACAATGTCAGATACGCAAAACGCGCGTCGCGCTTCCGGCGCGGCGCGTTTTGCTTTTTCTGGGATGCCCCGTCTTTTGACCCCGGCGTCCCACAGATGGCGCGGGGTGGAGCAGCCCGGTAGCTCGTCAGGCTCATAACCTGAAGGTCGTTGGTTCAAATCCAACCCCCGCAACCATCATCACAGCACAACAAAAAGCCGCTGACCCACAAGGTCCGCGGCTTTCTTGCGTTT
>NZ_JBWKPO010000010.1:0-1499 GCF_059418285.1 Sphingomonas sp. GW821-FHT09B04
GCGTTCGCGATCCTCGCCTGCGCGCGGATCGGTGCGATCCATTCGGTGGTGTTCGGCGGCTTCTCGCCCGAGGCGCTGGCCGGACGCATCACCGATTGCGACAGCTCGGTGGTGGTCACCACCGACGAGGGCCGCCGCGGCGGCAAGCGCATCCCCCTGAAGGCCAATGTCGACGCAGCCGCCGAGCGTGCGCCGGCGCTCGAGACGGTGATCGTCGTCAAGGCCACCGGCGGCAACGTCACGATGACCGAAGGCCGCGATATCTGGTACCATGAGGCAGCGGCGGGTGTGTCGACCGACTGCCCGGCCGAGACGATGAATGCCGAAGACCCGCTGTTCATCCTCTACACCTCGGGTTCGACCGGCCAACCCAAGGGCGTGCTCCACACCAGCGCGGGCTATCTGCTGTGGGCGAGCCTGACGCACGAGCTGTGCTTCGATTACAAGCCCGGCGATGTGTGGTGGTGCGCCGCCGATATCGGCTGGGTCACCGGGCACAGCTACATCCTCTATGGCCCGCTCGCCAATGGCGCGACGACCTTGATGTACGAAGGCCTGCCCAACTGGCCCGACGCCAGCCGCATCTGGCAGGTGGTCGACCGGCACCAGGTCCACACGATCTTCACCGCGCCGACCGCCTTGCGCGCGCTGATGAAGGACGGCGACGGCTTCGTCACCAGCACCAGCCGCAAGTCGCTGAAGCTGCTCGGCACGGTCGGCGAGCCGATCAACCCGGAGGCGTGGCGCTGGTATCATGAGGTGGTGGGCGAGAGCCGCTGCCCGATCATCGACACCTGGTGGCAGACCGAGACCGGCGGGGCGATGATCGCACCGATGCCGGGCGCGACCGACCTCAAGCCCGGTTCGGCGACGCGACCATTGCCCGGGGTCGATCCGCAGCTGGTCGATGCCGAGGGCAACGTCCTCCACGGCGCGACCGAGGGCAACCTCGTCATCGCGCGCAGCTGGCCGGGGCAGATGCGCACCGTCTGGGGCGATCATGCGCGCTTCTTCCAGACCTATTTCACCACCTATCCGGGCAAATACTTCACCGGCGACGGCTGCCGCCGCGACGAGGATGGCTATTACTGGATCACCGGGCGGGTCGACGACGTCATCAACGTGTCCGGTCACCGCATGGGCACCGCCGAGGTCGAGAGCGCGCTGGTACTCCACCCCAAGGTCGCCGAGGCCGCGGTCGTGGGCATGCCGCACGATGTGAAGGGACAGGGCATCTACGCCTATGTCACGCTCAACGCCGGCTGCACCGCCGACGATGCGCTGCGCGCCGAGCTCATCAAATGGGTCCGCACCGAAATCGGCCCGATCGCCACCCCCGACGCGCTCCAGTTCGCGCCCGGCCTGCCCAAGACCCGCTCGGGCAAGATCATGCGCCGCATCCTGCGCAAGATCGCTGAGGGCGACGTCTCATCCCTCGGCGATACCTCCACCCTCGCCGACCCCTCCGTCGTCGACGACCTCGTCGCCAACCGCGTGGG
>NZ_JBWKPO010000011.1:0-1325 GCF_059418285.1 Sphingomonas sp. GW821-FHT09B04
CGGGATAGATGTTGCGCAGGTCGATGAGCAGCGGTGTGTTGAGGAGCGACTTGATCCGATTGAGGTCGAGCGCGCGGAACGCGTCCCATTCGGTGACGATCACCAGCGCGTCGGCGCCTTCGGCGGCGGCATAGGGGCTGGCGGCGAACTCGACATTCTTGATCACCAGCCTGGCCTGTTCGACGCCCTCGGGGTCGAACGCCTTCACGGTCGCGCCAGCATCCTGCAGCGTCTGGATGATCGCGATCGATGGCGCGTCGCGCATGTCGTCGGTGTTGGGCTTGAAGGTCAGGCCCAGGATCGCGACGGTCTTGCCGCGCACGTCGCCGCCCATCGCCTTGATGACCTTGCGGCCCATGGCGCGCTTGCGCTGGTCGTTGACCTGCACCGTCGCCTCGACGATCCGCAACGGCGTTTCGTTGTCGTCGGCGGTCTTGAGCAGCGCCAGGGTGTCCTTGGGGAAGCACGAGCCGCCATAGCCGGGACCCGCGTTCAGGAATTTCCGTCCGATGCGGTTGTCCATGCCGATACCGCGCGACACCTCCTGCACGTCCGCGCCGACCTGCTCGCACAGGTCCGCGATTTCGTTGATGAAGGTGATCTTGACCGCAAGGAACGCGTTGGCGGCGTATTTGATCAGTTCGGCAGTGCGGCGGCCGGTGAACATCACCGGCGCCGACTGGTTGAGCGACAACGGGCGATAGATGCCGCGCATCACTTCGCTCGCGGCTTCGTCCTCGCTGCCCACGACGACGCGGTCGGGGTGCTTGAAATCCTCGATCGCAGCGCCTTCGCGCAGGAATTCGGGGTTCGAGACGACCTTGATGCCCTTGCCCGGCGCGATCCGCTCGACGATCCGCTCGACCTCGTCGCCGGTGCCCACGGGCACGGTTGATTTGGTGACGATCACCGCAGGCCCTTCCAGCGCAGCGACAATCTCCTCGGCAGCGGCGAAGACATAGGACAGATCGGCATGGCCGTCGCCGCGGCGGCTCGGCGTGCCGACCGCGATGAACACCGCGTCCGCGCCCTTCACACCTTCAGCGAGATCGGTCGTGAAGGACAGGCGCCCCGCCTGTACGTTCGACGCCACCAGCTCGGCCAGGCCCGGCTCAAAGATCGGCATCACATTTTGATGGAGCAGCTCGATCTTGCGCGCGTCCTTATCCACGCACACCACATCGTGCCCGAAATCGGAAAAACACGCCCCCGAAACAAGGCCCACATAGCCCGTGCCGATCATCGCAATACGCACGCCAAAACCCTTTCGACAAACGTCCGCGCGCTCTTAGCGCAACCCCACAACACAGCAAGTCCATGTGGTT
>NZ_JBWKPO010000012.1:0-1063 GCF_059418285.1 Sphingomonas sp. GW821-FHT09B04
AATCCGGATCGGTTTCGGTTGCGGGCCGTGCGGGTGTGTCTTGCGTGGGACCGCTAAGCGCGCGGTGGAGGGCGTCGCGGTCGAGGGCGTTGTCCCAGCGCGCGACGACGATGGTGGCGACGGCGTTGCCGATGAAGTTGGTGAGGCTGCGGCATTCGGACATGAAGCGGTCGATGCCGAGGATCAGCGCCATGCCCGCGACCGGCACGTCGGGCACGATCGACAGCGTCGCGGCGAGCGTGATGAACCCCGCGCCGGTGACGCCGGCTGCACCCTTGGATGAGATCATCGCGATAGCGAGCAGCGCGATCTGATCGCCGAGGGACAGGTCGACATTGCACGCCTGCGCGATGAACAGCGCCGCCAGCGTCATGTAGATGTTGGTGCCGTCGAGGTTGAACGAATAGCCCGTCGGCACGACGAGGCCCACGACCGGCTTGGCGCAGCCGGCGCGCTCCATCTTGTCCATCAGGCTGGGCAGCGCGCTCTCCGACGAGGAGGTGCCGAGCACGAGCAGCAGTTCGGCACGCAGATAGCGGATCAGCTTGAAGATCGAGAAGCCGGCAAGCTTCGCGACGATCCCCAGCACCACCACCACGAAGATCGCCGAGGTCAAATAGAAGGTCGCGACCAGCCCGGCGAGGTTGGCGAGCGATTCGATGCCGTACTTGCCGATGGTGAAGGCCATCGCCCCGAACGCACCGACCGGCGCCGCGCGCATCAGGATCCCGACCAGCTTGAACACCACAAGGCCAGTGCGCTCGAGCAGGTCGCGCACCGGCGCGGCAGGCTCGCCCACCATCGACAGCGCGATCCCGAACAGGATCGACACCAGCAATACCTGAAGCAGCGATTCCCCCGCCAGCGCCGAGACCAGCGTGGTCGGGATGATCGCCATCAGGAAACCGGTGATGCTGCTGTCATGCGCCTTGGCGACGTAATCGTTGACCGCACCGGTATCGAGGCTGGCCGGATCGATGTTCATCCCGGCGCCCGGCTGGATCGTGTTGGCGACGATCAGCCCGACGATCAGCGCCAGCGTCGAGAAGAACAGGAAATAGGC